>NZ_CAKKLK010000001.1:0-756577 GCF_918698045.1 Microbacterium sp. Bi98 | reverse complement strand
GCGGTGCTATGGGCGGTGATCGCGCTGATCCTGTTCCTGGTGGGACGCGGTCAGTTCCAGCAGGTGAAAGGTGTTCCGCAGACGGTGGACACCGTGAAAGAGATTCCCGAAACGCTGAAGAGAAATGAGGAGAACCGATGAGTGATTCACCCGACGCGATTCGAGCCGACATCGAGCGGACGCGCGAAGACCTGGGGCTCGACGTTGATGCGCTGGCCGACAAAGTATCCCCGTCCAAGATCGTGGATCGACAGATGGGCAAGGTCCGTGGCGTGTTCGGATCGGTCCGTGACCGAGTGATGGGGGCCGCTGATGACACCGGTTCCTCTTTCTCCGACGCGGGCTCTCATCTCGGAGACGTGAAGGACCGAGCGGTGGCGAAAGCCGAGGGCAACCCTCTCGCGGTCGGTCTGATCGCGTTCGGGATCGGCCTCGTGGCCGCGTCGCTGGTGCCCGCGTCGACCAAGGAGAAGGACCTCGCAGCCAGTGTGAAGGACCAGGCGCAGTCGCTCGTCGATGAGGTCTCGGACGTTGCGAAAGAGGTCGGCGAGCAACTGAAAGAGCCTGCGCAGGCGTCCGTCGCGGCAGTGGGGGCCTCGGCTCAGGACTCGGTCTCGGCAGTCAAGGACGAAGCCCAGACCGCCGCCCACGAGGTCAAGGATCAGGCGCAGCAGGCACGCGAGCACATCGCGGACAACTAAACCGACCCCAGGTCGGGCGGACCCATCCCGCGGGCAAATGGGATGGGTCCGCCCTCACGATGAAGGAAACACCATGTCCCGTCCCGCATCAACCACCGACCACAACGCCCCGAATCCCGAGGCGGCAGGGAAGCCAGACTCGCCGGTCGATCTGCACAAGCGGTCCTGGAAGTACGTGTTGCAGAAGACGATCCGCGAGTTCTCCTCCGACCAGTGCACAGACATCGCCGCCGCACTGACGTACTACGCCGTGCTCTCAATCTTCCCCGGCCTCATCGCGATCTTCTCCCTCCTCGGCGTCTTCGGACAAGGGCAGGCCGCAAGCGACGCCGTCCTCGGCATCGTCGAACAGGTCGCTCCCGGCGACACTGCCGACACCATCCGCGGACCCATCGAGCAGATCGCGGGGTCGCCGGCGGCCGGGTTCGCGTTGATCACCGGAATCGTGCTGGCGATCTGGTCGGCATCCGGGTACGTCGGGGCGTTCAGTCGGGCGATGAACCGCATCTACGAGATCGAGGAGGGGCGTCCCTTCTGGAAGCTGAAGCCCGCTCAACTGCTGGTCACCATCATTGCCATCGTGCTGCTCGTCATCGCCGCCATCATCCTCGTCGTGTCGGGAGCCGTCACCGAAGCACTGGGCAGCGCTCTCGGGCTTGGAGAAGTTCCCCAGACGATCTGGTCCATCGTGAAGTGGCCGGTGCTCGCCTTTATCGTCGTGCTGATCGTCGCGATCCTCTACTACGCGACCCCCAACGCGAAGCAGCCGAAGTTCCGGTGGATCAGCATCGGCGCGCTCATCGCCATCGCCGTCCTCGTGCTGGGCACGGTCGGCTTCGGACTGTATGTCGCCAACTTCTCCAACTACGACCGTACGTACGGCTCCCTCGCCGGAATCGTCATCTTCCTGCTGTGGCTGTGGATCGCGAACCTCGCCCTGTTGTTCGGGGCGGAGTTCGACGCCGAACTCGAACGCGGCCGCCAGCTGCAGGCCGGCATCGCCGCCGAAGAGGACATCCAGCTGCCCCCGCGCGACACTCGCAAGAGCGACAACGTGGCCAAGAAGGAGCAAGAGGACATCGAAGAAGGCCGCAAGATCCGCGCCGGCATGAGCGCCCAGAAGACAGACGACAACGACTGACCCGACGAGGAGCCGGTCAGCGGCTGATGTCGGCGCTCAAACGGTCGAGGAGCGCCTCGAGGGAGACTTCAAACTCTTCCTCGCTGCGGTCCTCGCTCAGCAGAGGCCGAAGGCGCAGCACTTGCGGTGCAGTGGTCAGGCTGAGCTGGCCGTCGCGCTCGGGGATGTCGGCACCGCCCTCATCGAGCGGTGTCCCGACGGGGGCCGTCTCGGCGCCATGGACGGCGGACTCCAACAGGAGTTGCCCGAGAAGGAAGCTGCTAAAGGAACGGTACGTGTCGACCGCCTGCGCATCGGTGAACCCGAGGCCGATGAGCGTGCGCAGGAACATGTCGACGACCTCCACGCTACGCAGCGGCGGCCGTAGCCACGGTGCCGCCGGGTGTCGGCTCGCCACGAGTGGAAACGCGCGGGGATGTTCGGTCGCGATCCGGCGAACCCGATGGGCGACGGTCTGCAAGAAGCCTTGCCAGTGCTCGGCCATCTCATCGTCGAGAGTGTCGGTGAGGTTCCCCATCAGGGACGCGACGACGCCCTCCAGCAAGTCTTCCCGACCGTGAACGTACCGGTACAGGGACATCGCCTCGACCCCGAGGTCCTGGGCGAGTGAGCGCATCGACAGGCTGTCCGCGCCGGTGCGGTCGATCTGCTCCAGTGCCGTCTGGATGATGAGCTCGCGGCTCAGCCGCCCCGCGGACGAACCTGATGGGGTGTTCCGAGATCGCTCCGGCATGGTCACACGCTACTCGCATCTCAATCCTCGAAGGCTAGTAACGGGCAGATGAGAACTACATGGGCTCACGAACGCAGTTGTCGCCCAGCGTCGGATTCGAGCAGCTTCACGGCGAGTAGCTCCCCGAGCACGGGGCCGAATCGGTCGAGCGCTGCGCGTGCAACCGCTTCGATGCGTCCAGCATCGGGGTCGTCGCTCCCGCCGCGCGGCTCATGGTGCTGACCGTGTCGAGCTCCTCGACCACGCGGTCGATGCCGAAGCTCTCCATGGAGTCACCGGCGAGGAGAAGGGGTAGGTGGTCGTCGAGGAAAACGCTGCCTCCCGCGCTCTCTCGAAGCAGACCGTGCAGGTCGTTCACGCCGAGTCCCAGCCCCTGCCCGACGAGCATCGCTTCCGAGGCGGCAACGGCATTCGCAAACCACAGGGCGTTGGCGAGCAACTTCACGATCTGACCGTCCTCGGCTCTCCTGCCCGCCCGCCGCACACCATCGGGACTCGCCAGCGTCTCCAGGATGGGACGCGCTCGTTGAAAAGGTTCGTCCGCGCCGCTGGCGTAAAAAATGAGCTCGCCTGCCTTGGCTTCGACGGCGGAACCTCCCATCGGAGCAGACATAGTATCCACGCCGCGCTGTGCGGCCTGCGCGGCCAGCTCGCGCGTAACGACGGGGTCCCCGGACGTTAGGTCCAGCCACAACGCTCCACCACGAAGCGCCGGAAGCGCCTCGGCCAGGCACTCGCGAAGTTCGACTGGCCCCGGCAGGACCGAAATGAATATGTCAGAGGTTGCGGCGAGGCCCCGTGCTGAGTTCACCCAGATTGCTCCGGGGACGTCGCTCTCTCTCCCTGCATCGACGTCGGAGACGGACACTGAGTACCGCTCGATTAGCCGTCTCGCTATCGGAGCGCCCATGTGCCCAACACCTACGACTCCGATGTGAGGGTTCGTGTTCGCTGTTTCCATTGCCGCACTCTGCCACAGTCGCACTGTGAGGAACATCTCACGGCTGAACATCGTCCGTCAGCGGGCTCATCCGAGCGAGAGCGCGCTCGTCGCTAGCCGCTGCTCGCGACCGATGCAAGCCCCTCATTACTCTCCACCCTTACACGTACTCTCGCCGGGGATCGGAGGCAGAGATGGTGAGAACACGGATCGAAATCGATGGGAGAGATTTCGTCTTGGGTCCTGGTCAGGACGTGAACGAGGTCATGTCTCAGATCAAAGCGGCGGCGGTGTCGCCCCCGGAGTTTGTCTCGTTCTCCGGGGATAACCACACAGCGAGCGTACTCATCCAACCCACCACGCGCGTGGTCGTCGTGATGGAGGAGGACGTCGTTGGTGCCACCGAGCTCGACCGGCCGGGAAGAGCGGCTAATGACTGGGAGTTCTTCTAGGGAGCCACGCGCCACAGGCGTCCCTAACAGTCAGACACAGCTGAGAAACCCACGCGGCGAACCGCCCAAGGCAACGTGTCTGTCGCGCGGCGGCACCACCGGAAGGCACGCATTCACTTTAGGAAATCTGCCTGGCCCGAGGGGCCCTTATGTGAGGTGACGGGGCCGAGTACAGTCAGCGGTACGTTGCACCTCCCCCTTGGGCTGCGACGTCTCGCGGGTTGTCTGCTTCTTCGGCAACATGAGAGGCCGTGGGGATCCGGCCTCTCCCGCCTGCGCCTCTATGGTTCGCGTTACTTCGTGAAGTTCGCGGGTCAGGGTTACCGCCTGCGAGGATGCTGTAGACGGCGGCTGGCACGTCGATATGGTTGCAGTATGGCGACTCTTCACTACGGTGCGACGGGCGATCCGGTTCACATCGAGGATCGTGCGCTAGCTCACCTCAAGGTGGTTATCGCGACGAAGTTGCGACGGAACGAGAGCTTCACGCTGTCGTGGAAGCACGCGGATGACGACCCTCGCGGTCGGTCGACGATCTGGCTTCATCCGTCGATTCCACTCCGGTTCATATTCGAGGATCCGGAGGCGCCGCAGCTGAACGGGAGATGGATTGATGAGCTGATGCAGTCAGCGAACTCAACCGGCGGCATCGTGCTCGTCGACGAGGTGATAGACGCGCCCGAATCAGAGTGATGCGGGTTCCCGTTTGCTCACAACGCGAGGCGACTCTGGATGATCTACTGACCGGCCGTGGTTACGAATAGGCGTGAGCGGGCTGACCCGGCTCCGCTTTCGCGGCGCCGTCCGGTTCGTGCACTAGGTAGAGGCCGGTGGGCGCGTTTGCGGTGAACGCGAGGGCCTCGATCCAGTGGCGGTTGAGGTCGGCCTGGCCCGGGCTAGCGTACTTGAACACGAGGTCGCTGACGGCCGAAATCCAGACCGAGCTGCGTCCGCCTCCCACGCTGGCATCCTCTCGCCAGGTGAACAGGAATGGCTCACCTCGGCGGAGCTTCGTCGTGATGACAACCTGCAGATGGTGCAGCGCGCGGTCCTCTATCTCCACCTTCTGATTACCGTCGTAAATGAACTTACCCATCGTCCGCCGTCCTTTCTGGCTCAGCTCGGTCAGAACGGACGAGGGATTGACTCAGTGCAACTAGCGCACAGGCCGGATACAACGCACCCGGCTGCCGGTAGCTACCGGGGCCTCTCTCGCCGGTGTCGCTGGCGCGCCACCGGGTTCCGTCGCGAGGTCTAGGCAACGTATGGCCAGGCTACGGCCAACAGGACGGAAAATACCCCCCACCTTCGTCTACGTTGCGAACCGGGCAGAGGTGTCTGACGCGACGGTCGCCCAGTGTCGATTGCCTGCGGCAGCACAAGCTCCTCAGGTTGTGCAAGGGTCTCCGAGATCGTGCTCGTTGGGATGTATGACGGTCTCCGAGACAAGAGGAGAGTAATGGTCATGCCCAACGGTGATGTGGAGACGTTCCATCAGGACGGCGGCTGGTTCAACCGGATCGAGGGGGAGTTGGACCCCTTCAGCGGGGCGCACGCGACGCGCGAGGAGGCGGTGGCGGTGGGGCGCGAGACAGCGAGAGCGCGTCAGGTCGAGCACATCGTCCGTCACGTGGACGGCACGATCGGTGACCGCAGCACGTACGGGCACGATCCTCGCGACATCAAGGGATGACGTACCGCCGTGCCTGCAGAACTGCGACCGCCGCTGACCGTGGCGCTCACCCGAGCGGCTGCGACTATACCCGCTGCGGACTCGATGACCGGTGGGGTGATGTACGAGCCGAAGTGGGACGGGTTTCGCATGCTTCTCGTCGTCGATGGCGCGGTCGCCCTGTGGTCTCGGCAGGGCACCGACCTCACCCCCTACTTTCCGGAGATCGTGGCTGCCGCGGCGAACCAGCTCCCGGAGGGCATCGTTCTCGATGGGGAGGTGGTCCTCTGGGACGAGGACCGGCTCGACTTCGACGGGCTCCTGAGGCGCATCAACACATCGTCGGCGTCGGCTCAGCGAATGGCGCGAACGAGTCCGGCATCGTTCGCGGCGTTCGACATCCTCACAGTCGCGGGACAGGATGCCCGCGGCCTGCCGTTGCGAGATCGGCGAGCGCTGCTGGAAGAGCTGGCTATGGAATGGATGCCGCCGCTGAACCTCTCGCCGATGACGACCGACCGTGACGTCGCAGTGCGCTGGTTCGAGGCATTGCGAGATACGGGGATCGAGGGACTCGTTGCGAAAGGTGCAGCGCATCCCTACCGAGGCGGACGACGCTCTTGGATCAAGGTGAAGCAACGCGAGACCCTCGATGTGCTCTGCGGAGCCGTCACCGGTTCACGTCGCCGCCCTGTCGAAGCGGTTATCGGGCTTCCTCTCGACGGCACGCTGCGCATCGTGGGCCGCACTTCCCCTCTCTCGGGCGTTGAGTCCACGAACCTCGGCAGCGTCCTTCGGGCACCCGAGGGCGCTCATCCCTGGCCGAGTCAGGTCAAGCCGGGTGCCATGGACAGGTTCAACCGCGGCGGGAGAGAGCGTGCCGCTCACACTCGTCGAGCCCATGGTGATCGAGATCTCAGCGGACGTGGCCATGACGGGATACTCGTTCCGCCACGCGGTCCGGTTCCGACGCCCGCGTCCTGAGATCGACCCACGCGAGGTCGAGCCGGCGCGCTGGACCGGCGGAGGTGGGCGGCGATAGCGGAGACCGGTCGTGGCAGCATGCTCGTCCGTCCGACGACGAAGCGAACTGCGGTCCCGCACCGAGCGCGGGGCTGCGCCGGATAGTCCGGATAAGTGGTCTTATCGTCGGTAAACGGCCAGACAGGGAAGTAAGAAGGGGCTGAGCAGGTAAGAGCGCTTTTCCAGTGCTGGCGCAGGGTTTCAGTGCGACACGCGGACTTGATGCCGAACCTGAGTGATCCCTTCAGGTGTGAGCTCTGCAATACGGCGTCAATGACGGGCGTCAACGACAGACGTGTCTCGGTGTCTCGGATACCGTGGGTTCCGAAACCAGGTCTCGCGAACCCCCGTCAGGAGCACAGCACAGCATGACGAACGATCCTCTTCAGGATGAGCTGGATCGCGTCCTCCGGGAGCGTAAGCAGCACGACATGGGGCAGACAGTCGCGGCGCTGCGCCCGCTTCTCGAGAAGCATCCGAATGACGCCCGCGTGCTCTTCGAGGTGGCGGACGCCTTCGACGTATCCGGGGAACCTGCTCTCGCTCGCATCTACTACCGGCGCGCGCTCGACAACGGCGCGAGTGGTGATCTGCGTCGTCGGTGTCTTCTTCAGCTCAGCGCCACGTTGTCTACCCTGGGGCTTCCGGCAGAGTCAGGGGAGGCGATCGCCCAGGCCCGCGAGGAGTTTCCTCAGTCAGTGGCGGTCGGGGCGTTCGCGGCGTTGTCGCTGCAGGCGGAGGGGCGTCGGGATGCGGCCATCGGCAGCTTGATCATGCTTCTGACCGACCTCGTCACCGCGGAAGAGCTGGTGCGCTACAAGCTCGAGCTGCGAGCGACCGCCGAGTACCTGATCTCCCTGGACCTCGCGACCGACCGTTGATCGACATCCGACTCGATCGCTCACCCGGCAGGGGTGAGTTCGGGCGGCGGGGTGTTTCAGAGAGAGCTACTTTCGGTCCATTGGTGCAAGACTCGACGGAGGAGAGACCCATGGCGGAGAAGCCGAACATCATCCTGTTCATGTCTGACGATGTGGGATGGGGGGACCTGGGCTGCTACGGCGGTGGGGAGAACCGTGGGGCGCCGACCCCGAATCTCGACAGGCTCGCCGCCGAGGGGTTGCAGTTCATGTCGTTCTACGGGCAGCCCAGCTGCACGCCTGGGCGCGCCGCGGCGCTGACTGGCCGGCTGCCGATCCGCAGCGGAATGACGACGGTCGCGTTCCCCGGCGACGGCGGCGGGCTCCCGGCTCCGGAGTGGACGCTGGCCAGCGTCCTCAAGAAGGCGGACTACGACACGTGTCACATCGGAAAGTGGCACCTCGGCGAAGCAGCGTTCGCGATGCCGACGGCGCACGGATTCGACGAGATGTACAACACGACGCTCTATCACCTGAACGCGTACACGTACACGGACAAGGCCTTCAACCCGGACTTCCCGTTCGACGACGAAGCGACGATGAAGATGTGGGGCAACGTCATCGGTGCGCTCGACGGCAAAGCCGGCGAGGAGCCCACCGAGGTCGAGAAGCTGGACTCCGCCAACATCCCCTTCATCGACGAGAAGTCCACCGACCGTGCGATCGATTACATCGAGTCCCATGCGGACGGCGATGAGCCGTTCTTCCTGTACCTGAACACGGCCAAACTGCACCAGCCGAACCTTCCGCATCCTGACTTCGAGGGAGCGTCGATGGGCAAGTCGAAGTTCCTCGATTCGCTCGTCGAGCTCGACCATCGGGTCGGAGTGGTCATCGACAAGATCCGCGAGCTTGGAATCGCGGAGAACACCCTGGTGCTGTGGACCACGGATAACGGCGCGTGGCAGGACGTGTATCCCGACTGCGGTTACACGCCCTACCGTGGCACCAAGGGCACCGACTACGAGGGCGGCAGCCGCGTGCCGGCCATCGCCTGGTGGCCGGGAACGATCGAAGCCGGGCGCCGCAACTCCGAGATCGTCGGGTCTCTGGACCTCATGGCCACGTTCGCGAGCCTGGCGGGTGTGGAGCTTCCCACCGAGGACCGTGAGGGCGAACCGACCATCTTCGACAGCTTCGATCAGTCAGGACTGCTGAAAGGCGAGAGCGGTTCGGCCCGAGATCACTGGCTCTACATGACGGAGACCGAGATGATCCCCGGTGCCGTGCGCGTCGGCAAGTGGAAGGCGATCTGGAATGTCCGCGACCAGTGGCGGGGGCCGTCGTCGTACACCGCGATCGTCCCCGAGCTGTTCGACCTCTGGCAGGATCCGCAGGAGCGATACGACATCTTCATGACCAGCTTCGCCGAGAAGACGTGGCAGGCTCCGCAGATGGCCGCGCGGTTGCTGAGCGTGCTGCCGAGTTACAAGCAGTATCCGAACCGGCCCCTGCAATCCGCAGGCATCAGCTACGCGATGTTCGACGTCGAGGACGCCCAGGTCCAGCAACAGATCCAGAAGATGATCCACGGCCTCACATCGAGTGCATGAACGCGAGTCCAGGACCTGTCGCTCCGTGGGTGGTCACCCCGCGCAGGTGAGGGTCAATATCGCGTTTCGCCTTCCCGGAGGAAACTGTTGGTGCCAGACGACGCCGGGGGGCGTGGTCCTGGCACCGGTGGCGCCGGCGGGCACTGGCGTCACGCGGGATGCCTCGCTTCATCATTACCTCCCTCGAGCGGGGCATCCCGTCACTCATGCGGCCCTCGAGTCATGCGCTGCAGCACCGCTCACCTACCAGGTCGGCCAGGTTCGGAGGCAGAACGATGGTCAAAGGCAGGGCATAGGGCCGAACCGACGTCTCAATGTCGCTGACGACGGGAGTACCGATGCCACCCGGTGATGGCGACGCTCAGAGCGAAGTGGAGCTGAGAGGCGAGCTGCTACGCCTCGAGGAAGAGCACGCTGAGCTCCTCTCGACGACGATCGGTATGGTCAGCGTGGGGAATGCCGAGCTCGCAGAGCGTGCCAATGAGCTCGAACGCAAAGCTGACGCCATTCGCGCCCGTCTCGGCGAGCCGACCCGGCATCCACCGGAGCCGTCCCGTCGCCGCGCGATTCTGGGATGGGTCACTCTGTGTGTGGCAGTGGTGGCAATCCTGGCGCTCGTGTTGGTCTTGCCTCAGTGAGGGCCCGGGGCGCAGGAGTCTCCGTGTGAGCCCGCTAAGAGGCGGATCAGGCTTGAGCGGGAACCGCTACGCGATCAGTGGCCGTGTTCTCGGCCGGTTCGGGAACGAGGTAGAGACCGCTCGGCGAGTTCGCCGTGAACGCGAGAGCGTCAACCCATTCGCGGTTGATCGCGGGCTGGCGGCTGCCGAAGTACTTGAACACGAGGGAGCTTCCCGCGTGCACCCACACGGTCATTCGACCACCACCGACGCTGGTGTCTTCTCGCCACGTGAAGGAGAACGGCTCGCCGCGGCGCAGCTTCGCGGTGATGACCAACTGGAGGTGCGTCAGTGCACGGTCTTCGATCTCGGTCTTGACGCCGTTCTCGTAGATGAACTTGCCCATCGGGTGCTTTCTGCTCTGCCACGAGATCCTCAGAGGAGGCGCGGCTGACGATGTCCGCACTGTGGTTGACCCAATTCTGACATGCGTCCATCAATCGTTCTCCCACCGGCGACCGTGAATATCCGAGCGCGGTTCTCGTGCGCTGAGCTGCGCGCTCGTCCGGATAGAGTTCGTTGTTTACGTCATGCGTATCGGACTGATCGCGATCGACGGCTGCTTCGGTTCGGCTATCGCGTCGATCATCGACATCGTGCGGGTGGCCGACGGAGCCTGCGGCGAGGTCGACCCGCGGATCGACCCGATCGAACTCGCCATCCTCGGACCGAAACGGCGAGTGACCACGACGGCATCGATGACCCTGTCGGTGGACCACCCGCTGTCGGAGTCCGGAGAGTTCGACGTGGTCGTCGTCCCTGCGCTTGGAACCCTTACGGCCGCCGCTACCAACGACGTCCTCCAGAGCCGAGATGCTCGTTCGGTCATCGCCTCGCTCGGGCGCCTCGACGAGGCGACCACCCGGATTGCCGCGGCGTGCACCGGCGTGTTCGCCGTCGCCGAGACCGGACGGATGCATCATCGGAGGGCGACGACCAGCTGGTTCCTGGGGCCGGAGTTCCTGAAGCGCTATCCGACCGTCGCCCTCGATCTCGACACCATGGTCGTGGTCGACGGGAACCTCGTCACCGCCGGCGCCGCGTTCGCCCACATCGACCTCGCGCTCTCACTCGTGCGATCGATCAGCCCCGACCTGGCCCAACATGTCGCCAAGCTCCTCATCATCGACGAGCGTCCGTCGCAGGCGGCTTTCGTCGCCTACGAACATCTCCGGCACGAGGACCCGATCGTCGTCGAGTTCGAACGCTTCGTGCGCGCCCGCCTGGACGAACCGTTCAACGTCGCCTTCGTCGCGCAGTCGCTCGGCACCAGCCGGCGCACCCTCGAACGACGAGTCCGTGCGGCGCTCAACCTCACTCCGCTCGGCTTCGTCCTACGGCTTCGCATCGAACGAGCTCGGCACCTCTCAGCAACCACGGACTTCACCTCCGCCGAGATCGCGCTACGGGTCGGCTACGCGAACGCCGAGACTCTGCGCTCCCTCCTGCGCAGGGAGCGACGCCGTTCCTGACCTATCGCCATGCCTGTAGCTTGTGTCCTAGCGCTCGGTTGGAACCGCCTCTCAGCACGTCGCGTCGGCGCTCCTGCGTCGCCCCTGGACGACCCACTCGACACGCCCGCAGCACAGGTCATGTGACGTGTCCCGGCTTCCCGGACGGTCGGGGTTGGGTGGCTGTGATGTCGCTGCGTTCTCGTCGAGAGGGTCAGCAGACCCGATCAGAGCCGATTGGGATGAGACGCGAAGGCGGTCAGGTCAGGGCGGCCGAAGCCGGGCGGCGGGGTAGCGCCGGGCACGTCGAGGTCTTTCGGATGGATGGCGTAGGAACCTCCGTCGTCGGGAGACCTCGACGTCTATCTGCGGACCGACGCGCCCGGCCGACCTACACCCTCATCTGGGAAGAGCCCTCAAACGAGACCGTCGCCTCAAGCAAGTTCCCGCTGCCGATCGCTCGGGAAGCGACTCGGGTGCGCCGAGGCACGGAGACGATCGGTGTGGTGGAAGTTGCAGAGATCGGAGGTAGCAGCCCTCTCGAGACGTCGAGTTCCCCAGAACGTGGTTTCGAGAGGGCTCGTCACAAAGATTGTGACATTGCTTCCTTGCGTGGCGTAGCGCCCCAGACGCGTTGCATGTAACCCCAGTTACGAAAAAGACGCTATCGCGTGATCACCAGCGGTGAAGTGCTCGACCGAAGCCTCGCAGGCGGGGCGTCCAGGACGCTTTGGGGCGGTCCGTGCATCGCGCTTCTGCGACTCTGCATACGCGATTTCCGGGGCTGGCGACCAGCCCTCCGGAGGGGGAGTTACGTGTCAGAAACGGACAGAGATGACATCGAATGTCACCTGACGGGCGACCGTATGGCGCTCTCGAGCCATCCTTTGCCGTGACACTTTCCTGATCGCTTCTCGGGGTGCCTACGTCGCAACACGATCTTTCGCAGATCTCCATCGTCATCCCTTCGGTAAGGGCCGACACCTGGTGCCTTGACTTTGCCGCCTTGCGTAGCCGCGAGACTATAACCACGCGGTTCCACCTCTTCATCTACATCACCACTCACAGCGGCCATCCCTTTCGTGCGGGGCGCAGAACGTCTCTATTCACCCGAAGCAGGCAAGGCGCTTCGAACTCGCGGAGCTGCAGCGATCCGACCCATCGGATATCGTTGTCCTGGCCACTCAGCACCACCCGGTTAGCTACTCATAGGTGAAGGAGACTCTCCAAATGCTGAACGCGCATGGGACTCGTCAAGCGATGCTCGCCAGTGCAGACGGGCGCTATACCGATCCGTGGCATCCATTCACCGACACGACGGACTGCTTGCGTCGTGTGCTTCAAAGAATTGGTTTCGAGGTTACCGTCGCGCCCGTCGATGAGGCTATGCAGCATTTGCAGGACATCGACCTTCTAGTGGTCAACGCAGGGGATCCGTGGCGCCACGACGCACCGCCTGCTACAGGGGTGTCAGCGGCGTCGATTAGTGGAATCGAATCCGCACTGCGCGGCGGGATCGGAGTTCTGGCGATGCATACCTCACTCTCGTCGCTGCGTGACTATCCAGCCTGGGCGCCCGCAACCGGTCGGATATGGCTCCCCGGAATCTCGATGCACCCACCTATCTCAGAGACGCAACTCTCGTGGTCCAAGCACCCTCTTGCCGGCACAGAGACGCTATCCGTGTTCGATGAGCGGTACGCCTACCTGCAGGCGATCGGCGATTCGGAGATCGTGGCGGAGCACGAGCACGACGGTGTGCAGCATCCCCTCGTCTGGGTTCGCGAGCACTTGGGTTCACGTATCGCCGTCGATCTCCTGGGACATGACACGCGGTCATACGAATCCGAGTCGCATCTGGCGCTTATCGAGCGGCTCGCAAACTGGGTCACTCGTTGAGTTCATTCGGATTGACGAACGGGCGGGAGCAAATCTGGTTGATTCACCCCCGCCCTGTGTTTCATCTTCCACTCGGGACTAGTCGGTTGTTCCGAACAATCTCAGTTCGGCGATGTTGATGATCTGTCCGTTGACGAGGCGGATGTATCGGTAGCCGGTGTCATCAGTGACTTCCCACGGTTGCCAGTCGAGCGTGCCCTGAGGAACGACGGGGGTGAGTCTCGTCCAGGTCGACAGATCGTTCGATCCCTCCAGTCGCATGTTCGAGATGCGGGACGTACCGTATCCGTCCTGTCTGACGAGGATCTCCGCCGCTGTCAGCGACATCGGCGCGTCGTCGAGGTCCCAGGTCATTGCGAATACTCCGTTGATCGCGCGGGTGTCCGAGGCCGTGGCGGCCGAAGCGTCGAACATTTTCGCAGCATTCGAAGTCAGCGCTGCGTCGGGTTGTCCGGTAGGACCGACCACGGGTGCCGCGATGAAGATGTCATCGACGATGCCGACGTCGCTCGAGAGATACAGCTTTGAGCCATCGGTGGTCGCCGCGATCCTGTCCGCCTGGCGTCCGTCTGGAGTCGCGAAGTCGATCGAGAAAGGGATCGTTGTTCCCACCTGAGACGAGTCCGGAACAACGAGCCGTGCGAGCCAACTGCCGGGCGATTCCACTACGACCTCTGCAGGTTCTCCGAGGATCGTCGCCGCGATGCTGTTATTGCCGGCATCGCCCGTGAACCGCAGCTCGACTGTGTCGCTGGGCAGGATGCGGCCGGCGATGCCATCGGGGGAGGCCAGGCTGACGGAAGACATCGAGCCCACGGCCTCGGAGCGCTCCCCACGGATCCGAAGATCCGCGATCGACCAGGGTTCTCCTGGCGCACCCGGTTCATCCATCTGGAGCTTGAGGAACCGGAAGCGATCCTCTCGCGCTTGCGCGCGTACCGGCACGTCCTCGATGGCGACGTCGTCACCGACGGTGGGATGCTCCGTGAGCAGCGTCCAGCTCGAACCGTCGTCGGAGCCGTAGACGTTGGTTCCTGCAGTGCGGTCAGCGAACGTGTCACGCGCAAGGAATCCGAAGCCCTCAGCCCGGACGCGGTAAGCCGGTCCGAAATCGAGCAAGATCTCGGGAACCCGTTGGTCTCCCCAGGTGGTCTGATTGTCGCCGTCGGTGAGCGCGACCAGTATCGGTTTCGCCAGTGTCGGCGATGTCGTCACCTCCGAGAAGTCGAGGGAGCCATCGGACAGCTGCGGATTCAGCAACTCCAGGCCTTTGACCGCTACGCGCAACTGATCGAGCAGCTCCCCGAAAGCGGCGGCATCTGCTGTAGGGATCGCGTCGGTCGCCGCGATGCGCCGTTCCTCCACCGGTGCCCAGCTCGACGTCGTGAACGTCTGAGGCTCGCCCGCATCCGCCAGCAGCGCGTCGATCGCCGCCTCCCGGTCCGGCACGACGGTGACCGTCACCGAGAGCGCTGTGTCCGTCGTGGAGTCGGAGGCGACGACCAGGAAGTTGAATTCACCGATGTCCTTCTTCTTCGTTCCAGGGGTCCAGCTCACGATGTCGCCGGATAGCGTGACGCCCTTAGGTGCGTCCTGGAGTGCGAGCTGTAGATTATCACCCGCCGAATCGCTCGCGACGAATGAGCGGGTCCATGGCTCGCCCGCCACTGCGACGACGTGGAGTGGGCTTGCGACGTCGAACTTCGGCGGGGTCAGGACGGAGCCGGCCTGCGAGAGCACACCTGCGACATCGACGTTCGCCTTCGAGCCCGTGGCACGCAGGAAGAGGATGTTGTCTCCTACGGGTGCCGATACCGCGGCCTGGTCCAGGTCCATCCAGACGGTTCGCCATTCCCCGTCAGTGTCGGGCACCCTGATCTCTGCGAACGGCTCGTCGCGCGATGTGCGAGTTGCCTGCAGCACGGCTGAATCATTCGTGCGTACACGGATGCCGACGAGTGAGGTCGTGGCACGGTTCGACCACACGGTACGTCGCACGGCCACCTGAGCATCCTTCTTGTTGGCCTTGAGGCGCACGAAACTCACACCATCGTCGACTTGCTGCTTAGCACCCTTTCCGATCATGTGACCGAATTGAGAAAGGGACAGCTCCGGTCCTTGCTGTTGCGCGGGTGGCGCAGTTCCGCCGTCCGCTGCGAGCTCGGCCGGAAATGCGACCCAGTACTCTGCGCCGGTGAAGTCTGATCCTCGCGGGTTCCAGAAGTTCTCCACACTGTTGCCGTAGTAGTAGAGGGGGCCGTCGCGGTGTTCGTAGACCTCGGCGACATGAGGTGCCTTCCGCTCGACGTTAACATCGGCGACGTACTTGTACTGCAGGTAAAGCTCGCCGAGCGGATCGCGGAGTCGGCCCCGGTACGCTTGGGAGAGCTTTCCCGAGCCGCCTGAGGTGTCGATGTAGGGGACTTCTTCACCCAGCATGAACGCGGCGAAGACGTCTCCTCCTGCGAGAATTCGATTGTCGAGGAACTCGTAGGGCGAGACGGCGTTCCTTGCGGTCGAGACGGTGCCGTCGACGGGGTCGAGCGTGGTGCCCTGGTTGTTGATGATGCGTGCGAGCGCCGTGAGGATGGCGGTGTCGCCTTCGGCGTGAGCCTGATCTCGCCCCATCTCCATGTGCTGCACGAAGCTCTTTTTGAAGGTGTTGAGCGGGTCGTTCTTCGAGATGATCCGGTACAGAGCGGATAGCGATCCGTTGACGTCGCCGCCGTTGATGGTGTGCTCGCTCTCGTAGGACGCGTTCACCGTGAACCATTCCACCCGTTGCGCGTACAGGTCGGCGTCGTCGAGGTAGATGGCAGCGGCGACCATGCCGATGACCCCGTACAGGTGCTGGTTCCACAACCGGTTCTGCGAGTAGAGGAAGGTCTCGAGATTCGGTCGGATGAAGTTGGCCTCGAGGCGCTGTTCGTCTGCCTCTGTCCATTGAAGGTCGTATCCGTCGAGATAGGCATCGGCCGTTGTCGTCGATCGGATGATCTCTGCGGCGACGAGCATCTGGTACAACGGGACGCCCGTATGGATGTGTGCGTCAGCGAAGTACTGGTATTTCGCTGGATCGAGACCGCTCCACGTGCGGATCACATGGAGGGCGTTCGCCCGGTAGACCTCCTCGCCCGTCACCACATACTGCAGCGCCTGGGTCATCGCGCCGATGCTGTCATCGAGCGCCATGCCGCGCATACCTGCTTCGTCGTAAGAGTCGTCGCGCGGTTCGTCGAGGCCCGATCCGGAATTGCTTGCACGATAGGTCGACGAACCGTACTTGGTATGCGTCATCGCGTCGTAGTAACTCGCCCACGGCTCGACACCGGCCGCGACCTGCTCACGCATGTTTTCGAGGTTGTCGGCGGTGACGCCCACCCCTGGATGGGCGAAGCCGCTGTCACTCTCAGTGCGAACGATCTGAGGCAGCGAGCCCATCGTCGCGGAAGCGCGCGTCTCAGCTGTGGCGCTCACCGGAGTCATCACCGCGGCGCCGAGCACCACCGCGAGCACCATGCTCACGATTGCGCGACGAGGGCGTCCGCGTCCGTCCTTGATCTTCATTGATCTTCCTTCCGTCCAGGGCGTGGGCCGGCAGCCAATGCCACGCGATAGTGGATAGCGCTATCCCTGAGCGACGGTAGTGCACGTACGGGGTTGAATCAATAGGCACCGCACCGTTGGCGTCGTCCACCGACGCGCACCACGAGCGCAGAGTGGATATCGTTGTCTTGGGAGGACAGATGACTGAGCGGGCTAAACCCCCTACACTCGCCGACGTAGCACGTCTGGCTGATGTCTCCGTGCCCGCCGCCTCTCGGGCATTGAACGGTGGCGTCCGGGGAATGAAGAGCGGTTCACCCGAGATGCGCGCGCGTGTGGAGCAGGCCGCGCTCACACTGGGGTACTCCGTCAATCCTGCGGCGCAGACGATCAAGGGCGGACGTGCTCGAACCGCGGCCTTCATCGTCGCCGACATTGACGATTTCGGCTCGGCGACGATGATCGCCGGCGTCATGCACGCCGCGGAGGATCACGGCATGTCGGTCGCCGTTCGCACGACGAAGGACGACCCGCAGCGCGAGCTGCAGATCCTTGCTCAGCTGCGCGGCGAGCGGCATCGCGCGATCATCATGGCAACGAGCCGCACGACGGACCCCGCTCGCGAAGCGGCGGTCGGTGAACAACTGCAGATCCTGGCGGACCACGGCGCGCACATCGTCATCATCGGCGACAACGAACTGGGATTCCCGACCGTGACGGTCGACAACCATCGCGCCGCGCGTCTTCTCGCCGAAGGGCTCGCTCGCGCGGGCCGGAGGCGCTTCGCCGTTATCTCCGGCCCCGCGGTCGAGATCACAGCGCGCGACCGAGTACAGGGGTTCGTCGAAGGACTGGCCGAGTACGATATCCATGTTGATGAGCGCGACATCATCCATACCGAGTTCTCGCGCAATGGCGGCTATCAGGCGGTCAGCGAGATCGCGGACCGCCTGGGGGAGTTCGACGTAATCACGGCGATGAGCGACGCCATGGCAGTCGGGGCGATCGCCCGTCTGCGCGAACTCGATCTCACCGTCCCGCGCGACATGGAAGTCACCGGCTTCGACCATGTGCCCATGCTCGGCGACGTCCTCCAATCCTTCAGTACCGTCGAAGTGCCACTGGAGCGGTTCGGAGCAGAAGCGCTCGCCCTCGCCCTCGCCGAGGAACCCACGAAAGTCCTGATATCACTCGAGGCGACTCCCATCGTGCATGGCGAGCCTGCTCGCCTGCTCTAAGGTGTCACGCGTCGGAGATCGGTGTCTGCACTCACCGACTGGCAAACGTTGTCCAGTCTGTTATACACTCACGTGTGACCTGGGAACCGGCGTTTATCAAGGGAGATCGTATGTCCGAAACTCATAGATATGGGCGAGCTCACCGCTGCATCCCGGCAGTTCTGCCGGTCGAGCAGAGGAGCTGGCGGCGATGACAGATCAGAGCGCGTCGCAAGCGCAGACGCCGACGGTCAGTGCCGCCGTTCTCCTGACAGGCGAGAATCCGCTTCATGGGGCTCCGGACGGACGGCCGAACGACGTCGCACCGGCGCCTAGACGCAGTGGTCGAGGCAGACGCGCACGACGAAACAGAGGCGTCCGGTGGGCCATGCTCGGCTTCATCGCCCCTGCGCTCCTGATATACCTGCTGATGGTGATCGTCCCGTCCCTGCAATCGTTGCAGCTCAGTTTCACCAACTGGGACGGCATCAGCCCGGACTACGACTTCATCGGTGCCCGCAACTACGAGGACATTCTGACCAGCGGGCGATTCTGGAATGCGGCGAAGAACACGCTCATCCTCGGGCTCGGATCCGCCGTACTCATCAACGCTATCTCCCTCGCCGTCGCCCTCATGCTCGACAAACTCGGACACTGGCAGGGCTTCTTCCGAACGGCCGTCTACCTTCCCGCCCTCGTGAGCGGCTTCATCTTCGCCACCATCTGGAAGTATCTGCTCAACTACAATTTCGGCGCTGTGAACATGATGCTGCGCGACCTGGGTCTTCCAGAGTGGGCCCAGGACTGGCTCGGCAACAGCTCGATCGTGGTGTGGGTGATTCTCTTCATTACCTGTTTCACACTGGGCGGGAACACCACCCTGATCTACCTGGCGAACCTGCAGTCCGTTCCGCAGGAACTGCTCGAAGCGGCGCGTATCGACGGTGCGAACAGCCGGCAGGTGTTCCGCCACGTGACCTGGCCGATGCTCGCCGGCGCGGTCACGGTCAACATGACCCTCGCCCTGATCGCCGGCTGGACGATCTTCGACCAGGTCATGGTGCTGACAGCCGGAGGCCCTGGGTTCGTGAGCGAGACGATGGCGTTCTTCATCTACAAGGTCGGCTTCGGCGAGTACCGCGCCGGTTTCGGCAGTGCCGCCGCCATCGTCCTGTTCCTCGTGGTGATCGCGAGCACCGTCTTCGCGAACGCCTACATGCGCAAAAGAGAGATCCAAGCATGAGTACAGACACCGAATTGCTGACCGCCCCGAAAAAGCGGGCGCGGAGCGGCGCTCGCCCTCGCACAAAGAAGCGATGGACACGGGGTGAAGTCGTCGTGATGGTCGTGCTCGCCATTCTCGTGATCATCGTCGCAAGCCCCGTCATGTACGCGTTGCTGAATTCCTTCCGTTCGTACTCGGAGATCACCATCGATCCCATGGGCCTTCCCACCCAGTTCACGATCGACAACTACGTGCAGCTCTTCCAGCAGACCGACTATGGGGAGGCCTTACTCAACACGCTGATCATCACCGTCGTCACGGTGATCCTCCTTGTCGCCATCGTCCCGATGGCGGCGTACGGTATCGAACGCGTCGGGGGACGCACGTCGAGGTTCGTCTACATCCTCTTCATCGCCGGTCTCATGATCCCCTTCCAGGTACGCATGATCCCGCTGGTCAAGGGCTTCGATGATGTCGGGCTGTACAGCACGCTCACAAGCGTCATCCTCGTCCATCTCGGAGGATCGGCGAGCTTCGGAATCCTGCTGTACTGCAGTTTCATCAAAGGCATCCCCATCGAGGTGGAAGAGGCGGCGAACATGGACGGCGCCGGCCGACTTCGCACCTTCTGGTCGATCGTTTTTCCCATGCTGCTCCCCGTGACATCTGCGTTCGTCATCATCCAGGCACTCGGATTGTGGAACGACTTCTTCATCCCTCTTGTGTTCCTCGATTCATCCTCGGCCGGCACCATCAACGTCGCGATCAATCGGATGGTGGGACTGCTCACGTCGCAGTGGCAGCTGATCTACACGGGAGCGATTCTGGCGATCATCCCTGCCGTCGCGATCTTCGCGGCCTTCCAGCGGTACTTCATCAAGGGCATGTCGATCGGGGCGGTGAAAGGATGACCACTAGCACGGGACGTCTCCGCGCGCTCGTCGCGATGGACGGTCGAGTGGCTCACACGATGTCGGCGGTCTTCCAGTACTTCATCGTGTCGATCTCATTCCTCGGATGCTTCGCTCCCGCCGCGGTGTTCACCATCACCATCGGTTGGCAACCGACGCATCTGGCGATATGGGCGGCATCGGCTTCGCTGCTACCGCTCTTGCCGGCGACGTTCGCGCTCCTGTGCAGCACTCGGGTTCTGATCACCGATCCTGTCGATGCTCATGCGGGACGCGTGTTCTGGGTTGCGTTCATCCGCGGATGCCGTTCACTCGTATGGGCGGCTGCTGGCTTGAGCGCGATCGTCCTGGTGCTGAACTACGATCTGGCGCTCTTCCACGATTCGCACGCGATGCTGCTCTTCATCGCAGGAGCCGCTGCGGTCCTCGCGGTCCTCGTGATCGCCATCTGCGTGGTTGCTGCGGCCGAAACGGCGAATGGGGCGATCAGCACCCTCTCTCTCGCCATGCGGGCAGTGGCGAGGCGCCCCCACATCGCGCTCAGCTGGCTGCTGCTCATCGGCCTGGGAGCAGGTATCGCCTCCCTGCCCCTCATCGGTGCCCCTGTTGCGCTCTTCCTGCCTGCATTGCTGGGCGCGGCCATACACATCTGCAATGACGCTCTGCGTCTCCCAGTGATCGACGAGATGAGAACGACTCCATGACTGATATCCGTCCACTATCCGACCCGGCGCCGGACACGACGACTACTGATCATGACACGCTCAGGCAGGTGGCTGCCGTCGGCCCTTTCGAGTTGCGCTGGAGCGACGACACACCACTGGCGCTCGTCGCACCATCGTCGGCGTTCGTCGGACGAGAGAGCATCGGACTGGTCGAGGTGTTCACCGCAGCTCAGCAGCGTGCTCGCACCAGCCAGGCGTATCGGCGGTCCGAAGTCGGGGAGCGACTGCGCGTGCAGTCATCTCAGGTCGTGACGGATGCGATCGCCAGCTCGGCCATCGTGCTGCAACTGGATGCGGAAAGCGGTCTCGAGGTTCGCACGACCGTCACAGTGCCTTCTGACGTGAGCGTTGTCCGGATCGAGCACGAAATCCGAAATGCCGGACCAACGCCGGTCGTGTTGACGGCGCTCACATCGGCTGTCATCGGGGTGGGAGCAACCGCAGAAGATCTCGATCACGTCGTGTGGGGAACTGCGGCGAGCGAGTGGCTTGCCGAGAATCGCTGGCGCGAGGTGCGGATGCGAGAAGTGCTGCCCGCCATCTCACTCGGCCTGCACGGCCAGGACGGTCGCGGCCACGCTGCGTTGACAAGCCACGGAGCCTGGTCGAGTGGAGAGCATGTGCCCTGCGGGTATCTCGTCCGTGCCGACGGCGAAGCTCTCGCCTGGCAGATCGAAACCAGCGCAGGCTGGCATGTGGATATGAGCCAGACGCTCGACGGCGGAGTCCTCTCGCTCCTCGGGCCCGCTGACCTAGAGCATCACTTCGCTCATGAGCTGCTGCCCGGCGAGACCTTCACCTCCGTAGCCGTCGCCATGGCTGTATCCGCTGACGCCGTGGACGGCGCCATGGCACAGCTGACCCGATACCGGCGGTGGCTCCGCGGCGCAGCTCAGCGACAGGAACTGCCGGTCGTCTACAACGACTTCATGAACACGCTCATGGGGCAGCCGACCACCGAGAAGCTGCTTCCGCTCATCCGCCGGGCCGCCGACGCCGGCGCCGAGGTCTTCTGCATCGACGCCGGCTGGTTCGCCGATCCGACGATCGGCGACTGGTGGTCGACGGTCGGCGAATGGCGAGAGGCCCCATCACGGTTTTCCAACGGCGGTTTGAAGCGGGTGATAGACGAGATCCACGACTCCGGCATGATCCCGGGACTCTGGCTCGAACCCGAGGTCATCGGCATCGACAGCCCCGTCGCAGCATCGCTGCCCGATGCCGCTTTCTTCGTGCGCCACGGCACGCGCGTGCAGGAGGATCGCCGCTTTCACCTCGACTTCCGACACCCCGCCGCCCGCGCACACATCGACCAAGCCGTCGATCATCTCGTCGAGGAGTTCGGGATCCGATACCTCAAACTGGACTACAACATCAACCCCGGCGTCGGCACGGAGCACAACGCCACGGGCGCGGGTGACGGGTTGCTCGCACACACGCGCGCGTTCCGCGACTGGCTTCAGAAAGTGCAGGTGCGTCACCCCCGTCTGCTGATCGAGAATTGCAGCTCTGGAGCCATGCGGGCCGACTATTCGCTGCTCGCCGTGACGCACCTGCAATCCACGAGTGATCAGCAGGACTACCTGCTCTATCCGCCCATCGCGGCTTCCGCGCCCGCGTCCATCCTTCCTGAGCAGTGCGGCAACTGGGCATACCCGGCGCGTGAGATGACAGATGAGCAGACCGTGTTCTCGCTCGTGACAGGGTTGAGCGGTCGGTTGTACCTGTCCGGGTTCTTCGACGACCTGCGTCCCGACCAGCGAGCGCGCATATCCGAGGCGATTGCGCTGCACAAGGAACTACGGGCGGACCTGACCGGTACAGTGCCTTTCTGGCCGTTGGGCTTCCCCGAGTGGGACGCCGAAGTCGTCGGCCTCGGTTTGCGATCGAGCGATGCCGAACTGGTGTTCGTCTGGGATCGTAACGAGAAGCCCACGTCGATCTCACTGCCCGGAGTCGTTCAGGCAGACGTGCTCTTCCCCACAGAAGGGGAACCGTGGAACTTCCGTCCGACGGACGAGGGTCTTTCGGTCACGACGCCCGAGGGCGTCGGGGCACGTGTGCTGAGAGTGCACCGTGGCTGACCCCGGCGGGATCACACCTGGCCGCGTGTTCATCGATGACCGGGGGCGAACCGCGCAATTGCACGGAATCGGACTACTCCGCGTCGGCGACCGCTGGTTAGCGTGGGGCGAAGACAAGACGGCTGGCGATCGATTCACCGCCGTGGCGTGTTACTCATCGACCGACCTTGCGCGATGGCGGTACGAAGGCGATGCGCTCGTCCGAGGCAACGGCGACATCGGGGCGGACCGAATCGTGGAGCGTCCCAAGGTGCTGCAGCGGCCAGACGGGCGTTGGGTGATGTTCCTACATATCGATTCTGTGGACTACTCCGACGCCCGCGTCGGATACGCGATCGCGGACCGCCCGGAGGGGCCGTACAACTATCTCGGAAGCGAACGCCCCCTCGGCCATCTCAGCCGGGACATCGGGGTTTTCCAGGAGAACGGCGTGGGTTACCTCTTGTCGGAAGATCGGGACAACGGGCTGCACATCTACCGTCTGCGCGATGACTACCTCAGCGCACAGGCGATCATGTCGACCCTGCGTCAACAGGCGCATCCCGAGATCGGATACGAGTCGCCGGCGCTCGTCATGCACGAGGACCGGTACTACCTCTTCGGTTCTGATCTCACCGGTTGGAGCATGAACGACAACATGTGGACGAGTGCTCCCTCCCTCGAAGGCCCGTGGGACGACTGGCGGCCCATCGCCCCGCCCGGCGCGAACACCTTCGAATCGCAGGTGAGCGTCGTCGCTCCCGTCGGTGAAGGATTCGTCTACATCGGTGACCGCTGGAATCGCGATGATCTCAGCGAATCACCAGGGGTGTGGCTGCCCCTTCGAATCCGTGACGGCCGCGTGCGCCTGGAGTGGCGCGACGCATGGAATATCGAGGAGTTCGCACGATGAGAGCCGCACTGCTGATGAATCCCGCTCTGACCCCGTTCGTCTTCGGGCGGCACGAATGCCGCCGGCTGGAAGATCTCGTCGACATCGACTGCGCTGCTGCCTCGATGTCTCTCGACGGCATCTCGAATCCGGTCGACGTCGAGCTGCTCATCACCGGATGGGGTGTCCCTGAACTCGGACACGAGGTCCTCGACATGCTCACTTCACTTCGCGCCATCGTGCATTGGGGCGGTGGCGTCGGGTTCATCGATCCACGATTCTCGGCGCGCGGTGTGCGCGTTTCCTCGGCGCGCGCAGCGAACGCGGTCCCGGTAGCGGAGTTCACCATGGCGATGATCACCCTCGCCGCGAAGGACGCGTTGTGGGCTTCTCGCCGATACACCGCAGAGCAACGATTCATCGACCGCGAAGCGGAGATGCCGCGCACCGGGCTGTACGGGACGACCGTGGGGGTCGTCGGCGCCTCGGCGATTGGGTCGCTCGTAGTCGAAGAACTCGCCCGCCACGACGTGAGGGTACTGCTCTACGACCCGTTCACATCCGCGGACGCCGCGGCTCGCCTGGGAGCTGAAGCCGTCGATGACCTCACCGAACTCGCCGCGCGCAGCGACATCCTCTCGATTCATGCGCCGGAGATACCCTCCACGGTCGGGATGATCTCAGTGGCCGTGCTGGCGGCATTGCGGGACGGTGCGACACTGATCAATACAGCGCGAGGTGCGCTGGTCGATCAGCAAGGACTCGTGGCGGAACTTGAAGCAGGACGGCTGCGGGCGATTCTCGATGTGACCGACCCGGACGTGCTGCCGCCGGGGCACGCGCTTTACACGCTGCCCAACGTCTTCCTCACGCCGCACCTCGCAGGGTCCATGGGGAACGAGCTGAAGCGCCTTGGCCACGCGGCGTTGGCCGAGGTGGAGAGGTTCGTCGCCGGTACGCCTTTTGCGCATCCCATGAACGCCTGACCTCAAAAGCACCGGTATAAGCGAGATATGTCCCTGATCCAGAACCCTGTCCTTCGCGGATTCAATCCCGACCCGTCAATACTGCGGGTCGGCCGCGACTACTACATCGCCACGAGCACATTCGAGTACCACCCTGCCGTGCGCTTGCACCATTCCACAGATCTCGCCCATTGGCGCACGATCGGCCATGCGCTCGACGCCGGATTCGACCTGCGCGGCGTCCCGGATTCCGGCGGAGTGTGGGCGCCGAGCCTTTCCTACTCCGAGGGGCAATATTGGCTCGCGTACTCGATCGTCCGCTCTATGGACGGCGATGACAAAGATATCGACAACTATCTGGTGACGGCGGATTCGATAGCGGGTCCCTGGAGCGAGCCTGTGCATCTCGGTTCCCGGGGCTTCGACTTCTCGTTCTTCCATGACCTCGACGGCACTCACTGGATCGTTGGAGTGCAGTGGGATCAGAGGCCCGAGCATCCGTCATTCTCAGGACTGGTGCTGGAGCAATATCTGCCCGACGCGCGCCGTACAAGCGGTCAGGCGACGCGAATCTATTGCGAGGCCGGCCTTGTCGAGGGACCGAACCTGTACCGGGTCGGGGATTGGTACTACCTGCTGATCGCCGCTGGCGGAACCGGCTGGAACCACGGCATCACGATGGCCCGATCACGAGAGCTGACCGGTCCGTACGAACGCGACCCTCGAGAAGCCGTTCTGACGGCACGTCACTCGCCCGGCGACCCCTTGCAGAAGGTCGGACACGGCGAACTCGTGGAGACACCCGACGGTGAGTGGATGCTCGTTCATCTTGCCAGCCGGCCCACGCTCCATCTCGGGGAACGCTATTGCACTCTCGGTCGAGAGACCTGCCTGCAGCACGTTCGGTTCGAGGACGATGGATGGCTGCGCCCTGTGGGCGGGGGCGACCGGGCACGCGTCGAACTGACGCTGGGTGATCGGCCGGACGGACTCATCGCGGAGCCTCTGGAGAGGCGGTGGGTCGACGCCTTCGATGCCGGCGGCCTGGATTCGACCCGATGGTCGACACTGCGTGCAGCACCACGGATGCTGGACTTCACGGCGCGGCCCGGGTGGCTCCGGATGCGCGGAGGGCACTCGACATCGTCGGTATTCGACCAGACGATGATTCTCACCCGGGTTGAGGAGCACCACACGGAGTTCGAGATCGTCATGGATGCTGATCCAGCGACATCGCGCGAGGCGGCAGGTCTGGTCGCGTGGTACGACCGGTCGGGCTGGATCTGGTTGCAGGTCACCTTTGACAGGGAGAACGGCCGACATCTCCGTGTCGTTCAGCGGGTCGGTTCGTCCACAACGCGCTCAGATCCTGTTCCGGTGCCCGAAGGGTCTCTGAGATTGCGGGCGGTACTCGACGGGCCGTGGTTGCGATTCGCGTTCTCCCCGGCGACGGGCGGCCGAGTGCGCGAGGTTCAGACGGCATACCCGGCGTGGATGCTCTCTGACGACCACGGGCCGCGGCTGCGATTCACGGGGATGTTTCTGGGTGTGCGTGCCGAAGATCTCGACGGCCGTGGATGGACAGCGGACGTTCGACGGGCCGGTATGCGGACCTCATCGACACGCCTGCCTCAGGCCCGCGCTGTGGACGAGTCGAAAGGCCGTCACGAGGGGGATTCGGCGGCGGCCGTGGCAGTAACGAAAGCATAACGGATATCGCGCGCATTGCGCCGACGGGCCCGACCGGATAACGTTATCCGTACCCGGTCAGTCGTGAGCGGGCCTACAGCGATTCGCATGCTCAAAGGAGATGACATGACCGGAAAAGTGATCACCGGCCTCGTAACCGATCGAAAGAGGCTTACGCGTCTTGTGGCGCTTGGCGCAGCGATTGGGCTGGGTGCGACAGCACTCGCCGGTTGCGCACCGCAGGACGGCTCAGGCGACTCGGGTGGTTCGGGAGAGCGTACGAGCATCCGTGTGATGTACGCCACGGGCGATGAGACGTGGAACAACACCGTCGATGCCGTCGTCGACGCGTTCAATGCTCAGTCGGATTCCACGGTCGTTCAGCTGGACCCCATGCCGCCTGGTGCGGACTACGCCACAACCGTTCGCACCATGGACGCCACCGGCAACTGGCCGGCGGTGATCGACATGCGAGACACCGCCACTTATATCAATGCAGGCAAGCTGGCGCCGATCCCCGAGGAGGTCACCGACCTCCTCGCCGCCGATGCGTTCGCTCCGACCGAAGACGGCAATGTGTACATCAGCCCGACCACCGGGATGATGGGCGAGATCGGCTTCAACATCGTCTACAACAAGGACTACTTCGAAGAGCATGCCCTCGAAGAACCCGCGACTTACGATGAGTTCATCAAACTGATGGATGACATCAAAGCCAACGGCGACGCGCCGTTGGCGATCGCCGCGGCACAACCGGGATCGACAGACCTGCTCTTCAAGCCATTGGCGGGGCCGATCAACGCGTCGTACGAAGACGGGTTCTGGAATGCGGTCGCCAGCGGCGAGGCCACGATGGAGGAGCTGCGTGAGCCTCTGGAGCGGACGAAGCACATCACCGACAACTATGCGCTCGAGGGTTGGGCGTCCACTGACGATCCTCAGCTGACCACGCTCCTGGTGAACGACCAGGCGGTGATGATCACCTCCGCATCCGGTCTTGGGCGTCTGCGTGACATCAACACGGTCGACCCCGAGTTCAACGCAGGCATGTTCATCATCCCTGCCGACGACGGCACGGTTCATGTCCTGCGCAATCCACTGACGGGTGACACCGATTCCGGCTGGGCCATCTCCGAGCAGGCGCATCAGGACGAAGCTCAGTATGCGGCCGCCATCGAGTTCCTGGAGTTCTACTACTCTCTCGACACGGCAAACCTCATCGAGAAGTCCGGCACCATCGCGCCCAACATCAGCGAGGTGGACAAGATCACACGCAACACGTCCATCCCGGGTGCCAAAGACTATTTCGCGTTGTTGGAGAACCCGAAGCTCGAGTGGTACGAGAACCCCACGAACTGGTCGACCTTCTCGACGTTCAACAGTTTCTTCCGTCAGTCGCGGGTCGAGATGATGACCGGACAGACGACGATCGATGAGCTCATCGTCAAGATCCAGGAGAACTTCGACTCCGTGATCGAAGACGAAGGTTAGAAGCCCAGCGTCCACCTCACCGCCCGACGTGGAGGCGGGAACGGCGTTCCGGCGCCAGTCCCCGCCTCCACGTCGCGTGATGCCCAGCCTCGTCAGACCCGGAGATCCCATGCACACCGTTCACGCCACCGTCGATCCCCGCTTTGTTGTCGGTCCCGTACGCCGCGAACTCTTCGGAGGGTTCGTCGAGCACCTCGGACGACACATTTACGACGGAATCTTCGAGCCGACCCACCAGACCGCGGACGAGCAAGGGTTCCGGACCGACGTGATCGATCTGGTGAAGGAACTCGGTGTTTCGACGATCCGCTATCCGGGCGGAAACTTCGTCTCCGGATTCAGGTGGGAGGACTCGGTCGGACCCGTCACCGAACGACCACGACGCCTCAACCTGGCTTGGCACGCCACCGAGACGAACGAGATCGGCTTGCATGAGTTCTCCGACTGGCTCGAGAAGGTCGGCAGCGAGCTCATGATGGCCGTCAACCTCGGTACCAGAGGTCCACTCGAAGCGCTCGACCTTCTCGAATACTCGAACATCCCCAGTGGTACGCGCCTCGCGGAGGAACGGATCGCCAACGGCCGCGCCGAACCGTTCAACGTGCGCACGTGGTGCCTGGGCAACGAGATGGATGGTCCGTGGCAACTCGGACACCGCAGCGCGGACGACTACGGCAGACTCGCCTCCCAAGCAGCCAAAGGTATGCGTCAACTGGATCCCGACCTCACCCTCGTCGTATGCGGATCCTCCAGCGCGCAGATCCCGACGTTCGGTGAATGGGAGCGGGTCGTCCTTTCTCACACCTACGACGACATCGATCTCATCTCTTGCCATGCCTATTACGAGGAACTCGACGGAGACCTCGGCAGTTTCCTGGCCTCCGCAGCGGACATGGATCGCTTCATCGAAACCGTGGTCGCAACCGCAGACCATGTGGGCGCCGTGCGCCGATCGAAGAAACGCATCGACATCTCGTTCGATGAGTGGAACGTCTGGTACATCCAGCGATATCACGCGATGGAACAGATATCCGGCCTGGACAACTGGCCGGTCGCACCGCGCCTCCTCGAGGACACGTACTCGGTCGCGGATGCGGTGGTGGTGGGGAGCCTTCTGATGACGCTCCTGAAGCACTCCGATCGAGTCGCCAGCGCCTCGCTGGCGCAACTCGTCAACGTCATCGCCCCCATCATGACGCAGCCCGGCGGACCGGCGTGGCGGCAGACGACGTTCTTCCCCTTCTCGCTCACATCGCGTCTCGCCCAGGGGTACGCTCTCCGTGTCGCGTACGAGTCGCCCACCTACTTCACCGAACGCCACGGAGACGTCGCACTCGTAGACATCACCGCGACGCACGATGCTGCCGCGAGGCGAAGCACCATCTTCCTCGTCAACCGCAGCCAGACGGACACGGTCACGTGCTCGGTCGACGTCTCGGCTTTCGGCGAGACGACCATCGCGGAAGCTCACACGCTGAGCGATGCAGATGTCTATGCGGCGAACACGCTCGAGGATCCAGGACGTGTGACAACACAGGCCAACAGCTCGGCAATGATCAGTGACGGATTCTTGACCGTCGAGCTTCCGCCTGTCTCATGGACAGTCCTGGCGCTGGGAATCTCCGACTCACGACGGGGCGCCACACCCAACTCGCTCAACTAGATCGAGCGTGCGCGGATATCTCCATGGAGGATGAGTGACCCTGTATCGGGAGCGCCTATTAGAAAGCAGACTTCAATCTGTTCTCGGCATTCCGGGTCAGCGAACGGACCCGCCCAATCGGGGAGCGACACCGACGCTGCACGATTTGGCGAGTCATGCAGGGGCAGCGTCCTTTTAACTAAAGGCGGAGCCCAGATGTGTCCGCTGACGACTCCACCCTGAGTGAAACGGCTCGCCCCCCTCGGAGTCTACGATCAACAGGTTCAAGCAGCAATTGACCTTCTATTCGACACGAAGAACCACCTCTGCGAGAAGATCGGCCGCGACCGCCCGCAGCTATAATGCCTCACCCAAGACATCCACGCTGTCGCGGTCGTAGATCGTCTCCCACTCGACGGGCCGCCGCCCGAACGTGGGCACCGAGTCTGCGTTCTCCACCGCGAAGTTGAACCAGCCGGCGCTCCATCCTCGTCGATCCGCCACACGCTCGGCTGCGGCGAGGACGGCGTCATCGCTTCCGGGGTGAATGTGAAGAGAGTCGAGGTCTCCAGTGGCGCGCCGGTCGAAGTACCTGATGACGAGCGCGGCACCGCCGACGAGGCGTATGCCCGCGACTTCACCGGCCGCGTGGAGTTCACCGACGAGGTCACGGAGGCCGGAGATGATGTCGTCGCGATCAAGCGAGTCGCCCATCAGACGCTCGCCAGAGTGTCTCGCCAGACAAGGACGCCACGCTCAAGGAACTCGGCGGGGACATCCTCGGGTGCCGGGATCGGGTCCGCAGGATCGACGTCCAGAGTTCGAGGCGCCCGGAGCTGTCTGTTCGGAGCGTCAACCCATGCGGGAGAGGGGAGTCCCTCCTCGCTGAGGCGAAGATCCACGAGCGCTGCAAGGGCCGCATCCCACACGCGGTCACCAGTCGGCTCCGGCTCGGCGAGGCCGAGGACCCCGCGCACAAGGCCGTGTTCGGAGTTGAGGTTGTCACTCAACTGGATGAGCTCGCGAAGAGCACTGTACTTGTCGCCCGCACGCAGGTACCTACGGATCGCTGCGGCGATGGTCGCCGCGTCGTCCCGCCGCGTGGGTGCGGAATACAGTCGGTGGCCGGTGCCGCTGAGGAAGCGCTCGATGGTGCTGAACTCGGCCTCGCGACCGCTTTCGAATCGCGACACTCGGCCCTGGTCGACGTTGGTCCGTTGGGCGAGATCCTTCTGTGTGAGGCCGCGGCTCTTTCGAGCGGCGCGCAAGAGAACTGATGCGTTCGTCATGTCGCCTCCTCTCAGAAATGTTTTCAGAGCCATATTCTATCGGGATTCGAGGCCGAGGGGGACCGACGCGGTGGCGCGGCATCCTGAGAGATCTGGCGACCCGAGGGACGCCCAGGCTTATGACCCCGCGCTTGCGCGTCGCTTCGCCTGCTCGATCAGCTCCTCGATTGCCACGTCTCCGTCGACGTATGACTGGACTCGGTCCAGGACTGCAGGATCCGGCTCCAGCCCAGCAAGGGACGAGCTCGCGATCGTGTCGTCGACGAGATCATGTCGCCGGATGAACTCGAGAGTCTCTTCGGTCGTGAAGGTCTTACCTCCGCGCTCCGCGAGAGCTTTGATCCGAAGCTCCTCCATGCCCTCTCGGATCTCCTGGAGACGTGCGAGACGGGCCTGCTCTTCTGGTTCGGTCACGATGTCTCCGTTCAGGCGACCGGCTCCAGCAGAGTCGGGTCAGTGGGGTCGACGGTGCGGCTATTGCTGACCTTGCGGTCGACGATGTGTTCGCGGATCGTAGAGGCGACGTCGCTCGAGGTGTGCTCCAGCATCGCCAACGTCTCCGTCTTCCGGTCACCAATGAGCTTCTCCGGTGTGAGCCAGGCATCCCAGGTGTCGGGCGTCAGGAACGCGGGCATCCGGTCGTGCACCTCGCCGCTGGCGTCGCGTGCTTCGCGGGTGATGACGACGAAGCAGCGCGACTTCTCGCCGTTCGGCAGTTCCATCGACCAGGTGAGGCCGGCGGCCGAGAGCAGTCCGTCGCCGTGCAGGAAGTGTGGCGTTTTCGGGGTCTTGTCGCCCGTCCACTCGAAGTAGCCGCGCATGGGAACGATGCACCTCGCTGCAGAGAAGGCGGGTGCCCAGAAGCCCTGTGCGAGCTTCACCGAACTAAGAGGACGCCTGCCGAAAACGATCGTTTTCGGTTGATGTTGTGTCCGTGCGATGGGCGGGGAGTCTTGCTTTGAGGGAGTAGCTGCTACCTAGTGCATCGCTCACGTGCCTCTAGGGAGCCGTCGGCTGCCCAGTCGTGGCGTGCGCCGGCGCTCACACGCCGCGACTTGGCTCGCCCTCGGCGAGGGATGGCTGCGTTGTTATCGTGAGATGACTTTTGGTGCTGCGACGGCTTTGAGGCCTGCGACGCCGAACTCCTGGCCATACCCGGACTGCTTGGTTCCTCCGAACGGTACCTGGGGGTTGAGTGCGCCATGCTGATTGATCCACACGGTCCCTGCCTGGAGGCGAGCGGCTACGTCCACGGCCGCGTCGATGTCGTCCGACCAGACGGAAGCGCCGAGGCCCTGAGTGGAGCTGTTCGCCCTCGCGATGGCGTCGTCGACATCGGAGTAGCGGAGCACAGGGATCGCCGGGCCGAACTGCTCTTCGGCGACGAGTGAGGCGTCGTCCGCGATATCGGCGACGACTGTGGCCCGGTAGAAGAGCGGGCCGAGCTCCTCGGCGGGTGCACCTCCCGTGACGACCCTCGCGCCGGCGGATCGTGCTTCATCCACGAGGCGGCTCACGATGTCGAACTGCTTCTCGTTCTGCAGAGGTCCGAGCACGTTTCCCTCCTCGAGTCCCGGTCCCATCGGCATCGTCGAGGCGAGACCGGCGAGGGTGTCGACGACCGATTCGTAGACGGAGTCGTGCACGTAGAGTCGCTTGAGCGACGCGCATGTCTGGCCCGTGTTGATGAAGATGCCCCAGAAGAGGTCCTGGGCGATCTTCGACACGTCGGTGCCCGGAAGTACGATGCCCGCATCGTTGCCGCCGAGTTCCAGCGTGAGGCGGGCGAGGTTCTGCGCGGAGGACTCGATGATCTTCCTCCCCGTCGCGGTCGAGCCCGTGAACATGATCTTGTCGAGACCCGGATGCTTCGCGATCGCGGCACCGACCTCGCGGTCTCCCACGACCACCGACAGGACTCCTTCGGGGAGATTCGCGTTAAACACCTCGACGAGAGCGAGCACCGACAGTGGCGTGTACTCGCTGGGCTTCACGACCACGGTGTTGCCCATCCGCAGCGATGGTGCGATTTGCCAGACCGAGATCATGATCGGCCAGTTCCATGGACCGATCGCTCCGACCACGCCGAGCGGGTCGTAGTGCACCTCCGCGCGGGACGCGTCGTTCTCGAACACGACCTCGGGTTCGAGAACGGTGTCGGCGGCGCTTCTTGTCCAGACGGCTGCGGCGCCGATCTCGAATCTGGCGTTGGGTCCGTCCAACGGCTTGCCCTGTTCGCGGGAGAGGATCACCGCGAGTTCTTCGGCGCGAGCTTCGATGTCGTCAGCGATTCGATGGAGGATCCGGCTACGCTCCTGGTGGCCGAGAGCAGCCCAGGCCGGTTGAGCCTTCCTGGCCGCACTCACGGCCGAATCGAGGTCGGCCAGCCCGTGTACGGGCGCGTATCCGATCGTCTCACGGGTTGCCGCGTCCGGGATTGCTCGCCCGTCGCGCTCGGGGACCGTGATGGCGTCGAGAAGTGTGGTCGCGGTGGTCATGATGTCTCCTTGTCGAATGAGGGCGATGTTGCATCGGCTGAGCGGCCGCGCTCGCTGGCGAACCCGCCCGCGAACGCGACCGGCACCACCGCGAGCAGGACGGCGGCGGTCGCCACCTCACCGCCGATGAGAGAGGTGAAGTTCGTCACGACGAGCGTCAGAACACCGAGCAACAACACGCCTGCAACAGCGGGCGCGATCCGTGTCTGCCACAATCCACCCCCCGGGTTTCTCACTGAATAGGCGATCACGGCGACAGAGCAGAGAACGTAGAGCGTGATGAGGGCGGCGACGGCGAGTCCGCTGAACCAGGAGAAGAGGGTGAGCACAGGATCGAGACTGAGGACGGCGAACGGCATGATCAGCAGCACTGCCAGGATCGACTGCACCCACGCGGCAGCGTGCGGCGCGCTCTGGCGGTTCGTGCGTGCGAGCGCGTAAGGCAGAGAGCGCTGGGTCGCCAGCGCGTGAATGTACCGGTTGATCCCATTGTGGAAGGCCAGGATGCCCGCGAAAAGAGAGGTGACGAGGAGAACACCGGCCACAGGGCCGGACCAGGAGCCGAGAATTCCGACGAGCGCGTTGAAGACGAACACGGTCGAGTCACCGGAGACGACTGCTGCCTCTGCGGCGGCAACCGCGGCGTCCGCACCGTAGAACGAGATGAACATCCACGATACGAAGGAGAAGAACAGTGCGATAACGCCGACCGAGAGGTAGGTCGCACGGGCGACGGTGCGGCGAGGATCCTTCGCTTCGCCAGAGTAGATCGCCGTGGATTCGAAGCCGAACATGGAGGCGACGGCGAACATGAGGGCGACGCCCGGCGCGCCGGACATGACCGCCGCCGGCGAGAAGCTCGAGGCCACATCGATCGATCCCTCGGGGCCGCCGCCCATGATGAGCGTGCCCACAGCGAAGGCGAGCAGGATCGCCACCTCCAGGCCGACCAGCACGGCAAGGACCCGTGCGCCCAGTTCGATGTTCAGCGAGCCCAGTACCTGCACGAGAACGATGGTGACGATCACCGGGATCCACCAGGGCACGACGATGCCAATTGTGGCGAGGAGACCGCTGAAGCTCGCTCCGTACAGGCCGTACATCGCCGCCTGGACAGTCGCGTAGGCGACGACCGCGAGCCAGGCTGAACCCGTGCCCGTCTTCCGCCCCAGTCCGGCGGACACGTATGCATAGAAGGCACCTTTGCCGTCGATCCGACGTGACATGGCGATGAACCCGACGGCGAAAATGACGATGATGATGCCGATGAGCAGGTACGCGCCGGGCGCGCCCGCCCCGTTGCCGAGCAGGATCGTCAGCGGCAAGGCACCGGCGATGCCAGTGAGCGGGGCTTGAGCAGAGAGGACGAAGAAGAGTATCCCGAGTACCCCGACCGCCCCCTTGCGAAGCGATGTGCGGTCGTCGGTATCGCCTCGCTCAGCGGGGGCCACCCGGCTGGCTTCGTTTTTTGTGGACATGATGATCACCTTTGATCTCTTGTAGTTGGGTATTGCCGAATCAGGCGGCCACTGGGCGGGATGCCGTGAGAACGCCGTGAGCTGCTTTCAAGCCGCTCTCGATCGCTCCGTCGATGAAACCGCCCCATCCGTCGGCGATGTCTGATCCGGCGAGTCGAATCCGTCCGAGCGGCTGTTGCAGCGCTGGCAGGGAGCCCGAGAGGTAACCGGTTCGGTGCATCGGCCAGGTTTCCTTGGAGAATTCATCTCCGACCCAGTCGTGGCCGACACTGGCGGTGACGCGCAGGTCCGGTACGAGGCGGTTCAGCACCCGCTGAACGGCCTCTGGGTCATTGGGGTCGAGGGCCGAGGCATCGGGGCCGAACCCGATGACATAGGTGAGTCCGTCCCGCACGTACTCGGACTGGAAGAAATTCAGCGGCCAGTCGGAGCCGCCGAGTGCGACGAAGGGGCGATGCTCACCCTCGACGGTGAACCACGCCTTGACTCCGAGGCCGAGCTGGCCGCGGTCGGCTGCCATGCTCACCGGTTGGGGGAGAGCCGGCTCGAAGTGGATGCGGCTCAGGGTCTGCAGCGGCACCGTAAGGATCACATCCCGCGCCGAGTAATCCGTCCCGTCGACCGTCGTCACGACAGCGGAAGACTGGTCCTGCGTGATGTCGCGGACGTCGGCGCCGAAGACGAAGTCCGCAGGAGTGTCCTGGAGGATCGCCTCAGCAAGAGCGCGGGTGCCTCCCGCGATCTTGTAGGTCGCGCACGCTTCGAAGTTGACCTTCCAGTCGCCGTTGGTCAGTGAAACCCACCGCAACGCCTGTGTGAAGGCGGCATCTGCGATATTCCCATTGAAGTTGAGCGTCCAAAAGGACTCGAGCAATGCACGTCGCTCCGCGCTTATCGGTAGTGCCGCGATCTCGTCGGCGAGCGAGCGGGAGTCAGCTTCCCCGACCGATGTGCTCAAGGGGCGGAAGGGCTGGGGGAAGACCTCTCGTGAGCTGGCGGTGAGGACCTGGTTGGGCTCGTCGAGTAATTCGAGCAGCTCGTCTGCCGAGCCTGCTGCAAGCTTGGAGCCGTCCCACCAGTAGGCGTTCTCGGGCACGGGGCTGGGAGCGAGGCCGATGCCGTAGCGGCTCAGCTCGGCCCAGACATGAGGCTGTGTCCAATGCACCCACGTTCCACCGAGTTCCAGCTCCATGCCGAGGCGGCGGTCGAGCCAGGTGCGACCTCCGATGCGATCCCGCGCTTCCAGGACCAGCACCGATTGTCCGCCGCGGGACAACTCGCGGGCCGCCGTGAGCCCTGCGAAACCTGCCCCCACCACAATGGTGTCGTATGACTGTGCCATATCGGTGTCGCTCACGAGTACACAAAAAACTCGACGGTCGGCTCGAGCACGGTCCATGTCGCCGATACGCCCTTGTTCATCGATGCGCATCCACCGGCCGCGACCTCGAATGCCTCTGAGCCCTCGGGCTCGATCCGCACTCGTCCTTCGACGATGTAGATGGTCTCGTCGGCGTGAGCCTCGACCACCATCGGTCCGGGCGTCTGGTCCGGTGTGATGAACCAGTAACCGGCGGCGAGTTCCTCGCGTCCGCCCTCCCCGGGACGGCGCACCCACTGCACCTCGCCGACTTCGAAGGGCTCGCTCTTCGTGCGGTTCTGCGTACCGGCGGTGATGAACTGATCAGGCATCTGTGTCCTCCTCGACGAGCCTCGCGCTACTTTGCGCACTCGCTCAGACTAAGCAATTGCTTAGTTCAGCGCAAGAGCGCATTTTTTAGGGTTTAGTGGGGGTATGGCTCGACAGATTCCCTACGGCAGCGGTCGCGATCTTCTGGTGGCGACGACAGTGGGTATCGTCGCGGAGAAGGGCCTCCGGGGGATGACGTTTCGTGCCGTCGCGGACCGGGCTGGCGTCAACAACTCGCTGATCGCTCATCATTTCGGAAACAGGGAGTCGTTGCTCGCGGCCGCACTGGACTGGAGCGTCGAGAGTTCGATTGACTCCACCGGCCTGCTCGATCTCGCGACGAGCAACGCCTTCTCTGACGGTTTGCTGGACTCCGTCGCTGAGCGACCTGAGCTGCAAGCATTCCAATACGAGATGATTCTCGAATCGCGAAGGAATCCCGTATACCAGCCCTACGTCACCCGCCTCTACACCCGGTACCACGAGGTCGTCGCGGCCAGTTTGAGTCACCACGGCATCGACGACCCCTCGGGTGCACTCGCGAGATCTGCTTTCGCGACTTTGGATGGAATCGTCCTTCAGTTCATGGCGGGGGTTGACGCAGAGCTATTGCGAGCGGCATTGCATCAGCTCTGGGAGGGGTTGCTTGGCACTAGGGATAGCGCTGTCATCGAAGCTGCAGCCGGGACCAGCAGCGGGTGATCCAGCGAGCGAAGCCAGCCTGGCATGCGCGAGAATACGGTTGACTCCTCCAGAGCCGCGCCCGACACGAGGAGCTGACCCTGATCAACGATCCCGAAGAAGCGATCCGTGCGAATCCGGCCGACGCCCGAACTGACTTACGACGTCCCGTGCGTGTTCTCGAACCGACATCACCGAAAACGATCGTTTCGGTAGACGCGCCTGCGCGCTTCATTGCTACAACTTGGACCGCGGGTCTCGGAACGGCGAGCTCAGAGTCCGCGCGCCAGGTCGAGTCACCCAGTGGCGACCGTGAAAATCGTCTGCACGTCGCACGCTCCCGCTAGTTCGAACGGCCCATCGAAGTTTGCCCGCATCCATCCGAGCCCGGCTAGTTGTGGTTAGACCAATAGTCGGCCACCAAGTGCAAGACGCTTCCGTCCGGCCTGGCCGACACCGTGATGGTGCGGGGGTCGAAGAAAGTTCCTGGAATATCCAGCCCCATCGTGACCCCAATCTCCTCCGCAAGAGCCTCCGGCGATTGCCCCTCCGGTGGCAGCACGGTGAATGTGGTGGCGCAGCCACCACTCCCGCACCCAGTGTTCTCGTCGATAATCTCGGCGCCAGCAGGCAACGGCAGTACCGACGCCGGTGGCACATCACCTTCGGTGGCCATCACATTCAGCCAAAAGACACGTCCCGCATACAGTGCCGCCAGCACGGCGATGATCACGATGGCCGCGACCCCGATTCCTACCCACAGCCAGCGTCGCGACCGGACGTTCGCATCCCTATCTGCCTGCTCGAAGTGCTGCGCCTGTCCCATGCAGCGAGCCTACTGACCGCGATTCATCACCCCAGAAACGCAACGCCCACGGGCAGGTTCAACGACGGCCACGCCGATTGAACTGGGCGATCTCCGCCGAGGACGACCATTGCTTTCAGGTCGATGGCCGATTCGAATGACGCTGTTAAGCCGGTCGAGCCAGGGTCTTCTTCGGCAGCGGGCACTAGCTGAGAAGAGGACTCAAGCACACCACCGGCGTCATTCAAGTCCGGTGGCGACTTCGGCGCCGAGAACGATCGATTTCGGCGGCCTGATGGAAGTTGCCTGCCGCAAGTGCAACACGCCGAGGAGCGACGCGCCGTAACCCCCTGCCGAAACCCAAACGCACCGAAACGGGTGGTGTACCGTTTGCGGCTGAAGATCTGTCCGTGAACCGCGAGGGGTCAAGGCGTGGGGTTTTCCCCCTCCGGACGACGTCGTTCGAGGGTCAGCCGGACAATCTGACTCATCTGTCCCAGCTTCTCCTCGGCTGCCCGGATGCTGATCTCGATGCCGTCCACTTCTCCAAGCCAGCCCATCCTCTTCGCCTCGGCAAGCCGTTCGTGGAGGTTGGCCAGGATGGATTCGAGGCGCTGGCGTTGTGCCGGGTCCGGTCGTAGCATCGGGCAGCGGATGCACGCGTGCTCGTGAATGCAGGGGGTTCCGTAGCCGCGTGAGCAGGACCCGAGTTCGACCTTGCGTTTGGAGAAGTGTGCGTGGAACTCCTCGAGCTCGGTCGCCGACGGATCGCGGTAGTCCTCTGCTGGTCTCGACGCTCGTCGACGATCAACGAACTGGCGGAAGTGTCGAGCGACGTCTTCATCGAAAACTGCCGCGTATCCCTGAGTCGTCGAGAGATTCAGGTGTCCCATCACTTTGGCGAGGATGTGCACCGGCAGTCCCGACCTCAAAGCGTCCGTCGCGAACAGCCGCCTGAAGTCGTGGGCAGTCAGTCGCGTCTCGGGGGTATCGAGGCCGGCCACTTGCACGGCGTAGGCGACGAAGTTCTTGAATGCGGCGGGCGAAAACACGCGGCGAACATCGCCGTCTTTCCACTGGAAGAGAAACGGCAGCGGTGGGGAGAACTCTCGCTCGAGCGAGTCGTAGCGGATCACCAGCGGAACCTGATGCTCGTCTCCGCGGGCGCGTTGTCCGAGACGAGCGAGGACGTGCGCAAGCTCGGGTGAAACGAGGAGCACGCGTTCTCGATCGGATTTCGACGGGACAACCTGTAGCAAGAGCATCTTCTCGCCTGTCGATGCTTCGTAGGTGAACAAGGCGGTTGCCGTGAGCTCCGAGACTTCCTCCTGCCGCATGCCGGTCTCGTGCATGACATGGACTATCGCCCAGGACCAGAATGCTCGCTCCGCGATCCGCGCCTGGAGGATGCGGGTGTCGGTCGCGAGATCCAGAATCGGGACCGCGGTCATCGACACACCGGGGCCTGCACCCGTTTCACGAAGGTACGCTCGCCCAGCCCACTCGAATCGCTCTCCGAGAGGGGTCGTGGTCGCCGCGCGCAGAAGCGACTCCTGATGCTCGAGGTCTGTGTCGATGGCGGCGAGGAGCTTCGGGACGCTAGGTGCGATCTTGCGGACTCGTTGATGGTGGGCGGCGATCACCCGTCGTCTGTGTTTCTGGTGGCCGGCGGTGTCGATCTGGGAGACGATGCTCGCAGTCGACCACGACGCCCAGTAGGCGTCGTGCGTGGCCCACACGGCGATGTCGAGGTACATGGCGCGCACCGCGAAGAGGGTGCGATAGCGGTTCTTCAGGCGTCCGACCGATTCCGTCTTCCACCAGTCAGCCACCTCCGGCGCGACACGTAGGTCGGCTTGCTCGGGATTGCGCGAGCGAATCTCCATCCAGAAGTTCCGGAGCAGTTCAGTCGACATCGCCTGCAGAGTTGGGTAGTCCACGCCCGGTGCTCGCGACCTGAGGTAGCGCGTGAACATCTCTGCGACGGCGGGCGGTTCGATCTTGTTCCTCGCGACCATCGCGGCTGCATCCGGCCTCGGCGGCTTCGCGAGCTGGCGAAGAGGCGGGAGGTCGGGCGGAACGATGCCGAGCCGTTTAAGGATCTCGAGCGCGTCTGCGAGCCCGCGGCGGATGGGCTTACGGGCGACGGCAGCGAAGGCCACGACGTCGTCGGCCGTGATCTCTCTGAGGTGTTTGCCGGTCGCCACCTGGAGGATCAGCACGGCTCGCAGTGTGTCTCGTGCGACATCGGTGGGGAAGCCTTCGAGCGACCACGGCGAGAAGCCGTCGAGACGGATGCGACCCACTCGGTTGAGGAACTCTGCACTCGGCCGAAGAGCGTCGAGGCGAATGAAGATCGACACGGCTACGCCGGGGCTCGTGCCAAGTTCGCGAGCGACTTCGTTGAGGCCAGGGAAGGCGTCGTGCCAGGTCAGGCTCGGCATGTTCTCGACCCCGCTTGCGTCCCAGCGCCGTTGCCAAGTCTCGCCGGGGAAGGTCATCAGCGTATCGATGAAGATCTGAACGATCGGGCGATAGTCGCTTCGGATGCCATCGTCGTACGGCGTGTGAGGAATCGCGGCGTTGAGGAACACGCCGGGGCGCGCTCGTCCTCGGGACGGCCGGCGATGTCGACGGAGTTGCGGCGCTGTAGGCGGCGCTTCGATCGGGTCTTCCGTCTCGATGAGGTCTTTCACCATGATGCGTCCCCCAGAAGTTCGTCAAGATCGGAGCTGTCGTAAGTCAACGCCGGAGCATCCGGCGTGGGTCTAGGCTCTGACCGCGCCCGAAGATGCTGAGCCACGCGCTCGATGATGTCGTCGTCATGCTGTTGGAGGTACTCCTGGGTCGTGGACAGATGCAGGTGGCCGAGAATGCGTTGGATGTCGCTGAGTGTCAGAGCGGGGTCGTTGGACATCCGCACGGCTGCAGTGTGCCGAAGGCCGTGAAGGCGCACCTTCGCATCTATCTCGAGGCCGACCCTGTTGAACATCGCTCTGGCAGCGTCATACCCGAACGGCCGATACGGGCGTCGATTTGTCCACCACACCGGGTTGCCCTTCGCGAGTAAATCGGGCGGCAGCGACTCTTGGTACAGCCGCAGCCACAGGAACGCGTTGGACGAGGCTGGCAGAGCCTGCTTCGCGCGAGTGCCCTTCCGCTCTACCGTGATGCGCTGGGATCCTGGGTCAACGTCCTCGAGATTCATGCCGAGCAGCTCTGAGGGGCGGGCCGCGCTGGAGAGGTAGAACTCGACGAGGGCTCGATCCCGCGTATTGCGGATGGTCTGGAGGATCTCGGCGACGCGCGACTCAACGATCAATCGAGGTGCTGTCTTCGGGACCTTCTGACGAAAGTCGGCCCGACGGTCGCGTCGGAACGCCAGTTCAGGGTTGTGGTGAGCGTTCAGCCGTCTGCCGCTATCGGCACGGCGCGCCGGTACGGGATTGATGATCGGACCGCGCTGTTGCGCAAGCTGATAGTCATAGAAGGCCGAGATCACGGCGAGGTTGTGATTCAGCGTCCGAGGCGATAGCGGCCGAGGGCTCAGCGCTGAGGGTTGGCGACAGGCGAGCACGAAGTCGCGCACTGTCTCGCGTGCTGCGCGCTCCCAGTCCGCGCGCTCGAGCGCGAGGTGACGAAACCACCTCAGCAGGCCGTACGCGTACGACCGGCAGCTCGATTCAGCGTTCCCACGTGCCCAGAAGTCGAGCATGAAGTCCGAGACTGCGGTGATGATCGCGCCATCACCATCGACGACAGCCCAGAAGGGAGGGTCATTGAGGGCCAGTACGGCGCCGACACGAGTTCTCTTGCTCATCTAGTCGAGCATCGCATTGAGAACCGACAGGAGAGAGGCTTAGTTCGGTATACACACCTTTTCCATGCGAGCGTTGATGATCGGACCACCCTTGGGGCGGTTCGCCGGCTTCTGCCAGTCCCAGCGCACGAGCTCGAGGATGCGGCCCTCGCCGCGGTCGCGCGCGATCGGTGCGTTCTGCGTCGGAGCCACCGAGTAGGCGCCGGCCCACGACTTCCACCAGGCCTCGGGTTTGCCGCCGTCGGCGACGTACTCTCGGATCAGTTCATCGGTCTTGGCGTCGTTCGCGGATCGGCCGCTCATGGCAGAGACCATGGTCGGCCGCTCGGGGGAGATGCTTTCTTTCGGCCTCGGAGCGCAGGGATACCGAGGCCCACAGCGTGGATGTTCCGGTCGGCGATCTGCTTCGAAGCGGGATATGGAGCGTTGGCGCAGCATCCTCGTCGAGCGAATGGTGGACACAGCGGTTCAACTCGAGAGCGCCTGCAATCGCGAAGGTAGCGAACTGATGGTCTTCTCGCCCATCGCAGGCCCTCTTGCACCTTTCGTCGGCACTGCTCTTTCCCGGTGTGACGGTACTCGCGCTGCCGGGGGTCGACGATTCGATCGGGGGCACGGCTCGTAGGATCGTTAGATGGGTTCAAACTTTGAAGACCGGTTGCTGCTCGCTGATAGTGATCCGCAAGCTGCCCTCGAGTACCGCGCGGCTGCGGAGGAGGTTATGGAAACGCAACGTCGAATCTTCGAAGCGCACATGGCTGAGGGCGTGCCGATCACGCCGGAGATAGCTGGCCCGTACGTGACCGCGCGACGCGAGCTGGGTCAACTCAATCGAATCTGTTTGCGACACGCCGCAGTGCGCCTTGACGACGCGCGACGTTCAAACGGGGAAGAGAGTGATCTCGAGTCGACCGTCATTCACTACGATCTGAACAACCCGCATTGACCTGTCAGTTCCGATGGGTGACGCTCCCGAAGGGAGCACGCAGATCGACTCATCGGATCGTCGACAATAGAAGGCTCGGAAAGTCGGGTGCTTGTCGAGCCGCTCGGTTGCGCATCTAGGTCTCGCCACACGCCGCCGGCAGGCACACCGCGTCGCGTTGCATCGAATCGCGGATCAGATCCGCGATTCGAGTCGGATCGAGGCCGACGGCTAGGCACACGCTTGGCGTGATGGGCTTTCCGTGCACGTCGAGCTTAGATTCTAGAGAGGTCATGAAGGAATGAGCCTGCTCAGGACGCCATCCATCGGGGCGGCGGTCAGAACGGTGGCGTTGGAGTGCCACGAGAACGGCAACGATACACTTGCCGCAGATTCCGACGCGAGGCGATTTGGGGCCAACGACACAGGCACCGCGGACGTAGCGTGTAACCGGCGTGCGCCCGATCTCGAGGATCTCGCCGTCTCATTGCGGCCCCTCGGGGGCTCGCGCCTCGGCCGATCGCCGCGTTTGCGCAACATGCGCTCGTGTCGTGCGCCTTCGCGAGCGCAGCCGGACGTAACCGCTCAGTCGCGCGTTCGGACTCGGTTGGCTCCATGAAGGAACAAGCTCGACAAGAGGCTCGTATGCGCTTAGCCGCGCCCCAACCTCGCTCTTGTCGTGTACCCAGCGTCTCGACCCATCGACGATCTGCGTCAGCGTCTTTCCAAAGTGGCCGATGTGGTAATCCCGACGGTATCGTCGCTCGCCCGCCTCTTCTTGTTGCCAGTGCTGGTAGACGAGATAGGCAAATGTCGTCGGCACGAAGTCCCACACGAAGGAGTTCGAGTACGCGTTCCAGAATGCTCGAAGATCTTCGTTCGTGCTCGCAGTCGGTGAGCGCCTCCCGCGATCTGAAATAGAAGGGAGGAGTTGTGTGGATCTGCGTGGTGGGTTGGGAGGTGCGTTGACACCGCACTCAACGATCTCGATGTATCCGCGATGCTCGGCGTATGTGAAGGTTTGGATGGGGAGGGCGGGTCTGGTGAGGGCTGCAACCGCTCTTTCTGTGATCTCATCGATCGAGCCCGCGATGATCGCAAGCCGAACCGGGCCGGCTTTCTTTCTCGGGAACTGGCGGTCAAAGTGTTGCTCGAATGCCGTCTCAACACTCGCGTCATGCCAGTAGGGGCTCACTCGCGCCTTGAGCGCTCGAAAGTCGAGCAATGAGATCGAGCGCGCATACGAAGCGACTTGACCCAGCACAGAAGCTGTGGTCGCTCCGTGCTTGAGCTCGAGCACCCAGAGGTGTCCCCTGGCGTCGATGGCGAGGAGGTCTATTCGCCCGTTCGCGACGGGCACTTGGCGACCGATGATGAGGAGGTGCTCGCCTAGCAGCCCTAGGTTCGCCGCGATCACGGTCTCCAGGTCGTATTCGTTAGAGATCCTCGGGCTGAAATCCGCACTGTCGATGCTCAATACTCTTCCTCCCTCGCGAGCGCGACCACGTCTTCAACCGGCCCACCGTCGCTTAGCCATGCATGGGGCGTCATCGGGCCCTCGCCAATCAGGTCGCTCTGTCGTACCGCCATGAGCGCCGACAACCCCATCCAGCCGCGCCACGCGCCAGCGTGAAGAATCTCGGAGAGTCCGGGTAGGCGCTTTGATGCCGATCGAAGATCGAATTGCCAGCTCGGGAAACGCGGCGCTCCACCGATCTCGACCGCTAGGAGCTCCTTCGCGGATGCCTGCGCTATTGCGTCTGCAGGATCGAGACGCAAGATGCCGCAGGCGTGATCGAGAGACATGGTCCGGCATGCGTGGGTCAGAAAATTCTCGAGTGCACTCAACTGGAGAGCCCCGCGGGCTACGTCCAGCTTGGTCGCCGCCAGCTCTTCCTCTGTGAAGGCACCCGAACGGATAAGCGAGTCTTCTTGCTCGGGCGTCATGGCATCCGCCGCGACAGGGCGAAGTGACAGTGCGACCTCTACAAGTCCGGTGATCAACCAATCGCTGTCGGAGACCAGTGCGGTGAGGGCCGCGCCTAGGGCTTCAAGCGGAGCGGAGTCCGCTGACTCGGCAGAAACATCGTCTGCGGCCGTGGACGCGGATGGGTGTTCTTCGTAGCGGGGGGCTGAGCGTTCGTTCATGGCTCGGAGGCTAGGGGAGTGGGTCGTGTCACGCAAGACAGCTAATTCCCCCTGATCTGGGACTTGTGGTCCCGAAATGACGTGCAGAGTGACCAGAATCTGGCCACTCTGTGGCCAGATTCTGGTCACTCTGCGGTCCCTGCTGGCCCGTAGCTCGGGTGGTGACCGCGTGGGGGTCTCCTTGTGGTTGCTGGCGAATACAGGGTGGGCCGGCGTTGACCGCGGTGAGGGAGCCTTGATTAATTGCGATTAGTGATTTCTTGGGCTCGGGCGTCTGGAACGTCGAGGGAAAGCGGGTGTGAGTTCACGGCAAATACATAGGAAAGTCAGTACCCGGGGGCTGCTCCACGGGCAGCCGGCTCGACGTCGACCGAGTTCGTCACCGCCATGCTGGTCGTGTTCGCCTCCAGGACACTGGCCTCGTCCTGATGGACCCGCGCGACAAGTCCGGCAGAAGGTGGCGCCGCACCGGGCGCCGCGGCGCCGAGAGTATGGAGTTCGCGGAAGCATCCTGAACCCTCATTCATCCCTTTTGAGTCCTCGTCGACTTCGGGTGGCGAGGTTCTTCTTTTCACCCGAGCCACTCCGATATACAGGACTCATGCTCCGCACTCGCCTCGCGCCCGCATTCGGCGCTCTGCTCCTCGCCGTCGTCGTCGCCGGCTGCTCCGCACCCGACTCTGACTCGACCGCCGAAAGCTCACCTTCGCCGTCGGCGAGCACCGTCGACGAAGTCACGCCGGCGCCCTCGGACACCACGGTCGAGCCGGTCCCGACGGAGTTCCCTCCGGCGCTGCAGCTGGTGAACTACTTCCAGACCGCAGGTCTCGTCGTCGAGGATCCCCGCGACAACACCGCCAAGGGCTGGTGCGACGCCGACATGTGGGACTGCACCGAGTTCCTCACATCGGAGCAGGTGTCGATCGCCATTCTGCCGAGTCCTGAAGGTGCCGAGCGACTGATGGCCACCGGCAGCGCCTACGTCTCCAGCGACGGTCGAGTCGGCCTGTCCTTCGCCGCGCAGCGCACGCCGATCGAGCAGCAGGATCAGTTCACCCGCGCGCTCGAGGACTACCTCCTCACCGTGCCCGCTCAGAGCTGATCTGCACTCACACTTCTTCGAACCCTCGTTACCCTCGGGCAGCGGGGGTTCTTCTTTTTCGCCGGCGCTGCGCTGTGGCGACTCTGGAAGTCACCCCGGCAGTAGTGGCCGCGATCCGGCCCGTTGGCGGTCACTCTCCGGTCACTGCGCGCCCACAGAAGGGCGCTTGACCCTGTCTCAGGGGTGACCTGGAGGGCGTGTTCCCGGATTGTGACCGCTGTGTGGCCGCTCTGTGACCGATTCTCGGTCACGGCGCTGGTTTCGGGGTCAGTTTCCTCGGACGGAGCCTCGGTTCTTCTGGACTGTCCGTTATGGGGCCGCTAACTGGTCAGATTCCGGTCACTCTGCGGCAACGCGATTCCGTCAAGTGGCCGGATAGTGACCGCGAAACGGTCACATGACGGTCACCATTTCCCGGTGCGATGCACCGGATTCTGATGCGTGAAGGGCGAAGGATGGCGGGAGCGGAGAGCGAGTAAGGCTCGCGCCGGGACCCGACATCTAACGCGGTCGCGGGTTCGCCAGATCCCCCTTCGGTGTCTTGCTGGCTGCGGGGCTCAGCAGACTCCTCCTGCGTTGCTCGCCACCGTAACCGGTAGATGATCGACGCCCTATGGCCTGCCCTGGCCTCTTGATCGATCGCCTGTGATTCCGTGCTTCCTGGCGGCCCTCGCCTCGCTGAGAACCCAGCTGGGTGAAGATCGAACGGTGACCTTTCGGACGATGGAGCGCGGGGATCGTGAGGAGCCACTGGGGGTTCTGCTACGGCGGCGCGCATGCGTTCGCAGCGGGGTCGCCTTCACCCCCGCTCGTTCCGTCCGCCTGAAGGCAGAACCGGACGCCGATGAACCGCTGTATCAATCAAGTCCCGGAGTTCACAACGGAATGCCACTACGACCGCGTAACCGATGTCGAAGAGGTGGGTGGTCAAGGCGCCCCGGGCCGGTTTCTGAGACGAATTGCCCCGCCGTGTTCTTTGACCTCTTACGAGCTGGATTCGCCGACGCTGCTCATCCTCCGGTGAGGTGATGTGCGCAGGTTGCGACTCCTGGAGAAGTCTCGACCTTGAAGACCGATGACGTGTCTGATTCTGTGCCCACCGCGGCGTCGTCGAGGTGGTGTCCTGGTCACTCCACAGTCGCGACCGATGGGTCAAAGAAAGTGCTCAACGGTGTCGCTTCGCTCCTGTCGACGATGTCCGACGGGCTCTCCTTCGTCGACCCCATCGATGGAGTGATAGCCGTCAGAAGGAAGCCGCAGCACAGCTGCAGCCTGCGCTGCTTGAGGACCAACTGCGACCGCCTCCGGGCGGCCGCGACGGGGGTGGTACCGGTCCGCTTCGCTCCCCTTTCGTGGCTTCGCTTCAGGACTGGTCCCTGTGTGCCACTTCGTTCTAAACACCGGTACCAGTCGACCCCCGACTTTCCGGGCAAAAGGGATACCCCAGGTACCTGACCACCCTCTGGGTCCTGCGGATTCCGGCCAGGTACCTGGGGGTCAGGTACCGGCCCTTTTCCCCGATCAAGCAGCAAATCTGAAGCCGTTTTCTCGCTGAAGCTCGAAACTGGCGCAAAAGAGTCAAAGAGCATAAGGGGAGGTGGCACCGAGCTGCGTTTCCACCCCTCGCTTCGCTAGGTCGGAATCTTGCTCTGTGGTCGGCGCGGCCGACACCTCTTCGGTCACCCATTCGACTGTCGCTTCGCTCCGTCGCCTGGCTACCCTCACCCTCTCCGCTGCGCTTCGAGGGCCCCACTTCGGAGCTGGCGCTCCTTGCCCTCCAACGCCCCATCCGGGGCCTTGTCGGGTGCTCCCACCGATGCCGCATCTCCGCTTCGCTGCGACTCGGACATCGTCGGCAGACCACGCCCTTCACGGGCGTGGAGCAAGAGCGCGGCAGTGCCGCGTGATGAGGCATAGGGAACCGGCGACGCGGAGCGAACTGACCCTTCGGGGTCGATATGCGGAGGGTGCTCTGCGCGTCAACGGCAGGAGGTCGGCGGTGTCGACCCGGGGACTGGTTCGATGTCCGTCACAGGCCTGTTGTCTGCGACGCTTCCCGATCCTGATGGACATGAAGCCGAGGAGGCACATCGCCGTGGCGATGGACACGAACGGGGTCACCGTGAGACGGGAAGCCGGCGTGCGAGACTGGACCGAATCTCTGCCCTCGCTCGGATCTCGACGCTACGGAAGAAGAGTCGGCGAGCGGGTATGAATGTCGCGGCCGGGGTGCTTCGGTGGGACCGGCGACGTGTCCCCGGTCCCGCGGAGCGACCCGTTCGACGACGTCTGGTGCTCGAGTCATCGCGCCACCTCAAGAAGAACCGACGGCGGCTGATGTTGACGACGATGACTGGCTGGGGCAATGACCCCCTCGCAGATATTCATCACCGCCCAAGTCGCTCCGGAGCGACTGAGCAGCTCGTCCAGACTTCGCTCGTGCGCAGTTCATCGAGGTGTAGGGACACCCCGGAGGAGGTCTCACCTGTGTCTGGACACCGTCCAACCTTCCCCGAGGAGCGAGTCGTCCGCGATGCTGATCCCATCGAAATTCGCGCTGCGAGTTTTCGGAGAAATGTCCTTCACCGATTTCCTGCGATCATGCGCACGTCATACCGGGCGCTAGACGAACATTCCCGCGCCGAGAAGGAACCCTCATGAAGACCCCGTCGGCTAGCAGATGCTCGTCTCGAGCGTCAAAAGTCCGAACGCCCACGCCGCGGTGGTGAGGCGGGCCTGCACGTACGCAGCGGGCAAGCGGTGCGAGACGGCGCTGTCTCAGCGACCTGCATCGCGGGCGCTGTGTACCTGGAGGTGCCTACAAGGGTGCAGGTACGCGCTCCGGCCCGATTAAGCCCTGGTCTGGGGCGATAAAGGCGCTCCAATATCGCGCGCCAGCGCTTAGCCCCAATTGTGTCTTAAACCTACGCTGATCGGGAGTTTCTAGAAAAGTACCTGGTGTACCTCCACTTGAGGTGAAACCTTTCTATAGGAGGGCATGTATATGGGCTCAGATAGCGTGGAGGGTGGAAGACGTCCTTTATCGATTCTTTAGATCAAGCAGGTACACCAGGTACTCCGCTTCGAGGTCGCCGGAGATCCCTGTAATCACGCGAGAGTGCACGTACCTGCTGGTGTGCCTGGAAGGGCGATTTTCCCAGTTACACACCAGGTACGCCGAACAGGCGAAACGGGCTAGACCCGCGGCGTGAGCGTTTGTGTACAATTGGGGCAAGCCTCATATAAACAAACGGGCCAGAGCGAACGCTCGACGAGTGGATACGCCAAGCAACCGCTAATGGGTTCGGCTACCAAGGTCCTCTTGAAAGCTGAACCGTGCCTCTGCACGGATCTTTCAAGAGGAGACCTGTGTCTACTTCGGCCCCTACGAGCACCGCGCTGCTCGACTCTCTGATCACCCCGGCAACTCTTGCCGCACGCCTCGGAACGACTGAACGCAGCCTCAGTGAATGGCGCATCACGGGCCGGGGTCCAAAGTACATTCGTGTTGGCCGCAGCCCGAGGTACCGGCCCGAAGCCGTCGACGTCTGGTTGCTTGCCCAGGAACACTCGAACACGTCCGAGGAAGCCGCCTGATGGGGACGGTCAAGGCATACTCTACGAAGACCAAGGGGCGGATGTACGAGGTCTGGTACACCAAGCCCGACGGAACTCGCGGTCACGACCGCGGGTTCAAGCTCAAGCGAGACGCGGAAGCGCACCTCGCCACAGTCGAGGTGGCAAAACTCCGAGGCTCCTACGTTGATCCGGCGGATTCGAAGATCCGCATCTCGGAGCTAGGCCCAGCTTGGCTCGAGAGGCACAAGTCGAAAGTCACAGCCAGCAGCCACCACTCAGTCGAGAGCACCTGGCGCGTTCACGTCTTACCGCAATGGGGGCACTACTCGGTCGGCGCGATAACTCGACGGGATCTCGCCATCTGGTTGACGAAGCTGGGGGAGTCTCGATCACACACCACGGTTGCGCGAGCCCGGGACCTCCTCGGTGGCATCTTTGACGAGGCGATTGAGGACGGGCGCATCGTCAAGAATCCCGCTCGTGGGATCGCGATCAAGAAGAAGCCCCTGCCTGAGGAGACCTTTCTCACTCATCGGCAGGTTGAAGAACTCGCGAGAGCCTCGCGGTACCCGACACTGGTGCGGTTCCTTGCCTACACAGGTCTCCGTTGGGGTGAGGCCACAGCCCTACGAGTGCGCAACGTCGACACCGCGAAGCGGCGTCTCATGATCCGCGAGGCTGTGGCCGAGGTCAACGGTAGGCACATCCTCGGGAGCGTGAAGAGTCACGAACGGAGGATCGTCGCTTACCCTGACTTCCTCGATCCGGAGATCGCTGAGGCGTGCTTGGCGAAGGGGGCCGATGATCGCATCTGGACTGCGGTAGACGGCGGGTTTCTGCGCTCGGGCAACAGCCGAAACGGTTGGTTCCAAGCAGCGGTGAGACGATGCATGGCTGCGGACTCTGGCATGGTCCGGGTCACCCCGCACGACCTCCGGCACACAGCGGCGTCGCTGGCAATCAGCGCTGGTGCGAACGTCAAGGTGATTCAACGAATGCTCGGCCACAAGTCAGCGAAGGTAACGCTAGACACATATGCCGCCCTTTTTCCCGACGACTTGGACAACGTGACTCAGGCGCTCAGCCGCCAGCGTGCAGCCACGTTCAGCAACCTCCGCAGTAGGGTTTCGGGCGCAAACCGTGTGTCTGCGTCACTCGAATGAGCCCTAACCATCGCTTTCAGTCCTCAGTCTGGATTCCCTTCAGCTCCGGCGCCCTGCCCTGCACCACTCCCAGTGCGGGCCGATACAGGAATGGAGTCCAGTAGTGATCCTTGCGTTGCTCGAGTACTCCAATGTCGACGAGTCTTGCCGTTCGGCGAGCGGTCTCAGCCTCGTCTGTCTGCCAGATACGTGAGAGGCTGGCGTCGTTTTGAGCGCCCTTCTCACCGTCAAGTGCCTCGAGATACGGGACAACGTCAGGGTACTCGGCATAAACCGTCGAGTTGAGTCGCTCCTCTGATACTTGCCGATCGGCGGCCTCGAAAGCCTTAGGGTGAAAGATTGCCTCGCCGTCGGTGTCATCCAGTCCCGTTTCGTAGCGCTCGACCTGTGCGTCGCGCGCGTGAGCGAACAATGAGATCAGTTCGCGGGGCGCGTTCACTCCGAGACCATCCTTAGTGTGGTTGATACACCATCTGAAGAGCGTCTTCGTCTTTCCTGATCCTGTATCCACGGCCTTCGGGAAAACTCTGCCGAAGGCTTGCTCCTGCAACGCTGAATCGGCCACAACCTTCCTCGCGTCGAGGTCGTAGTGCTTGAGCAGTTCCTCGCTTTTCACGAGTCGCCGGGTAACTAACTGGAGAAGCGTGGGCTCAGTCCAACTGATCGTCTTCTTGCGGACGATATGACTCGCTTCACGAAAGCCACCAGCGGTGACGTCGGCCCAGATGTCGGATCGTAGGAATACCTTGAGTTGGAGGCGGTCGAACCCTCGCAAGTCCAGGTACACCCGGAACAGCGCGCGGAGAGCGGCTCGCTCAAGCTCCGGCGCAGTCGCGAAAGCGGCATCGAGTCGATCCAGGCAGATCCACAGCGAGCGGTCCACATCTTGTAGAGCATCCTGGGCGAGATCAAACAAGTCGCTCACGTCCCCAATCGCTTCAGCGGGATCTAGCGTGGCGGCAGGATCGGCAAACGACATTGAGCTGCTCAGTCCTATGGGAGCGCCGGTTCCGGGGTCGAGATGCAATTGTCCTTCGACCTTCTCCGGCGAGACGCGACTTCGCACATACGCCCAGATCGACTGCAGCACTTTCCGGCGTGGTTGCTTCCCCGAAAGCAGCCCTGCATCACGGAGCATCGCATGGAGTTGCTTGGCTGGATCGGACTTGACTCCGGCATCACTCAGAGTCTCGCTGATGAGGCTCGCGAAGTAGAGCGCCCAGATCTCCTTGAACTCAGCTTCGGAAGGATTGTTGGAGACGAGTGTCTTGAACGCTGGCTCACCCTGCGGGTTCTCGGCGGTCGCGATCAGGATCCGCCTCGTCGCGAGTTCGGCACCGCGTTCGATCAAAGTTGAGTAGACGGCGCTCTTCCCTCCGCCCTTGGGCGCGAGGATGAGATCGACCTTGCCATCCCACACCTTTCTCCAGACATCCGTTTCGAGAAAGTACGAAGCAAGTTCCGCCTTTTCGTCTTCCGCTACGCCGCTACCAAAGTCGACGGACGTGACAACTTCCAACTTTTCTTCGATCGATGCCATGCTCCGAGCATAGAGTTTGCGATGCGCGGTTGCGGTGGACAAGGACAGACTGAGTCGTACCAGCTCCCACGAAGTAAGTGCACACAACTCACATCCACGGCAGCGGCACATCATGGTTGCCTACCCACCACAGCCCCATCGCAAGCATGCTGTCAGTTGAGCGCAGAGGTAGCGCCAGAGACGGGTGCGTTGGCTGGGCGCTGAAAATGTTCGACGGGGCTTCCAAGCTCCAGTGCGGCCTGAGTCCTCCCGTCCATATGAGATGAGCTGCAGCTGGTTCGATCACACCCGCGGGCTGGAGGCAAAAGCTGGAGACAACTGCGGGCGAACTTGTTGCGGCTGCACGGCTGCTCCCGCTGCGGCATGGACGGGTGCGCCCGTGGTGCGTTTTGGTGCAGGAAGGGTCGTGAGTAGATGTGAGCAACCGTGCGCGAGAGGGAGATCTACCCGCGAAACTGCGCGGATCGCTGACAACTCGCGGCGGATCAATAGCCCGAGCAATGGGTTCAAATCCCACCGTCACCGCCACCACGAAGGCCCCGAATCCCCTGGAAACACTGGGATGCGGGGCCTTCGTCATGTGTCGAGGCTGTAGTGCAGTAACGCAGCGGTAACGCGAGAATAACTTAGGTCGACCACTTCGCCGACTGCGAGTTCGAGGACTCCCAATCCCGTCGCTGCTCCGCCTTCATGGCTTCCTGGATGCGGCGGTCGAGATCGTCAAGCTCGGCAAGGACTTCGGATGCAGCCCACACCCGGTCCTTCTTCCGTCCGGTGATCTCCTCGAGGAAGCCGGCGCCGACGAGTTGATCGATCACACTGTACGTTTGGCGGGTGGTGGTGCCTGAGGTGGCGGCGCCGATCTCGTGCATAGACATGACGGGGTGGTCATAGAACGCGACGGTGAGGATCTCGGCTGAGGAGCCAGCGTGGGGCTTGAGCTCTGCGCGCCACTCGTCGGGCACGACTTTGAGCCGTGCGATCGAGTCGCGGGACGCGGTGGCTACGAAGCGGGCTGACTTGGCGAACAGAAAGATGAGCGGCGCGGGGTCGCCGAGCCGGTACGAGCCGAGCGCGGTGAAGTAGTCGTCGCGCCGGGCGAGCAGCCCGCTGGCGAGGGGGACCACCGCGTTCTTGGTGACGTCGCGACGCCGGAGCGCGGGGCGCACCGACCCAAATACTGGCTGGCCTCCGGACCAGAAGACGAACTACAGCGGGCGCGGGATGACGTCGCGAGAAGACCGCACCCAGCAACGATCATGTGCCTAGAATTACCACGCGGGTCACTGATCTTGTCGGCGTCAGCGCCGCCGACCTCGGCGACAGCGACAGCGATCGTGACAGCGACGGCCTTCGCGCCAGGGGTCACCGCGGACCCGCCTCGATCGCTGCCTTCCACCGCGGTGGAGCAGTGCTTTCACGGATCACCAGCTCGGTCGAGAGCTCGATCCGGTCCGAGTCGATGAAGTCGCCGTGGTCTCGCCGGACGAGTGCCTGGACGGCGAGCTGTGCGAGCTGTTCCAGCGGTTGGCGCACGGTGGTGAGCAAGGGGGTCATCCAGGTCGACTCGGTCGTGGATGCCCTCTCTCGGCTCGCCTCGACGATGCCGATGGGACCAGGACTCGAAGAGGGAAATGTCCTCGGACCTCTTCAGAATCAGAGGCAATTCGACATCGTTAGCCGCCTCATCGACGAGGCGCGGTCCGGAGGAGCCAAAGTCGTCACCGGTGGTGCACCCGCCGAAGGCCTCGGTCCGCTCTTCTACCAGCCCACAGTCGTCGTCGACATCGCAGACGACGCTTCTCTCGTCGTCGAGGAGCAGTTCGGCCCGGTCATTCCCGTGCTGCGGTACTTCGACATCGACGACGCTGTCGCACGGGCGAACAGCTCGTCGCAGGGGCTCGGGGCATCCGTCTGGTCGGCTGACATCGATGCTGCCCTCGACGTAGCCGCTCGTCTGCAGGCTGGGACTGTGTGGATCAATCAGCACGGCGCGCTCAATCCACAGGTTCCGTTTGGCGGCACCAAACAGTCCGGATACGGCCAGGAGTTCGGGGTAGCGGGGCTCAAAGCCGTCGCGGCCCCGAAGGTTATCTCGCGGTGAGAAAAACCCTCTATGGCCACTCCTTTCCTTCTCGGGGAGAGTGACGGGCGTCGGAGCCGACGACGACCCGGCGCGGGTGACGCCATCGAGAGCCACTAGGGTGCCATCCGGCGACCTGGAACCGGTCGCCGGCAGAGGCGGACGGGGCGAGAGGACGGCGATCGTGCCGAGAACACGGCGCCGGCGGAGCCAGACCACTCCGGTGGAGATCGCGACCGCGGTCGCGAGCCTGTTGAGGCTGCTCACGCCCGCGTGTCCACCCTCGACCCAGCACTACCACTGATCGCCGTGATCTCGTCGCGACTCCACGCCGAGGGCCAGGGGGAGAGGCACCCGGCCCGGGACCCCATCGAGTTCGGTCTCCCCGCAGCGGACGAGCGAGGCGTGTCGGGAAGTTCTCCAGAATCACGGCCAGTCGGTGTTCAGGTCTCCGCGGAGAGGGTGAGTGGGACTCGCTCTTCGTGCGGTGTGCGGACTGACGAATCATGAACGAGTGAATTGCATGGGAGGCAAAGTATTGAGAATATGGTGGAAACCGCACGAAAGTAATTCAGTAGTTGACGAACTACGCCGCGTTCCGTAGTCTGACATTGACGCTGGTCAAGGCAGGACGGCGAGTTGGTTGGTCGTTCGAGTGACCAAATAGTCGGCAACGAAGGAGTGGCAGACGGTGAATCACGAGGATCTGACGCGGCATCTGATCGCACTGGAGCGAAGGGTCGAGGATCTCGAGTCGACTCAGGCCATAGCCGCGCTTCATCACAAGTACATTCGTGACCTGGCGGCGCGCGATTGGCGAGCGGTGTCTTCCGCCTACACCGAGGACGCGCTCTGCGACATCCGTCATCACGGAGTGCACCGAGGTCGTGAGGCCATCGATGCCATGTTCACGAGGGACTTGGTTCCTGTCGTGCAGAGCAACGATGGGTACATTCTGTCGTCGCCGGACATCGTGGTCGATGGAGATGCAGCGCGCGGCACGTGGACGTGGCATCGACTGCAGGCGGACTTCAAGACTTCGCTCGGCATGCTTCGCGTCTGGGGGCCGTGGTCGGAAGGCCGTTACGAGACTGAGTACGTCCGGGAGAACGGGGAATGGAAGATCTCCAAGCTCTGGTTCCGCGTTCACGCGCCCGATCATGACGAGGAGATGGTCGAGGTCGGTGCTGCTGGTGGCGTCATCGGGGGCGGTCTGCGACGGCGTTGAAGCTCAGTACTTGCCGTTCAGCGGGCGCGAACCCGCGACGACTTCTGCCACTTTTTCAGTGTTCTCCCGCCCTTCCAGAAAGATCGGATTGAAGACATGACACGCATGATGGTTCTTACGACGTTCGTGATGCCGCTTGGCTACCACCGCAACAGCTGGTGTCGTCAGGGGAGCCGCGCAGAGGAGGTGCCGGGACTCGACCTGCTCACCGATATCGCGCGAACAGCCGAGAACGCCAAGCTCGACGCGCTGTTCTTCGGTGACGTAGTTCACGCGACACCTACGTTGCGTGGCGACACGATGATGAACGGCTTCTATGAGCCGATGACGACGCTTTCAGCATTGGCGGCGCGAACTCGCCATATCGGCCTCATCGGGACGCTGTCTACGTCCCTCATGGATCCGTACAACGTTGCGAGGATGCTTGCGTCGCTGGACCACCTCTCGGCGGGGCGCGCAGGTTGGAACATCGTGACTTCTGGCGATGGCTATCAGAACTTCGGCTTCGCAGAGGTCCCTGACCCAGCACAGAGGTATCGTCGGGCACAGGAGTTCGTCGAGGTCGTCAAGCAACTATGGGACAGCTGGTCCGATGACGCAGTGGTCGTGGATCGCTCCGAGCGTCGGTGGCTCGATACCGCAAAACTGCGCAAGATCGACTTCGCGGGCGACTACTTCACGGTGGAGGGGCCGCTGAATATGCCCCGGCCGCCGCAGGGTCACCCGGTGCTTGTGCAAGCCGGTTCCTCCGGTCCCGGCATGGCATTGGGGACGTCGGTGGCAGATGCCATCTACACCGCCCAGCCGGACTTCGACCAAGCGGTCTCGTTCTATGCCTCAAGCAAGTCCATGATCGCTGCGAATGGGCGCGACCCCGACGCCGTGAAGATCATCCCGGGGATCGTGCCCGTGGTCGCATCTACACAGCGTGAGGCTGACGAGATTGCGGCCGAGCTGAGCTCGTTCCTCGATGTCGAGCAGGGGCGACTCCAGATTGCAGGCGACCTCAAGGTGGATCTATCTGACCTCGACCTCGATGAACCGGTCCCGGCTGAGCGGTTTGATCAGATTCCGCAGCGATCCAGTCGCCAGGAGATCTATCGTCGCAAGTCGGTCGACCAGGAACTGTCTCTGCGCGATCTCATTCACGATCGAGCGCGGTCGACAGGGCATCAGTGGATTGCCGGCACGCCGGCAACGATCGCGGACCGGATGCAGAAGTGGTTCGAAACCCCCGCGTGTGACGGGTTCAATCTCAATTCTCCCTATAACCCCGAGGGGTTTGAGCGGATCTGTTCCATGCTCGTCCCTGAGCTACAGAACCGGGGTCTGTTTCGGACGGAGTACGAGGGCACACAGCTGAGAGACCATCTCGGACTGGCGCGGCCCGGTCTCCAGTTTTGATGGGGGGGCACTCATGATGTCATCGCCGTTGGACCCTCATGCGATTATCGATCGCCCGGGTGCGGATCCCGCCAGCGTGGTCGGAAAGCCGGCGCCCCCGCCCTTGCTTCACGAGACCGTCGATCTCGGTGGGCTTATCGTCGAAAAGGATGCTGCAGTCCGACTTCGCGATGGAACTACGATCTACCTCGATATCTACCGGCCCACTTCTGAGGCGACAGACCTTCCGGTCCTGCTCGCGTGGGGCCCGTACGGGAAGCACTGGGTCACGAAGGCCACGTTCCCCGGGTCGGGAGTCGATCCGGAATGGATCTCGCCACATACCGGCTTCGAGGCGCCGGACCCGGTCTACTGGACGCGACACGGCTATGCCGTCGCCTATGCCGACCCCCGGGGACTCTGGCATTCGGAAGGCGACTTCTCCCATAACGGCCCACAAGAGCGCGACGATCTCTACGACACGATCGAGTGGCTGGGAGCCAGTACGTGGTCGAACGGCCGGGTCGGGATGCTGGGAGTTTCGTACTTGGCGGGGAGTCAGTACCAGGCGGCGTCGGTGAAGCCTCCGTCGCTCAAGGCCATCAGCCCTTGGGAGTGCTTCGCCGACTGGTATCGGGAGTTCGCAACACATGGGGGGATCCCTGAAACCGGCTTCCGGCCCCGAGTCTCGACGAACGTGTCATACGGCCTTTCCCGCACCGAAGACACTGCGGCCAATCTCGAGGCGCATCCCCTCGATGACTGGTACTACGCCGACAAGTACGGAGATCTCGCCACTATAGATGTGCCGGCATACGTCGTCGCATCGTGGAGCGACCATGGGCTGCACACCCGCGGCACGCTCAATGCGTTCGCAGCGATGGTTTCGCCGAACAAGTGGCTGGAGGTGCATGGGCAGAAGAAGTGGCAGTACTTCTATGAGCCGGCGAGCGTCGAACGGCAGCGCGTGTTCTTCGACACCTTTCTCAAACAACGAGAATCCGGGATCCACGACTGGCCTCGTGTCCGAGCCGAGCTGCGTGACACGGGCGACTCCGCCGAATCCCGATGGGTGGAATTGCCTGACTGGCCCGTCGCGGAACGTTTCGAGACGCTCCATCTGGACGCCGCGACCAGGTCGTTGTCGGGTGCCCCGCCCGAGACCGGAGCCACTGCGACTTTCGATCCGCAGACCGAGTCGTTTGATGCTGCGTACCTGTTCACACAAGACCGGGACGTCATCGGACCTGTCTCGCTGTCGATCTGGTTGAGCGCGGACGAGAGCACGGACGCAGACGTGTTCGTCGTGGTACGAAAACTGCGCGCCGACGGAACCGAGGTGCTCTTTCCCATCAATTCGCTTTTCGCGGACGGGCCCGTCGCACTCGGATGGTTGCGAGCCAGCCACAGAGCGCTTGACCTCACGCGCTCCACCGCTTTGGTCCCTTATCATCCGCATGACGCGGAGCAGCCCCTCACACCAGGAGTGCCCGTCTGCCTGAATATCGAGGTCTGGGCATCCGGCACAACTTTTCATGCTGGCGAAAGCCTCGTGCTGACCATTCAAGGGCGAGATTGGATGAAGCGACCGTTGTCGGGTGGCGTGCCACCGCTTCAGATCCTCCACGAGGAGTCGCGAACCGTCGGCAGGTGGAGTATCTGCACGGGGAGCACCCATGAAAGCGTTCTTCGTCTGCCGGTCGTCGAATCGGATTGAACGCATACACACACAGCTTGGGAGTGCGCTCTGCCCGTTGCGAGCGGGTCTCGTTGAGAAGCGCATCCACGCACTGGAACCCGATCATTCTTGAATGAGGAGTAGTCATGTCGCAGTCAACAGATCCCGCCGCCGCCGGCGCGCTCGATCAAGGAGTCTTTCGGAACGTCGCGGGGCACTTCGCGTCGGGGGTGACCATCATCACGACCGAGTCTGATAGCCGCCTCTTCGGCACGACGGCTTCCGCGGTGGCATCGTTGTCGATGGATCCGCCGATGATGCTGGTGTGCTTGAACAAATCGAGTTCCACTCATGATGCCATTCGTGAGCGGGGACGATTCGCGGTCAACATCTTGGCGCTCGAACAGCGCGACTTCGCAACTCGGTTCGCTACGAAAGGCGCCGACAAGTTCCGCGATGTCCCATACGCTCAAAGCGAGCGAGGACTGCCGCTCATTGAGGGTGCGCTCGCAAGCATCGAGTGTCGCGTGGCAGACACAGCTCCCGGCGGAACTCATACCGTCTTCATCGGGGAGGTTCTCGACGCGCGGTCTCGGCCTGGGGAGCCTCTCGCATACTTTCGAGGAAAATTCGGATCGCTTGAGCGGATACTCGAAGCCAGCAGCTACGAATCGGTTCGCGAGCTCGTCTTGCGGCGACGCACAGCCGTCGGCGAGGAAATTCATATCGACGATTTCGCCGGGGAACTCCAGACGGAATCTGCACTGGTGTACAACTCACTGGTACGGCTTCTCGCTGAGGGACTCGTGTTGCGTTCGGAGCAAGGCGTGTTCACGCCGACGCCGATTACTGAGGAGTTCGTCGATGACTTCTATGGAGCGCGCCAGACGATCGAGGTCGGTGTGCTCGACGCGTACCTGCACGACGCCCCAGATCACCGAGTGCTCGACATCGTCCGGCGTGGGCATGCCCTGGCCAAGAGCGAAACCGGCACTCCCGATGCACTCGACGCGTTCCTGCGTGACAATCTCGACTTCCATGCTGCGATTGTCGGCCTTGCCGGATCTCGGCAGCTCGAGCTCCAGTTTCGGCAATTGAGTCTCGTCACTGTCTGGCGCGAGACCTATCAGTCTCCTCTATGGCGCGACCAGTCCGGTCACCCGTTGATCCACAGACTGGCCCTGGCCATCGAGAGTCGCGATGCCGAAACCGCGAGTGAACTCGTGCGCACTCAGGTTTCGTTCGTCACGGCCGCCGCGAAGGAACTCATCAGGCTGGGCGGCGGCGCGTTGTGAATCACCTCCCGGCCGGTGCAGATTCTCGCCATGTCCCGAGCCGTCGTATGAGTGATGCGTATGACTGGCGAGGGCCTCGCGGATCCCGACGCCGCCATGTCGAGCGCCCTCAACGGCAGGATCTCGGTATTCACTGTCCCGGCGACATTGACGAGGTCAAGATCCAGTGAAAGTGACAGGTCGATCTTCGTCTTCGCGGCCCGCGGCATCAGCCGTTCTCTCCCGGTGACCACAGTCAGATGCTCTTGATCCGACGGGGCGAGAAGTTTACTTCTGAACCTGCCGACAGTTTCCATTTGCCTTGATTGCGCCACGATGCCCGTGAATACGGCGGACCACGCGTTCTCTGAAGATGCGAGCTAATTCACTAGTTGACGATATGACGATGGCTGGGTAGCCTGTACTCAACCGGGACTCTGGTCGGGAAGACCACCGAAAGCACTTCGAGTCGGACAGAGAAGGCGCGAGTTCCCTAGCCATGACACAGAGCGAGACCCACCCGTCGCACCACAGAGGAGTAGAGATGGTCAACAGTCGGAAGTCCAGAAGCACCGTCTTATGGGGGGCGTCGGTTCTTGCAGCTGCGTCGCTGGCCCTCGCCGCATGTTCCGGAGACGGGGGTGCAAGCCAGGCGCCGGCTGACCTGACCGAAGTTCACGTCGATCTCACCACGTCCGTGACGTCTATCGATCCGGCCATGGGTCCCTACCTGTCTGACTCCGTGATCGTCGCGCTGACCAGTGGGCGACTCGTGCAATTCGTTCGGGGCAGTGCAACTAAAACGGAGCCCGTGCTCGCCGAGAGCGTGACCGCCTCAAGCGATGCCACGATCTACACAGTGGTCTTGAAGCCTGATCTGACGTTCTCCGACGGTTCGCCGTTGACGAGTGAAGACGTCGTGGCGTCCCTCACCAGGTTGCGGGACACCCCGGGGCCTAACCAGAGCTACGCAGAGATGATCGTCGAATTGGCGGCGCCCGACAGCAGGACGGTGACCATCGGACTGAGCATGCCGTTTGCGAATTTCGATCAGATGCTGGCCGTGCCGGCCATGGGTATCCTTCCCGCCGCCGCTGCGACGGACGAGGACTACTTCCAAGGTGAGCCCGTCTTCTCCGGTCCTTACGTTCCGGAAGGCAACGTCAAGGGGAGCTCGTTCTCGCTCGTCCGAAACGAGACGTTCGCAGGAACCCACCCCGCGGTCGAAAAGCTCGAGTTCAGTGTGGTGGCAGACACTCCCACCAGCGTCAAGCGCCTCCAGAGCGGAGATGTGGACTTCATTCCTGCGCTGCCGCACGAAGTGTCGGCACAGCTCTCGGGAGACGTGACGGCTCAGCAGGTCGACGGTCTCGCGAGCCTTTTCATCGTTCCGAACAATCGGCCGGGTGGACTGTTCGAAGACGTGCGCATCCGCCAGGCGATCGCGTGGGCTATCGATCGCGAGGCCCTGGCGACGTCCGCGTTCGGGCCGGACGTCATACTTCAAAGTGGGCCGTACCCTGCCGTGGCGGACTACCCGGTACCGGTGAAGGTCTATGCGAAGCAGGACATCGCCCAGGCGGAGAAGCTGCTCCAAGGCACCGCCTGCGAGAACGGTTGCTCGTTCACCGTCAGCTACTTCGCGAGCGCCTCAGACGAGGCGGGTCGAGTGGCCGCTGTGCTTCAGCAGCAGCTCGAGCCGCTGGGGCTGAACATGAACATCCAGCCCGTCGAGGACCAGCAGTTCATTCAGAACTCGGTGGACGGCGCGTTCGACCTCAACATCGTCACGTTCAGCAAGTTCAATGCTCCGAGTTCTGCGAAGGGCAACTTCGACCCGGCTGCCACGATGTGCATCTTCGCCGGTTGCGAGAACGAACAGATCGCGCCCGCGTTCAATGATCTGTTCGGAGCTCAGACGCCACAGGACCAGGAAGCGGCATCTGCCCAGGTGTTGCAGGTGTTCGAAGAGTGGACGCCGATCATTCCCGTCTCCGGCGTGACGGGCAGTTACGGCGTTCGATCCAACCTCGTCGACGTGATCGGTCTGCAGCCGAACTCGGAGTTGTGGATTGCCGGCCAGTAGGCCGCGCGCCCTCGCCCGTCGCCCGAGCCTCTCGATTCACGCGCAAGGAAAAGACATGGACGGGTTCGTAGTCGCCTCTATCTCATCTCAGGGTGAGAGATCATGAGTGCCACGACGGAGGCCATCGCGGCAGGCTCCTCCCCTGCCCGGGGACGACGCGGATGGTCACGGTTGGTGCGGAGAGTCGGGCAGAGCATCCTGCAGCTCGTCATTGTGGTGGCGCTGATCGTGGTCGGGACGGCGGTGCTCGTCCGGCTCGTACCCGGCGATCCGGCGCAGGCCATTCTGGGTATGCAGGCGACGCCCGAGACGCTCGAGGCGTTGCGTGATCAGCTCGGTCTGGACCAACCGCTCTTCTCTCAGGTCCTGAATCAGCTCGCGGGGCTCCTGATCGGCGACTTCGGAACGTCGATGACCTCGGACCAGCCGGTCTTCTTCATCGTCGGTGAAGCCCTCCCCGTCACGCTTTCCTTGGTTGTCACGGGGATCCTCTTCACACTCGTCATCGCTGTTCCGCTTGGTCTCCTCCCCGCCTTTGGGGTAGGCTCTCGAGGCGTTCGCGTCCTCCGGATGTCGATGGTCGTCCTCATCGCCATCCCGTCCTTCCTAATCGGTATCTACCTGCTCATCCTGTTCAGCGTTCAGCTTCACTGGGCGCCTGCGGGGGGTTGGTCGAGGGAATGGCCGAGCACGCTGCGATACGTCTGGCTTCCCAGCTTGGCCCTGGCGCTATTCATGACGCCGATCTTCGTCCGATCAATCGAGCGTGAGTCGACGAGATTGATGGGCGAGGAGTTCGTGGAGGCCGCGATCAGCCGTGGCGTCTCGCGGCTCTCGCTCGTCGTCCGCCACGTCCTGCCCAACGTGCTTCTCCCGATCATCACCCTTGTGGGATTCAGCATGGCGGTGCTCATCGGCGGCGCGGTGGTGATCGAGGCGCTCTACGGGATTCCGGGAATCGGCTCGGTGGTCGTGACGGCCGTCGGACAACGCGACTATCCCGTGATCGTCGGGGTGACCGTGTTCACAGGCATCTTCACGGTCGTGATCAGCCTCATCACCGACATGATCTACACGATCGCCGACCCAAGGGTGCGTGTTCAGTGACTACCATTCCGCGGACAACCGCTATTCCTCTCGCGGCGAAACGACGCCGTGCCGAACGTGGTCTCACCGAGATCATCGCCGGCGCGGTAGTGCTCCTGCTCTTCGTAATCATGAGCTTTCTCGCTCCGGTCCTCATCGGCTACGGCCCTAACGAGCTGGGCGGGCCGCCTCTGGCGCCACCGTCCCCCGAGCACCCATTCGGGACCGATGTGCTCGGGCGCGACGTTTTCGTCCGGACTTTCGTCGCCGTCCACGTCGACTACCTCGTGGCACTGGTAGGGGCGTTCGTGTCTCTGGCGATCGGGACACTCCTCGGCACTCTGGCCGGCATGGCGAGGCGGCGCACCTGGGGTACGGTCCTGATGAGGGTGACAGACGCACTCATCGCCGTCCCCTTTCCGCTGCTGATCCTTCTGATTCTGCTCACCGTCGGCAATCAGGTCAGTGTGCTGGGCACGCCGCCGGGAGTGTTTCAGATCCTCGTCGGGATCGTGGTCGTCGGCTGGTCGATCTATGCGCGTCTCGCGCGTGCCGAGGCCGCTGGCCTCCGATCACGCGACTACATCGTCGCCGCCGAGTTGATGGGATATGGGAAAGGTCGGATCACGTTCCGCCACATCATGCCTGCTGTGATTGCCGTGACCGGGACCTATGCGGTCGCCGACGCCGTGATCATCGTCGGATTCGTCGCCAGCCTCCCGTTCCTGGGAGCTGGTGTACCGCCGCCCACTCCGGAATGGGGATCGATGATGTACGAGGGGCGCTCCTCAATCGTCTTCGCCTGGTGGCAGGTCATCTTCCCTGCGCTCGCGTTGACCATCTCGGCGGTCGCAGCGTCGGTCATCGCCGACGGACTGCTCGATCGCACTGCGCGCAAACTGAGGAGACAGGAATGACTCTGGACACGGCGCCGGAAGCGCAGCTCAGCCTGCGAGTCCGAGACCTCGAGTTCTCAGTGGGAGACAGCGTCAGGCTTGGTCCGATCACGCTGGAAGCTGCTCCCGGAACGACCCTCGGCGTGGTCGGGGAGACAGGTTCTGGAAAGTCCCTGCTCTGCCGTGCCCTGGTGGGAATGTTGAGCCTCTCCGGTGGAACCATCGACGCGGGCTCGATCGAGTTCCAGGGCGAAGAGTTCGCCCGAGCCGATACCCGCCGCTGGGCTCAACTGCGGCGTCGACGCGTCGGGTATATGCCGCAAGCCTCCATGGCCGGCCTCAATCCCGTGCGCAGGGTGGGCAGTCAGCTCAACGACATCCTCGTCGGCACCCGGATAGTGAAGCGCGACAAATCACGCGTGCTGATGCAACAAGTGCAGATGCGCGACCCTGACCGGGTGCTTCGCAGTTATCCCCACGAGCTTTCCGGCGGGATGCGGCAGCGCGTGATGCTGGCCTTCGCGCTCGCGGGCGACCCCGACATCCTGGTTGCTGACGAACCGACGACAGCCCTGGACGCGACAGTCCAGAACGAGGTGCTCGGTTTGATTCAGCAGGTGCAGAAGGAACGAAACATGGCAATGGTCATCGTGTCGCATGACATGCGTGTGATCCGCCGAGTCTGCGATCAAGTTGCCGTGATGTACGGAGGTCGAATCGTCGAACTCGGCCCGACATCGACTGTCTTGTCCGCACCGTCGCACCCGTACACGAGAGCTCTACTCCAGGCAGATCCTACGCTCGCAGCGCGTAAGACGGTTCTGGGTGCGATACCGGGCGCCCCGCGACCACCTGTCGATTGGCGGGACGGTGGTTGTGTCTACCGCGAACGGTGCCCGTTCTCGACCGAAGTGTGCGCCCAGTCGGTGCCTGAACTCAGGAACGTGCGCGCGGGCGACGCGGCCGCGTGCCACCATGCAGAGAAGGTCGTGGCGGCATGAGCGACACCCCAGCGATCGAGCTACGTGACGTGCGTTATCGGTACACCGGAAACGGTCCAGAGGTCTTGAAAGGCATCAGCCTCGCGGTTCCGGCGGGTACGATCACAGGGCTCGTCGGGGAGAGCGGATCGGGGAAGTCCACCCTGGGCAGACTCGTCGTCGACGAGCGCCGACCGACGGACGGCGATATTCTCATCGAAGGCAGGCGCTGGGATCGCAGTTCGCGCAGGAACGGTATGCGCCGATCCGTGCAGATGGTGTTTCAGGATCCGTTCGCGGCGCTGAACCCGTACTTGTCACCGCTCGCCGCTGTGACCGAGGCGGTTGCTGTCGCAGATCGGCAGGGGCGCGCCAGGGCGCGCGACCGGGCGATCGAACTGCTCGCGCAGGTCGGTCTCAGCGGTGCCCTTGTAGAGAGGGCTCCCAGTTCCCTCAGCGGTGGTCAACGACAGCGCGTCGTGATCGCCCGCGCGTTGGCATGTCGACCTCGGGTGCTGGTAGCGGATGAAGCAACTTCCGCACTCGATGTATCCGTGCAGGCACAGATTCTGAATCTCTTGATGGGGCTGCAGCGGGAGCTGGGGTTGACGATCCTGTTTATCAGCCACGACATCTCGGTGATCAATCATTTGACGGACGATATGGCGGTCCTCAAGGGCGGTGTGATCGTCGAAAGCGGCGCGACCGACCAGATCATGAACGCGCCGCAACATGCCTACACGCGCACTCTGCTCTCAGCGTTCGGCCACACGCCGATCCCTCCCCGCGTTCTTCCCAGTTGAACCGTGTCCGACGGGCGCTGCACTCGCCACTCCGTTGCCGCTGCGGAACACCCACTGGCGACGATGGGGATGAGTGATCGTCCACTACTCAACCAATGACCAGGCAGTTAGAGAAAGGCATCCGGCATGATCAACGAGATTCCCGGTGCGACAGAATCTCCGTCGTACCTCCCCGAGCAGATCTCGCAGAACCTCGCGACCATTCGTGACGCAGGCTACGACGTCCGGGAATACTCGATCTCGGCTCCGGCGCGCGTTTTCGCCGATAGCAACGGCGCTCTTCCCCATTCGGTGACCGCCACTTCCGAGTTCACGAGTCGTGTCGTCAGCGTCTTCCCGCTCAGTCCGGAGAGGTTCAGTGGGAACGTTCACTTCGAGCTCTTGAACCCTTCGGGCGGGATGGAGTCATCGATGTTCTGGCCTGACGCAGCCGGATACATCCTCCAGCGCGGTGATGCTTACGTGGGACTCACGTGCAAGAACGTGATCGTGGAGGCGCTCAAGGCAAGCTCTTCTGCCAGGTACGCGCATTTGTCGGTGGGGCACGACGGGCTGCTCTGGGACATGATCGCTGCTGTCGGGCGCGCGCTCCGCACTTCCGAGGGCGGTGGCATGCTCCCCGGGCTGAAGCCGGCGGAGCGGATCATCGCGAACGGATGGTCGCAGTCGGGTAGCTTCCTCCGTACTTACCTTTCAGAGCACCTTCACGCCCTGCACAGTCTCGAGGCTGGTCACGACATCATCGACGGCTACGTGATCGGGGTCTCAAGCGGCGGGTTCGGGCCGATGGGCTACGTGAACATCGACCGGGATGGCGAACTGGACTTCGACGAAGACTTGAGGCCGATCGGCGAATTCGATCAGCTTGAGCTCGACGACCCGCGGCGAGTCGTCCGGGGGGCGTCGGTGCCCGTCATGGAGTTCATGACTGAAGATGAGGTCATGCAGCACCAATGGCACAGTCGGGGGGACAGCGACACGCCAGGTGACCTCTACAGGTGCTATCAGATCCCCGGTCGCGGTCACATCAGTGGCGTTCGCAGAGTGCATTACGAGAAGCCCGTCGATGGGCGGCACATGTCCGAGGGCGATCTGCCGGATGAGCCGGAGCATGTGGCGACGATCTTCCTCCTTGCAGCAGCCCTTGACAACGTCATCCTCTGGACCAGGGGTGTGACACCGCCCCGCGCCGATCCGATCGTCGTGGACATTCCGGCGTCGTATGTCCGGGATATGGCGGGCGTGGATTACCGAGCGCTGCGATCGGCGAAGGACTCCTCAGGGCATGCTAGAGGCGGGGTCCGGTATCTCGACGTCGACGTGCCGCGCACATTGATGGCCGCCGATGTCGATGGCCCCTTGACCATGAAGTACTGGGAGCACCGGGCCCTTTCCGCAGAGCAGATGCGAAGTCTCTATGGCTCAGTCGACGTCTATAGAGAACGCGTCGAAAGGCGGCTGGCGGAGCTCGTCGAGGAGCGTTGGTATCTGCCTGAGCACGTGCCGGCCGCGTTGCACCATGCCCTCGACGGCATCGACTTCTGAGTGTCCGAGAACGAGTCCTGAGAGGAACAAGAAATGGCTTCCAAGATCTTTGTAAACGGTTCGATCTACGTGACGGGGGTCGGTTCGCGGCCGGCTGCGGTCGGCGTCGTAGACGGTGTCATCGCTGCGATCGGGACCAGAGGCGAGGTGGGCGATCGAATCGGGCGGGCCGATGAGATCGACCTTGCCGGCGGCCTGCTCAGTCCGGGTTTCATCGACGCCCACCTGCATCCGATCATGGGAGGGGCGGAACGTGGTCAGTGCGATCTCAACCAAGCGGCGACCCGCGAAGAGGTTCTTCGAATCGTCGCTGAGTTCGCAGCGGTGTTGCCGGAGGACGCGTGGGTGACCGGTGGGGGATGGAGGCAGGACGTTTTTCCGAATGGGCTTCCTACGCGCCAGGAGCTCGACGCGGCGACAGGCGGTCGTCCGGCCATCCTGCGCAGCGGGGAGCGGCACAGTGCGTGGGCTAATACCGCGGCGTTCCGCGCAGCGGGCATCGGAGTGACCTCGCCTGATCCATCCGATGGGCGCATCGAGAGAGAAGCAGACGGATATCCATCCGGCACCCTGCACGAGGGAGCCATAATGCTCGTGCAGTCCGTCGCACCCGAACCCGATTTCGGTGCCATGTACCGCGGGTTGCTCGTCGCCCAGGATCACTGCTTCTCACACGGAATCACCGGGTGGCAGGACGCCATTCTGCGTGTGCACGACAACGGTATCGATGCGCTCGACGTATACCTTCAGGCACTGGAACGCGGCGACCTGCAGGCGAAAGTCCGGGGCGCCTTGTGGTGGGACAGGAACCGCGGACTGGACCAGGTCGGCGAATTGATCGAGCGCCGGAATCGTGCGCGCGATTGGGCGCCGCGTTTCCGCGCCGATTCAATCAAGATCATGCTGGACGGGACCTGCGCGAACTTCACCGCGCTCCTCACCCAGCCGTACCACGATGGTCACGGTCATGCCACCGAGAACCATGGGATGAGACTCGTGCCTTTCGAGCAACTCGGGTCCGCCGCCAAGGAACTGGACGCAGCCGGCTTCCAGATGCACTTCCACGCCCTGGGCGATCAAGCGGTTCGGGATGCGCTCGATGCGATCTCGTCGCTGCCGCGCCCTTCCTTGCAGCGACACCACCTTGCGCACCTGCAGATCGTGCAGCCGGACGACGCGGATCGTTTCTCGATGCTCGGTGCGATCGCGAACCTCCAACCGCTGTGGGCGCAGAGCGATGCGTACATGGATGACCTGACCATTCCGTTCCTCGATCCTCAGCTACGCGAGTTGCAGTACCCATTTGGGACGCTGGAGCGGGCTGGTGCCCGAATTGCAGCAGGGAGTGACTGGCCCGTCTCTGACATCAGTCCGGTCGCGGGGATGCACGTCGCCGTGAATCGCAACGCGACGGGAGCGCCGAACCCGGGCCCGTTCCTGCCGGAAGAGGCCATGCAGTTAAGGTCGATCTGGGATGCGTACACGGCGGGTTCTGCCTATGTGAACGGCCTCGAGGACCGAGCCGGCAGAATCTCCGTGGGCTATGACGCCGACTTCGCCATCTTCGACACTGACCCGTTCACCGCACCTCCCGAGCAGATCGGGGAGGCCCGCGTGGTATCGACCTGGGTCGACGGACGAGAAGTCTACTCACACGATGCTCGCGTCTGAGCGCCGCAGGCGAGCGCTCGATCGTGTCAGATCCGGAGCAGGCAGTTGCTTCGCGACTTCCACAACCGCAGATCCAATAGGAATGAGGAACCCGCATGCGTGATCCAGGCCTGGAACTTCTCTTCGAAGCGACTGGTGATCTCTCAGTTGCTGTGACCATCGGGAGCACCCCGAATGGACTGGAACGGGTGATTCCCATCCCCCCTGGCGGGCCTTTCGAGGGCCCGCACATCCGGGGCAAGATGGTCGGTGGATATGATTGGCAGCTGACGCGCCCGGATGGGGTCACCGTCATCGATGCGCTCTACCTTCTGGAAACGGATGACGGTGTGCACTTGCGGTGTCGCAACCGCGGTCTTCGTCATGGCGACCCCGCGGTGATGCAACGTCTTGCGGCAGGCGAGGAGGTCGACGCTGACGAGTACTACTTCCGATGCGTTCCCGAGTTCTCGGCCCCCGCAGGACGATACGGATGGATGAACGACAACATATTCGTGAGCACGGGCGCTCGTTTCTCTCAGTCGATCAAGGTCCGCTTCTACCGTTTGACGTAGTGGACGACATGAACGGTGATACCCGAATCAGCTCGGGTATCACCAAGGGGGTAAGGCAATGACACAGTCAAGAGCGAGTCTTCCTGAAGACCGGTTTCTGGACTTCGTGAAGCTGGCTGGTGATCGCACCGCAGCCGAACTCGGGCATCTCGGAAGCGGACCCACCGTGCTATTGACACTGCTCACGCGTCGCGTCACGCGACAGTTGGCGGACAGCGATAGCGTGGTGTTACCCGATGGCCTCACTTGGGCAGGCTTCCGAGTCTGTTTCGCGTTGTGGGTTGCCGGGCCACTTGAGCCCCACCGCCTTGCATCTCTCACGTCCATGAGCCGGGCGGCCGTGTCCGCTGCCCGTAAGCCCCTCGAATCCCGCCAGCTGGTGACGTCGGTCGGCTCGTCCACCGATCAGCGATCCATTCTCCTGTCGCTGACACCGCAAGGCGCCGACCTCGTCCTGGAGATCCACGAACGTGCGATGCGGAACGCTACCGAAGCCCTCAATGCGCTGACGCTGCCCGAGCAACACCTGCTCGTGGGGCTTCTCGGAAAGGTTGTAGGCGACGAGGAAGATGCTTCGACCGCCTCCGACGGGTGAAGCACCGGTTCCGCTCGCCGCGGCGGACTAGGTGGCTCGTGTCGCTAGGAGCTTGTCGAGGACGCCTACACCGCGCGCGTTCTTTCTCCGGACTTCACGCGAAGACCTCGTGGCGGTGCTGTGGACCGTAGGAACGGCGAGCCACAAACCGGTCGCACGGCGGGCCTGGCGCCGTGCAGTCGATCGCGGCCTCGCCGCCGCTTGATCGGCTGAGTCTCGTCGCGGGCCAGGTCAGGGTCGAGTCGATTCCCCTCATCCCTCGTGGGGCCACCCCGTGTACGCCTCGGCGAGGAACGTGCGGCCGGCTTCCGACTCGACCACGGATCGCAGTTCCCCGACCTGTCGGCGCTGATCGAACGGGGAGGCGTCGACCGCCGTGTGCAGCATGCTCGTCATCCACCAGGAGAAGTGCTGCGCCTTCCAGATGCGCTTCAAGGCGGTCTCGGCGAACGTGTCGATGAGGCGCGCGTCGTTCTCCAGAAGCAGCGCGCGAAGGGCGCAGTCGAGCAGGACCACATCGGCCACCGCAAGGTTCATGCCCTTGGCGCCGGTCGGGGGAACCGTGTGCGCGGCGTCGCCGACCAGCACGGATCGCCCGTGCCGCAGCTCGCGGGCGACGAAACTGCGGAAGCGGAGGACGTCACGCTGCACGATCTGTCCGGTGGCGAGAGAGGTGCCAGGCACTCGGGCCTGCAGCGTGTCCCAGATCTCCGCCTCGGAGAGCGCGTCGGGGTTGGCGGCCGGGTCGCACTGGAAGTACATCCGCTGCACGGTGGCGCTGCGCTGACTAATCAACGCGAAACCGTCGGGGGAGTTGCTGTAGATGAGCTCCTCCGAGCTGGGCGGCGCTTCGCAGAGGATGCCGAACCAGGCGAAGGGGTACTCGCGGAAGTAATTACCCGTCGAAGGACCGGCGACGGTCGGGCGCACGACGCTCCGCGAGCCGTCTGCGCCGACCACGAAGTCCGCGTCGATGCGCAGTTCGTCACCGTCGGCCGTCGTGGCGGTCACCCAGGGGTGCTCGGTCTCGACGTCGCCCACGCTGTTGACCTCGGTCTCGAACCGGAGGTCCTGGCCTGCGGCCAGACGCGCGGCGATGAGGTCCTTGAGTACCTCGTGCTGCGGATACAGCCAGACGCTGCGACCGACGAGAGACGGGAAATCGATACGGTGACCCTCGCCGTCGAACCGCAATTCGATGCCGTCGTGACGGTTGCCGGTGGTCAGCACCCGCTCGCTCGCTCCGGACTCGTGGAGCACGCGTACGGTCTCCTGCTCGAGGATGCCGGCACGGATGGTCGACTCGATATCCGAGCGGCTGCGACGGTCGAGCACGACCGATTCGACACCGGCGTCGGCCAGCAGATGCGAGAGCAGCAGGCCTGCGGGACCGGCGCCGACGATGGCGACCCTGGTGCGGACGGTGCGGGGCATGGCGTCTCCTTCGACGAGTGGGTCGCAGCCAGTCTGCTTGCATCTCGCGGAGGGCGCGTCGGGGTTCCCGTTGAACGGGACTGTAGTCTGCTGAACCTCAGCGTCGTCCGCCGAGAGAGCGCTCGATGTCCTGTGCGGCGGCGAGCAGTTCGCGCACAGCCGGCTCGACCGCGTCGTCACGACGGAGCACCACGGAGAGTGCGGCAGTCACGTCTCCCGCCTCGTCGCGCACGGGCACCGCCACACCCGTCGACACCGCTTCGATGTACCCCGGCGCGCTCGCGTACCCCAGTGCGCGCACCTCCGCGAGCTTTCGCCGCAGGGCCGCCGGGTCCGTGATCGTCTCGACCGAGACGGCGGGAAGCGGTCCCGCGAGGATGCGCTCCTGCAGTGCCCGATCGGCGTAGGCGAGCAGCACGAGACCGGATGACGACGCGTGCAGCGGGAGGCGCCCGGCAACCCTGGTCACGTTCGCGCCGGAATCCGGTCCGCTCAGCCGCTCGAGGAAGAGCGCCTCATCCTGCTCGAGGATCGCGAGCTGCGTGTGCTCGCGCACCCGCGCCTGCACGCGCTCCATGAACGGCAGTGCCACCTGCCGCAGCCGCAGCGCGTGGGACGAGCGTGTCGCGAGCTCCCACAGGCGCATGCCGATGCGGATGCGCCTGTCATCGTCGCGCTCCAGCATCCCGCCATCCACCAGTTCGCCGACGATGCGGTGCGCGGTCGAGGCGGGGAGTCCGGCCCGGCGCCCGATCTCGGCCGCAGTCTGCACCGTCCGGGCGGGTGTGAACGTCTCGAGCACGCGGATCAACCGTTCGGTGACCGAGTCGCCGGTGGAGGAGTTCGCCATGTGGTGAGTCTGACACGGTGAAGCGCGATTCCCATTGATCGGGTATCGGCATGGCGGCTGTCACCCGAGGTCGTCGAGAAGCCGGAGGCCGCGCTCGGCCCAGCGGATCTCCGCCGTCGCGCGCTCCATCAGGCCCTCGTACGCGAACACCTTGAAGGCGACCGCGCGCTCCCGCTCGGCTTCGGGGATCGCGGCGAGGCGCCGTTCGACCATCGGATGGGCGCCCGACCGGATGCGGTCGATCTCGCTCTGCCACCTGTTCCGCAGCTCCGTGTGCTGGCGCACATGGGCGTCGAGGAATTCGCGGGCGGCTCGGGGTTCGGCCGATTCGAGGTACGCGGCGCGGAGGTGCGCGGGGTCGCGAACGCGCGAATACTCCAGCGGTTCGTCGAACCAGTCGGAGAACGCCCGCGCGCCCTCTTCGGTCACGTGGTACATGCGGCGGCGTCCGTGCACGCCTCGCGTCTGCTCCTCGGCCAGAAGCAACCCGTCGGCCTCCATGCGACGGAGCTCGGGGTAGATCTGCGAGTCGGGCGCATGCCACACGTGACCGACGGATTCCGAGAACAGCTTCTGCAGCTCGTACCCCGACAGCGGGCCCACTCGCAACAGGGCGAGCAGCGCATATCTCAGTGACATCGAACCTCTCTCGTCGTCTCCAGGAACGTATCAGGAGGCGCCGATCCCTTGCGCGGGAGGACCGTTCGCTCGTAAGCTGCAAATACCTATCGAGATAGGTAAATTCCCGACACGAAGGAGTGGCGATGGCAGAGACGACGACGGCGAAGATCTTCGAATATCCGCGAAACGCCTGGTACGTCGCGGCCTGGGATCACGAAGTCACCAGGAAGCCGCTCGCGCGCACGATAGCGGGGCGGCCGCTGGCCCTCTTCCGGACGGAGGACGGCGCACCGGTGGCGCTCGCGGACGCTTGCTGGCACCGCCTCGCTCCGCTCTCGATGGGAAAGGTCATCGGCGACGAGCTGCAGTGCCCGTACCACGGCATCCGCTACGACCGCACCGGCCGGTGCACCGCCATGCCCGCCCAGGAGACGATCAACCCCAGCGCGATGGTCCCCTCCTTCCCGATCGTCGACCGGTACCGGTACGTGTGGGTCTGGGTCGGAGATGCGGCGCTCGCCAATCCATCCACGATCCCCGACATGCACCAGATGACATCGCCCGAGTGGACCGGCGACGGAGAACTCATCCACGCCGAGTGCAACTACCAGTTGGTCGTGGACAACCTCATGGATCTCACGCACGAGGAGTTCGTCCACACCTCGAGCATCGGCCAGGACGCGCTCAGCGAGTCGGAGTTCGTCACCAGCCACACCGACACCACGGTGACGGTCGAGCGATGGATGATCGACATCGAGGCGCCGCCGTTCTGGCTGAAGAACATGCGCGACAAGTTCCCCGGCTTCTCCGGCCGAGTCGACCGCTGGCAGATCATCCACTTCGAGGCGCCGTCGACGATCTGCCTGGACGTCGGAGTGGCGGCCACCGGCACCGGAGCACCCGAGGGGGACCGCAGCGCAGGCGTCAACGGCTACGTGATGAACACCATCACGCCGGAGACCGACCGGACCAGTCACTACTTCTGGTCGTTCCAGCGCAACTACCGGCTCGACAGTCAGCTCATCACAACCCAGTTGCGCAACGGCGTGCACGGCGTCTTCAGCGAGGATGAGGTGATGCTCCAGGCGCAGCAGGCCGCCATCGACGCGAACCCGGATTACGAGTTCTACAGCCTCAACATCGACGCGGGAGGCATGTGGGTGCGGCGCCTCCTCGAACGGATGCTGGAGGCCGAGGGCCGCATGGCCGTGCCCGCCGCGGTCGGAAGCTGACCGTGGCGAGCGCGCACTCCATCGTCTGGCAGCGGGCGACGGTGATCGGCAGTGCCGAACTGACGCCGGCCATCAGACGGATCGTGATGCGGCCGCAGCATCCGGTCCCCGCCCCTCCGGGCTCGCACCTGGACGTGCGCATGCGCATCGGGACCGAGACCGTCACGCGGTCGTACTCGATCGTGGACAGCGAATCCGCCGGAGCCGCGCTCGCCATCAGCGTCTTCGACTCGGAAGCCTCGCGCGGAGGGGCCGCGGTGATGCACGCCCTGCGGGAGGGCGACGTCATCGAGGTCACGCAGCCACTCCAGGACTTCCCGCTGCGGCTCGGCGCCCCGACATACACGCTTCTCGCCGGCGGGGTCGGGATCACGGCGATCACGGGGATGGCCTCGGCGCTCGCAGCGGCCGGCGCCGAATACCGGATCGTCTACTGCGGACGCGAGCGTCGGCAGATGGCCTATCTCGGCGACCTCGAGGCGGACCACGGCGACCGGCTGCAGGTGCATGTGCGGGAGGAGGGCACGTCGCTGGACGTCATCGCTCTGGTCGAGAGCATCGCGCCGGAGGGCGAGCTGTACATGTGCGGGCCCATCCGCCTGATGGATGCCGTGCGGCGCGCGTGGATCGCACGCGGGCACGCTCCGTCGCACCTGCGGTTCGAGACCTTCGGCAACAGCGGCTGGTTCGCACCGGAAGCCTTCACGGTGCGCGTGCCCGCACTCGGGCTGGAGACCGTGGTGCCCACGTCATCGACGCTGCTGGAAGCCCTCGAGTCGGCCGGGGCCGATGCGCTGTTCGATTGCCGCAAGGGCGAGTGCGGCCTGTGCGAGGCGAGGGTCATCGACCTCGAAGGGGTTATCGACCACCGCGACGTCTTCTACAGCGAACGACAGCGGGACGCGAGCTCGCGCATCTGCGTCTGCGTCTCACGGGTCTGCGCACCGGCGGGAGGCGCGCGGGAGATCACGCTCGAGCTCAGCTAACGCTACGCGCGTGACCGCGCATAGCGCAGCCGCAGCTCGGCCTTGCGGATCTTGCCGGATGCCGTGCGCGGCAGTGCCTCGACCACGATCACGTTCTTCGGGATCTTGTACTTGGCGATCCGGCCGGAGAGGTGGGACCGGACGTCCTCGAGAGTCACGGCAGCTCCGTCGCGCACCGTCAGGACGGCCCACGGCACCTCGCCCCATCGATCATCCGGAACGCCGATGACGGCGACCCCGGTGACCCCCTCGATGTCGTTGATGAGGTTCTCCGGCTCCGCCGGGTAGATGTTCTCGCCGCCCGAGATGATCATGTCCTTGAGGCGGTCCGAGATGAACAGGTAGCCGTCGGCATCCAGGTATCCTATGTCGCCGGACCGCAGCCAGCCGTCGTCCGAGAAGGCCGCCGCTGTGGCCTCCGGCAGGTTGTGGTAGCCGGCGAAGACGTTCGGGCCCATGATCTCGATCTCGCCCACGGTGCCGCGCGCGGCGACCGCGCTGTTCACATCGACGACGCGCACATCCGTGAAGAAGTGCCCGAGGCCGACGCTGCCCTGCTTGGCGCGGGACATCGCGGGGGCGAGCGAGGTCGCGCCGGGAGACGACTCCGTCATCCCATAGCCCTGCGAGAACGACAGCCCGCGCTCCTCGTAGGCGTTCATGATGCGCGTCGGCACGGGGGACCCGCCGCACGTGAGCTTCCTCAGGGACGAGAGATCGGTGCCCGGCCACAGCTCGTGATCCGCGAGCAGCTGATACGTGGTCGGCACGCCGCTGAGCATGGTCACGCCGTACCCCGGGATCAGGCGCAGCGCGCGCTCCGGGTCGAAGCCCTTCTCGAGCACGAGGGTCGCGCCCTTTAGCACACAGGGGAGAGCCCCCATGCCCAGGGACGCGGCGTGGAAGAGGGGAGAGATCATGAGCGCGACATCGGTCGAGACGATGTCGTAGTCGATCACGCAGTTGATCGCCATCCAGGTGAGATTGCCGTGCGTGAGCACCGCACCCTTCGCGCGACCGGTGGTGCCAGAGGTGTACATGATCACGGCGGGGTCCTCGAGCGACACCGCGACGTCGACATGTCCCGCGCGCGTCTCCGCCAGGATCGCCTCGAGCCCGTCGGCACCGGTCTCCAGCACGTGATCGATCTCGAGGTCGAGCGACGCGACGGTCGCGGTCGCTGCCGGATCGTGCACGATCACGCGCGCCCCCGAGTCCTCCAGCACGTGCGTGATCTCGGGCGGCGCGAGCCGGGTGTTCACCGGGACGAACACGGCTCCGAGCGTGGCGGCGCCGAACAGGGTCACGAGGAACTCCGGGCAGTTGTCACCGAGGAACGCGACGCGGTCGCCCTTCTGCACGCCGCGTTCGAAGAGCACGGCCGCCATGCGGTCGGCGTCGTCGGCCAGCGAGCGGTAGCTGATCGACGTGTCGTCGAAGATTAGGGCGGTCTTGTCCGGCGACTTCATCCGTCGCTTGACCATCCATCCACCCAGTCCGCGATTGTGCATGAGCGCTCTCCCTTGAGTGCGTCCGCAGCCGATGGGTCTACGCGTAGAAGCGGTAGATCCCTCGTGCCACGAGTGCCGGCTTCGGTGCGTCCTGGATCTCGATCGTCTGGTCGACGGCGAACTGGTATCCGCCGGGGACCTCGGTCACCTCGGCGATGACGGCGTTCATCCGCACGCGGGAGCCGACCTTGACGGGGGAGACGAACCGCACCTTGTCGAGTCCGTAGTTGACCTTGGTGGTCACGCCTTCGAGCTCGAACAGCTCGGACCAGAACTTCACCGCGAGGGACAGCGAGAGGAATCCATGCGCGATGGGTGCTCCGAAAGGCCCTTCGGCGGCGCGCTCCGGGTCGACATGGATCCACTGGTGGTCGTCCGTGGCATCGGCGAACAGGTTCACCCGATCCTGGGTGACCTCGATCCAGTCGGCGAATCCGAGGTCGGTGCCGGCGAGGCCGGGGGCGTCTGCATAGGCGGCGGTCGTGGTCATGAGTGTTCTCCTTGTCAGAGGGCGGGCAGGGTGCGGTCGGGCTCGATCATCAGCGGAGGCCCAGCAGGCGGACGGCGTTGTCCTTGAGGATGCCGGGCATGACCTCGGGCTTCAGATCGGTGAGCTCGGCATCGCGCAGCCACCGGTCCGGGGTCAGCAGCGGGAAGTCCGAGCCGAAGAGCACCCGTCGCTTCAGCAGGGAGTTCGCGTTGCGCACGAGCTGCGGCGGGAAGTACTTCGGGCTCCAGCCGGAGAGGTCGATCCAGGTGTTGTGCTTGTGCGTCGCCACCGAGATCGCCTCGTCCTGCCAGGGCACCGAAGGGTGCGCCATGATGATCTGCAGGTCGGGGAAGTCCGCGGCGACGCCGTCGAGCAGCATCGGGTTCGACAGCGCCAGGCGGAACCCGCGTCCGCCGCGCATGCCCGCCCCGATCCCGGTCTGCCCGGTGTGGAAGAGGGCGACGACGCCCGCCTCCTCCAGCGCCGCGTAGAGGGGGTAGTGCGCCTCGTCACTGGGGTCGAAGCCCTGCACGGTCGGATGGAACTTGAATCCGCGGACCCCGCTCTCGTCGATCAGTCGACGTGCGCCGTCCACGGCTGCCGCACCCTGCCGCGGATCGACCGACCCGAACGGGATCAGCACGTCGTTGTTGCGCGCCGCACCCTCGGCGATCTCGGCGCTGGAGATCGCGGGATGTCCGAGTTGCGTCGTCGCGTCGACCGTGAAGACCACGGCCGCCATCCTCCGCTCGCGGTAGTGATCCGCGATGCTGTCGAGGTCGGGACGCGGCGAATCGGCGCTGAAGTACTTCGCGGCCGCCTCCGCCAGGTCTCCGGGCAGCGAGGCATGCCCGTGGCCGTCGACCTCGATGTGCACGTGGACGTCGATCGCGGTCAGCGCCTCGACGTCGATGGCGGCTTCGTAGCGGGTCATCTGCTCAGGACGCCGCAGGGCGCTGCAGCTCTTCCGGCAGAGGAGGGAAGCTCTCGCCGACGGTCTGGAGCGCGGAGCCGAACTCGCTGGCGAACGATTCCTGGAGGGCGTCGTACGTCCAGCCGCCGGTCCGGTAGGCGGTGACGACCGCTTCGGGATGCGACCACACCTGCAGGCGGTCCCCGCCGACGCCGAGCGCCTGCCCGGTGACATCGGAGGCGGCATCGGATCCGAGGTAGGCGATGAGTCCTGCGACATCGTCCGCCGTGCCGAAGCCGAGGTCGTGCCGGAAGAAGTCGGGCATGGGCCGTCCCGCGGTGTCGGCTTCGACCGCCGCGGCGAAGTAGGGCACGGTCGCGGTCATGGCGGTCGCGGCGACGGGGATGACGGCGTTCGTGGTGATCCCCGCGCGCTTCAGCTCGAGGGCCCAGGTGCGCACCATGCCGACGATGCCCGCCTTGGCCGCGGCGTAGTTCGTCTGGCCGAAGTTGCCGCGCTGACCGGTCGGGGAGCCGATGCAGATGATGCGTCCGCCCTCGCCCGCTTCGCGCATGTGGACGGCTGCGGCGCGCACGGTCGTGAAGGTGCCGCGCAGGTGCACGTTGATCACCGTGTCGAAATCGTCGTCGCTCATCTTCCAGAGCACCGTGTCGCGCAGGACGCCGGCGTTCGTGACGAGGATGTCGAGGCGCCCGAAGGCCTCGACCGCGGTGCTGACCAGCAGGTCGGCGGTCGCGGTGGGTCCGACGGGAGCGACGACGGAGACTGCTCGACCTCCGGCATCGACGATCGTCGCGACGGCGGCGGCCGCGGTGTCGGCGTCGACGTCGTTCACGACGACGGATGCTCCCTGGCGAGCGAGCTCCTGCGCGTATGCGAGGCCGAGACCGCGCCCGGATCCCGTGACCACGGCGACTTTGCCTTCGAGTGACATGGTGACTCCTTCGTTCCGCACCGTCTGACGTTCAGCATGATCAGATCACACAATGATTGAGAATGTCAATGATTGCTTCTGGCACGATTTGCTACCATCGGCTCATGACAGACGCGGTGGGTTTGCACGGGCGGTTGGCCGCATCCGCCCTCGGCGACGATCTCAGCTTTCTGCTCGCCCGCGCCAATGCGCTCTCGCTGGCCGCGGGCAATGCCGCTCTCGCCCCGCACGGACTCCGCGTCCGGTCGTATTCGGTGCTCGCGCTGGCATCCGCCGAGGGAGCGCAGCCGACGCAGCGCGAGCTCGCCGAGTTCCTGCGGCTCGACCCCAGCCAGGTGGTTCCGCTGGTCGACGACCTCGAGCGGAGGGGGCTGGTAGAGAGGCGCCCTGACCCCGCGGATCGCCGGGCGAACGTGGTGATGGTGACCGACGCGGGCCGTACCGTGTTCGCGGCGGCTCAGGCTGCGGCGCGGGACTCCGAGCGGTCGGCCCACTCCTCACTCGATGATAGCGAGCACGCGCAATTAACGCGGTTGCTCCGGCGGGTGGCCTTCCCGGGTGGATGACCGGAGCATCCGTCTGCAGTGTTTAGCTGAACTTTTCAATCATCAAGTTTTATGATGATCGCGACGGCGATCACCCAGTTCCACGGAGCGGTAGCCTCGTCCCATGCCCCCCACCGCTCCCACCTCCGCGACACCCTGGGCGCCGTTGGACGCGGAGGCGGTCGCACGGCTCCTCGCGCCGGCATCCGTCCGCTGGTGGCTCTCGGGCGGTGTGGCTCTCGACCGCTGGCTCGGTCGGGCGATCCGTCCGCGTGCGAACATCGACGTGAGTGTGACCGCCGCTGACCTCGCAGCGCTCGTGGAGGCGCTACCCGCGGGGCTGACCGCCTGGATGCCGCCGGACGGAGACGGCATCGCCACTCCGTTCGTCGATGCACCCTCGGATGCCGACCTGCAGCCGGTCCTCATCCACGACGACGCACGGAGCGTCTGGGTGCTCCAGGTGAATGTCGAGGACGATGCGCCGCGCGTCTGGGTCTACAAGCGCGACCCGCGTCTTCAGCTTCCCTGGGATCGGGCAGTGCTCGACATCGACGGCATCCCGACCGGTGCCCCCGAGGTGCAGCTGGTCTGGAAGGCGTTGCGGCCGCGGACGGAGGACGACGTCGACAAGGATGCGGTGGTCGCCGAGCTCTCCGATGAGGCCCGTGCGTGGTACGAGCGCGCGATCTTGTCGATCCATCCGCATTCGAGCTGGTCGATCCATGTCCGGAGTCCCTTCGCCCCGGGTAAGGCCAGCTGGAATCGCAAGAAGAGCTAGTCCGCGCGAGCCGTCCGGTACTCGCCCGCGGTGACGGCATCGAGCACGACGGAGCGGAACCACTTCTGGGCAGCCGACAGGTTCGCTTCGCGGCGGGTGTACACCGACACCGGCGTGCTCTGCCCCGGCCATGGCAGATCGGCGATCCGGAGACCCGGGAACCACCCGCTGAAGACCTCGGCGACGTGGCGGGGGAGCAGCACGACCAGGTCGGTCGCCTCCAGCACGGCCGGAACGGTCGCATACTCCTCGACCGTCAGGGCGACCTGCGGCATCAGGCCATGCTCGGTCAGGGCCTGCAGAGGGAACACATGCCCGCCGCGCGCCGAGACGCGCACGAAGCGGCGGTCGTCGAACATCTCCGGCCCCGTTGGGGGAAGCGGATGCTGTCCCGAGGAGAGTGCCACGTACTCGACTGCGCGCACGTGCGTTCGCCACAGTCGAGGGCTGCCGATCATCGACACGGTCATCGCGAGGTCGATCGTCCCCCTGATCAATCCGTCTTCGACCTGATCGGAGTCCAGCCGAGCCACCTGCAGATGCGGACTCGCACCTGCGCGGGCGAGCGCGGCCATGATCGGCGGAAGAAACGTCTGCTCGCCGATCGAGGTGAGACCGAGCGAGAGCTCGCCGCTGTACCCCGCCGGATCGAAGGCGTCGGGCTCGCTCACCGTCTGATCGATCTGCGCGAGGGCTTCATGCAGTGGGCCGAAGAGCTGCGTGGCCTTCGCGGTCGGCACCATGTCGTTGCCCTCGCGCCGGAACAGCGCGTCAACGAAGGTCTCGCGCAGGCGTCGCAAGGTGTAGCTGACTGTCGGCTGCGTGACATGCAGCCGTTCCGCCGCCGCGGTCACGCTCCGGAGTTCGTACAGCACGACGAAGGTGCGCAACTGGTTCAGATCAGCGAGAGTCATGCATCGATCCCCTCTATGGGTTACGTCGTATACATCTATTGGACTATATACAGCCCCCGACTTAGAGTCGTGCTCGACAGCATCCGAGTGACAAGGACGACACGCGTTGATCATCGACATCCATGGCCACTACACCACGGCGCCCGCGCAACTGGGTGCCTGGCGTGATCTCCAGATCGCCTTCGCGGAGGGGAACGGCGACGCGCCGGATCCGGCGTCTCTCCGCATCAGCGACGACGACATCCGCGAGACGATCGAGGCGAATCAGCTCCGGTTGATGAAAGAGCGCGGCAGCGACATCACCGTCTTCAGCCCCCGCGCCTCTTTCATGGCCCACCACATCGGCGACTATGCCGTCAGCGAGACCTGGGCCCGCATCTGCAACGACCTCGTCGCGCGGGTCGGCGAGCTGTTCCCCGACCGCTTTCTCACCGGCGCCATGCTGCCGCAGACGCCTGGTGCCGACCCGTCGACGACGGTGGCCGAACTCACCCGAGCGGTGGAAGAGCTCGGCGCCGTGACAGTAAACCTCAACCCTGACCCGTCGGGCGGCCGCTGGTCCGCCCCCGCGCTGACCGATCGCTCCTGGTACCCGATCTACGAGAAGCTCGTCGAGTACGAGATCCCGGCGATGGTGCACGTGAGCACGACCTGCCGCCCCGACGTATTCCACACCACGGGCGACCACTATCTGGGTGCAGACACTACGGCGTTCATGCAGCTGCTGAAGGGCGACCTGTTCGCCGACTTCCCCGACCTGAAACTCGTCATCCCGCACGGAGGCGGCGCTGTGCCGTACCACTGGGGTCGGTTCCGCGGTCTCGCGATGGCGCTCGGCAAGCCTGAGCTCGAGGAGCACTTGCTGCGCAACGTCTTCTTCGACACGTGCGTCTATCATCAGCCGGGCATCGACCTGCTGACCGACGTCATCCCGACCGACAACATCCTGTTCGCCAGCGAGATGATCGGCGCAGTCCGCGACATCGACCCGCGCACGGGTCACCATTTCGACGACACGAAACGCTATGTCGACGCCACTCGGCATCTGTCGGATGCCGCGCGCGCCCAGGTGTTCGAGGGCAACGCCCGTCGCGTCTACCCGCGGCTCGACCGCGCCCTGACCGCCCGCGGGCTCTGAGAAGGATCACACCATGCGACTGAACGATCTTGGCATCGTCCGCACGAACATCCAGCGTCCCGACCCGGACGACGTGGCCCGCCTGTCGCAGTTCGGGGTCGCCACGATCCACGAGGCTATGGGGCGCGTCGGCCTCATGCGTCCCTACATCCGTCCCGCTTACACCGGGGCGCGACTGTGCGGCCCGGCGGTGACGGTGCTGCTGCAGCCCGGCGACAACTGGATGTTCCACGTCGCGGCCGAGCAGGTCCAGGCCGGCGATGTGATCGTCGCCGGCTGCACGACCGAGAGCGAGGACGGCTTCTTCGGAGAACTGCTCGCCACCTCTCTCACCGCGCGCGGCTGCAAGGGACTCGTGATCGACGGCGGTGTCCGTGACGTGGCCGACCTCGAGAGGATGGGCTTCCCGGTCTTCTCCCGCGCCATCAGCTCCAAGGGGACCGTGAAGGCCACGCTCGGCTCGGTGAACGTGCCGGTCGTCGCCGCGAACGCGCTCGTCAACCCGGGAGATGTCGTCGTCGCCGACGTCGACGGAGTGGTCGTCGTGCCGCGCGAACTCGTCGGCGCCGTGGCGGATGCCAGCCGCACGCGCGAGGACGCCGAGGAGTCGAAGCGGCAGAAGTTCCGCGAGGGCGTGCTGGGCCTCGATCTCTACGGCATGCGCGAGCCGCTCGCCGCGGCCGGCCTGGAATACGTGGAGGACTGACGATGGCGCACGGCGACACCACCGGTGGATTCACCAAGACCGACGGCTGGCTGGACTGGTACGACGGCCCGACCACGCCGACCTTCCGGCTGCCGACGGGCGCGGTCGACGCGCACTGCCACGTCTTCGGACCCGGTGCCGAGTTCCCCTACGCGCCTGAGCGCAAGTACACGCCCTGCGATGCATCGGCGGATCAGCTTTTCGCCCTGCGCGACCACCTCGGCTTCGACCGCAACGTGATCGTGCAGGCGACGTGCCATGGTGCCGACAACAGCGCGCTCGTCGACGCGCTCCGCCGCAGCGAAGGTCGCGCAAGGGGCGTCGCGACCGTCCGCAGAGATGTCACCGACGAGGAACTCTCCGAGCTGCACGCCGCGGGCGTGCGCGGTGTGCGCTTCAACTTCGTGAAGCGGCTGGTCGACCGGGTGCCCACCGATTCGCTCGACGACATCGTCGCCAGGATCGCGCCGCTCGGATGGCACGTCGTGATCTATTTCGAGGCCGACGACCTTCCGGAGCTCTACGACTTCTTCTCCCGCATCCCGACCGGCGTCGTCGTCGACCACATGGGCCGACCCGACGTGGCGAAGGATCCGGAGGGCCCGGAGTTCGCTCTCTTCCTGCGATTCCTGCGGGAGAACCCGAACGTGTGGACCAAGGTCTCCTGCCCCGAGCGGCTCAGCGCGACCGGCCCGCGCGCGCTCGACGGCGAGCAGCACGCCTACACCGACGTCGTGCCGTTCGCCCGCCGTGTGGTCGAGGAGTTCCCCGACCGCGTGCTGTGGGGCACGGACTGGCCCCATCCCAACCTCAAGGACCACATGCCCGACGACGGGCTGCTGGTCGACTACATCCCGCAGATCGCGACGACGCCGGCCCTGCAGCAGAAGCTGCTCGTCGACAATCCGCGCCGCCTCTACTGGGCGGACTCAGACACCACCGAAGGAGAATGACGATGTCACTCGACAAGCCGTACAGAGACATTCCCGGCACCACCATCTACGACGCCGACCAGGCTCGCAAGGGGTACCACCTCAACCAGTTCGCGATGTCGCTGATGACACCCGAGAATCGTGAGCGCTTCCTCGCCGACGAGGCGGCCTACCTCGACGAATGGCCGCTGAATCCGGTGCAGCGGCAGGCCGTGCTCGACATGGACCTCAACGCCATGATCGGCGAGGGCGGCAACATTTACTTCCTGGCCAAGATCGGGGCGACGCACGGTCTGAGCTTCCAGCAGATGGCCGGCTCCATGACCGGCATGTCCGAGGCGGCCTATCGCGACATGATGATCGGCGGCGGTCGCAACCCCCAGGGGGCACGACTCAAGGATCTCGACGGCTGGACGCCGCCGAGCACCGAGAAGGCGACGACGATGCGTCCGGATGCTCCGGCGAAGTTCACGTCGGCCGTGTTCACCTCGCACGTTCCGGCGATCGGCGCGGCGATGGATCTCGGCAAGACCGAGGAGCCGTACTGGAAGAAGGTGTTCGACGGGTACGAGTGGACCCGCCGTTGGGCGAAGGAGAACACTCCGGACGTCGTCATCCTCGTGTACAACGACCACGCGACGGCGTTCGATGCCTCGATCATCCCGACGTTCGTGCTCGGCACCGGAGCCCACTACCCGGTCGCCGATGAGGGATACGGTCCGCGCCCGGTGCCGGACGTGAAGGGCTATCCCGAGTTCGCGGCCCACCTCGCGCAGTCGATCATCCAGGACGACTTCGACCTCACCCTGGTCAACGAGATGGTCGTCGACCACGGTCTCACGGTGCCGCTGTCGCTCGTCTACGGCGAGCTCGGCACGGACGAGAAGTGGCCCGTCAAGGTCATCCCGCTCGCCGTCAACGTCGTGCAGTACCCGGTGCCGTCCGGTCGCCGCTGCTACGAGCTCGGCAAGGCGCTGCGCCGCGCGATCGACAAGTGGGACGGTCCTGAGCTGAACGTGCAGATCTGGGGCACCGGCGGCATGAGCCATCAGCTGCAGGGTCCGCGCGCCGGGCTCATCAACAAGGAATGGGACAACGCCTTCCTCGATCACCTGATCGCCGACCCGCTGGGCCTCACTGGATGGCAGCACATGGAGTACGTCGATGAGGCGGGCTCTGAGGGCATCGAGCTCGTCGACTGGCTGATCGCCCGTGGTGCCATGGACGACCAGTTCGGCGGGGGAGCCCCCGAGGTCGACCACCGGTTCTACCATGTGCCGGCATCCAACACCGCGGTCGGCCACCTGGTGGTCAGCAACGAGGTCGCGCCGCACCTCGCGGCATCCGCACCGGCGAACGCATCGGCGGATCAGGAACTCGAAGAGGCGACGGCATGAGCGATCGCACCCGTGTCGCCGTCGTCGGCGCCGCCGGCGCCTTCGGGATGAAGCACCTCGACGGTCTGGCGCACATCGAGGACGCGGAGGTGACCGTGGTCAGTGCCACCTCGCAGGAGAAGGCCGATGCCGTGGCCGCTCAGTACGGCGTGGCGAACGCCCTCGTCGGGTTCGAGGCGGTGCTCGAACGGGACGACGTCGACGCGGTGATCCTCGCTACCCCCACCGGACTGCACGCGGGGCAGACCCAGGCGGTCCTCGCCGCGGGGAAGCATGTGCAGGTCGAGATCCCGCTCGCCGACTCGGTGGCGGATGCCGAGGCGACACTGGCGGCCGCCGAGGCATCCGACCGCATCGCGATGGTCGGACACACCCGGCGATTCAATCCCTCGCATCAGCTGGTGCACGAGCGGATCACGGCCGGGGAGTTCGCCGTGCAGCAGATGGATGTCCAGACCTACTTCTTCCGCCGGTCGAACACGAACGCCAAGGGCGAGGCGAGGTCGTGGACCGACCACCTGCTGTGGCATCACGCCGCCCACACCGTCGATCTGTTCGCCTACCAGGCGGGCAGGATCGTGCAGGCGAATGCGATCCAGGGGCCGATCCACCCTGAGCTCGGCATCGCGATGGACATGTCGATCCAGCTGAAGAGCGAGAGCGGCGCCATCTGCACGCTGTCGCTCTCGTTCAACAACGAGGGCCCGTTCGGCACCTTCTTCCGCTACATCGGCGACACCGGCACGTACGTCGCGCGGTACGACGACCTCTTCGACGGCAAGGAGGAGCAGATCGACGTGTCGCAGGTCGCCGTGAGCATGAACGGCATCGAGTTGCAGGACCGCGAGTTCATCAGCGCGATCCGCGACGGTCGCGAGCCGAACTCGTCGATCCGGCAGGTCATCGACTGCTATCGCGTGCTCGGCCGGCTGGAGGAGCAGCTCTCGTGACGCTGCCGCGCATCGGACTCGGCTGCATGTCGCTGAGCCACGCGTACGGTGTGCCGCCCTCTGAGGAGGACGGCCTGCGTCTGCTGCGGACCGCGCTCGACGAGGGCGTGCGGATGCTGGACACCGCCACGCTCTACGGCGGCGGTCGCAACGAGGAGCTCGTCGGTCGCGCGATCACCGGGCGACGCGACGAGGTGATGCTGGCCAGCAAGGGCGGGATGTCCCTGGTCGACGGTGTCAAGAGGATCGATGGGCGCCCGGCGACTCTGCGATCACAGGTCGACGCCTCGCTGAAGCGTCTCGGCACCGATCACATCGACCTCTACTACTTGCACCGGTGGGACAAGACGGTGCCCATCGGCGACAGTGTCGGCGCGCTGGCCGAGATGGCGGATGCCGGGAAGGTCGGGGCCATCGGCCTGTCCGAGGTCTCGGTGGCACGGCTCCGCGAGGCGCAGGACGTCACGCCCATCGCGGCCGTTCAGAATGAGTATTCGCTGTGGAGCCGCAACCCCGAGCTGGGGATGCTGCAGGCGACGGCGGTGCTGGGCATCGCGCTCGTGGCGTTCTCGCCGCTGGCGCGCGGTTTCCTCGGCGACTCGATTCAGGATCCCGACCGGCTCGCTCCCCGTGACATCCGTCGCACGCTGCCGAGGTTCCAGGGCGAGCACTGGACTGCCAACGCCGCGCTGCTCCCGTCGTGGCGCGCCCTCGCGGCAGAGGCCGGATGCACGCCGGCTCAGCTCGCGCTGGCGTGGGTGCTCGCGCGAGGCTCGCACGTCGTGCCCATTCCCGGGACGACGAGCACCGCGCACCTGCGCGACGATCTCGCGGCGGCGGAACTCGCTGTCGACACCGGGCTGCTGCGGCGGGCGGGCGAGCTGATCGACACAGCATCCGTCTCCGGCCCCCGATACAGCACGGCGCAGGCGACCGAGGTCGACGCGGAGTCGTTCGAGAGTGTCGCATGAAGGCCCTCTCGTCGATGGCCACCAGAGCATTGCTCGCCGACCTCGCCACGGCCGCGGCCGAGGCCGGCCTGCCGCGCGCCGAGATCGAGTCGGTGGGTGGGGTCGACGCGGCACGCCGGGTGGCGGCGGGGGAGCAGCTGGAGCTCGTCTTCCTGGCATCCGGAGCGCTGCAGGAACTCGCCGACCACGGACACGTCACCGCGTCTTCGGTGACGCCGCTCGTGCTGTCGCGCACCGCGATCGCAGTCCGTTCCGAGGGAAGCCGCGAGGCCAGCGCACCCGCCGTCCACGCCTTCGATGATGCGGCGGGCGTGCGTGCCGCCCTGCGGAATGCCGGGCGCATCGGCTACTCCACCGGGCCAAGCGGCACGGCGATACTGCGGCAGATCGACGACTGGGGCATGGCCGGGGAACTGCGTGGTCGACTCGTGCAGGCCCGGCCCGGGATGCCGGTCGCCCGTCTCGTGGCCGACGGCGAGGTCGACGTCGGCTTCCAGCAGCTCAGCGAGATGGTCGGACAGGAGGGCATCCGGATACTGGGGGCGCTCCCGCCGGACTGTGCCATCGACACGGTCTTCGCCGGGGCCGTCGCGACTACATCGACCGACCCCGCGGCATCGCGCGCGGCGCTCTCGTTCTTCGCCTCCGACGCCGTCGCGTCGATCAAAGACGAGCACAGTTTCGTCCACCCGCCGCGACCGTCCCGCAAGTCTAGGTAAACGCGCTTCGGGGCTGCGACAAGTTAACTCGGGGCGTGATCCTGGTCCGCGACTGCGGCCAGAGCGGAAGAGAACCGCGAGTGGCACGCAGAAGGCACGAGCAGGCAGCAGGATGCCAGAAACCGTATAGTCCGCACTTCCCAGCGGGTTGACCGCGGCTACGGCGAACAGGACGGCCGCCAGTGCCAGCCCGGCATCGTCGCCGGGTTGATTGCGAGGGGACGCGATGCTCAGTCCGCGGCGGGCAGAGTGGGCTGCTGCTGGGTGATGCAGTGGATGCCGCCGCCACGGTCGAAGAGCGGACGGGCATCGACCGTGGTGACCGCGCGGCCTGGGTAGGACTCGCTCAGGATGGCGCGGGCCCGCGCATCGGCCACATCGTCGCCGAAGCCGCACGCGATCACGCCGCCGTTGACGACGAGGTGGTTCACGTAACTCCAGTCGACGAAGCCGTGGTCATCGCGCAGCGTCGACGGTGCCGGCAGTGCGGTGATCTCAACCGCGCGTCCGAGTGCGGCGAACTGCGACTCGAGTTCACCGCGCAGGACGTTCATCACCTGCGCGTCCGGATGCGAGGCGTCGAGTTGGTCGTGCAGCAGCACCCGATCCGGAGCGGTGAACGTGGCCACGATGTCGACATGCCCGTTCGTGCCGAGGTCGTCATAGTCGCGGGTCAGCCCCTGCGAGAGCCAGATCGCCTGATCGGCGCCGATCGTGCGGGCCATCTCCGCCTCGACGCGCGCGCGGTCGGCGAGCGGGTTGCGGCGCGGATCGAGCTGAACCGTCTCCGTCAGAAGCACGGTCCCGGCGCCATCGACGTGCAGTCCGCCACCCTCGGCGACCAGGAGGGACGAGATGACCTCCGCGCCGATCGCCTCGCTGACGGTGCGGGCGATCTGCGCGGACTTCTGCCACTCGGCCCACGCCGGGGCTCCCCAGCCGTTGAAGATCCAGTCGACCGCCCCGAGCACGTCGGGCCGGTCGTCGTCGACCACGAAGGTGGGGCCCATGTCGCGCATCCAGAACTCGTCGACCGGTGCCTCGAGGATCTCGATCGAGGAATCGAGCATGCGCCGTGCACGGGCGATCTCGGTGGGATCGACCACCATCGTCACGGGCTCGAACTCGATGATGGCGTGGGCGACGGCCGTCCAGGCCGCGTAGCCCTCTTCGCGCGCCGCGGCGGTGTCGCCGAGCGTGAAGCCCTGGCGAGGGAAGGCCATCCAGGTGCGGGTGTGCTCTGCGGTCTCTGCCGGCATGCGCCACATGGTCGTTCCTATCTCGGGGGATGTCTGTCGGGAGTGCGAAGCGAGGGGAGGTCACCAGCCGGTCGCGAGGACGTGCGCGACGGCATCGGCGAAGTAGTCGACCGACTCGCGGGTGACGCACAGCGGCGGCTTGATCTTGAAGACATTGAGATGATCGCCGGTCGGCTGCATGATCACCCCTCGTTCCCGCAGTCGGTCGCAGATCGCGGCCGTGTCGCGGGTCGCCGGCTCGAGGGTCTCGCGGTCGAGGACGAATTCGAGTCCCAGGTAGAGTCCCGATCCGTGGACGGCGCCGATGATCGGGTGCTCGGAGGCGAGCGCCTCGAGGCGCGAGCGCAGGTGAGCGCCGACCTGTCGTGCGTTCTCCTGCAGGTTCTCGTCGCGGATGATGTCGAGCACTGTCAGGCCTACCACGGACGACAACGGAGAGCCGCCGGTGGAGGAGAAGAAGTAGCCCTGTGTGCGATAGCGGTCGGCGATCTCTCGACGGGTGATGACTGCGCCGAGGGGCTGACCGGCGCCGATGGACTTCGCGACAGCGACGATGTCGGGAACGCCATCCTGCTGCTGGAAGCCCCAGAACCACTCTCCGAGTCGCCCGAAACCCACCTGCACCTCGTCGGCGATGGCAATCCCGCCCTGACGGCGGACCGCGGCGTACACGTCGCGCAGATAGCCGTCGGGCAGAGCTACGCCTCCGGCGTTGCCGAAGTACGACTCGCAGATGAAACCGGCGGCGGGCATCCCGGAATCTGCGAGCCCTTCGATGACCTGCACCGCCTCGGGGGCGTAGTTCACCGCGTCGGCGCCGCGGTGTGTGCCGCGATACGGGTTGGCAGCCGCGACGGTGTGCACCCATTCCGGGCGCGAGCCGACGGCTGCGGGGTTGTCGGCCACCGAGGTGGAGACCGCATCGCTGGCGAAGGTCCACCCGTGGTACGCCTCGCGCATGGCGACCATATCCCGTCGGCCGGTCGAGGCCTGGGCGAGGCGGATGGCGAGGTCGACCGCTTCGGAGCCCGAGTTCACGAAGAACACGGTGTCGAGCTCATCCGGCAGGGTCGCGGCGATCCGTTCGGCGTACTCGGTGATCGCCCGGTAGTGGAATCGGGAGTTGGTGTTGAGCAGACGCAGCTGCCGGTGCGCGGCCTCGGCGATGCGGGGGTGGGCGTGGCCCACCGACGCGATGTTGTTGACCATGTCGAGGTACACGCGGCCGTCGATGTCGATGAGGTACTCGCGCCATGCCCGCTCGATCTGGGGCGGGTGCGTGTAGTAGTGCTCCTGGACCTCGGCGAGCACGGCCTCGCGGCGGCCGAGCATGTCCTCGCCGTCCGCGTCGGCTGCGGCCGGGGGAGTGAGGCCGAACGCCGCGGCAGGGTCGCCGAGTACGGTTCTCCACCCCGCCGCCATCTCGGCAGTGACGCGCTCCGGTGCCGCCACGACATCGGCCCCCTGCCGCTGCACGAAGAGGCGCGTGCGAGCGGGAAGGACCCGGTCGTCGCCGGAGGAGGGAAGTCCGGAGATCGTGAGGGTCTCGCCGCCGTCGGACACGGCGATCGTGCCCGGTCGGATCGTCGTCGTGTCGTCGATCCGGGAGATCGGCGTCGGCTGCGCGAGCCAGACGGTGACGCCGGTGGGGATCGTCGCCGGCGCTTCCGGGGTGCGCGCGGGCGCCTCGGTGAGCACGGGCCGCCACGCCGGAAGGAACACCGCGTCGGCCCCGTCGTCCAGTGATGCGAGCGCCGCGTCGTCGAGAGCGCCCTGCGCCGACCAGCGTCCCTCGTCGTTCAGGGGCGAGGTCGTCCCGGCGTCGAGCGCGGTCACCCGATCGAACGTGGCGAGCGGGGCGCCGGTCCAGACCTCGTCGGGCGCATCCCGGCGGCCCAGCGAATCCCGGATCACGGCGTTCATCACTCGTGACGGCACCGATGCCGCGACCTCGAGAATGAGCATCTCGCGCTCCAGCGCATCGCCCGCATAGGAGTTCGCGTCGTCGAGGCGCACCTGCTGACGACCGCTGAGGGCGAGCACGGCGCCTCGCAGCACGACGAGAGGCCACAGCGCGGTGAGCTCGTTCGCGTCGAGCGGGCGGAGCTCATGGAACGCCCGGATCGCGGGGAGGGTCGTGGCGAGGGTCGCACCGTCGTGGTGCAGCAGCGACGACACGGTCGTCGCGATCTCGCCTACGCGCCAAGAGCTGACCACGTCGCCGAAGTCGATCACGGCATCCGGCAGCGGATCCTCCATCCGGTGCAGCACATTGTCGTCGGTGATGTCGAAGTGCCCGGCCTGCGTCGGTAGCGACTGTTCCACCGGTCGGAGCGTGCGCAGCGCGTCATCCGCAGCGGCGCGGACGAATTCCCGCACGGCGGTGTCCGGTTCAAGAGGGAGGAGCGTGTCGATGACGCGACCGGCGTGGCGGAGATCCCACTGCAGCACCCGCCCGCTCGCGACATGTTCGAAGTCGGCCAGTGCGAGACTGACCCGCGCCGACAGCTCGCCCATGCGGTGGACCACGGCGGGGGAGAGGTAGCGCGACCCCATCAGCGTGCGACCAGACAGATTCTCGATCACCCGGGCGTGGATCCGCCCCTGCGATGTGTTCCACCAGGACGACAGGGGGCCTCGGGGCCCCAGGACCACGCGAGGCACGCGGAGTCCGGGGTCACGGTCGCCGACGGTCGCGGCCGCCGCGTCCTGCATCTCGATCTCGGGCTCGCTGAAGACCGGGTTGCTCAGCTTGAGGACGCCGAGAGGCACGGACGAGTCGCGCGGGAAGACACGGAAGTTCTGGTCCTGCTGGCTGCCGAGCGATGTCAGATCCACCTCGATGCCGAAGGTGCCGGCGAAGAGACGCCGGACCTCGGCGTCGTCGAGGGTCGGCGAGGGCAGTTCGACGTGCTCGAAATAGTCGAAGAACTCGTGCGACATGGTCTCTCTTCTCGCTTCTCTGCGACGGCCGGGTCGGGCGCCCGCGACGTCGGCTATGTCAGGTGTCAGAACGGGGTGGCGGTCGTCGTGGCGGTGTGGCCTGCCGTGGCGCCGTCGGCGTTACGGACGATGACGACGACGAGCGGGCCGTACCCGGGACGCCACTCGCTGTGCCGCGGTTCGTAGGCGTCTGCGGGCACGAACAGCTCGCCTGTGATCCGTTCGCCGTCCGTCGTCGTCGGCACCGGGATGCCGTCGACCGAGGCGGCGCACTCGTCGAGGGTCCCGCCGGTGACGGTCGCCGTGAAGCGGACGAGCCCGTCTCCGCCCGGAGTCGCGTCGAGGGTCACGGTGTCGATCTGCACCGCTATCGAGCCGTCGGCCGTCGGGACCGCGGTGCGGAACAGGGCCTCGTTGGCCAGTGCCGGTGTGCGCACCGGCGCCGCTCGGCGCACGCGCAGCGCCTCGACCGCCGAGGCGATCTGCAGCAGTCGCACGTCATCATGACCGCGGCCGGCGATTGTCGCCCCCACCGGCATCCGAGTGTCGGACATGATGCCCATGGGCACCGTGAAGGTCGGGATCCCCAGATGGCGCGGCACCAGATTGCCGTTCGACACCCAGACACCGTTACGCCAGGCGATGTCCGCGGAACGCGGATTCACATCGGCATCAGCGGGGCCGACATCGGCCGCGGTGGGGAAGATCACCGCGTCGAGGTTCTCGGCATCCATCCACTCCTCGAGGTCCACACGGCGGGCGTGCTCCAGGCCGCGCAGCCCGGCCTCCAGGCCCGGGATTCGCCTCCAGTCGGGCTCGCGCTCCGCGGCCACCGCCACATAGTCGCCGATGTCGTAGGCGATGTCGAAGGGAAGGATGCCGTAGCGGTCCTGCAGGGCTTCGCGCGGGTGGGGGAAGATCTGAGAGGCCTGTGCGTCAGCGAGCCGCTCCAGGGCGGGGTCGCCGTTCTGGCGCAGGAAAGTGTCCATCGCCCAGATCGCGAGCGCCCCGACCTCGTCCTGCAGGAACTGGGGGGTGACGAACCCGCGCTCGACGAGGTCGCGGTCCTGTGCGTGCAGCTTCTCGTAATTGTCGACCGCGGGAAACGCCGTCTCGACGACCTCGGCGCCGGCGGATTCGAGATCGTCTCGCAGGTGAGCCCACAGGGCCATCACGCTCTCGCGAGTCTCGATGGGAAAAGACGAGGCGCCGTCGCCGTTGATGTAGATCCGAGGAACTGCGAAGCGGAGGCCGGCGAGGGAAAGGTCGTCGAGTTCGGCGAAGGACTCGGGACGCAGCGCGGACGGCTGGGGAAGGGGGATCCACGGCTGCGTGCGCCAGAGGTCGCCGTGCGCGTCGGCGTCATCGGCGACGACCGCGTCCAACACGATCTTCATGTCGGCCACCGTGCGGGTGTGCGGCACGACGACGTCCATCGTGGGGACGAGCGGCCAGTTGCCGCGCACCGAGATCACACCACGCGACGGGGTGTAGGCGACGAGGGCGTTGTTCGACGCGGGCGCTCGGCCCGACGACCACGTCTCCTCGCCGAGACCGAAGGCCGCGAGGCTCGCCGCGGTCGCCGTGCCCGAGCCGTTGGAGGACCCGGACCCGAACGCCGAAGTGAGGTAGTCGCCGTTGTACGGGGACTCCGCCCGACCGTAGACCCCGCGCTGCATCCCGCCCGCCGCCATCGGAGGCATGTTCGTCAGGCCGAGTAAAACCGCCCCGGCCACGCGCAGGCGGGCGACGGCGAAGGCGTCCTCCGAGGCGACGAGGTCGGCGAAGGCGGGGGATCCGGAGGCGACGGTGAGCCCCGAGACGGCAAAGCTGTCCTTCGCAGTGAACGGGATCCCGTCGAGCACGCCCCGGGACTCGCCCCGGGCCCGCCGAATGTCGGACTCCCGAGCTTCGTCGAACGCGGCGGGGTTCAGGACAGGAACCGAATTCAGACGGATGCCCGAGCGGTCGTAGAAGGCGATGCGGTTGAGGTAGCGGGCAACGAGCTCGACGCTCGATACGATCCCGGTCTCGAGGGCGGCGTGCAGCTGCGCGATGTCGGCTTCGACGACAGTGAATGTCGAGTGGTCCATGATTCTCTCTCCGCTGGCGCCGTGAGCGCTCTCTGCACCGCCGGACAGGCGTGGCGAGATAAAACATACAGCGTTTGTTTCTTAAGCACCAGACTTTTCACGGCGTAGGCTGGGGCGGCCGAAGGAGACTCTCATCGCACGACCGTCGAAGCCACTGTTGAACCGCGACCTCATCGCTCGCACCGCCCTCGAGCTCATCGATCAGGAGGGTGTAAAGGGTGCGAGCATCCGTCGGGTGGCGGCCAAGTTGGGCGTCAATCCCGCCTCGTTGTACAACCACGTACCCGATCGGGCAGCCATGATCGAAGACGTGCGAGCTCTCGTCTCAGCGCTGATCGACTCCCGGCCGCTTAGGGAAAGCCCCTGGGAGCAGGGCCTCTGGGCCTGGGCGAACTCGTACCGGCGCGCGTTCGCGCATCACTCACGGACGATCCCACTGCTCATGACGACGAAGGCTTCGGCCCCGGTCCTGTTGGCGGAATACGAGGACTTCGTGGCGGCCGCCGAGCGGGCGGGCTGGGGGAGCGGAGATGTGCTCCCGCTGCTCACCGCCTTCGAGTCCTTCATCCTCGGCAGCGTCCTCGACATGTCGGGACCCCCGGTGGTCTTCGATCCGACCGGACAGGAGGAGGAGTTCCCGCGCTTTGCGGCTGCCTTCGCTACGCTGGAGCGCGAGGATCCCGGTGATCCCGTCGCCACGCGTGCCTTTGAGATGGGCCTGCGCATGCTGATCGCTTCTGCCCGCCCCGACGCTCGCGCAACACCGGGGCTCTAACGCGCCGTCGCGTTCGCCTCGCGCCATTCGGGCTATTCAACAGACGGTGTTGGTGAAGATCATGCGTGTCAGCGACGCCGCAGATTTCGCCGGATCAGCTGCACCGCTATCTCGGCGATTAGCACCGAGAACGCGATGTTCGACCAGAGCGGTGTGATCGCCGTCGTGGTGAATAGGCCGAGCGGCGATGCGAGGCACGCGGCGACTTCCACGAACAGTCCGCCGCGCAGGTCGACGTTCTTGCGGCGCATGTGCCCAGCGTGGCCGAGAGCGACCCCGGGATCATCATGAAGACGAGGTCCCCTTTTGCGATCAGGTCGTTGGCGCCGAAGAAGAACATAACTGCCGGGACCACGCCGCCGCCGCCGGCGCCCAGCACTTCCGAAAGGATGCCGGTGACGATGGTGGCCGGACCGTGCGGATCATGTGCACGTTGAGGAACTCGAGCGGTACAAGCCGGCGATGCGCGGCCACGTGGAGTACCTCGCGTCTCTCAACGAACACAGCGACATTGACTCGCAGATCTCGGACCGGAAACCGAGGCACCGCGGCCGAACGAGAAGTGGATCGTTTAGCTGGTCGATGACATGCTCGAGACGCCTGCCGAGTAGACCGCTCAGTCGGTTGCGCCCGAGCTGCCTATGATGACTTCGACGAGCGAACACGTGACGATAACCGTTCGGCGGATTGTGGAAGTAGACCCGACCAAGCATCTTGAAGCTGTCAGATGACGCCGGGGCGTGTTCGTCTGACTCAGAGCGGCTCCGGCGTGCATTGGGGTCACTCCGGGGTGCCTCGCTTCAGTGCTTCCCCCTTGAGCGGGGTGTGCCGCAGCCGCTTCGGTCAGGATCGCAACTGCGCCGCACTGCTCAGGGTGCCTGAGGACTAGCGATCATAGACCCCTGAGTTGAAGGCGTTCGCGCCGATAGTCGGGATAACTGGTCTTATCGTGGCCAATGGGCCAGACGTTGAAGTGAGATGAGGCTGAGTAGGTGAGCGACGTTTGAGCAGTGGTGGAGTGGGATCGCGAGGGTGCGAGCGTCTGCAAAGTAGATGCGTCTGGGAGGATCGAAGAATGCCCGAACCAGTCGAGGTCACCACCGCTGATCACTACGTGTGGGGCGAGGTCTCCGATGGGTGGCGACTGCTCGACAACCCAGGACTGTCAGTGATCGAGGAGCGAGTGCCGGCCGGCGCCGGTGAAGAGTGGCACGTGCACGACACGGCGACGCAGTTCTTCTACGTGCTCGAGGGCACAGCTCAGATGCAGACCGTCGACGGTACTGTCGACCTCGCGGCCAGACAGGGCGTGGAGCTCCCGCCCGGGCTTGCGCACCGATTCTTCAACCCTGGAGACACGGAGACGCGGTTCCTCGTGATCAGCACGCCGAACACTCGTGGAGACCGACGCGCTCTCGACGTCGCCGCTGAGGTCACCGCGTCGCTGGAGTCGTAGCCCTCTTGCGGAAAAAGATCCGATCGACGATCCTGAACCTGCCAGATGGCGCCGGGGGGCGATCATCTGGCCGGAGTGGCTCTGGCGGGCATCGGCGTCACTTGGGACGCCTCGCATCAGCGCTTCCTCCCTCGCGCGAGGCGTCCCGCACCGGGCCGGCTTTGGGTTGCGCGCCTGGTGCGACAGTGGCTGTTCGTCGTACCCTCGACGCATGGTGGGATCGATCGATCAGCGGAGCCTTCGGTTCCATCGCGCGATGCTCGGCATCAGCGCCGTCCTGTTCGGATATATGATCGGGCTCCTCACATGGACCGTCCAACTCGGCACCGACAACTCCCCACTCCAATGGATTGTTTATGGGTTGCTCGTCTTCGGCTCTGCAGCGCTGCTCAGGTTTCAGGTCGGGCAGGCTCGGCGACGTGGCGGTGGTCGCGAGTGGGGCACAGGGCCGAACCGACATCTCAATGCCGCTGACGACGGGAGCGCCGATGCCTCCCAATGATGGCGATGCTCAGAGTGAAGACGAGCTGAGAGGCCAGTTGCTCCGGATCGAGGAAGAGCACGCTGCGCTTCTCTCGTCGACGATCGGCATGGTGAGTGTGGGGAACGGCGAGCTCGCGGAGCGGGCCAATGAGCTCGAGCGCAAAGCTGACGTGATCCGCGCTCGACTCGGCGAGCCGACCCGCCATCCACCGGAGCCGCCGCGTCGTCGCGTGATTCTGGGATGGGTCACTCTGTGCGCGGCAGTAGTGGCGATCATCGCGCTCGTGCTGCTCTTGCCTCACTGAGTGCGCCGGACGTGAGGGTCTCCGTGCTCTTATGATCGGCGCATGGAACGGAATCCTTTGTTGCCGTCTATCCCGGACCTGCTGCTGATAGGCGGAATCGTCTTGGCCGTGCTGGTGGTCGTTGGTGTGGGGCTGGCCGTGTGGCTGGTGAGGCGATCTCGGTCACGTCCGGGGCCGCGGCCCTCCGATCCGGACGGCAGCTGAGACCGGTTCGCCTCGAGGACTGATTCGTCCCGTTCGGCGGGTGGGGCGATCACAGCTCCCAGTCGGTCATGTCCGTGGAGAGCGTGGGCTCGAACGCTGGAGTGTCTCCGGTGCCGTTCGTTTCGCGCGGCGACACGATGATGAGGACCTTGGATTGAGGGCTTACCAGAACGCTCACCATGCTTTCGCCGTCCTGCAGTTGAACGAAGGACGGACCGGTGGTGGCGGCAGCTTCTATACGGCCGATGAGGTCGGCGAGATCGTGTTCCGGTTGCAACCGGAACGACCATCCGTCGATCGTGACCTGTGTCTTCGTCTCCACTCGCGTCTCGGTCATCCCGCGAGGGTAGCTCCAGCCCGGCGGCTCATGCGTAGGGGCTTGCATCCGACGACGACGAGTTGTAACGATCGACCGACTGAGGCAGTCGCTGTGGCACCCTCTGTGGGCCGATCAGGCTTGAGCGGGAACCGCTATGCGATCAGTGGACGTGTTCTCGGCCGGTTCGGGAACGAGGTAGAGACCGCTCGGTGAGTTCGCCGTGAAGGCGAGAGCGTCGACCCATTCGCGGTTGATCGCGGGCTGGCGGCTGCCGAAGTACTTGAACACGAGGGAGCTGCCCCCGTGCACCCACACGGTCACTCGGCCACCGCCGACGCTGGTGTCTTCGCGCCAGGTGAAGGGGAACGGCTCACCGCGGCGCAGCTTCGCGGTGATGACCAGTTGGAGATGCGTCAGCGCACGGTCTTCGATCTCGGTCTTGACGCCGTTCTCGTAGATGAACTTGCCCATCGGGTGCTTTCTGCTCTGCCACGAGATCCTCGAACGAGGCGCGGCTGACGATGTCCGCATCGTGGTTGACCCAATTCTGACATGCGTCCATCAATCATGATCTTGCGTGTGACCGTGAATATCCGCCGGAGTCTTCAGCCGTTGAGCTGCGTGCTCTCCCGGATAGGGTTCAATGCATGGGATACATCCAATACGGCGGTGGAAACGAGATCCACATCGAGGATCGCGCGCTCGCTCATCTCAAGGTCGTCATAGCTACGAAGCTGCGGCGCAACGAGAGTTTCACCCTGTCGTGGCGTCACCCCGAGGGTGACCCGGAAGGCCGCTCGACGATCTGGCTGCATCCGTCTATTCCGCTGCGGTTCACATTCGACGACGCGGAAGCACCTCAGCTCAATGCGCAGTGGATCGAGCAGCTCATGCACTCTGCGAGCTCCACCGGGGGCATTAGTCTCACCGACGAGGTACTCGAGACTCCGGGCGAGTAGACCACCGCCCTCAATTTTCGCGCTGAGGGCGGTGCGACGGAGTTGCGAGCCAGATAGGAGACAAGTCATGCCCAGCGCTCACGGATTGGCGAAGATGGGTTCCTACGAGGACTTTGTCGCTCTCTACGACGGGGACGCTCACGTTGTCAGCTCTTCGGGCCTGACCCTTCTGCATCGTGCGCTCGGAAACCGCCACCTCGACGCCCGACTGGCGATCTCGAGTCGGCTGCTCGACGATGGGGCGGATGCGGGAGCAGTCGTCGCTCCGGAGGGTTACTCGACGCTGCACATCCTTTTCTCTCAGACCTCTCATGATTTCGTTGCCGAGGTGCCGCTTGTGGAGCGTCTCCTGGAGGGCGGGGCGGACGTGAACGCCAATGCTGCGCGGTGGGGCACGCCGCTGCAGACGCTCGCGGTGGCGCTGAAGTACTCCGACGAGGAGCTTGCGCCGTTCTACGAGGTCCTTTTCGCGCGCGACGATCTCGATCTCCTCGCCCCCGGACGTGACGGCCTCAGCACGCTCGAAACCAGCCGCCGGCTCGACGATCACCGTACGGACCTGAGTTCACGGATGGAGCAGTACCTCTGAGCGACAACCGCCGCGGGGTGTGCGCCGAGTCTCGGCCCCTCGTGTCGCCGAGGCCCGGTCGGGCGGATGCCCTGCCAGCGTGGCTGGCGACCTGTCGAAAACAGTGCGCCCGCCGCGGGCCTGGTGCGGATCCCGAGTTGGCCCTGCTGCATTCATCGGCCTCATGATGCGCTACGTGTCCAAAGAACTTCGGACACCGCGGGCCAGGTGTGGGATGAACGCTGTCTTGACAGAGCAATGTGAACGAAGAGTCAGGGCTTGAGGGGTGATGTGGCGTAGACCGCGGCCTGAGTGCGGCGTTCCATGCCCAGCTTGGCGAGGAGGCTGGAGACGTAGTTCTTCACCGTTTTCTCGGCGAGACCGAGGCGATCACCGATCTGGCGGTTGGTCAGGCCGTCGCCGATGCATGTTAGTACCTGCCGTTCACGCAGAGTGAGGTCCGTTGCGGGGAACCTGTTGTCAGCGTTCGGCTGCGCGGGCGCCGCGGTCATCGCCTGTACGACGCGGTCGGCGACGTGGCGGGATACCAGTGATTCGCCTCGGGCGGTGCGCCGGATCGCATCCGCGAGGTTGTGCCCGCGGATGTTCTTGAGTTCGTACCCGGACGCACCAGCCAACACTGCGGCCACACTGGCGTCGTCGTCGTCGTGGGCGGTGAGCATGAGGCAGCGGATCCGGGGCTGGGCCGAACGGATGGCGCGGCAGAGCTGGACTCCGTCGCCGTCCGGAAGACGCAGATCCAAAACCACGACGTCGGGCGATGTCGCGGGGATGCGCGCGAGCGCTTCTCGGACGGTGCCCGCTTCGCCGACGACGCTGAGGTCGGGCTGCACGTCGATGAGAGCCGCGACGCCGTGCCGAACGATCTCGTGGTCGTCGACGAGGAACACGCGAGTCATACCCTGCTCCTCTCCGCTACGAGGCGTGCCCACCAGACGACCCGCGTTCCTTCTTCTGCCGCGGAGAAGATGGTGAAGTCGCCTCCGCGCCGTCGAGCACGGTCTGCGAGATTGCCTGTGCCACTGCGGCGCACGGCATCCGGCGACACCCCGACGCCGTCGTCGGTCACCACCACTTCCACCGAGCCCTGATCGACGCTGACCATCACCGTCGTCACGTCGGAACAGGCGTGCCGGGCGACGTTTGCGAGGCATTCCCGGACGACGGCGATGACGTCGTCTCCCACTGTGCCGGTCAGCATCAGGTCGACCGGGCCGCGGAAGGTGAGCTGCGGGCTCACGCGCAGCGAATCGCTCATCTCGCTCACGACGTCGAGGATGCGGTGCCGCACCGACCCGGTGGATGCGCGCCGGCGGGAGGTCAGCGCGAACACCGCGGTGCGGATTTCGTCGATCGCCTCGTCGATGGCGTCGACCTGTTCGATGAGGGCGCCTTCCGCCTGCGGAAAGCGGGCGGCTACCGCCTGCAGCGACAGCCCGGTGCCGAAGAGGCGCTGAATGACGTGGTCGTGCAGATCGCGAGCGATCCGACTGCGCTCCTCGGCCAGCTCCACTCGGTGCCGGTCGCCGCGGGCTCGGATGATTTCGATCGCCAGCCCGACCTGGGTGGCGAACTCGGCGGCCATGTCGACGTCGTCGGCCGTGAACGGAGCGGTCCCGCGGGATCGCGAGAGCGCGAGCGCGCAGATCGACTCGCCGGCGACCACGACGGGCAGCACCATGCTGGGCCCCATCTCGGCTTCCAGAGAGATCAAAGCCGTGCCCGCGGTTGACAGAACCACGCGTCCGCTGCGCAGCGCGCGGTCGACGAGACCGCCGCGACGCTCGTACCGACGTCCCTCGAATCGCTCCGCACCGCTGCCGCGTGCGGTGTGGATGAGCAGCAAGTCAGAGTCCGGGTCGGGAACCACGACGCTGATGACGGCAGCGGCGACCACAGTGCCCACACGAGCGAGGACCACGCCGACGGCGTCGGAGACATCCTCAGACAACAGTGCCGATGACACCTCGGTCAGCGCCGTGCTCCAGCGGAGCTGACGCTGGAGCTCGTCGTAGAGCTGACCGTTCTCCAGCGCCACCGCGGCCGTTCCCGCCAGCGCGACGATCATCTCCTCGTCGTCGGGCGTGAAGGGTCCCCCAGGGCTCCCCGTCAGGTAGAGCGCCCCGTACGCGTCACCGTGGGAGCGAAGGGGAACGGCGAGGAACTCGGGACCGTCGTCCATGGAGATGCCGGCGCGTCGAGGCTCCCGTTCGACCCCCGTGAGCGGCGTCAGATCGGAACTGTCCAAGTCAGCCAGCGGGCCGCGTGAGGCGGAGCCGGCGACGTGTATGACGCGGTCCGCGAGTCCCCGACGATCGAACAGGACGATTGCACCGTCGAGAGCGTCGAGAAGGGACACCGCGGCGTCGACCGTTCGTCGCAGAACAACATCGACGTCCAACGACTCCATGACGGCGCGATGTGCCTCGAGCAGTCTTTGCAGACGAATCTCCGACACTGTTCCTCACCCCCTCGTGTAGCAGGACCATACCGGAGGGACGGTGGGACCTTCGACCCTGTTGACAACGGCACCTGAACGCGAGAGTGAAGAGATCATGAGCAGAGCGAAGTCCCGGGCCCGCCGAATCGTGGGGGTCGATGGGACCGCCACGGCCGAGACCGCGCTGCGGTGGGCTGCACGCCGCAGCACGGACGACGGCGCGCCACTCCTTCTCGCACACGTCGGTCCCTCTCTGGGCAAGTCGGACGTATCCGTCCTGGAAGACGCGCGGGCGATCATCGACGCCGAGCATGCCGGCCTCGCGGCCGAGCCGCTGCATCTTGAAGGCCCCGTCTGGAAGGCGCTCAGCGAGATCGCGGAGCCCGATGACGTGATCGTGATCGGCACCGACACTAAAGGCCTCGGGCGCAGCCGGGTGAGCGGTGCGTTGAGTGTTCAGCTGGCCATCACGGCACAGTGCGCCGTCGCGGCGATTCCCGACATAGATCTGAGCTTCCGTCGGGGCGTCGTCGCCGGAATCGGCGCTGCCAACACCGCTCGCCGGGTGGCCGAGGCCGCATATGTCGAAGCGCGTGACCGCGGCGCGCCCCTCACGCTGATCCATGGAGGCTGCCGCGAGCACTGCACCGACGGGCTCGATGCCGCCGAGCGAGCGCTCCTGGCGATCGACCCGACCATCAATATCCGACGACGCATCCTGTCGACGCCGGCCGCCGACGCTCTGCTCGACGCCTCGCTCGACAAGGAGCTCCTCGTCCTCGGCCGGGGATCCCGGAGCGCATCCGGGACCCCGATCGGCGCCGTCACGCACACCGTGCTCCTGAACGCCACCGCGCCCGTGCTGCTTCTGCCGCCGGGCTGAACCCATGGGACTTTAGTCCCTACTGCTCCACCGGTAGCCGTTCTACCGTGAATCATCGAGCATTGCGGTCCGCCGCGCTCCGGCGGCACGTTCGCGTCGCTTCTCCTTCTCCCCAGCCCCACTTCCTTCGAAGGGTTCTCCCATGCCGTCTTCCTCCCGCCGCAACCGTGCCATCGCCGCTCTCGTCATCCCCGTCTCCGTCCTCCTCGCCGGCGGGCTCGTCTGGCAGAGCTCGTACGCCGCCTTCTCCGCTCGCACCGAGAACTCGGGCAACTCCTGGAGCACCGGTCGCGTGACCCTGACCGATGACGACCGGGGCGCAGCAGCCCTCACGGTCGAGAACATGGTCCCGGGCGACCGCGGCGAGAAGTGCGTCGTCGTCACCACGAACTCGAACGTCCCCGGCGAGGTACGCACCTACGTCGAGGACCTCCTCAAGGACCGCGGCCTCGAAAACCACATCCTCATCTCGATGGAGAAGGGCACCGGCGGGTCCTTCAACGACTGCACCGGTTTCACCCCCGACTCGGGTGCAGCTCCCCTCACCGGCACACTCGCGCAGCTCGCCGCCGCCGACACCGACTGGGCGACGGGCGCCAACGGCTGGACGACGACCGGCACGGCCGGCGAGTCCAAGACGTACCGCGCGACCTGGTCGTTCGACACCACCGGCATGACGCAGGCCGAGATCGACGCCCTGCAGGGCGCGCGGGTGGGACTCGACGTGGTCTGGGAGCTCCAGACCACCGATAACTGATCGCCCACTTCACAGGAGCCGGGCCGCGAGGCGAACCATGACCACCACCCTCCCCCCGAAGGACGCCGACGCGTCTGTTCCGGAGCACCCGACTCCTGAACCGTCGTCCGGGCCCTTCGGGAGGGACGGCTGGGCCAGGTTCGCACTACTGCTCGTCTCCCGCGGATACCTCACCGTCATGGCGACACTCGCCATTATCGCCTTGCTGCCGATCCTGCTCGGCTGGCGTCCCATGATCATCCTCAGCGGCTCCATGGAGCCGACGATCTCGGTGGGAGACGTCGTCCTCATCTCCGACGTCCCGACCGGACAGACCTACGGCGACGGGATGGTGGTCGCGTTCGAGACCGTCACCGTCGACGACAAGCCCATCATCAAGATGCACCGCATCGTCGAGACCCGCGAAGACGGGTTCGTCACACAGGGCGACGCCAACGCAGATCGCGACTCGGGCACTCTCACTGAAAGCGAGATCCAGGGCGCCGGCCGGCTGCTCGTCCCCTTCATCGGACTGCCCGTCTACTGGATGGGACGCGACCCGCTCGCTCTGGCGGCATGGATACTCGGCACCCTCGTGGCCATCGGACTCGCACTGCCGACGCCCTCACGCGCACGGCGCTCCGAGCAGGTCGTGATCGCCGCCCTCGCTGCTGCCGCGATCGTCGCCGGAGCGGCATCCCCGTCCGCGCACGCCTATGCCGCGTTCAGCGCGCGCACCACAACCTCGGCGACCTGGGGCGCGGCCGCGCTCCCGCCCATCGCCGTCGGACGCGCCGAGCCTTTCTCGCTCCTGGCCGCCACGTCGGTCTCGGACGGTCTGTTCACCTTCACCGACATCAGCGGCAGCATCGGCACGGCCCCCGGCACCACGATCTCCAACTTCAGCGTGCTGGACCGGTACGGATCACTCGAGCGCAACACGAGCGCCGCACGCGTGGCCATGGCCGATGCGCGCACGCTCGCCACCGCGCTGGAAGCGCGACCCGCGACACCGCGCACCGGAATCCTCACCGGACGCGTGACCCCCGGCACTTACTCGTGGAACGCGCTCAGCACCTCCGGCACCATCACCCTCGACGCCGGGCGAGACCCGAGCGCACGATTCGTCTTTATCGCCAACAGCCTGACCGTCGCAAACAACACGAACGTCGTCCTCGCGAACGGCGCCACGGCCACCAACGTGTACTGGCGCATTCGCGGCGGTGCGACGCTGAATACCAGCACGCTGCGTGGCACGCTGCTCGCGGACGGTGCGATCACGGCCAACACAGCGACCGTCTTCGGACGCCTCATCTCCTTCAACGGATCGATCAGCGCCAACCGGTACACGATCAGCCAACCGTAGAGATCACGTTCGACGATATAGAGATTGCCGCCACCCCGGGGCAGACACTGCTGTTACTCGATGTCAGCTCCCGCACCGCAGCCGAGTCCTCCGCGAGATTAAAAGGAATTCTGGTGACGGTGACGGTCGGCAAGACAGCGATCCCGTCTATCCGAGCGCGATCCATCGCGCTGCAGCACCCTTAAGCACTCCGCGGGACGTTCGAGCCGTGTCGCCCGAAATGACACCTGAACCAGCCTGCTCCTCACCGGTGCCGATCGTGGAACTCTTGAGGTGATCCGGCAGCTTTGCGGTGAGGACAAGGACGACGTCGATGAGTTTCCAGTCCAGCTCTTGGCATCGCTGCTGCGCCGCGCGCAGCTCCGCAAGGGCGGGCATTGCGCAGTCGACGGGGACAATGAACGCTTCGAGGTGGAAGAACTGGCCCTGGTCGCGCACTCGAACCGCCACGTCGCGGACCCACGGCAGTGTGACGAGATAGTCGAGGACGGCGTCGGCTGCGGGGTGCGGTTTGTGATCATCGAACGTGGTGGCGCGGGTGTCCATGAGGTCGGTGATCGCAGCGCGGGTGTTGCGCAGTCCGTCCCAGAGGATGCTGCCGGCGATGAACGTCGCTGCGGCCGAGTCTGCCCACCAGTACCCTAGGCCGATGCCTCCGACGCCGACGATGGAGCCGGCCGCGGTCATCCAGTCGGCTTTGTTCATGTCGGCGTCGGCGTAGAGGACCTTGTTGTGGAGGTCTTTCGCCAGCCGCATCTTGACTCGACCGAAGTAGATCGGAAGCGGGATGGTCAGCGCCATCACGCCCATCATCAACCACCCGGACGCTTCAGGGGCTTCCGCTGAAACGGTGACCCGTCACACGCTCGTACTCGCGCTCCCACAGTCGCACGCGGCGTCCGCAGTAGATGCACCAGCCCGCCATGGCCAACAGCACACCCAAAAAACACCACGCCAGAACGATGGTTGCCGGGGAGTTCTTCTCCGCATACACGACGACCACGGTGCCGATCAGCGCGACGAGCACCAGGATGGCGACGGCTCCGCCGTAAAGTCCGCGGGAGCTGTAAATTACCCTGCCCGTGCGACGGAACGGGAACACGGGAGGAACTGGCATCGTGACTCCACCTTAAGCCACCGCTCCCGGGGATGAGCGAATGTGGGCACCGACCGCGCCGCGGCTTCGTTCGCTCTATCACTGCGACTCGGACGATCCGATGTCGCTGCTAGGCCCCGTCGAGGGGAAGCGCTTGTTTCGCGACGCCCTCGCGGTCTCGATGCCCAGCAGGCACAACGCAACGGCGATCGGTCCGTAGACGAGAAGGTCGACAACCGACAGAGGTTCCCCGAGAAGCACGATCGACACCGCCACGAGTAGCAGAGGCTCAACATAGGTCAGGAGACCGAAAAGCCCGAAAGGAAGCAACTCACTCGCGCGGAGGTAGAGGAGCAAAGCAAAGGCACTGACCAGCCCGATTACAAGCAGCCCCACGATGATCCTCGGACCATCGGTGGTCGGCCATGTGTGCCAGATGCTCAAGCACACGGCGATAGGGAGCAGAACTGCCAGTTCCAGCCCCAGGGCTCCTGGACTGCTCAGATCAAAGCGGGCACGGAGTTCGAAGTACACGGGATAGCCGAGCGCGACGACCATCGTTGCCGGCGAGATTCCTCCAGCCAGCACAATCGCGCTTGCTACCCCTGCGGCTGCGACCACGACGGAAGCAAGCCGCAGAGGGCGCAATGATTCACCATGGATCACACGTCCGGTGACGACCATCATCAGCGGAAGAAGCAGGTAGCCGAGCGCCACCTCTAATCCGTGTCCGGAGATCGGCGCCCATCCGAAGATCCAGAGCTGCACCCCCAGCAACAGCCCGTTGCAGAGGATGACCAGCAGCAGCGCGGGGCGGCGACGAACTCGTCCGAGGATTCTGAGGAGATCCTGCGACTTTCGCGAGACGAGGAAAGCCAGGACCACCAGTGGAATAGTGATGAAGACGCGCCAAGCAAAGATGCTGTCCGCCCCCAGCGGAGTCACCAGTGGCGGAAGGTAGAACAGGACGCCAAAGAGCACGGATGCGGTCACAGATGCGACCACTCCAACTCGAGTGCTTTCTTTTGCGTCGATCAGGCCCTCCGAAGCCAACTGGACCGCACCACGATGTCAGCTTGGCCCTCTGCTATTCTCGTCTCTCCTTGTGCTTCGAACCCGTCGATGCAATAGGGCGGGAGGTTGCTCGATCAGCTAGGCCCAGCGACACCGTTGAGCCGGAACCCACAGGGGGGTCTCACCGCAGGGCAGTGTCGATGTGTTGACGCAGATCTTTTACGACGTCCGTGACGAACCAGGGGTTCCTGGCATGCCAGCGAAAGTTGAGCGGCGAGGGATGTACTAGCGGGAACCGTTCGGAAAGAAACTTTTGATAGTTCCGCACTGTGTTGGTCAGGGTCTCGGCGCTCGTGATCGGTAAGTAGCCCTGCTGCGCGTGTCGTCCGACCATAGGGCCAACCGCATCTCGGACATCAGTCCACAGTGGCGAGTGCTAGCAGACCGTGAACCCTCGACCCGCGGCGCGTCTCCGGAACCGCCACGCCCTTGTACGGGGTAGTGGAAGCCCATCGAGAAGGGAGCAGACTATCGAGACCATGAATTCTGTACCGGTAGGGGCACAACGTTGAGAACGGGTCTAATCAGCTCGAACTCTGCCACCCCACCTGTTGTCTCGGGCTTTCGAGCGGCCGAGCTCCAGTGCTCCGTGGAGCTCTGGATCTTCAGATATCCGGCCGATGCACACGCTCGCCTGCAGCGGTGACATCTTGGTGAACTCCTTCTCCACACGTTGCGCGAGTTCTGCGCCTCCGGCGATGGCGGTGGCGCCCTGTAGGACGAATAGCCCCGGGTCGACGACCGAGGCGATCGAGGCGCAGGCCACGGCGATGCGGCGGGCGACCTCGGTGAGGTATGCCTGTGACTGCTCATTGATCGACTGAACAGCTTTGCGCAAGAGAGTCCCAGGGGCTCCTGCGGGGAGGCCTAGATCTGTCGCGAGCGTGCGAAGCCCGGCGGCCCCAATAAGTCCCTGCAGATCGCCGTCGAATCCACCCGCACGTGGGCTAACCGGGAGCATGGGTGCGCCAGGCAAGGGTGTATAGCCGATCTGCCCTGCGGCTCCTGAAGCCCCGGGAATCGGAGATCCATCGATCATGAGGCAAGCTCCGACCCCGGCTCCAATCCAGAGCAGGGCGAACGTTCGCCGGTTCCGCAGGGGCTCGAACTGACCTTCGGCGAGTGCTGCCAGTTGGACGCCGTTGAGCATCTCGACGGGAGTTGGGACCTGGGCTGTCAGAGGTGCGAGCAGTTTGCCCTCCAGGCGGGGGAGGTCCCAAGAAAACCCCAGGTCTCCCGATGAAGGGTTCACAATACCGGGGACACCGATCACTGTTCGTGCCATACGATCCAGGGGCACTCCCGCCTGAAGCCGTGACACTTCGATCGCATCGGCGATCTGATCCGCGAGCGGACGGCGATCGACGCGGCGGGATATTGTCTCAACCGCCGGTCCCCCGGCGATATCACCGAGGGCAGCGGTGATCCGGCGATCGCGAACGTTTGCGCCGGCGACAAAGCTGCGGCCGGCAACAAGTCCGTACAAGATCGCGCGCGGGCCGGGCCGCGTCTGCCGGGTCTCGCCAACGACCTGAATATGTCCGGCATCCTCGAGCCTCTTAAAGACATCGATCGCCGTAGGTTGTGCGATGCCCAGTGCATCACGAACCTGAGGGCGACTCATCGCGCCGTGTGCGGCGATCAGGTCGAGAACCTTTCGCTCTTTGATCTGGCGCGGCGGGGTAGCGGTGCTTCGTGAGCCGCTTTCAGCGGACGTGGACTGTGACGACATTGATGCTCGTTCCGCGAAGGACGTTTGTACAGGATCCTAACGCGCCGAATCCATTGAGGTTGGCTGGCGGGCGTGAGGCGGGAAGATCCGATCGAACGCTGGTTCAACTAGTAGTTTTTTAGTTACGAATCTACTGGTTAGAGCTAGAAGTCCGCTCCACAGGCGAGATTCAGCAGGTGAGGGACCTGGTATCAAGTCACTAGGTTACCTAATCGTGATATAAAAAGATCGGATGTCTGTTGAAACGCAGCCGTCTAAACAAATAATCTGTTCCTGCGATCCCGAGCCGAATCGGGCCGCCTGAAGTGACAAGGACGTCATCCTCCATGACGGTCAACCGATGAATCCCCGCGCCACACGCGCCTGAAGGAGAGCCATGAAGAGAATCCCCGCTGTCGCCAGCGGCACGGCATTGATCGCCGTTGCTGGCCTAGTACTGGTCGGATGTACTGGAGCTACCGGAAACACTGCGGACGGGGATCAGATCCCCGCTCCCGATGTGAACTGTGAGGTTCCTGCTGTCAACCTCGATGATTCGACGGTCGACACCGATGAGATCGAGGGTGAGATCACCTTCATGACACAGGGCCTCAAAGGCTCTTTCGATGATTTTTTCACGGCGCAGATCGAGGAGTTCGAAGCCGCGAATCCCGGCACCACGATCACATGGACCGACATGGGTGGGGATGCCGACTTCGACACCAAGATGGTGACGCAGGCGGCCAACTGCTCGATGGCGGATGTGATCAACGTGCCGTCCTCCACGATTCTCGCCCTGTCACAGGCGAACCTGCTTCTGGACTACGACACCAAGGCTCCGGGCATCGGAGACAAGTTCGTCCCGACGGTGTGGGACTCGATCGGGCTCGGTCACGATGGCGCACATACCGCGCTTCCATGGTACTGGGGCCCCTTCATCACGACCTACAACAAGGCGGTATTCGAGCGTGCCGGTCTGGACCCCGAGACCCCTCCCGCTGACATGGGTGAGTATTTCGAGTACGCCCACGCGATCGCGGATGCTGACAACGGGGACTACGCGATCTACGGCAACACCGACTGGTACCTGCTCAACCAGTGGCGCAACATGGGCGTCGAGATGATGAACGAAGACGCCACCGAGTTCACGTTCGCCGACGACGACCGCGCTCTCGAATGGGTCACGCAGATGGCTGATCTCTACGAGAAGGGCGGGATCCCGAAGGACTCCATCATCGGAGATCTTGATCAGTCCAAGGCCTACAACGCCGGCAACCTTGCCTTCGGCACTCCGAACGCCTCGTTCCTGCGCAGTGTGAAGGAGAACAATGCCGAGGTGTACAGCGTGACGGGCGTCGGACCCGACACCGTGCCCACCGGAGAGGACTTCCTATTCTCCGGTCAGTACATCGGAGTGTCAGTGACGACGGAGAATTCCCCTCTCGCCGTGGCGTGGGCCGAGCACATCACCTCCGCCGAGCAGGAGCTCGCGTGGGTGAACTACGGCATCGAGACCGAGACCACCGTCATCTTCCCCGTCGCCACCGATGCGCTCGATCAGCTGCAAGCGGCGGACGACACCAGCACCGACCCGATGGACCAGGCGCGTGCGGTCGCGGCAGAAGAGGCACAGAAATCTACGGCGTACGCCCCGGACTTCTATGTCACGGGTGCCGTGCAGCGTGCGCTCGTCGACAACATCAACCTGGCGATCGCCGGCCAGGCTGATCCCGAAGAAGCGCTTGTAGCCGCAGAGGCAGAGATGAACTCTCTGCTGACACGTCTCCTCGCCGACTGATCTCACGGGGTGGGCGCCGTCTCGGTCGCCCACCCCGTGATGCGCACGAGAAAAGTAGGCCCGCATGTCTCTCCTCCACGAAGCCGAACAACCGGCTCCGGCGCGCGAGCGCACCCCTCGGCCGCGTCAGGGCGCGGCATCCGCCCGCAACGGTCGCGACCTGAACGGCGCTGCCCGGTTCCGCCCGGCCTGGGTGCCGTGGCTGTGGTTGATCGCCCCGATCGGAGTCATCACGGCTTTCTACCTCTACCCGTTCGCGAACATCCTGTTCCTGTCGTTCACCGACGCGAGCCCGCTGTCGGGTCGGGGCGCCTTCGTCGGCCTAGAGAACTACGTCTTCCTGGTGAACGATCCCGGATTCTGGAATGCGGTCGGCAACTCCCTCGTGTATGCGATCTGCGTCGTTCCATTGATGGTGATCCTGCCCTTGCTACTCGCCCTGCTGCTGAAGGACAAGGTCCCCGGCATCGGCGTCTTCCGCGCGCTGTTCTACATTCCGGCGATCAGTTCGCTCGTCGTCGTCTCACTGGCATGGACGGCGTTACTCAAGGATGACGGCGCGATCAACAACCTCATGATCGACCTGAACCTCATCGACGATCCGCTGCCGTTCCTCACGGGGCGCTGGTTCCTACTCTTCTCCGCGATGGCCGTCACCATCTGGCAGGGGCTGCCGTACTACATGATCCTGTACCTGGCCGCCCTGTCGAACGTCGACCGGTCGCTGTACGAGGCGGCCGCGATGGACGGCGCGGGGCCAGTGCGTCGCTTCTTCACCGTGACGGTTCCCGGCGTGCGCGTCATGCTCTCGCTCGTGGGGATCCTGTCGATGATCGGTTCGATCAAGATCTTCACCGAGGTGTATCTGCTCTCCAACGGGTCCGGCGGCATCGGCGGGCAGTCCGAGACGCTCACGATGTACATCCGCGCAGTGGGCCTCGACCCCACCTACGGTTCGCTCGGCCAGGGTGCGGCCGGTTCCGTCTTCCTCTTCCTCCTCACGCTGGGCCTGCTCCTGATGAGCCAGCGTCTCAATCGAAAGGCGGAGGAGCAGTGATGTCCACCGCGATCCGTCCACCTCGTCGCCGCCGTTCGACGTCGTTCGGGACCGTCACCGGAAACGCGCTCGTGCGCCGGTACATCATGCTCGTCGTCGTCGGACTCCTGCTGCTCGGTCCGCTGTTCCTGCCTCTGCTCGCCGCCTTCAAGGCACCGGGGGAGCCGGTCTTCGGGCAAGGAGCGACGCTGTTCCCTCAGGAGTGGTCGTTCGCGGCATTCGTCGACCTGTTCACGCGCACTCAGATCCTCCGCTCCATCGGCAACTCGCTCATCGTCTGTCTGCTGACCGTCGTGTCCTCCCTCCTGTTGGCCACGGTTGGCGGATACATGCTGTCTCGACGCGGATGGGCCGGCCGCGGGATCGCCCTCGTGGTGGTGCTGGCGACGATGATCTTCCCATTCGAGTCGATCATGCTATCGCTGTACGCCCAGGTGCGTGGGCTCGGCCTCTACGACACCCTGCCCGGAATCTGGCTGCCGATGATGCTCGGGGCGTTCCATCTGCTGCTGATGCGCGCTGCGTTCCTCGGGATTCCCGACGAGGTCGAGGACGCCGCCTTCCTCGACGGCGCCGGCGAATGGCAGCGATTCTGGCGCGTCTTCCTGCCGCAGGTGAAGGGCTCTTTGACGATCGTCGCGCTGACAGCGTTCATCGCGGCATGGCAGGACTACCTCTGGCCGCTGCTCATCACCCAGTCCGCCGAGAACACGACCATGATGCTCGCGATCGCGCAGCTGCAGTCATCCTTCGGAACGGACTATCGGGTCGTGCTCGCCGGAGCGATCACCGCACTCGTCCCGATCGCGTTGGTGTTCTTCTTCGCGCAGAAACATTTCTTTCGCGGAATTGAAGAGGGAGGACTGAAGTTCTGATGGCTGAGAACGCTACTCCGGAGGCGCCCCGCATCGAGGGCGTCGAGATCGACCTGGGCATCGAAGTGGTCGACTACGTCTGGCCCGCGAACGAACGCACGCGCGCTGCCCTCGAGCACTGGCAGGACCTGAAGGTGGGTGTGCTCATGCATTGGGGCATTTACTCACACGTGGGGCAGGCCGGATCCTGGTCATTGCACCGGGACCACCTCGGCGACTTCACCGACCCGCCCGCGGACTGGGTGGGTTCGGACGCGGAGTACCACGACTGGTATCGCGATCAGGCACGTTCGTTCCGCGGGCAGGACTACCACGCGGTGGAATGGGCGGCTGCCTGTGCAGGCAGCGGGGCGCGGTACATGATCTTCACCGCGAAGCACCACGACGGGTTCGCGATGTACGACACCCGCTTCTCGAACTTCAAGGCGACGTCGGAGGAGAGTGGACTCGGACGCGACGTTCTGCGCGAGACGTTCGATGCGTTCCGTGCCAAAGAGATGGAGGTGGGGGTCTACTTCTCGAAGGCGGACTGGAACCATCCCGGGTACTGGGACCGCGCGCTCCCGATCACAGATCGCTTCCACAACTACGACCGCAGTGAACGCCCGGGCCAGTGGCAGTCGTTCGTCGACTTCACGCAGGCGCAGATCGACGAGCTGATGACGAGGTACGGACGTGTCAACGCGCTCTGGCTGGACGCCGGATGGGTGCGCGAACCCGTCGAACCGATCGGGATGGCAGCGATCGCAGAAGCTTCCCTCGCGGCGCAGCCGGATCTTCTCATCGTCGATCGCACCGTGCACGGTCCACACGAGATGTACCGCACGCCGGAGGAGGTAATCCCGCCGCGCAAAATGGACACCCCCTGGGAGTCGTGCATCCCGATGACGGATCACTGGTGCTCCGTAGTGCTCGATGAGGAGGCCCGACCGTTCGCCGACATCCTGCGGGAGCTCGCTCAGGTTGTCACTCGTGGTGGCAACTACCTCATCGGTGTCGGCCCGGATGCGACCGGTCGCCTGTCACGCTCCGTCGCCGAACGCCTCGCCCAGCTCGGCGAGTGGCTCGAGGTCAACGGTGACGCAGTGTACGGCACTCGACCGTCGACGCTGGCGATCGAGTCAACAGACCTCGCCTGGGCGACCACGAGCAGCGGTGGCCTCACCTATGCGTTCGGGATCGCCCGGCAGGGCGCGTCGACGCCGGAGCAGACCATCACTCTGCCTGAGGGCTTCATCGGCGCCCGGCGGCTGGGCGACGGTGCTCTCCCGGTCGACGACACCGGTCGTGGCGCCGTCGTGCGTGTTCCTGCGACCGACGCTTCGGTGGTCGTGATCGTGCTCGAAAGCGGGGGGAGTGAGTCGGCGGTTGGCTGAGTTCACCATTCCCGCGCCCGATCCGACACGCGTGGTGACACCGTCGGCGCGGGTATCGACCGATGCACCGGAGCTCACCCTCGACGGGGAGTGGGGTTTTCGACTGATCGGGAGACCGGAGACAGTCGGCACCATACGGGTTCCGTCGCATTGGGTGCTGCCGGCGAATGCGGGCCGGGGCAATCCGATCTACACGAACCTCGTCTATCCGATCCCCGTCGCGCCGCCTCACGTGCCCGATGACAATCCGACCGCCGAGTACGTACGAGTCGTGGAAGTCCCCGCGGAGTGGACCGGCTCAGGACGGATGCTTCTGCGCACGGACGGCGTCGAGTCCTCCGCCGAGTTCTTCATCAACGGCGTCGCGGCGGGATCCCGCCTCGGGTCGCGACTGGTGCATGAACTTGACGTCACGGATCTGATGACGGCGGGGGAGAACGAGGTGCGCATCGTCGTCCGGCAGTGGTCGGTCGGCACCTACCTCGAAGATCAGGATCAGTGGTGGCTGCCGGGCATCTTCCGGGACGTCACCCTTCGCCATCGTCCACGCGGCTGTCTCGACGATGTCTGGATCGATGCCTCCTACGACGCCGGCCTGAAGGAGGGGTGGATTCGCCCGGAGTTCCGTGCGGCGGTCGAGAGCTGGCCGATCCGCCTGCGGGTTCCGTCATTGGAGATCGACGTCGAGTACGGCGATGCCGCAGAGGTCCGCGAGATCCGTGTTCCGGCGGTGCGGCCGTGGTCCGACGAAGATCCAGCGCGGTATGAGGTGATCATCTCCTCGTCGGGTGAGGAAGTGCGCCTGTCGACCGGTTTCCGCTCGGTGCAGGTCCGAGACGGGGTGCTGCTGGCGAACGGTCGCCCGCTGAAGCTGCGCGGGGTCAATCGCCATGAGATCCACGCCGAGCGCGGCCGGGTGTTCGATGAGGCGGACGCGCGTGCCGACCTCGAGCTGATGAAGCGGCACAACGTCAATGCCATCCGCACGGCCCACTACCCCCCGCACCCGCGGCTGCTGGATCTGGCCGACGAGTACGGGCTGTGGGTGATGCTCGAATGCGATCTCGAGACGCACGGCTTCGAGTTGGTCGACTGGCAGGGCAACCCCTCGGATGATCCGGCGTGGTCAGCCCACTTTATGGACCGCATTGTGCGCACCGTAGAACGCGACAAGAATCACCCATGCGTATTCTCCTGGTCGCTCGGAAACGAGAGCGGGGAAGGACGTAACCTCGCGATGATCGCCGAATGGGCCGCAGAGCGCGACCCCAGTCGACTCGTCCACTATGAGGGCGACCACCGTGCCGCATACACGCAGCTGTACTCCCGTATGTACCCGGCGCTCGAGGAGGTTCAAGCTTTTCTGTCCGACTCAGGACCGATCGCCGCGGCTCATCACCCATCCGCCTGCGTGGATGCGGAAGAAGCCGCCCGAGCGCGTCGCCTGCCCTACATCCTCGTAGAATATCTGCACGCCATGGGCACGGGGCCGGGCGGCATTGCCGACTATCACCGGCTGATCTCCGCCGAGCCCCGGATCGCGGGCGGCTTCGTTTGGGAGTGGCGCGACCACGCGCTGAGCGCTCACACCGCAGACGGTGAGAGTTATTTAGCGTACGGCGGTGATTTCGGCGAGGAGCTGCACGACGGGACATTCATCGCGGATGGCCTGATCTCCGCCGAGGGAGTACCCTCATCAGGACTCCTCGAATGGGCCCAGTGCGTCGCTCCCATCCGAGTTGAATCGGGCGAGGGGCGCGCTCGCGTGGGGTCGACACTTCAGCACGGAGCAGCAGTCGTGGACGTGCTTTGGCGGATCGAGGCCGACGGCCACGTTATCGATTCTGGTTCCGTCCGTTCGTTGCAGGTCGCCCCGGACACCGTGACCCCCGTCCCGGTTAAGCCTGACCTCGTCACTGCTCTATCGCGGGCAGCGACATTGCACGCGCAGGAAGCATGGATGACTTGGGAGGTCCGTCACAGCGGGGAAGCTCCGAAATGGCTTCGTGGCGCGGTGATACATCGCACACAAGAGAGATTGGACTATCCCGCGCAGCCTCGGGCTGATCGAGAAGGGACCAAACCCCAGCTCGCATTGAACGAGCAATCATGTCTGCAGAGACACCCGGGCGGGCTCGAGACAGCAGTCTTCGGAACCGTGCAAATTGATCGCAGGACAGGTTCGATACTCCGGATCGGTGCATTGAACGTTTCCGACGCTGGCCTAACCGTCTGGCGTGCTCCTACCGATAACGACCGTGGCCATGGTGCCATTGACTATCTCGATCATGCTCCTCAGGAAACGCTCGGCGCTGGCGCCGGACAAAGGGGGCCCTCATCGGCTGACAGATGGTTGGAGGCAGGCCTCAATCGTCTTGTGCCGTCCACGGTCGCCGCCACGGACGATGGCGTAGCCGCCACCACCCGAACACTCTGGGCGGCCGCGGGCACAAACACCGCGATCGAATGTGTTCGTCGATGGACGACTGTGCGCGAGGGCGTCGCTACGCTACAGCTTGAGGTCCGACCGATTGGTGCTTGGAACGTATTTTGGCCGCGGATCGGCGTTCATCTCCAACTGCCGAAGCACCGTTGGGATGCGGAATGGTTTGGCCTTGGCCCTCACGAGAGCTATCCGGACATGCGGGAGTCGACATACGTAGGCAGGCATCGCCTGCCGATCGCGGAACTAACGCCTCCTCAGGTACATCCCCAGGAAGCGGGTCACCGCTCTGATATCGGAGAGATCGTGTTGTCGGCCCCTGAGATGTCTGAGCGCGTGCGGATTCGACGTGTCGCAGGAGAACTCGGCTTCAGTCTCCGCTCGTGGAGCCCCATGGAGATCACCGCTGCTAAACATCCATATGAGCTGCCTCCGCCACGCAGCGCCCATCTCATCCTCGATCTGGCGATGCATGGCCTCGGTTCGCGGTCATGCGGGCCCGATGTGCGTCCGGAGTATCAACTGAGGCCGCGTCGACTCGGCGTCACCCTAGAGTTCTCGACCAGTGGGTAGGATCACAGCCCGTATGCGAAGGAGCAGAGAGATCTCAGAAACAATGCCGCACACGGACATCTGAGTCTGTGCCGACCTGTTCGAACGATGTCCGTCAACGGTCAGCAAGAGACGTTTCATGAGTGACGGTATTGATCTCGTAGCCGTCACGGAGAACAGCAGGTGAGCCGCGCAGCCAGCCGTGAGGCCATTCTACGAGCCATGATGACCGACGCACCCCTCAGCCGCGCGGACCTTGCGAGGCAGACAGGTTTTTCTCGGCCCACCGTGTCAGAGCTTGTCAAGGAACTGATCACCGAGGGTGCCGTCAGGGAAGGTGCGCGAACGCAGCCTATTGGTCCGGGCAAGCCTGGCACTCTCCTCGATTTCGACTTGAACGTGACACAGGTCATCGCCTTCGATCTCAGCGACACTACGCGCCTATCTGGGGCTCTCGCGCTCCCGGATGGGCGGCTCCGAAGTGCCGTGTTCAAGGATCATCCAAACGGGAGGGATGACGATCTTGAGGCCGTGATAGTCGAGGTTGCAGCGATGCTACTGCGCCAAGTCGATGGTCGCGCCCTCGGTGTGGGAATCGGCGCGCCCGGTGGGCACTCCCGTTACGGTGGCCTCGGTGAGCGGCTTGCAGAGAGGCTCGGTATAGACGTATTCGTCGGAGACGACGCCGATCTTGCAGCGGACGCCGAGATGGTGTTCGGCGCCGCTGCAGCACCGTTTCTCCTCGTTCGGCTGGGAGCGCGAGTCCGAACCGCGGTCCGCGTTCACATCGGAGACCCAGTAAGCTGTTTCGCGCTCGGGCCCGCACGTGAACTCCCGCATATTGTGACCGGGAGAAGCAGTGATGCAACATGCGATTGCGCGCGCTCGGGTTGCGTCCACCATTGGTCATCCGCCCCTACCGTCTCGAGGCGACTGCTCGCGCGGCCTGTCAGCGATCATGGCCGAGTTCTGCGCGAGGCCGGTGCGCATCTGGGAGTTCCACTGGCAGTCCTCTCGTCGACGCTCGGATCGCCGAAAATTGTTCTTAGCGGACCCGCCAGCATGCTTCGGCGCGACCTAAGCGATGCAATCGCCTCGACGCTGTTGACTCTGGCTGATTGCCAACCCAATCCCGTCGTTCAATGCAGCTCATTGAAACAGGCCGTCCTTCAGGGTGCTGCAGTTCGTATGATTGCCCAGCGATTCGGTCAAGGTTGAGGGCTTCGGCGTCCGTCCCCGCGAACAGCGCGTTGATCATCAGCGCCCAAGCTGCGCATCAGATCCGGTGACACATCAGATATGACTTCACCAAACAGGCCGCCGGGATCGCCAGGATCGGAGCAGCCATCGTTACAACCGACGAATCAGACCATCGCACGCTACGCCAACACAAGATCTCGGCGAACTGCGCGAAGGCCGCCATGTTCGGGTGCGCGTCCTCGGCGGTTCCTTGAACGACACCACTCCGGGACCGAGCGATGACATCGCAGCAGCTGACAGCACGCTCGATCCTTCAGCGAACGTGCGTTACCCTGAACCGAGAACACGCAGGACTCGAGAGGCGAACGTAGAGAGCTCGATGGACCGTCAGCCAGGAACGTCGGGGAAGAGTTTTCACGGAATGCCCGGGAGTGCCCGTCTGCTGAATGATCGGATTGCGCTCGAGCTTTTCGCCCAACATGGCAGCCTGAGTCGCACACAATTGCGGGACATGATGGGTGTTACCCAGCCGACAGCAATTGACCTCGTTCGACGCCTCACCGAGGCGGGCATGTTGACGAAGCTTAAGCAGGAGGTTCAGTCACGACGCGGTCCGAAGACTGCCGTGTTTGGCCTGGCGTCTGGAGAGCACTTCATTGCGGCAGTGAACGTTCGCGACCGTTTCATCGGTGTACTAATCGCGGACATCACGGGCGGACCCTCAGTCGCGTCAGCAGATCGCCGGATCGACGATCGCCCGCTCGCGCGGCAGATACACGCCGCCGTCGAGGCCTTGCTCTTGAGCGTGGGGCTTGGATGGGAACGGGTGGTCCAAACAATTGTCGGCGTACCGGGCGTCGTAAATCTCGCCACGGGCGATCTCGGCTTCTCGTGGGATTTGCGTAATCTGAGTGGGAGCCTGTTGTCCTCGTTGCAAGCGGTTGTCAGCTCGCCTGTCCAGCTAGTAAACGGCGTAGACCTGGCGGCGGTCGCCGAAGGTACACGAGCAGATCTGCAACAGCGGTCGATCTTCGCCCTCCTTTGGATCGGCACCGGCGTCGGCTCATGTCTGATGGTAAATGGGACACCGCTCAGGGGGGCGTCTGGCGCCGCCGGTCAGATCGGGTATACGCCGGTCCCGGAGGCGCCGATGCCCCAGGTTCGGCCTCGTACCGGCGGGTTCCAGGGGGATCTCCAAGCATTAATCGGCGGGCAGGGGCTCCGTGCGCTTGCAAAGAAAGTTGGGCTACCGAGCCAGAGCGTGCCCACATTGCTGCGGCAAGGAGCTGGGCCAGCTGACCATCTCTTTCAGGTCTACTTCAATGAAGTCGCGCGCAGGATCGCGATCGCGTGCGCGTCCATGGCATCGGTCGTCGATCCCGGTGTCTTTGTTCTTCAGGGGTCGACTGCGATGGCGGGAGGAGCCGAGCTCGCGCAGCGGGTGCAAGACAGATTTACAGAGATCTCGCCGCTGAGCGCCACCGTGAGACCGGGTGCATACCAGGAGCATGCCGAGCTCGAAGGCGGTATTGAACTCGGACGCAAGCTGGCTCGTGATGCGATCTGGGGAGGTGGAGAAGTCTTGCGACAGCGACGTTCAAACTCGGCTCAACCTTTTATCGTTCCCTGACCTGCTGTCATCGATCGCACGCTACCCCGCACCACGACAGTCCGGGTGCGGGGTAGCGGAACTCGCGATTGCGCTAACGGGTTAGGAATAGATATCGAAGCGATCGATAACCACATACGTCCCAGAGGCCGAGCCGTTCTTGGTGCCCAGTGCCCTAACCTTCAGGGTGTGTGTTCCTGACGCCAGGATCGGCGTCGTGAAGACGGACACCGCACCGATACGAGAAGCAGAGTAGAGATCGATGATGACTTCAGGTCCGCCGTCGACTGAAACGCCGACTCGCCCTTCATTCGCGTCCTTGACCGCGAAGAACGCGGCCTGTGTGCCCGAGAATGTTAGCGTTGCGGTCGCGCCGACGGTCGCAGACCAGTGGTTTGAGTTGAGGTACTGGGGAGGATTGCCCTGGGCGCCGCTGCATGGTTTGCAGCTGCTCCATCCGCTCGAATAGGTGAGGCTGTTAGCTCCGCTTGCAGTGAACGTGTCGTCTACGGTGACGGGTACCCGCGTGACCTCAGCACGGTCGAGCAGTACCCAGTTGCCGGTGGATGCGGCGCCATGGGTCCCTGTGACCTGGACGGTTACCGTGTGGGAGCCGGGCGCGAGTTCATTCGAGGTAAAGACTGGTCTGTCGCCCAGCCGGGAGTAGCCGTAGAGGTCGATGTTCTGCGCGGGGCCTCCGTCGATGGAAACGGCAGCGATTCCCGCATCCGGCGCGATGACCGCACGAAGCGTGATTCGTGTGCCGACAAAGGTCATCGATGCGGTTGAACCCGTAGTCTGGGAGTAGCTGTTGCTCTGATTGAACTGCGACTTGACTGAGGAGTCACCAGCGCACGGGTTGCAGTGTCCCCAGTTCCCCTGATAGTTCCACTGACGGTTGGCCGTACCGGTGACTGAGTCGTCAACTGCGAGGCCGGTCATTGCGTGCTGCGGGGCGGAGACACCCGCACCAGCGTACGCGCCAATATTCGGCGGTTCCGTCGTGCTGATGGTGTTGCCGAAGTAGTCCGTGGCCGGCGCTCCCGGAACCAAAACTCCGGTTCCGAGCGCGGGGGAGGACGGGCGCAGTTTGTATTCAGGTGCGTTAATCGTGGTCGCGGTGCCGGGCGCAACGAGTAGCGGATCGGCGGTGATGAGGTTGGAGTCAGACGGGTCGGCGCCAGTGTGATTGCCGAAGATCAGATTGTTGCTGTACGAGGCGATCGGGTCGAAGGAGCCTGTTCCCCAGTTCACGAACAAGTTGTTCGTGAAAGTAGTGTTCGTGGGGGCGCCCGCTTGGACCTTTTCAACAGGTTTCGTCGAAGAGCCGGGAGAGATGAAGACCGTGTTGTTATAGATCTTCATATTGTCGACAGCGTTGTAGAACGCAAAGGCCGCACCGCCATCGTTTTGGCTAACGTTGTACCGGACAATGCCATTCGACTGTAGAAAGAACTGCATGAAACCGACCGGGTTGTCATGCGAGTAGTTGTACTGGAACACGCCGTCAGTGATGCCCCAGTCGAAGTCGTAGGCGAATCCATCACCCCCGAGGGTGGACTGCCCCGAGACTTCGTTGTACTGGAACACGGGACGGACGCTCAAAGCACCCCAAATGCCCGCGTCGGCGGTCGAGCGGGTTCCGCTGTTGGTAACTTTGCTGTGCTCGACGACGCCGTCAGTCGTGTTCGCCATCATGATGCCGTTGCCGCCTGCGTTGTCGACAGTGACACGGTTCACGCGCACGTTGATAGCGCGCGCGTCGTTGTTTCGCGTGTTGATCCGGATCCCCGCGTCGTCGACGGTCTTGATGTCCACATCCTGAATCAGGAGGTTGTCGACCCGCGACGTTGCACTGTCCGCGCGACCAGTCACGATGATGCCACCGTCACCGGGCTCCACCCAGCCATTGTTGCCACCGTTGTATGGAACGCCGCTGATGTCATGAATGGTGAGGTCTGTAAGCGAGATGCCCGTGAGTGGCGTGGTGAGCGCGTTATCGATGACAATCCCGCTACGAAGAGCGGCAGTAGCCGAGCGGTTGGAGATATCGAGATTTCGAAAGCTCAGGTTCGAGTTGCGGGTTATCACGATGGTGCCAGGTTGCGCGCCAGCGCCGTTGATTGCGGGAGGGTTGCCGGTACCGTACGCCCCGAAGACGATGGGCGCTGCTTGGGATCCTGACGACGTCGGTGCCAGCTGTCCAGTCCAGGAGTCGCCTGACTCGAAGAGGACGGCGTCGCCGGGATTGAGAACGGCGGCGTTAACCTTCGTAAGCGAGCGCCACGGTGTCGTGCTTGAAGTACCGGACGCTGCATCGTTGCCCGACTCGGAAACGTAATAGGTCGTAGTTGCGGCTGCTGCGGAATCGGCGCCGGTGGTGGCTGACAGGAAGGCCCCGACGAGCAGACTTGCTGTTGCGAGTGCAACAGCTGACCGCGAACGGAGCATCAGGGCGGGTCTCGCGACTCGCGCCTCGGGCGACAATCTTATTCTTTCAGCACTCACTGAAACTCCTCATCGAGTTGCACTACGGGTAGCCGCTTGGCCGGACCCAGTTTTCTAGTAGGAGCCTTACTTGTCAACACCACGAACCAAGTTCCGCGTGAATCGCGAACGCAAACGCAAACGCTGATCCCCTCCTCGCGTTCGACCAGCGTTACGCTGCGGCCCGACCCTCCGGCGAACTAGGGCGTGTCTGACGATGCCTTGGTTCAGGCATGACGTCGTTCAACACGACGGCGGAACGGTAGATCACGGCGTGCTGTGGTAGCGAGTGGCGGGATCGCCACTACTTGAAGTATCGGCGCTCGATCACATTCCGGATCGAGGCGAACCTCCTGCCCGGATGGCTTGTCCGGGTCAGTGGTGTCCGTCCACGGCGGGTTGTGAGTGATGCCTACCCTCAGGTCGCCGCCCTGTACATCGCGGAGCGTGCCGTCCACGTCCGCGGGCACCCCGGTGCACCCCGAGAGCATCATCACGACCGCGACAACACCAACGACCGCGGTCGCACTCCACCGGTGTGCGATTGACATGTGATTCCCATCTATTCTTGTCTGCGCGCGTCCTGCGCCGCTCGCGCATACCCTTACGCGCTCAGGCTGCGATCGCGTGGACCTCATCCCTAGGGAGGCTCAGCGGCCCGCCGGGCGGCTTGTTGTTTCGGAATCGCGCATCCTCTTGCTCCGAATGTGAGGTCGCGCCGAGGGTTCGTTGATGAATGACGACTACTCGGATTCCTCTGGGGTCCGGGTGGACCGAGGGGATCTCGATCGGTTTACAACTACGCGGCTTCGGCATGGTTCTGACAATCGATACAGGCGGAAGCGTGAGGGACGACTTCGAGACGTGCCGGCGCGATCTGGCCACCGCATCGTGCGCACTGGCCGTAGGTGCCCGCGTCGAGCCGGTTCAGAGCCGCGCTGATCTGTTGGATCGTGAGACGGTGTGCTTCTGCCGTCTGGTAGGCGACCGGGTCGATGGTCGGCAGCGCGCGGGGCTCGAGGTCCTGGAGTAGTGTCAGGCGTTCCTCGAGTCGTTGCTCGAGGTGCTTCTGGATGGCCGCGGTGTCGGGGGTGGTGACCGCAATCTCGGGGGTGGTGTGGGTTGTCATGACTGCTCCTTTGGGTACAAAAAAAGCGCCGCTGCTGCGACGCGCTGGATGACCGGATAGCCCTGAAGGGTCTACGGCGAAGCAGCGCGGAGAGCGGACCGGAAAAGCAGGTCGCCGCCGCTGCTTCGACGGGGCGGAAGAACCTCGTGCCGCGCGCCCGCAAAGTCGACCACGCTCGCCAGCACAGACGCGTCCACAAGACGCTCCGAGTGAGTGCGGTCAACGACGGTGGTCATGGCCCTCACCATAGCCGCACCTACAGAAAAAGCAAGTCGCCATCACGCACAGGAGAGCCGGTTGCATTAACCCCGGTCCTGGCTATGGTGAGGGCATGATACCCAGCACCTTCTGTCGCGATTCTTTCGCAGAGTTGGCTGCTGCTTTCCTTCTCGCGGTGCCGTTTCCGTTCGGGGACGCGCGGTGGTTACTACGCGTTCGACGGGCTCCGCCGGGAAACGAGTAGCCCTCGTTACCGTGCGCGCTGTGTGTCTTTGCGTCGCGCTCCACGCCGGATCTAAGGAAAGCCATGACCATTGAACACAACCCGGCGCTGCTCATCGAGCGAGCCACGACAGCACGCATCACAGCTCTGCAAGACACGCTCCGTGGCCTCCGCCAGGAACACGAATCTGCAGTCAATCAGCGCGTCCACGCGGACGTGCACCGCCGCCATGCCAACAACGACGGGACGAAGGAAGTCCTCATCGACGAGGTGGGACTTACATGCGGCTGACAGAGAGACGGCGCGCGCGCATCATCGAGGTAATCGGCGACCCATTGCGATGCTTGAACGTCATTGCAGAAACTAACGCCACCTCCCAGTACTCGCCAGATCTGCGCGTTGTTGGAGTAGACGGAAGCAGTGCCCAGAGCAAGGCCGCTTTCGCGGCCGTGCTCCGGAGCCATAAACGGAATGCGTCACGCATCCCCGCGTCGGTGTCCCACGTCATTGCTGTCGTAGAGCCCCCGGCCCAGAACGAACCATGGGCCTTCGCGAACGTGCACAGATGGGCCATGTCCATTCATCGGCGCATCCAACGTGCACGAGGAATCGATGCCGACGTGACCGTGCTTCTGGTGGACAGGGACACTTATCCGGACCTCATCCTCGAGCGGATCGAGGAGCTTGCGCAGCGGCCCCCCGGAGTGAACCCTGCCGCGGTACACACCATGCGTGAGATCCGCTCATGCTCCATCGCGCAGGCGTCGACCAACGATTTCATCTGAGACATCAAATCCGGGCACAGCAATGCGATTGTGTCCGCTCAGGAGCCGAGTTGACTTCCCCTGGAAGACGGCTACGGTCAGTGGTTCATGCGCCAGCCACATAGGGGAAGCGAGTACCGATGTCCGGTAAGTCACCAAGCACACGTGGAGCGAAGAAGGCTCCTCAACTGTCGATCAAGGAAAAACGAGCGGCGAAACGCGAGAAGCGCGAACCGGACGTCTTCCTCAAGCCACGCAAGGGAGCGACCCGCTGACCGCCTGGCCGGGGGCTCCTTGGGTGCGAGGAGCCCCCGGCCAGTCAGCCCTATCTCGCAACGTTCCAGGAGCATGATGCAACAGCCGACAGTGTTCACCATTGGTCATTCCACGCACCCCATCGACGAGTTCATCACCCTGCTGCGAAACAACGGGGTCCAACAACTCGTCGACGTGCGAACCGTTCCCGGCTCACGGCACAACCCGCAGTTCGGAGCGCAGGCCCTCGAACAAAGCCTGAACGAAGCCGACCTGGGGTATGCGCGGATGGAGGAACTCGGCGGACTGCGACACACGCCGGCGAAAGTGGAGAGCGTCAACGGCGCGTGGCGTAACAAGAGCTTCCGAAGCTACGCCGACTACATGCAAACTGAGCCTTTTACTCGCGGAATAGACGCCCTGATCGCCCTCGCTAGAGAGAACAGTGTGGCGATCATGTGTGCGGAAGCAGTGCCGTGGCGCTGCCACCGATCCCTGATCGCCGACGCGTTGCTCGTTCGTCACCTCACCGTGAAAGACATCATGAGCGCCACCTCCACCAAACCGCACACTCTCACCTCCTTCGCCAAGGTGAACGGTCAACGGCTGTGGTATCCGCCCACTAACCTGACAGAGCAACCGTGAACATGTGCACGCCTTCGGATAGCTGAGACCACTTCAAAGAATGGATGTTGTCCGCCATGGGCACACTTCACTACGGCGGGTCGGAGGCCTCGATCTATATCGAGGAGCGCGCCCTCGCACATCTCAAAGTCGTGGTCGCGACCAAGCTGCGCCGCAACGAATCGTTCACCCTGTCGTGGCTGCATCCCGAAGGAGACGTAGAAGGGCTCAGCACCATCTGGTTGCACCCCTCCATCCCGCTTCGTTTCACCTTCGACGAGCTCGAGACCCCGCAGCTCAAAATGCGGTGGGTCCAAGCGCTCATGCAATCGGCGAACAGTTCCGGAGGCATAACGTTCCTCGAAGAGGTGCTGGAAACGCCGACGGGGTGACTGCCACAGGTTCGGACCGGCTAGTCTGGCCCGTCGTGCATCTCTTGCACGCACGTGAACGATCCGCACGACCTAACTCGCGGTAGCAGAAACAGATCGGTCGACAGGCAGGCCGAAAACATGAACGGTCGAGTCAGCGGAGTCAGCGGAGTCAGCGGAGTCAGCTGCGTCCGAGGCGGTTGCCCTCTCGAAACGTTGAGTTCCCCAGAACCGAGGCTCCGAGAGGGCTCGTCACAAGAAAACGTGACACCGCCTCGTCGCGTGGCGCAGCGCCCCAGACGCTTCGCAGGTAGCCCCAGCTACCAAGCAAAGATTACCGAAGTCGTGTGTTGGGCCGCACCAAGGTGCGTGATCAAGAACAGGTCGGAGCCTGAAATAACTCTCCGAACCGGCACAAGCCGTGTCAGGGCCTGCTGGGTGCTCGATTTCATCTGCGCCTTAGACAACCTGATTCAGGCTCTTGGAACGGTCTCACCGCAGCGCAGTCTCGATGTGTCGGCGAAGATCCTCAACGACCTCCGCGGCAAACCACGGGTTCCGGGCGTGCCAGCGAAAGTTGAGCGGGGAAGGATGGACCAGTGGGAACCGCTCAGGAAGAAATTGCTCATACCTTCGCACCGTGTCGGTCAGGGTCTCGGCCCTTGCGATCGGGAGATACGCTTGCTGCGCGTAGCGTCCGATCAAGAGCGTCAAACGGATATTAGGCATCAAAGCGAACAGTGGTGGATGCCACCTGGCAGCGAAGCCTCGCCGGGGCGGCGCATCCCCTGACCCGCCGCGACCTGGACCCGGGTAGTAGAAGTCCATCGGCAAGAGAGCGAACTTGTCCGGGTCTCGGAACTGTCCTTCGGTGACACCCAGCCACTGCATGAGAGTGACACCACTCGCGTCATCCCATGGCACTCCGCTTGCTTGTGCCCGGCGTCCTGGTGCCTGACCGATGACGGCGACCCGCGCAGCAGCACCCGCCGTATAAATCGGATCCATGCCCTGCTCTCGCAGTGCGACGTTCGCCGCATCGTGTATCAACTCATGACGAACGACAGCGAACGCGTCAAGGTGCCGATCGTTGCCCACGGACTCTCCCGATATCCACTCGGCCATCACGCATCGGTGTCTTCTCATTCCGAAGAAGCACGGGGGCCGTGCCCCGGTGGCAACTCGCGGGAGTCCCATCGCTGTAGAGCACTCTCCACCAGGGGCTGTCCTCATCGAGCCGACCCACAATCCCGCCCGCTTGTTGGGGACCAATACCGACAAGCGCGGCAACCTCTCCGTAAGTAACTACTTCTCCCGCTGGGACTGCGTCGACAACTATTCGAACGTCATCCAGAAGACTCATGTGGCCACCTCCTATCGCCGGGGCGTGATGCGTGCCTCCTCCACGTTAGCGAACGGTGCTCTTGCGGGCAGCGGCCGCAGACGATCCCCGCAATTCCGCGACTTCGTTAGCCGCTGCGAAGGACGGCGCGTGGCAGACGTGCCGATGCTCGTATCGGACATCGCCCCGGCAGTCGTCTGCGCGACGGGTAGGGCCAGTTGATCAAATACTCGTACAGTGATTCCGTTCCTGCAGCGGAGACGTAAGCGTCCTTCTCGGTGCACTCACCAATCTCTCAACCAAGAATGGCCTGGACCTAGTTGCTCGTGTTCACGATGCCGAGCTCGTAGGCCAGGATGACTGCTTGGACACGGTTGGGTAGGTCGAGCTTCACCAGGACCCGGCCGAAGTGCGCCTTGACGGTGGATTCGCTCAGATGGAGCGCATTCGCGACCTCTGTGTTCGTCAAGCCCCGGCCGACATGGAGGAAGACGTCTCGTTCGCGATCGGTGAGTTCCGAGAGCTCGCGCTGCGGCCGCCGGTGTCTTCGGGGTGCGAGTTGGGGTAGCGCGACCTCGATGAGCTTGGCCGTGAGCCGAGGGGAGATCACCGCGTCGCCGCTCGCGATGGTGCGGATCGCGGATACGAGTTCGGTTGGTCTGGTGTTCTTGAGGAGGAAGCCGGCGGCTCCCGCGCGGAGCGCTCCGAACGCGAACTCGTCGAGGTCATATGTGGTGAGAACCAGTACTCGAGCATGAGGAAGTCGCGTGCCGACCTCACGTGTTGCGTCGATTCCGTTCATGCCGGGCATCCGCACGTCCATGAGGATGACATCGGGGGAGAGCCGTGAGGCGACCTCGATTGCAGACGCTCCGTCTGACGCCTCGCCGACGACGTGTATGTCGTTCTCCGCTTCGAGTACGAGCCGCAGTCCGTAGCGCACGAGTTCCTGATCGTCGGCGATCAGCACGCGGATGCGTGGGTGTGTTGTGTCATCTGCGATCATCAGGGCTCCATCTGAAGTTGCACGAAGACCCGCCAGCCGCCTCCTGGGCATGGGCCTGCCTCGACGTGACCATCGTAGAATTCGGCTCGTTCGCGGATGCCCACGAGGCCTGTGCCCGGATCGGTGACCGGAAGCACGGACTCGGATCGATCCTCCACCAGAATCGAGATGTTCCTCTCGGCGAAGGAGAGCTTCACGAGAACGTCTTGTACCCCTCGTGCATGGCGCAGGATGTTGGTCAGCGCCTCCTGCACGATGCGATAGACGGTCAGACCTGCGACCGCGTCTGCGGCGAGTTGCCCTGTCTGTTCGACACGGATCGGCAGTCCTGCCGACCGGGATTCCTCGATCAAGGCGGGTAGACGGTCGACGCCCGGCGGCGCGGACGGGTGGTGCAGCGACGGTTCGTCGTCTCGCACCGAGGTGAGCAGTCGGCGCATCTCGGTGAGAGTCTGTCTTCCGGTCTCGGCTACTCGAGCGATTGCTCGGCGTGACTCTTGGGGCCGGGACTCGGCGGATACGTGTGCTCCATCAGCGACGGCGATCATGACGGCGAGGCTGTGGGCGATCACGTCGTGCATCTCCCTCGCTATCCTCTCCCGTTCCTGCACGGCGGCGATATACGCCTCCTGATCCCGTTCACGGCGGAGTTGCTCTGCGCGTTCGGTAAGCCTGCGCACCTCGTTCCGACGGTGCCCGATATTTAGCCCCGACAGCGTACAGATCAGCGACACCACCACGGCGACCACAGTCGCGCTGAGCCAGTCCACAGCCCATGCGTCGCCGTCCACACGAGGCGCCAGACCCAACAGCGGCGGGCCGAGGCGAACACGCAATGCCAGCACCAGCGCTGCGACCGTGCAGGATGCGATGGCGAGAGCGAAATTGCCCCACGCCTGACGGGGCTGCGCGAACACTCCGACTGTGTACAGAGCGGCGCAGACCAATACGGCTTCGGCTCCCGATCCGCTCGCAAACGACGCCGGCAGAAGGATGAGCGCAGCGATGAACGCCGCGCGCGGCTTCCGCTGCATAGACAATATGACCGCGATTCCAGCGACGAAGACCAGTAGCAGTGACCACACCGGTGTCTTCAACGGGGACTCGAGAGACAGGTATCCGAGAATCAGCGTGACGCACACATAGAGGGCAAGAACGAGGAAAGTCGCCCGTCGCAGAGGACGGTCTTCGACGCTGCCCGCGACACCACTGTTGGGCGTCGCCGTCTCGGCGGCGCCCAACAGTGACAGCGGATTCATTCTCATACGTCTTTCGACCGTAGCGCGATCGCGCCGGCCGCGAGTGCGACCGCAGCCCAGATCGAGGCGATCATCCACCCCGCCCCGACGCTGATGTGGCCTGCCCACAGGTCGAGGAAGGGTGAGCCTGCGGGGCTGATTCTGGTCATGGCATCGCCGGCGTTTCCGAACTGGATGATGCGCAGGATCCGCGATGCCAGCCCGAAGGGAAGCAGAGAAGCCGCCACGGGAAGAAGCAAGGTGGTCAAGAACACGATGATGGATCCCGCGGTCGTGGATCGCACGAGGGTTCCCACCCCGACTCCGAAAAGCGCACAGAAACCCAGGTACATCGCGGAGCTGAACAGTGCCAGGAGGACTCCCGGTGCGCTCAGCGGTGCCGCCAGTCCGAACTGCGCATAGATCGGCGTGGTGATCGCCCATGCGCTGAAAACGGTGACGACAGCAGTGGCGGTACACGCGGTGAAGGCCACCATGGACTTCGCGCTAAGAACGCGCAGACGATCTGGTACCGCGACGAAGGTCGGTTGGATGCCACCCGACGAATACTCGGAGCCGATCACCATCACCCCGATGACGCCGGCGATGATTTGCCCGATCACCACGGTCGGGACGGTCACATCAGCCATCGTGCGTTCCACCGAGAAGACCGACGGTGCACCGGACGACTCCAGGGATACGCCCAAGAAAAGGCTGCCGCCGACTCCGATCACGAAGATTCCGAGGAGCCCCAAACCGGATGAAGGCAGGCTGAGGAGCTTGATCCACTCCGAACGGAGTACGTGGACGAACGCCGGACGAAGAGTCCGGGAGTCCGCCCGGCCGCGGTGTGCGACGACGGCGTTCACTGTGCTCCTCCTTGTGATTCCCGCACTGTTGCGCGGTATTCCGTGTCTTGCGCGGTGAGTGCGAGATACGCGTCCTCGAGAGAGCCCTCGACGGTGGAGACCTCATACAGGACGATGCCAGCGGCCGCTGCTGCGCGCGCGACACTCTCCGCTCCGAGGTTCGTGATCTCCACCACATCATCCCCCCGCGTCGTCACCGTCACATCGTTCCCGATGACCACGCGCGTCAACTGCTCCACATCTTGGGTACGAACCCGAACCATTGAGGTAGTCACCGAGCCGACCACGTCGTTCAAAGGGCCATCTGCCAGGATTCTGCCCCTCCCGATGACGAGAAGATGATCAGCGGTCTGCGTCATCTCGCTCATGAGATGCGACGACAGCAGCACCGTCCGCCCCTCCGCGGCGAGATGGCGCAGCAGCCCGCGAATCCACAGGATCCCATCCGGATCGAGACCGTTGACCGGTTCATCGAGGATGATCGTGTGCGGATCTCCGAGCAGCGCCGCCGCGATACCGAGCCGTTGGTTCATCCCGAGCGAGAACCCCCCAACTCGCTTACCTGCCACCGCATCCAGGCCGGTCAGGTCAAGGACCTCCCGCACACGTGCCGCGCCGATCTGGTGGGTCACCGCGATCGCCAGCAGATGCTTGTACGCCGAGCGGTGCTTGTGCGCCGAACGCGCGTCGAGCAGCACACCGACCTCGCGAAGCGGGGCGGGCAGATCCACATATGGACGCCCGTTGACCTCAGCGATGCCCGAGGTCGGTCGGTCCAGCCCCACAATCATCCTCATCGTCGTCGACTTTCCCGCGCCGTTTGGACCTAGGAAGCCCGTCACCTTGCCGGGTTCGGCGGTGAAGTTGATTCCATCGACCGCGACCTTCGATCCATACTGCTTCGTCAGAGATTGAACTCGAATCATCACTTGCCTTTCGTTCATGTACGACGCTATGAACGAAGTCGCATCGGCACATCGGGCTGGGGTCCTGAAGAAGCCACGAGGCAGTACCAGGGTCCATACCCTCTTAGTTCGTATGTACTGGCTGTCTGAGCCCTCCGCGAAGACATGAGGGCTGGCATCGGCGAGCAGATCATCGCACTACTCAACAGTGCGCTGGCAGCAGCAGGACGCCCCGGAGGGGCCGGACCCGGTGCCTGCCTATCGGAAGAAGGCCGAGTCTCTGGGAGCGGCCGACATCGGTCGGGCCTCAGTCGACGGAGTCGTCGAACGCGTCGAACACTCGAGGGCTGGAACGGAGGTGACGCTGGAGTCGGGCGAGGTCATGACTTTAGAGCCCGGCGAGACGGTGGCTTTCCCGAAGAAGTCGCAGTCAGCCTACGACGGCCAGGGTGCGCGGCCAGGCGATCGCTAGTCGAACGCAGGAGTGTCCCGCACGAAGCAGGTCAGCAGCGACGTGGCGTTCATGATCGCGAGCACGGTGTTGATGCGGTTGTACTGATGCCGCGTGATCGCGTGCGCGGTCGCGTTGCGCCGGTATCCGTCGGGGCGATCATCCACTGTGTAGCGCCCGCTCATGATGGTGGTGACGGGGTGCACCGCGAGCGTGAGACGCCAGCTACGTTTGCGGAACTTCTTGTATGAGGCGACGTTCGTGACGACTCCCAGAGGCGCCTGCAAGGCGGCCTTCGAGTGCTGTGTCACGAGAGTGTCGAGCACGTTCGTGGCTAGGGACTGCGCAGCCTCGACGTGACCGTCCCGCAGTGCATTGATCGCCTTGCGGATCATGTCGCCATAGAGCAGGGCGCGCTTCTGCGCCAGGCGGGAAACCAGCCGTTCGCAGCTGGTCACGATGCCCTTGTGATTGTTGCTGATGACGCGACGCCGGCTCGAGGCATCGGGGGCCGCGAGTAGCAGCTCTATTACGCGCGCGGAGGGCACCCACGCGAGGGGGATCCCTTCTTCGAGGATCGCGCGCACTTCGTCTTCGAGCTCGTCGGGCTCGGTTTCCACGCCGCGCCAGTTCGACGGCAGGTGGGGCCGACCGAGTTTGAGTCCCTTCGTGAGCTCGCTGATCCAGCTCAGATCACCGAGGAGGCTGGCCTGCAGGCCAGTGAACCCCTTCAGCGATGTCAGCTGCGTATCGACGATCGACTGCATCGGCGCGAAGAGAGAGACCGGGAAGCCGAGACCGGCGGGCCCGTCGATCTTCGGGTTGATCATCGACGAGCCGCGGAGCATGTTGGTCAGGCCGGTTGACAGCGAAGACACCTCGAGCGCTTTCGAGACGGCTGACTTGAGCATCGGGTCTGACAGGTACGACGGCGTCTGTATCGATCCGAGAATGCCCTTGAATCCCTGCGATCCTGTGAGCGACGATGCACGCAGGGCCGCGGAGGCGGCCGACTGCAGCGCAGGATCCAGTACGTATGAGGGCATACGGACTGAGCCAAGGACGCTTTTCAGGTTCTCAGACACCGAGAACATCGGCTGCAGTCTGTTCACCTCATCGATAATCCGCAGCGTTGAGCGCGGAGGCGTGCCGAAGATGGCGCGGGACATGTCAGAGGCCTTCGGGATCACTCGACGCCCGACGCCGTCGTTCGTGTCGTCTACTTCGACCGGTTCGACCGCGCTATCGCTCGTGTCTGTCACCCTGCCATGCAAGCACAGGCCACGGATGCGGATACCAGCTGTCGCACCGTGTCGCGAGGTGAGCGGTGATGGTCGCGGAGCGCGAGGAGAAGCTGCCGCACCTTCGGCATCGTTCCACTATGCGTGCGCATCAGGGTCCGGGGCGAACATGCTGTGCGTCCACGCTCGCAAGGACGCACAGCTATATCGGTCGGTTCCATTCGGCCACGATTCTCTCCGAGTTGGCGTTGAGCGGCGAGGGAGGTCGCCGCGTCGGCGCGACGGGTCGGCACAAGAGCGTGCGGGGGAGCATTGACGAATCTATTCGTCGCTAGCCAGAATCGCCTCTGGGGGAGGAATGCCTGAGTCTTTTTCGCAGCTGGGGCCGCGGCGCTCGTCTTGATCATCTCCGCGATAGCTGGCCCGATGATCAGGCTTGCCATAGCCCGAATTCATCAGCGTCAGCGTCAGTGACGTCGCGCGATGTCGCGGTCGCCAAAGTGCGGCGGTGCCACAGCGTCGTTGGATCCTGACCCGCGTTGGGAGTCACACCTACCCCCGGCCGCGGTCACGCCGTGAAGGTTGAGGCTGCCCATCCACACTTCGCCGGCGATCGGCTCAAGGGGCGTGCGCGCATGCTCGACGGATGACGAGAGCGCAGCTGTGACCTTGTTGAGCGCGCCGCTGTACCAGGCGGCCGCGTCGTCGCGGAGGGCGTGGATCTCGCGGGTCATGGCGCCTGCGACTCGGAGGCCGGGGCTGCGAACTCGCGGGTCCGCATGACGGCCGCGACGCCGAGGAAGCTGGCGAGGTGGACGACGTCGTTGCCGCCCATGACGCGGTTCAGCGTGAACTTCCTCGGGAACTGCTCGAGGAGCGGGTTCTCGTCGTCGAATGTGTGCTCGGTCTTTAGAGCGAAGATGCGGGTGGTGTCGAGGGCCCGGAAGCTGTCGATCGAGAGAATCGATGAGGTGACGTCACCCCAGATGAGTCGGTCGAACTGCTTCTGGTTGGTCCAGTGCTGGCGGATGCGCTTCGCGATCCCCGTCGATGAGTTGGCGACCCCGACGTAGACCTGGGCGAACTCGTCGAGCACCATGATGTAGAGCCCGGGCACGCCGTCCCACTTCGTCAGGTCCGTGACTTCCACCATGCCGCGCCGGCTGGCGACAGCCGACTGCAAGGCGCGCTCGAACTCCTCGCGATCGAGGGAGGCGAAGTGCGCATGTTCAGGTCGAAGCTCTGCAGCGCTCTCTCGCGATGCTCTTCGCACCATTCGTCGGAGTGGAAGCTGTGTTCGGCGTCTTCGTACGACCAGTCGAGGGAGTCCCACAGCTCGGGGTTGTCCTCACGGCGCCATCGCGGCAGCGACGAGCGCTTGTTGATCGTCGCGTAGGTCTCGCGAGAGATGCGGAGTCCGAGCCCGAAGTGACTGCGCACCGCCGTGCCGAAATGTGTGGCTCTCTCGATGCCGACGGCGCGCGGTCGGCCCTTGCGCGGTATCGCCACAGGCACGCCCCAGACCTTCCGAGAGAGCCGCGTCTGCCATCGGTGCCAGACGAGCGAGCGCCCGGAGTCCGTCAGCGCATGCAGGGTCGCATTCGCGTTCGGGCCAATGCCGACGTCGAAGATGCGCGCGGAGTCGAACTCGAGGTGCTCGCCTTCGGGGATGAGACCGACGCTGGTCAGCTCGAACGGGTCGGCGTCCCGCACGAGGTAGCCGGACTCAGTGAGCTCGTGGCGCAGCTTCTGCGCGTCTCGCTCCGCTGGCGCCCACACGAGAGTCTCGCGCGGGGTGACGGTGATCTCGAGTTCCATGGTTATCCTCCGGGCTGTGAACTCCTATGTACGTTGTGAACTCTGGTGTACTTCGGAGTCATGGAAACAGGATCCTCCATTGCTGAGGTGCTGGCTCGATTGAACTCCCAATCACGAGAGTCGGACCGGCACGAATAGGATCTCAGCATGATCGTGTCTAGCCACGTACCACTCGTTCGTCGTCTGACCGCCGTATTGGGTCCGACGCTCGTATCGACGTTGGCTGGGGCGAAAGACACGCAAGCTGCGAAGAGGTGGAGTGAAGATAGCGGTCCTCGCCCTGACACAGAAGCGATCAGACGTTTGGAGTGTGCGGATGCGGTCTGGCGCTCAGTCAGTGACGCTGAAGGGGAGCACGTAGCGCGGCTGTGGTTCATCGGCGCGAATCCCTTCCTTCGAGGAGAGGACACCGCCATTACCGCCATCCGCGAGGGCCGATTCGACGAGGTTGTTGGCGCTGCTCAGGCGCTGGTGGAAGACACATTCACCGGGTAGGCGGATGCCCCCGTTCGCCGTCGACGAGCGCCTGAAGTGCCGCTTGAACCTCGACTCGCGCGTCTTCCGGGGATAGCTCTCCAGTGAGGATGCGCCGAGCGCGGTCGAGATCTTGGGCACTCGGCTGATGCCCTCCGAGCTGCTGCCCCTTTTGAATCAGAGCTAAGGCGCGCATGACTTCGGCCTCGGTCAGAGGTTGCTGGTCCATCCTTCTTCCCCCTGTCCCGACGCCCGAATCTCGGGTTGGTGACCGCGCTAATCCGATGAGTGCTCGGAGCGACGCGCGCGGCGGAGTCGATCTCACATGCGAGCGTAACCACTGAGCAGCTGACCTGGGGCTGGCAACGGCCAGCCACCAACGAGCAGGCGAAGTCGTTCATGTTCGAGGGATGGATCCTCGTCCCAGTACTTTCTGTCCTTGCGCCAGCCTCCGACCATACTGACGGCGTTCCTCAGTTGGTGTGCAAACCCGTGCGTGGGCTTCAACCGTTCTACGCCGACAGATGCTTGCTCGTTGATCCACCAGTCGTAAAGCGAGTTCAGGAGCGGGTAGGGGACAAACGAAGTGGTGAAGCGAGGCATGAAGAGCTGCGCGAAACACAGGATGTCGCCGTGCGAGCCCTTCGTGAAGAATGGTCCGTCGTAACGGGAGCGCTCCGGCCGCTGCTTGTGGATGTGGCTGAGCAACTGGCTGGTGCTGTGCTCAACCGCAGCGACCGTTGCCAGGTGAAGTTCCTCGAGCTGCGCGCGCACGCTGATCTGTTTCTGTTTGGAGCCAAGGTCGATCCATTCGCTGGCTGTCACAAAGGTTTCACCGCGATGCCGAGAAGCACCGACCACATAGAGGCTGATCGGTAGATCCTTCTCGCGCAGGAACTTAACCGCCTGCAAAGTGGCTGCATCGATCTGTCGGGCGACGAGAGACATCGTCTGAGTTTGATTGAGGACCGCTGGCATCGGCTTACCGAAATACTCAGTGAATGCCTGCGCGAGAGAAGGGGCGACCGTCGCTTCTCGTCTCAACCGTTGGTTGCGCTCGAGGATGTACTCCTCGAAGACGGCTTCCAGCGATGCTCGATCGAGGCCATCTACCCACGCGCCATAGGAGATGACTTGACCAACCTCTAGATCCTTCGCGCGATCCCGCTTCAGCTCCATCGTTTTAGTGGAGCCGTCTTCTCTGAGCCCGAGGAGATCCAGGACACGACCGAATGGTGTTTTGACCTGTCGACCGATGATCAGGACCCTCTCGCCTACTAACTCAGGTGTGGACTCGATCAAGTCCTCGAGATTGGTCTCGAGAGCGAAAGGTTGGGGGAGTACCGGCACGAGACCATCGCCCGCCAGTCGCCACAGCGGGAGGGCGTGCGCCGCACGCGGAGCCCCTGAGCGCCCGCCGATGCCTCGACGTCGACGCGAGGACTTCTGCGATGTTGGATCGTGCTGGGAGGAGGTGCCGTTGGTGCTCATCGCCAGGACAGTAACTGACACTGCGGACATTCCGTCGGCCCACGGACCTCCCCCGTTCCGCGTGGCCTGCATAGACCGACCGTCCCCAGAGAGAGCGAGCAGTCCAAACGCGCACGTGGTTGCGAAGCGCTTCCATTATGTGGATCGCCGGACCTCGATGCGCCTCCGTGTGGCCACCAATAGGCCAGGAAGAGGCCAGGAAGAGACCAGCAAACGGCCAGCTCAATGCGATAAACAAGTGTGTCCGCCGCGAGGCCATCTACCGGCCACTATGTGGTCACTAGCCGCCCACAGGTGACCGTTCCGAGGCCACTCGGCGACCAACCCATACTTCCTGGCGCCAAGGTCGATCTCAACCGCTGCTTGCCGCCCGCCGGTCGCGGGAACACTTTGCGATCCGTGCGCTCGATGGAGGAACGTGTCGGCTCATACGCGCTCGCGCTTCGGATGCTGTCTCCCTCGGTCTGTCTCGAGTTGCTCTATATCGTCGCGGCGATCGGGAGCGGCGGTGTCTCTTCCAGCGGTCGGATGAGTGTGGTGGTCGCGGCAAGCAAGCGGTGAACAGATGGCCTCAGGCGACCGTTTCCAGGTGGTCGCGTCGGGCGAGCAAGCATGATGCGAAGACTGGAAACAGGCGCTTCATCGCTTCGCTCCAGGCTTGTCCCCCTGGTGCCACTGCGTTCTAAAGCAGGGGGGCAAGCGACCCCGGACTTTCCAGGCCAAAAGCGTCGCCATGTCCCCATGACCCCCTGCGGGCCCTACGGGTTCGGCCATGGGGACATGGATGATGGGGACACGATTGTGCTCAAAGTGATCTGCTGCTTCCGCGAAAACCCGTCGTGGATTCGTTGTTCACAAGGTGCCACTTCGTTCGCAAGCTTGTGAACAACGAATCCGCGACTTTCCGGGGCAAAATGACATGCCTGTTAACGCGCTGGCTCCGTCCTTCGTCCTGAGTCAGCGCGTCAACAACGAGGTTGAGTCAAGGCGAAAGTCCCGATCAAGCAGCAGATCAGATCCCGATTCCTCGCTGAAGCTCGGTCTCGGGGTCGAAAGAAGGGAAGAGCATAAGAGGAGGTGGCACCGGGCTGCGTTTCCCGCCTCGCTTCGCTCGGCAGAAACTTGACCGGTGGTCGGCGTAGCCGACGCCTCCCAGGGCGCTCGGCGGTCGCTACGCTCTGCCCGCTGACGCTTTGGATCTCTCCCGGATTCAGAGCTTCAGATGGCTTCCCGGAGGACCCCGAGATCGGATTGCCGCAGGCGGCGTCCATCTCATCTCGCCGCCGGGAAGTGGTGCCTAGAAGGTTGCGTGCCGACCGCACGAGGTGCAGTCGCAGCTCAATTTGCAGGAATCTCGTGATTCATCGTGCCGATCTTCGACGGGCAAGTTCACCGATGGCGAGCGCGTGTACCTGCACGTGTCCCTGCAGCGCCAGTTACACGGCTGAGTCGTAGAAAGCCCAGATGGGCGCGAGTTTTCGGGGCTCCAGAGGGGAGTTGGGCAGGTTTCGCGTAATTAGCCACTGATCTGGGATTTTGACGACTGTACCTGGTGTAACTGCCTTCGAACGCAAACCTCTATATAGGAGCCCCTATAGCTCAGTGGGGGGTGCGGTTGTGGGCAACCACAATGACTATCTCTTTTTCTGAATAGACCAGGTACACCAGGAACACACGGTGGAAGGAGGGCTTCGAGGCGCAGAAAGACGCTGATCTTGATGTAACTGGTGGTGTAACTGGAAGCCCTGATCCCGTAGTTACCCACCAGGTACACACTGCTCGCGGCGCTAGCGGACGGGTGAGCGTCAAGAGCCTTTGCTTCGACGGTTCGCCCCGGTGTGCGCCTCGAGGTGTCCGTTGTGCTGTGTACAGTCGTGAACAAGCCTGAATGAGAGTAAAAGGGCAGGGCCAAAGCAGGTCCGACCGGTGGATACGCCAAGCAACCGCTAACGGGTTCGGCTACGAGGTCCTCTTGGAAGTTCGACTTCTAAGGGAGATCCATGTCTTTTTCCACCCCTGCGAGCACCAACTTGCTGGACTCGCTGATCACGCCGGCAACGCTGGCCGAACGGCTCGGCACGACCGAGCGCAGCCTGAGCGAATGGCGCATCACTGGCCGCGGGCCGAAGTTCATCCGAATCGGCCGCAGCCCCCGCTACCGTCCAGAGGCGGTCGACGAATGGTTGCTCGCACAAGAGTATGCGAGCACCTCGGCGGAAGCTGCCTGATGGGCAGCGCCTACTCGTACGACACGAAGAACGGCAAGCGCTGGGAGGCTCGATACCGCAAGCCAGACGGGAAGACCGCTCGCAAGGGCGGCTTCACCCGTAAGCGGGACGCTGAGGCGTACATCACCTCGGTGGAGTCTGCAAAGTTGCAGGGCGCATACATTGCCCCGGGGGAGTCTCGAGTCACCGTCGGTGAACTCGGTGCTGCCTGGCTGACTGCGCATGCCGTCGCGGTGAAGCCGTCCACGTTCCACAGTGACGAGAGCGCGTGGCGCGTGCACGTCGCGCCTGCATGGGGCGGGCGCCGGGTTGGCACCATTCGGCACACGGAGGTCGCTGCTTGGATCGCCGAGCTGAGCGTCGACCGTTCAGCGACGACGGTGAAGCGCTGCCATGGGGTCCTCGCATCGATCCTCGACGGGGCGGTACGCGACCGTCGGCTCCAATCGAATCCCGCGCGCGAGGTGAAGACCCCGCGCAAGGTCCGGAAGCAGAGGGCGTACCTCACGCATCAGCAGGTCGAACGGCTCGCAACGGCGTCGCTCTATCCTGACTTCGTCCGCTTCCTCGCATACACGGGCCTCCGGTGGGGTGAGGCGACGGGGCTCACCGTCGCTGATGTCGATGTGTCACGGCGCCGGCTGAATATCTCGTCGAACGCCGTCATCGTGAACGGACACGTGATCGTTGGGACGCCGAAGACGCACGAACGTCGTACCGTCGTGTATCCGGCCTTCCTGGACCCGGCGATGGCTCGCGCGATCACACTAAAGCGTCCGGACGAGCTGATCTTCCCAGCGGAGAGCGGCGGTTATTTGAGGCCTGGGAACTCGCAATCCGGATGGTTCGCCGGGGCGTGCAAACGCGCCCGAAGGGAAGATGCCTCCGACGCTGCTGAGGCTCGGGCGCGTAGCGAGGGGCTTCGTGCCGCCATGCCACGAGTGACGCCGCACGATCTTCGGCACACTGCCGCGTCGCTCGCGATCAGCGCCGGCGCGAACGTCAAAGCGGTGCAGAGAATGCTCGGACACGCGAGCGCCGCGATGACTCTGGACACATACGCAGACCTGTTTGATGACGACCTCGATGACGTTGCGTCAGCGCTGGGGGCATCGCGCGCGACTGCGCTTGGGCGATAGCCGGAATTGCCGGCTGGGTCGCAAGGCTTGTGATGCGCACAACAGACGCTGCACTGAGGGGCGCTTCAATGACCGAGGATCAATCTAGGAAGGACACCCGGAGTCTCGCTACCGCGCGGGGGTCTCACAGACAGGCAGGCTGCGTAGCGCGCGGAGGACGTGCCTAGTCTCGCTTGCCCCGGAGGAGCGCGCGACCAGCAGCGAGGCTCGCATGAATCATCGGTGCTGTGATCGGAATGCTCCCCTCTCCTCGGCGCTGCACGACGCTGATGAAGGAGCCTTCGGTCGAACCATCGAGGAGAATCGCACCGTGAACGAGGAAGGGCTTGAGTTCTTCTGGCTGTGAGGGCACATCGACCAAGACCAAAACCCGGCCGTCCTCAACTTCGACCTGCTCGACGGAGAGGCCGTGTGGCGGCGGATATACGTGTGAGTTCAGAACCTGGAGGTGCCGACGAACCTTGTTTGGACCTGTCGGTATCCCCCGCACTCGGCGGATGGTCTCGCCGTTGCCGTCCTTGCGCGTCTCAGCACCGATGACGATCGTCCCTCCACTCTCGGCGTTGCAGAATCTGGTTACAGCTTGGGCGAGGGAAATCTTTCCCCTGGTCGTCGACAGATCGTACTCCCGGCTTTTCACCTCCAGCCACGCGCCCTCCGGTTGTCCCTCAAGCAGATGGCCGGCGCCCCCGCGGATCAAGTCGACAAGTGTGCCGCGTTCGATCACTCCCGTACTGAGGGCTTCGCAAAGCAAGCGTGCGTGTTCGGCAATGTCGAGAAGGTCCTGAACCGAGCGTCCACGGGTGTGAACGTCGATCGCGACGTCGAATCCTAGTTCCGCTCCCGCGACCGCGTCATTGATGTGAATCGAGCGCAGCGTCGACCGCGTTCTCCCTAACAGCGGCTCGACGACGCGGCGAAGGTTCACTGCGACTGCCTCCTCGTCGACCTCCTCGGTGACACCCAGGATGTCGACAAGATGGATGAAGGTGAGTGTGATCCGGCCATCCGTCCAGCGCATTTCTACGTTCGCGTAGGGGCCGTGTTTGAAATACCCATCCGGGACCGACGAGACGGGGACCACTAGATCAGATTTCTCCCAGTGGATCGCGTATGTGCGCAGCGCCGCTGCGACTTCAGAGGCAGAGAGCGCTGTCCCGTCCTCCGGCATGAGCACGAAGTCGCCGTAGTCGCCAATATCGCGTCTCTCGCCGGCGACGATCCATTCCTCGCGTCGGCGGTCGTAGCTAATCGGCGGCATGTATCGACGATACTCACTGAGCCTCGCCGCGGCATGCCCACGCCCTCGGGGCTGGCTTCCCGCAGAGCCTCGATGTCGGCAGAATCTCGCTGGGTGAGCTTGATACGCGCCGGTGTCGGCGGCCGAGCATTGTCAGTCTCCGAAACGGAGGGCCGCCAGCGCACATGCATCATGGCGAGAGCGCCCTTGCCCTGAGCCACTAGTCTCTTGCAAGACGGCCATCGATTGGAGCTGGCTCGGGGGATGGGGGAACGCGTGGACGAGCTGCCAGCGCCTGACGTGCTGTTCCGGCGGTTCCTAGACGACAGCAAAACGTTTGCAGGTGCTCGCGAACGATTCCAGCTACTAGTGACCGACCTTGTCTCGGTGGAGTCGCCCGCTGCTTCTGAGGTGGCGGCACCGTCAGGTAGCGACTGGGGAATCGACACATTTGTCGGCGCACTGAACAAGCGCCTCGTTGTGTGGCAGTCGAAGTTCTTCCTTGATTGGGGAGAGCCGCAACGCGGTCAGATTCGCAGCTCCTTCAACGAGGTCATGAAGCAGGCGAAGGAGAACGGGTTTACAGTTTCGGCGTGGACCCTATGTGTTCCGTCGATCCTTCCGCCCGGCGAACAAAAGTGGTTCGACACATGGTCGGCGGGTAAACGGCGGCTTCACAAAGGTCTGATCATTGAGCTGAAGAACGGGGGTCGTATCAGGCGCGAGCTTATGAGGCCCGACGCAGCTTGGGTTCGTGAGCAATATTTCCCTCGTGCCGCAGAAACTGTTGCCGCGATCGCGGTCCAGATTTCTGAGCTCCTGGACCCGCTCGAACGGGCGCTGTTCGTTAAGCAACTGAATCTCGCGGGTCACGAGGAAACGGACGCAGCGAAGGGATACTTCTTCGCAGCCGAGGCGATGGCGCGAGACGTGTCTGCTCGGGCGGTCCAAGCCGAAGTGAACGCGCTCAACGAGGTCGAGCTCGAAGTGCACGGAGAATGGGAGTCGGCGTTCAACTTAGCCCGAGATCGCGCTGACGTGGATGGGCGCATCCCCGGGCTGGTGGACGTGGTGATGTCAGCTGCTGCGGCACTGCCCGCGAGCTCCGACCTTCCGCTCCGCCCCGCCCATCGGCGAGGAATCGCACATCGCCTCGTCGAACACGTCAAAGCGGGGTGGGTCGCTCAGTGGCGCGAGGCTGCCAAGCAACATGAGGGACCGCGCGCTGGAGACATCGTCACGGAGGTGATCCAGGGTGGAAAGAGCTGAGCTGTCGCCGACCCAAACGTTTGAACCGGACAGCCAAGTCTTCTTCCGTGCCGCCCAGCTTTTGCTCGCCTTCTCCGTTGCGTCTGAGTTGTCGATACGGCTACCGACGACGGAACGCCTGGCGGCGTACGACTTCTTCACAGCCAATCCTTTCGCAGTCCTCTCGAAGAACGACGACGCGGACTCGAGAGATTCCTTGCGGTTAGAACTCGTCGGTTACGCGCGAGGACAGCTGTCTTACGCATCGCTAGGGCATCGCTTTGTGAGTCGGCGCGAGCGAATTCGAGCTGATCTCGCAGTCCTTGTTGCGCGCGGTCTAGTGGAGATCGGTGAAGAGGCTTTCATGATCACTGACGCCGGACGCAACATCGCCGATCAACTCCGATCGGCCTACGCCGACGCTTATCGACTCGCAGCTGAGATAGTGCTCGTGCGACTCAATCGGCTCAGTGACCGGCAGCTGCGGGAGTCGAGCGCCGCTTGGGCGGGGACGCATTGGCTCTTGCTCGATCTGTTCGACGATGTCGTCCACCCGGAGGTTGGAGCCCAGTGACCCTGAATCGCCTTGACGGTCTTCGCCTGCGCCGGTTGCGGCTATATGGAACCATCTCCAATCCGAGGACATATGACGTCAGTTTCCTCGATGGAGCGATGATCCGACCGCTCGGGATCATCGCAGGAGCGTCGCAGACTGGGAAGACCAGTGTCGTCGAGTACGTCCAGTACTTGCTTGGTGCGCCCGAGTATCCGGACCATGAGGAAATGCGTGAGAACGTCACGAGCGCTGCCCTCGAGGTCTCTCTGAACGGCGAGATCTACACGATTCAACGCACCACTGTCGGCAGTCCGTCGAAGTTTGCGTCGGTGTGGCATTCGACCCTCGAAGGCATCGGGGAGGCGCTTGAGGCGCGCCTTCAGCTGGAGAAACCTGGTGCTCAAGACTCGCTGTCCTACTTCCTGATGGACGCGCTAGGTTTGGCAGGTGCTCGTCTACAAACGAGCGCAGGCAATCCGAACGCAGACTCACACGCGTTCAGCTTCCAAGATCTGTCGCGGCTTGTCTTCTTCGAAAACTCGCGACTCGATAGTAAGAACCTTTTGGTCGAGGGTGGCAATCCGGTCGTCGCGTACAAGCTTCAGCAAACCATCGACTTTGCCTTCCGCACATCGGACGAAGAACTTGGGCTCGCCACGCAACGCCTTCGCAACGCTGAGGCCGCACTCAGGGAGGCCGAGGCAACATCGCGGGCTCTCCTCGCGGTGGTGGAGAAGGAGTATCCCCTCGGTTCCGTCGGAGCGTCCATTCTCCTTGAAGAGGCGTCGGGTGCGCGAGTGTCTCTGGTTGAACGTATCGCGCTGTCGGACCGCGCAGAAGCTGCAACCCAGAATGGCCTGTCTGGCTTGCGAAGCCGTCTCAATCGCGAGCAACGCGCAGAGTCTGACGCATGGGAGAGAGTTCGATTGCGCACGAGTCTCATCGAACGACTCCGTGCGCTCGCTCTCCAGTACTCGGATGACAAGAGAAAACTGACCTTCTTAACCGAAGCTGAGAAAGCATTCGACCCGCTGCGCGTCGAAGTTTGCCCGGCATGCCTTGAACGGCTTGAGCGAGATGCGGAAGTCGTCGGGGGGCGATGCTCGCTGTGCGGAGGCCATGAAAGGGCAGATGCTGTCGCTGGCTCCATGTTGTCTCGCCGAGAGCTTCGCGCCACGACCCAGCGACTCGACGAACTTACCGATTATCTGGGGAGACTCGAATCTGAGTTGCAGCTCCTGAAGGATCGCGCGGAGTTCAACAGCCTCCAGGTGCAGAGTGTCGCTAGCGAGCTGGATCGCGCCGCCGCGCTGCCGGCGCCGTTCCTCGCCGCCCGCGACCAGCTGATGCGAGACCTGGGGGTCGCTGAAGCTGACGTGGCGCGTGCAGAGGTCGGTGTTCGGCTTTGGACCCGTGTTGAGGAAGCAGAGCGCGCGCGCGACCTGAAGCAAGGCACGGTGACTCGGCTTCGTCGGGAGCAAAGAGAGTTGAGCGCGCGACCGGACCGTAGAGACGTCAGGAACGCCTTGTCAAAGCGGTTCGCGGAGATCTTGGCGGAGTTCGATTACCCCAAGCTGAAGGGCGATGCCTGGCTCGATGACAAGCTGATACCTCACGTTCGAGGCAACGGCTACGTGAAAGCTAGTAGCGGTGGCCTGGTATTGATAAGCCTGGCCTGGGCGATGGCGCTCTGGGAGATTAGCTGGGAACGGCGGGCGCTCTTGCCTGGTTTGTTGGTCATCGACAGCCCGCAGAAAAATCTCGGGCATCGAGCCAGCCCTGATGACGCCGATTTCGCGGACGCGAAACTGGTAGATAACGTCTATTCGCACGTCGCTCGTTGGCTCGATGGCCCCGGCCGGGGAGCGCAGATCATTTTCGTCGACAACTCGCCGCCGGCTGAGACTAGTGACCGTGTTGTCATTCGTTTCTCAGGGAACCGCAATGATCCTCCCTTCGGCTTGATCGACGACGCCGTGGACTAAAGGTTCGGCTTGCGCGAGCCGATTTTCGGCCGATGACCGCATCTGCGGTGGCGCGATCGCCGTGGGAGATCGAGAGGCCTTGTAGGGACGTACGATCATTTCCCTTCTTGAGCAGGTCCAGTGCAGGCAGATTCCCTGCCGCTCAAGGTCCGGTTCGTTACGGTAACGGACAGGGGATGCGTTGCGTCCGCAGTCAGGGTAGTCGTGGGCTTCCTTTCACCTCACCGGAAGACTGCAGCAGTAACGCAGCAGTAACGGCATGCATGTTGGCTACCGTGAGTTGATGGGCGGAGGTGTGTGCTGATTCCCCGTAATCTCGGCATTGTTGAAGAATCTGTCCGTAAAGAATCGGGTGCAAGATGGGTTCAAATCCCACCGTCACCGCCACCACGAAGGCCCCGACTCCCGGTGATTTGACCGGGAAGCGGGGCCTTCGTCTTGCACGAGCCCTGACGGCGCTGACCCAGCGGTAACGCGAGCCAAATCGTGGTTGTCGCCGCTGATCGACTCAGTGGGGTCGGCACCATCGCGACGAACATGCCGGACAGCACCCCGAACGTGGTGTATTCCGCCGTGCCTGCATCGGTCGCCCCGGGGTCGCTCATGCTCTTCAGTGTGCACGACCGTTCCTCAGCGGACCAGGGCGCCGAGTGGACGCAGATGATGAAGTCTCGCGATCAACCGCATGATTCGTACGGCGGCTCGTCGAGGTCGTCATCGTCACTGCCCAGATGATGTCGGTTCCGGCCATGTAGGTCACAGGATTCCCTGGTCCCCGGGCGTCGTAATGTGGAGCGATGGACACTCGCATCCGCGCACTCACGGTCGTTCCGGTCTGTCTGGTCGTTCTTGCCTCTGTGGTCACCGGCTGTACTTCGAGCGCAGCGCCGGAGCCGGTCGCACCAGAAACGACATCCGCATCGACGCCATCGGCGACGACAGCGCCTCCCGCGGGAGGATTCGCGTATCCCGATAAGACAGACCCCACTCAGGTGGCCATCGCTCTCAAGTACGGGGAAGGCAACGACCCCTCGGGCGAGATCATCGCGGGCCCCGCCGCGCTCGTCGAGGACCGACAGTTCACCATCGAGGGGCGCTGCGAGGGAGACGGCGTCGGGTTCGAAGTGGTGACCGCCGATGCCGAGAGGCGGGTACTCGCCGAGGGGGACTTCAGATGCGACGATCCGCCGACCGGCGAGTTCTCGTATCGGCTGCCGTACGCCGGTGTGGTGCAGGTGAACCTCCTGGATGCTGATGACGTCGATCGGGCATGGGTGCGCGTCGTTCAGCCCTGAGCCTCTTCAGCGGGGCGGCGTGGGCTCGGGAAAGTAGTGCACCTCTGTGGGCTCGCCGTCGGTGTGCGCCCGCGCGGTCGCCTGGATCTCACGGTCGCGACCGGTCAGTCTCTGGGTCTGCTGTCGTCGGTACTCTCCCCAGGAGGGGACCATGAAGGACTCGAGCAGCAGGTCCTGCTCTTCGCCGCTGCGGAGGAGAGTCCATCGGTACCCGCCGGTTCGCCGCCGCGAACTCTCCACCAGTCGCATGGATTCTCGGAACGCGTCGATGCTGTCGGGTCGCACGGTGTAGGTGATCTGCACGAGAACGGGGCCGTCGGTCGGCTGGGGGTCGAGGACGAGGGTCGGGGTGGGCCATGACATCGAGACGGTCCGGTCGACGGTGCTGGTGCCCGGCAGAAGCGGCAGCCACATCACACTGGCTGCGATGACGACGAGCAGCGCCGCGGCCACGGCCAGCGATGTCGCCGTGCCGACTGCTCCGGCCAGGGCACCCCAGCCGAACGACCCGACGGCCATCGTTCCCATGAAGACGAGGATGTAGATCGATGCTCCTCGCGATCGCACCCACTGCGGGAGAGTCAGTTGCAGTGCGGCGTTCAGCACGGTGAGCGTGCCGATCCAGGCGACCCCGGCGAGAACGAGCAGCAGCAGCAGGGGGACGAACGGCAGCCATGCCGCGGCGAGCGTGCCGGCTGCGAACAGCACAGCGCTCACCGCGATCACCGCGTTGTCCGAGAACCTCTTGCGGGCGATGGGCAGAACGAAGATGCCGAGCACGGCCCCGGCGCCGAGGGCGCCGAGAAGGAGGCCGTATCCGCTCGAGGTGAGGTCGAGCCGTTTGGCGGTCACGGGAAGCAGCGCCCACAGTGCGCTGGCGGGCAGGGCGAAGAGGGCCGATCTCAGAAGGATGCGGCGCACGAGGTGGGCGGATGAGACGTACCGGACTCCTGCGCGCAGCGCGGCCGTGAACGGTTCCCTGTCGTCGAGTCCGCTCTGCGGCGGCCGTCGCCACCACAGAAGGGCGACGACTGCTCCGATGAAGCTGAGCGCGTTGATGCCGAAGACGACGGGTGCGCCGAACAGCGACAGCAGCACGCCGGCGAGCGCGGGGCCGACGGCGCGGGCGCCATTCACCGTGACGCCGCCGAGCGCGGAGGACGCACCGATGAGCGGGCGGGGCACGAGTTCCGGTTGGATCGCCTGCCAGGCCGGAGACGTCAGCGTGGAGGTGATCCCGAGCAGGAACGTGAAGCCGAGGATCGTCCACGGAGTGAGCTCGTTCAGGAAGGCGATGACGGTCAGCGCCGCGGCGATCACGGCGCTCGCCACCGACCCCCAGATCAGCAGTCTGCGGCGGTCGAGGGAGTCGGCGAGCACCCCCGCGGGGAGGGAGAACAGCACGGCCGGGGCCAGACTCGCCGTCTGCACGAGCGCGATGATCGTCGCTCCGGCCGCGGCGTCGACGAGGTACCACTGTGCGCCGACGGTCTGCATCCAGGTGCCGATGTTGCTGCCCAGCTGCGCGAACCACAGCACCCGGAATGCCGGGATGGCCAGCGGCGCCCAGGCGGAGACGGCGGCGGATCTCGGTGCCACAGGTCGAGAGGTCATCGGGTCTGCTGACATATCCGGCTGTCCTTCCGCAGAGCACATCGGGCCTGGCGCCTCGATGCAGATCGTATAGCCGGAGAACGCAGGCGGAGGTCGATCGGTCGATCTTTCGACTTTCGTCCGAAGGTCGGCACGCAGCGTTCCTATGCGCGGTCGAGCGGCCTCAGCCCTCGGCATCCGTCGCGGAGCCGAGCTCGGACGGGTGGGTGAGCCGCCACCACTCGGTGGGCGGATCGATGGTCCCTGCGATGGTCACCGGGGCAGTGACGGTGTTCGGTCCGGCAGTCCAGGTGACGGTCCCCACGGCCGTGCCGTCGCGGTAGGTGGGAGGGGTGTCGATGTCCATCGTCAGCTCGATCGGCGTGTCCGACCAGGTGAAGATCGATGCGTCCTCGCCGATGACCAGGGTGGCGGTGGACCCCCAGGGTGTCGAGATCGTTCCGATCTCCTGGCCCTCGCTCGCGACGGGCACCTGATGGAAGCCGGAGCGGATGCTCTCGAGCTCGGCGATCACGGTGGCATTCACCGACTCGCGCGATGATCCGCCGAGGACGACGCCGGTGATCGCGAGCGGATCGGCCGCGCCCACGTCGAGGGTCGCCGTGTACAGCAGGCTGTGCGTGCCCTCGCCGAGGTTGCCGGTCTTCAGTCCCGTGATCCCGGCGGTGCCGAGGAGGGCGTTCGTGTTGATCAGCTGACCGGCGCCGGGGATCGAGACCGAGGGGGTCGCGACGATCCGAGCGATCGCCGGATGCGCGGCGGCGAGCTTCGCGATGGCCAGCAGATCGGCAGGCGTGCTCGTGTTGCGCGGACTGATGCCAGTGGGCTCGGTGACCGTCGTTCCGGTGAGGCCGTGGGATGCGAGCCAGGCGCGCGTCGCACTGAGGAAAGCGCTCTGCGACCCGAAGATCCGGGAGGACAGCGCGTCGGCGTAGTTGCTCGCGGAGGGGATGAGCATGACGGCCAGGGCATCGTGCAACGACATCGAGGTGCCGGTGGGCATCGGAGCGATGGTCGCACCCTGCACGTAGTACTGGTCGTAGAGGTCGTGATCGGCCTTGCCGAACGTGATGGTCGGTCCGGGGTCGTCTGCGGAGGCGAGCGGTGACGCGTCGAGGATGACGAGGGCGGTGATGAGCTTGGTGATGCTCGCGATCGGGAGCGGCTCGCCCGTCCCCGTCGCCGACCACGTGCCGCTCGCCCCCTCGCCCAGGTACGCGTCGGCGCCGGACACGCTGATCGCCGATGCCGCAGCCGTATGCGTGGCGACGGCAGCCGCGTCGCCGACCGGGACCTGCGGTGCGCGTGCGGTCACGGCCGGCGGATCCACCGGAGCCGTGAGCGCCCACCCGACGTACCCTCCGGTCACGGCCAGCACCAGGACCACGCAGACGGCGGTGATGACGAGTCCTCGTCGCCGGCGTCTTCTGCGCACCGCGGGGTCGACCCGATCACCGCTGAACTCCTGCTCATGCGCCATGAGCTCCGCGAAATCGGACAGCCCATCCACCGGCTGCCAGGGTGCCGTCATCGAGAGCCCCTCATCGCGTCCACCCGTCGCTCGCATTCCGCAGAAAAGGCCATCCTCTCGTATGCCGGCATCCTCCGGTATCCGCCGTTCGGGGGACAGCAACCGGTTGAAAGCCGAACGGCGATCCGATGGACTGACGGGATGCGATCGACGACTCCGATGCCGGGCAACCCCTGGCCGCACGACATGTCCATCACCGTGGAGGACAGGCCACAGCTCCTGCTCGAGTTGCTCTGGATTCGAGAGGCGCACGATCTGCGTCCCGTCGGCGAGACGCTGCCGCCGAGGCTGATCGAGACGCCTGCGGCTGCGGCGAACCCGGTGGATGCCGTCACCCGCGACCGCTGGTCGGCAGCCTGGTCGCGGATCTGGGAGGACGTGCTCGCGCACGCCGCCGTCGAACCCGACCGAGGTCTGCTCGATGCGGTGTTCAGCTCAGACCTGAGCTCGACGGAGCGGGAGCGCCTTCTGCGCGAGCTCGTCGGGCCGGCATGGCGAGACGACTTCGGCGGCGATGTCTTCGACGATGAGGCATATCGGGACTGGGAGCGGCGCGGCTTCGATTCTCACGTCGAGACACGACCGACGACGCTCGCCGAGAGTCCCGAGCATCGAGACGTCGAGGCGCTCGCGGATGCCTGGCGTCGCGGCCTGCTGAAGGTCGTGACCATCCCGTGCCGCGAGTTGCACGTGCGACAGATCGGCCCTCACGCGCTGTTGGTCACCGATGAGGTGCGCAGCGACAGCGCGCAGTATCGGTCGGCTCTGGGCTCGTTCGCTCCGAAGGGGTGAGCGACCTCTGTGCGTCAGTCGGCGAACGACGAGCGGAGGTTCCGCAACCCTAGGATTGCCTCGGAGACCGGAAGCTCGCTCTCATGCGGCGTCGACGGGGCGACGCCCGCCGGATCAGGGGAGCCTCAGGATGAAGACCGCAATCGGACGTCCCCGCAGCATCTGGCTCGCACTCGGGGTCGTGGTCTTCTACGTTCTCTGCGCATGGGGGCTCGGCAACCTCCTCAGCGGGCTGGTCGGCGACGACGGCTCGTTGGCGGACTTCTCCCTCGGTCACTTCATCCCCCTCGCTGTTGGCATCGGCGGCGTTCTGCTGTTCCTGCGGTGGGCAGGCGGGGGTGCCGAGGTGTGGAGGGAGCGACCGACCCCGACCCTCACCCCTCGCCGGTGGTGGCTGATCTCGATACCCGTGCTCGCGTTCGCCGTGCCGGTGGTCGAGCTGTTCGACGTGCCTTGGGCTGAGCGCTCGCTCGGCTTCCTGGTCGTCGTGGCGCTGGGAACGCTGATGGTCGGCTTCGGTGAGGAGCTGGTGATCCGGGGCGTCTTGCTCACAGCGGTCCGCGCGCACTTCGGCGAGTTCGCCGTGTTCCTCCTCACGTGCTTCGTGTTCGCGCTCGCCCATATTCCGGGTTACCTGTTCAGCGGTCTGCCGCTCTTCATCATCGCCTTCAATGTGATCGCCCTGATGTCAGCCGGCGCCACCTACTACTGGATCCGTCGCGTCACCGGACGCATCTGGGTCGCCATGCTCATTCACGCTCTCACCGACTGGGTCCTCTACGTCGGGTCCGACGTCGGGCTTCCGTCCGCATCGGTCCCCGTGCAGCATTCGCCTGCGGACGACTCGGGGACCGGAGCGCTCGGGTACGTGGAGAGCCTGCTTCTGATCCTGCTGCCGATCAGCGTCATCAGCGTCATTCGGGAGAGCCGATGCGACAAGCGCAACGCGCTCAGCGACGGCACGGGGGTCTAGGCAGCGACGGATCTCACGTCGCGTGCCGCGCTCTGGCAGGCTTCTGGCATGCATGTGACGATCACTCCGGCGCCCTCTGCGACGTGGGAACGCTACCGAGACCTTCGCCTGGCCGCGCTCGCAGAGTCCCCGGAGATGTTCGGGTCGACACTGCAGCGGGAGTCCGCGTTCGGCGACGATGTCTGGCGGAGCCGTTCGACTCATCCCGGAGCATTCATCGCGAGCATCGATGGCGAGGACGTCGGCATCGGCGGCGTCTACGACATGAGTGGCCGCTGGGTGGTCAACGGGGTCTGGGTCGCACCGGATCACCGGGGTCAGGGAGCCGTCGACGCGCTGATGGTCGCCTGCGTGGACTATGTCTCCTCCCGTGGAGCGGACACGATCCATCTCGGTGTGATGGAGAGCAACCCCCGGGGGATCGCGGCGTACACGCGCCTGGGATTCACGCCAGATGGGGCGAGCGAGACGTTTCCCGACGGACGGATCGAGATCATGATGTCGCGGTCCGTGGCCACGGCCGGGGCCGAACATCCCGGCAAACGGTCGCTTTCGGACTGAGGTATCCGGAGTCCGAGCTAGTCGCGGTCGGCGTCGATCAGCTCGAGGAGTTTGCGCAGCTCGTCGCGGATCTCGGTGTGGTCGTACTGCCCGGCACGGCTCTCACCGGAGATGACTCCCGAGCGGCGTACCGAGCGGAGATCCCCGAAGGGGAAGGAGTACGCCTCCTTCGTCTCGGGGTTCTCGCTCTTGTCGATGCCCAGGTGCCAGTGGGAGAACTCGGTCCATCCGTGCTGCTCGATGAAGCGGTTCTCGTCGTCAGCGCTGGGCGCGGCCTCCGACCAGTCGTCGCGCTCGTCGCGGACGACCTTGCCGTCGCGGACCAGCGAGCGGGCGTGTCGGAGGGCGGGGTGATTCAGTTCGATAGCCATGCGCAGACGCTAGGACGGAGAGCGGCACCGTCGAACCCCCTTGACGCACCGGGCGGGAGCATCCTCCTCAGTCGGCGTCGGCCGAGAAGACGGGGCTGAGGAAGCGGCGCTCGTAGCGGCGGATGCACTGGGTCCTGCGCGCGAACTCGAAGGCCTCGATGCACTCGGGGTCGGTCTTCGATGCCGTGCGGTAGACCTCGTACTCGGCCAACGAGGGGAACGTGAACAGCGCGAACGCCTCATCGCTGTCGCCTTCGCTCGGCATGAAGTAGCCGTGGTGGGTCCCGCCGTGCTTCGCCACCAGACGGATCCATGCCCGGCCGTACTCGGTGAAGTCGTCGAGCTTGTCGGGGTCGATCTCGTAGCGCAGGTGAACCGTGATCATGTCCTTGATCCTGCCAGAGCCGGACCGCGTGTTCCGATCGTCACTCCGCCTGGAGGATGATCCGGAGCCCGCCCGGAATCTCGAAGGTACGCTGAGAGTATGGGTGATCAATCGCCGACGCCTGTTCGCCCGCTCTGGGCGAGCGTGGCAGACGGCTTCTACGTGGGCAGCCAGGACGGCTCCTTCCTCGGCTACGTCGACCGTCTGTCCGACGGCGTCTGGCGCGCATTCGATGCGGCCTCGCGCTCCATCGGCGACTTCGCGGACCACCATCGAGCGATGGCAGCGGTGACGGCCACCGTCGAGGTCAGCGCGCATCGGTCCGCTCACCACGGCAGGGACGGGGTGCGGAATGACTGAACAGAATCCGCTCGTCTCGCTCGTCTACTGCAGCAGCGCCACGCAGCCGTTCGGCGAACACGAGCTCGGTGAACTGCTGGCGGTGAGTCGCGCCCGCAACAGCGACCGCGACATCACCGGGATGCTGCTCTACCGCGGCGGAGAGTTCGTGCAGATCCTCGAGGGGCCCAGGTCTGACGTTGAGGCGTTGATGGAGCGGATCGGCCGCGACCCGCGCCACACGGATGTCCGCGTGCTGATCGAAGAACCGCTGCACGAACGGCGCTTCCGGGACTGGACGATGGGATATCAGTCCCTCGTCGCTCCCGAGCCTGGAACGGCCTCGGGATATCGCGACTCGTTCGACGATCTCCGCATGGGCGATCACGACATGATCGGTCGCGCGATCATGGAGTTGACGCTGTGGTTCCGAGTGCGTGAGTCGGCCAGCCGGCAGCCCATCGAGAGCGAAGCCCGGTCGCGCTAGCCGTCATCTGAGGCGCGCTAGCCGTCATCTGCGGCGGATGAGCACGCTCGCCGCGCCACCACCCGGTGTCACCCCGGCAGGGTGAGGGCGATCGCCGATGGAGAGACGATCACGTGGACCGAGCTTCCGCAGGGCGCCGAGTGCGGAGTCACGGAGACCGATCCGGCGGATGCCGACTACACCACCCTGGTCGTGACCGAGGGCGCACAGGCAGGCGACGCCGTCGCCGGAACCACAGCGGAGCTCGCACCGCTCCCGGATGTGGACTCCTCGGATCAGACGTCTGTGGCGATCACCAACGTGTTCACCACCGGTGATCTCCGCATCACGAAGATCGTCGACGGATCGGGTGCGGACGCCGTCTCCCGGCTCTTCCCGGTGCAGGTGACATGCGTGCTCATCGATTCGTCCCACCCGGAACCCGGCCTCGTCGTCCTCGACTCGTCGTACGAGATCGGTGGACCGGACCGAGCGACGGCGCAGATCGGCGCGTCTGCCGCGGACCAGGGTGCTGGTGCTGACCACGTACGATCTCGACGAGTTCGCCTTCGGAGCCCTGCAGGCCGGGGCCGCCGGGTTCCTGCTCAAGAACACGAGACCGGCCGAGCTCGTCGCCGCGATCCGCACGGTCGCCACCGGGGATGCGGTGGTCGCACCCCGCATCACCGCGAAGCTCATCGAAGTCGCCCTGCCGCACCTCGCGCCGCCGAACCCCGGGGCCCGGGAGGGCGCGCTCTCGGCGCTGACCGAGCGGGAACGTGACGTCTTCCTGCAGGTCGCGCGCGGCCTCACCAACAGCGAGATCGCGCAGACGCTGCATCTGAGCGAGTCGACGGTCAAGGCGCATTTCGGCCGCATCCTGGTGAAGCTCGATCTGCCAAGTCGCGTCCAGGCGGTGATCCTGGCCTACGAGCTCGGGATCGTGAGCCCGGGCAGCTGAGACCGCGGGCCGGTCCGGGCGTCGCATCTTGCCAGACTCGTTCCGGAGTGTCCACCACTGCCGCCGCGCGCTGTTCGTTGCCAGACTCGGCGCATGGTGTTCATCGGTTTTCATGCATCGCACGAGCAGATCCCCCCGAGCGCCCTGCTCGAGGCCGTGGTCGAGGCGGAGCGCGCAGGGTTCGACGGGGCGATGTGCTCCGACCACCTCGCACCGTGGACCACGGCTCAGGGCGAGTCGGGTTTCGCCCTGAGCTGGATCGCCGCCGCGCTCGCCCGCACCCGCTTCTCGATCGGCATGGTCAATGCTCCGGGTCAGCGGTATCACCCGGTGATGATCGCGCAGGCGTTCGCGACGCTGGAGGAGATGTTCCCCGGCCGCTTCTGGGCGGCGATGGGCAGCGGCGAAGCGGTCAACGAGCACGTGACGGGCGACGGATGGCCCGACAAGAGCATCCGCAACGACCGACTGCGCGAGAGCGTCGACGTGATCCGCCGACTGATCGGGGGAGAGGAGGTGGACCACGACGGTCTGGTGCGCGTGCATCGCGCGCGGGTCTGGAGCCGACCGGCTGAACCGCCGCCGCTGTTCGCGACCGCTGTGAGCGCCGAGACGGCGGAGTGGGCGGCGTCGTGGGCGCAGGGCCTCGCGACGGTCGCGCAGGAACCGGCCGCACTGCAGCGCGTCGTCGATGCCTACCGAGGTGCAGGAGGCACGGGTCCCTGCATCCTGCAGGTGCATCTCAGCCTGGCCGAGAGCGACGATGCGGCGTTCGGGATCGCGCGCGAGCAGTGGCGGAACGGACTGCTCGCGCCTCCGGTCACCTGGGATCTCGAGCAGCCGGAGGACTTCGAGGCGGCGCTGGTCGGGATCGATGAGGAGGGGCTCCGCAAGGCCGTCCTCATCGACCACGACGCGACCGCACTGGCCGACCGCATCGCGGATCTGGTTCGGATCGGGTTCGACCGCGTCTACCTGCATCACGTCGGCTCCGAGCAGTCCCGATACCTCGACGCCGCAGCATCCGAGCTCATCCCCGCCTTGAAGGAGCGACTGTGAAGATCACCGACACGAGCGACCTCTGGTGGAAGACCGCAGTCATCTACTGCCTCGACGTCGAGACGTTCCTCGACTCGAACGGCGACGGCGTCGGCGATCTGCAGGGCCTCTCCGAGCGCATCGACTACCTCTCGCAGCTCGGCGTCACCTGCCTGTGGCTGATGCCGTTCTATCCGACGCCCGACCGCGACGACGGCTACGACGTCAGCGACTTCTACGGGATCGACTCGCGACTCGGCACCCACGGCGACTTCGTCGAGGTCATCCGCACTGCACGGGACCGCGGGATGCGGGTGATCGTCGACCTGGTCATCAACCACACCTCCGACCGGCATCCGTGGTTCGTCGCCGCGAAACGGAGTGTGGATTCGCCGTATCGCGACTACTACGTGTGGCGTGACGATGCACCTCCGAAGGGGCAGAAGAACGCCGTCTTCCCCGGGCAGGCGAACGGCATCTGGGGCAAGGAGGAGAAGTCGGGGCAGTGGTACCAGCACAGCTTCTACGAGCACCAGCCCGACCTGAACATCGCCAACCCTCGGGTGCGTGACGAGATCGCGAAGGTCATCGGCTTCTGGTTGCAGCTGGGCATCTCCGGCTTCCGCGTCGATGCGGTGCCCTTCCTGCTCGAGATCCCCGAGGGCTCCGGCATCCCCGAGCCCCACGATCTGCTGCGCGACATCCGCCGCTTCCTGCAGCGCCGGTCGAGCGAGGCGATCCTGCTCGGCGAGGTCAACCTGCCCTACGACCAGCAGGTGCAGTACTTCGGCGGTGATGATGAGGACGAGCTCACCATGCAGTTCGACTTCGTCGGGATGCAGTCGCTGTACCTGTCGTTCGCCCGCAAGGACCCCGCTCCGCTGATCGAGGCTCTGCGGGCTCGACCCGTGCTCGGATCCGAGGTGCAGTGGGCGAACTTCCTGCGCAACCACGACGAGCTGACCCTCGACAAGCTCAGCGACAGCGAGCGTCAGGAGGTGTTCGACGCCTTCGCGCCCGATGAGCGCCAGCGCGTGTTCGGGCGGGGCATCACCCGCCGCCTTCCTCCGATGCTCGAGGGCGACCCTCGTCGCATCCGCATGGCCTACAGCCTGCTCTTCACCCTGCCCGGCACCCCGGTGCTGTTCTACGGCGAGGAGATCGGCATGGGGGAGAACATCGAGATCCCCGGCCGCGAAGCGGTGCGGACGCCGATGCAGTGGTCGGTCGACAAGAACGGGGGATTCTCGGATGCCCCGCCCAGCCGGCTCGTCGCTCGGCCACCGTCCGACGGGTACGCGCCGGAGCACGTGAACGTGGCCGCGCAGCTGGGTGACCGCGAGTCGATGCTGTATTTCGTGCGGGCGCTCACCTCGGCGTACCGGATCTCGCCGGAACTCGGCTGGGGAACGCTCGAGATCATCGACCAGCCGGCCGCCTCGCTCCTCGCGCACTCGCTCGCCGCGGACGTGGGCAGGATGATCGCCCTCCACAACTTCGCCGAGGTGCCGGTCACCACGTCGTTCCGGGTGGAGGACGAGCCTGAGGGCACGAGGCTCGTCGATCTGCTCGATCCCGCCCAGATCGCGCTGGGGCCGGACGGCGAGGTCGAACTGGAGGTGCCGGCATACGGCTACCGCTGGCTCCGGGTCTCGCGACCGGGCGACGGACGCGTGACCTGAGGCTCAGTCGACGTCGCCTCGAGCCCCGTCGACGTCGTCGAGCACGGCGGCGGGGAGTTCGCGCACCAGCTCGCGGGCGAGGTAGCCGAGACCCCTGCGCTCGGCGAGTCGGTCTCCTGCGCGGGCGTGCGCCCATGCTCCCCAGACGGCGGCGCGTTCCGGGGCGAGTCCTCGGGCGGCGAAGCCGGTGATGGCGCCCGCGACGACGTCGCCCGATCCGGCCGTGCCGAGGCCGGGGCCGCCGTCGTCGAGTCGCCATGCGGTGCCCGAGGGTGAGACCACGGCGGAGTAGCAGTGGATCACGGCGTCGAGCTCCTGAGCGAGTCCCGGCAGGTCCGAGAAGAGGTCGTCGACGGGGCGGCCCAGCAGGAGCTCGGCCTCGTCGAGATTGGCGTTGACGATCAGGGACGCCGGAAGATCCGAGCGCGGCACGTCGCGCAGTGCACCGACGGCGAAGGCGTCGACCACGAGGCAGGAGATGTCGTGGCCCGCCAGCCGCCGCAGCCACCCGAGGGCATCGTCGGGGTCGTCCAGCCCCGGCCCGACCAGCACCGCATCCGCTCCTTCGCAGGCGCTGCGCAGGTCGTCGGTCATCGGTTCGCCCGGACCGGGCGATTCGTAGACCCCGGCCTCGGGGAACGCGATCCGCACGACATCCGCGACCGAGGCGTCGGTCGTGACCGCGACCTTGCCCGCTCCGACGCGCAGCATGGCCTCCCCGCCCAGCACGACCGCGCCGGCCGAGAGAGACGAGCCGCCGATGATCATCGCCGTGCCGCGGGACTTCTTCGAGTCGCCGGGGTCGGGCAGACCCCACTCCTGCAGCAGCTGCGGCGTCACCCGCGTCGGCTCATCCCGGGCCGACATCGGGGCTTCCCGGGTGCACGGTGATGTCGGCGCCCAGCTGCGCGAGGTGGCGCACGTCGGAGAAGTCCTCGAGCTGCCACTGCCGGCCGTCCAGGCGCAGCCGCGTCACCGAGGCGTTGAGCACCGGGTTCGTCGAGGCGAACTGCATGAGGCGCGTCTCGTCCATTCCGGTCAGCAGTGCGACCAGCAGCATCACGACGGCATCATGCGCGACGACGAGACCGACGCGGGCGTCGTCGGCCAGTGCGTCTCGCAGGAACGACCGCAGGCGCAGGGACACATCGGCCCACGACTCTCCTCCGGGCGGCCGGTGGTAGTACTTGCCCAGTCGCGCCCGACGGTCGGCCTCTTCGGGATGCCGGGCGGCGACGCCCCACCGGGTCAGCAGATCGAGGATGCCGAGCTCTCTGTCGCGCAGCCGTTCGTCGGTGAGCACCCGCTCGACGCCGGCGACGCCCTCCACCCCCTCCATGCTGAGCGCGAACGTCTGCTGGGCCCGCACGTACGGCGACAACCAGGCGACCTGGGGCGTGACAGGGCCGCCGTGCAACGCGGCCGCCAGCGCTCGCGCCTGCTCGGCGCCGGTGGTCGACAACGGCACATCGGCGTCTCGGGTCGCGAGGTCGATCACCTCGGCGCGGGCGGTCTCCGCGGCTGTCGCGGCGACGTTGCCGACACTCTCTCCGTGCCTGACGAGCCACAGCTCCTGCACGTCACATCTCCCAGTCTTCGAACGGGAGGTCCCAGGAGGCGTGGTCCGGCTCGATGCGTCCGGTCGTATCGACGTGCGCGGCCTTCTCGACCGAGATCACCACGCGCGTCGTGGGGCGGATGAGCACGCTGATGCTGCGGTCGTCGCCCGACAGGGTGATGAAGGTCGGCGCTGCGGATGCGGCGGCCTCGATCTCGTCCATCACCTGCCTCAGAGGGCGATCGTCACGCAGCACGAAATTCCGGCCGTCGATCTCGATGTTCGTGCTCATTGTGCGCTCCTCCCTCTCGTGTGGCCGACGCTATGCGATCGAAGCGAGTGTGCCGAGGGCCTTGCGTCAGAGGCCGACGAGGGTTAACCGAACTCTCTACGATGAGATCATGCAGATGCTCGACACCCTCGCGCTCGTCGGCGAGGTGCTGTCGTGGGTCGGTCTCGGGCTCGGTCTGCCGATGCTGCTGATCGGCGTCCTCATCCGGACGATCGAGGGGCCGTGGCTGCCCGCAGAGATCGCCGTCATCGAGCGCGACGGGGCGTTGCTCGCCCGCTGGTTCGCCGGGGGAGACTTCCACGAGCGACCGCTGAGCCGGCAGGAATCGGCGACCGCGGAGGCCGGCTGGGCCGACGGAGTGGTCAGCGCGAACAACCCCTCCCACGCACGAGTGGGGGAGCCGCCGCACGCACGGCGCGTCGTCCTCACCCTCGGGATCGTGTTCGCCGGCGTCGGGTTCGCGGGTCTCGTGGTGTCGCTGCTCCCGCTGCTCTGGTCGTAGCTCGTAGGGTGACGGTCATGGAGGACTCCGCCGACATCCCCGCATCCACCCCGATGGACGACTGGTTCGACGCGCTGAGTCGTCCGACCGGTTCTCCCGGGGGCGGCGCCGCGTCGGGAGTGATGCTCGCGATCGCCGCCTCGCTGATGAGCATGGTGGGCGGGTACTCCGATGACGACCCTCGAGCATCGGAGCGCCTCGATCCGCTCGCCGGGCGACGCGTCGAGGCGCTGCGGGCGGTCGAGGCGGACGGCGTCGTCTCGGCACGCTTCGGGGCTGCTCTCGCACTGCCGAGCGACGACCCGTCCCGCGACGAGCGCGTCCGCGAGGCGGCCGTCGAGGCGGCCGAGTCCGCGGCGCAGGTCGGTGGCATCGGCGTGCGGATGCTGCGCGACGTGCGGGTGCTCGTCGAGGCGGGCAACCCTCACATCGCCGTTGATCTCGCCGTCGCCGCAGAGGCCCTGGGCGCCGGATTGTCGGGGGCGTCGCTGAACATCCGGGCGAACCTGCAGATCGCACGCCGTCACGGATCGTCCGACACCGCGCTCGCCGGCCTCGACGCGGAGATCGAACGGTTGGCGGATGCGCGACGCGAGGTCGCGCAGATCATCGAGGAGCTGTCCTCTCGACTCGACTGAGAGCATCTCGCCGTTGACAATAAAACTGAGTGCGCTCATAATAGAGTTCAGTCGTTATTCTGCGACGGATTTCGGAGATCACCCATGAGAGCTTTCGTCCTCTCGAAGTACGACACCGCCGTGCATGCGGCCGACGTGCCCGAGCCCTCCGTGGGCGAGCACGACGTGCTCGTCCGCGTGCAGGCGGCAGGTGTCAACCAGCTGGATGAGAAGATCCGCGCCGGCGAGTTCAGAGCGATCCTGCCGTACCGTCTGCCGATCGTCCTCGGGCGCGACGTCGCGGGGACGGTCATCCGCGTCGGCGCCGGCGTGAGCCGTTTCGCGATCGGCGACGAGGTCTACGCGCGTCCACGCGATCGTCGCATCGGGACCTTCGCCGAGCGGATCGCGGTCGACGAGAGCGACGTGGCGCTGAAGCCCGCGTCGATCACGATGGACGAGGCGGGGTCGCTGCCGCTCGTCGCGCTGACGGCCTGGCAGGCCCTGGTCGAGATCGGCGAGGTGCGGCGGGGCGACAAGGTGCTGATCCATGCGGGAGCCGGTGGCGTCGGATCGATCGCGATCCAGCTCGCGAAGCACCTGGGTGCGGAGGTGGCGACGACCGCGAGCGGCGCGAACGCCGACTTCGTGAGGATGCTCGGCGCCGACCATGTCGTCGACTACCGGTCTGAGGACTTCGAGGAGGTCCTCAGTGGATACGACGTCGTGCTCGACAGCCTCGGCGGCGAGAACCTCGAGAAGTCGCTGCGCATCCTGCGGCCGGGAGGCAGGGCGGTCGGGATCTCGGGTCCGCCCACACCCGAGTTCGCCCGCGCAGCCGGCCTCAATCCACTGCTCCGACTGGCCATGGCCGTGCTCAGCCGCAAGGTCCGGGCCCAGGCGAAGCGCCTGGGCGTCGCCTACACGTTCCTCTTCATGCGGGCGAGCGGCGAACAGCTGCGCCAGATCGCAGAACTCGTCGACGCGGGAGCCATCCGCCCGATCGTCGGTCGCGTGCTCCCGTTCGAGGAGGCCGCCGACGGCATCGCGTCGCTGACCCGGGGCGGAATCCGCGGCAAGGTCGTGATCAGGGGAGCCTGAGTCCTGATCGCTGCAGAGCATCCGGACGCACGAAGGCCCCGGGAGCGATCCGATCGCTCCCGGGGCCTTCGCCGTGTGGACTACTGCTCCGAGGTGCGCGCCAGCTGCGGGTAGAGCGCCTGGAGCGGGGCGCTCAGGGCGGCCCTGACCTGCACCGAGGTGTCGTCGGCGAGCACCTCGTACTCGCCCGCCTCCGTGGCATCCAGCACCTTGGTCACGAGCACGGCCGGGTCGAGCTTCGGGTCGGTGACGTTCGCCGCCATGGCCGTGTCGACGTATCCGACGTGCACCCCGACGACGTGCACTCCGGCCGGGGCGAGCTCGAGGCGCAGCGAGTTCGTCGCCGACCACAGCGCCGCCTTGGTCGCGCTGTAGATGCCGGCGACGGCGTACCAGCTCAAGGCCGAGTGGATGTCGATGAGCGCCGACTGCGGCTGGGCCGAGAGGATCGGCGCGAAGGCGCGAGCGAGGAACAGCGGGCCGAGGAAGTTGGTCTCGACGTTCGCGCGGATCTCCTCGTCGCTGTGCGAGAGGATGCCGGGGCTCGAGGGCGAGGCGCCGGCGTTGTTGATGAGCACCGTGACGTCGGGCGCGGCAGCGACGGCTGCGGCGATCGATGCCGGGTCGGTGACATCGAGGGCGAGCGGCACGATGCGCTCGTCGTCCCACTCGCGGGGCGTGCGTGCGGAGGCGTAGACCTTCGAGGCGCCGCGCGCGAGGGCCTCGCGGACGAAGTGCGTGCCGATCCCTCCGTTCGCGCCGGTGACGAGGACTACTGCTCCAGAGAGAGAAGGCATGAGGGTGGGCTTTCTGTGGGAGGGATCGAACGGATGCCGTCACGGCTCCACCGTGGATCGATGAGGCGCTCGTGGGAGAATGGGCGAACCGAGCCCACGCCCTGGTGACTATGATCAGAACTGAGCGTGATCATTATTTATTCCGAAGGACGTCATGACTGTCGACTCCCGCCCTCTCGGTCGACGTGAGCGCAACAAGCTCGACAAGCTCGAGCGCATCACGACCGCTGCCGGCGAGCTCTTCGCCGAACGAGGGGTGGACGACGTCACGACGCAGGAGATCGCCGATCGCGCCGACATCGGCACGGGAACGCTCTTCCTCTACGCCAAGACCAAGGGCGAGCTGCTGCTGCTCGTGCAGAACTCGATGTACGCCGAGGCGCTCGAGCGCGGACGCGCCGCCGCCGCCGACGCGGACGGTGTTCTCGAGGGTGTGCTGGCGGTGATCCGGCCGGTCATCGAATGCAACCGCACCCAGATCGACAACGGCCGCACCTACCTGCGTGAGATCGTGTTCGGCGACCCCGAAGAACCGCATCACGGTGAGGCGCTCGCCCTCACCGGGCAGACCGAGCAGCTGGTCGCCGACGTCATCGCCCGTGATACGCGGGTCTCGGCCGACGAGGCCGCGGCGCTCGCCCGCATCGTCTCGGCCGTCATGTTCCTGACCATGTCCGCCACGATCAACATCGCTCACTCGGTCGAGCAGATCGTCGACGAGGTCGCCGCGCAGATCAGAGTGATCCTGCCGGCCTGACCGGACGTCAGTGCACGAACGCCTTCAGCACGACGAAGGCCACCCCGAACAGCGCTGTGCTCAGCGCCCCGAGGCTGCGGACGGGGATGGAGCTGCCCCGACGGAGGAAGGCCACGTAGCCGAGGAAGGCCAGGATGACGGTTCCTGACCACAGGGCGACGTCGTTCGCGGCATCGTCGGGAATGACCCGCGTCGTGCCGGCGACGAGGATGAGCGCGGGGATCCCGGCCGAGCTCAGCATCCCGAGTGAATGGCGCACCGAGCGGCCGATGGCCGTGCGCACGCCCATCTGCTCGGGATCGTCTCGGCCGAGCCGGGCGACGGCACCCGCGTAGACATGCGCCGCCCAGAAGACGATGACGGTCACTCCGACCGACAGGAGCACCGCGGCAGACGTCTCTCCGTGTGCGGACGAGACGGCGATCAGTCCGCTCACGAGGATCGTTCCGTAGACCGCCGCTTCGGTGCCGAATCCCGGACGCAGGGTGCGGTGCGCGCGAAGCAGCGGGTGCTCATCGGGGGAAGACGCCGTCATGCTGCCGAGCGTAGTGCGGATTCCCCGGCATCCGAACCTCCCGTCGAGCGGTTCAACGACGGGATGCGCTCGCGCGATCGACGCGGCGGAAGCCGTCGCCGTGAGGTTCCACGGCACCGCCCTCGATGAAGCTGTCTATCCAGCCGCGCATCGGCCACTCGCCCCATCGCTCGGCGAACAGAGCGCCGTTGCGCAGGATGTCGTCGAGGTGGCGCCAGGGCGGAGAGCCGGCCGGATGCCACTGGTGGTAGGCATGCGCGCCGCCGACCCAGCGCAGACCGATGCCACGCGCCCGTGCGCGTCGACCCAGGTCGGTGTCTTCGGCGCCGTAGCCCTCGTACACCTCGTCGAATCCCCCGAGACGCGTCCAGGTCTCGGGGGTCACCGCGAACGAGAGCGACCAGAACAGGTCGAACTCGTCATCGGTCGCCGCCACGACGGCGTCGCCCGCGGGCAGCGGGCGAGCGGGGTGCGGACGGGTCAGGATGCCGAGATCGTGCGGTGTCGACGGGCGCTGCACACTGTGGAGATAGGTCACCGGGCCGCAGAGGAGGTCCTGCGGGTGCGTTCGCGCGGCACCGATATATCGCTCGACGAGTCCCGGTCCCGGCAGGCAGTCGACATCGAGGAACACCAGCAGGTCGACGTCCCGAGCGAGCGCGAGCGAGGCCGCCGCGTTCCGCGCCGCGCCGACGCGCATGCCGTGGTCGCCCGGCGGCACATGCACGAACAGGGCCGGGGGCTGCACGGGCGGGGCCTCCGCATCCAGCCACGCCTCGATGCGGACGATCTCGACGCCGGGCGTGCTCACCTCGTCGAGGAACCGCCGCTGACGCTGCAGATGGTCGAGACGGTTGACCGAAGCCGGCGTGATGACGGCGACGCGGACGCTCATCACGCCACCTCTTCGATCGCGCTCGCGGCGCGGGCGGCAGCCCCGTGCACCTGCCACGCGTGCCAGCGGGGAGCGGTCTCAGCAGCTCGGCGGATGCCGTCCACGACCTGGGAGGGCTCCGCATCGACCGGAAGACTCTGGGCGAAGCCCTGTGCGGCGAGCACGCGGGCCATGTCCTCCTGCTCGCCGAAGGGCCTCTCCTGGGCGATCACGACGGCGCGGGCATCGGCGGCGGCGAGGTCGGCGATGCTGTTCTGGCCCGCCGCGCTCACCACGACCGTGGCGCGGCACAGCAGGGGCCAGACGTCGTCGACCCGATCGTCGTCGTTCGCGCCGGCGCTCTCGACGTCCCACCCGTCCGCTCTGAGCACCTCGACGGTCTCGGAGAGCCCGTCACGGTCGAGAGCGCGGCCGAGGAACAGCACGCGACGGGGGTGCTCATCGCCGGTGTCGACGCGGGCTCGGCCGTCATAGCGAGACACGCCGCCGACCGCTCGCACGCGCTCGCGGCCGACGAGCGCTGTCGCCTCGATGGTTCCCTGCGGCCAGGGCGTCAGGATGAGGTCGGCGAGGTCGTATCCGAGCCGGTGCGGGGCGTCGGTGCGCTCGCCCGGTTGAGCGAAGACGATCGTCGGCACGCCCATCAGGCGGGCGAGCATCGTGATCTCGACGCTGACGTCGACGACGAAGGCCGCGGTCGGGTGGACGGCCACCCAGTCGGCGATCACCGAGAGGCGAGCCTGATGCCCGGGATGCCCGAGGGGTGCCCAGTGCAGGCTGCCGTTCGCGGTGACATCGCCCAGCTCGTGCGCCTCTCGGCGCACTCCGTCGGCCCCGACGACCGGGTCGGAGTCGGAGGGCAGCTGAACCCATGTCGTCCGCGGTGCCAGGGACTCGGGCTCAGGCAGGCTCGAGAACACCGTGACCTCGTCGGCGAGGTGCGGGCGGATCGCCTGCATCCGCGTCAGGTGGCCCCACCCGTGATGGTGCACGTACCAGGCGATCATGCTCCGACCGCCTCCACGAACTCGTGGGCGGGCATCGCGCTCTGAGCGGCGACGGTGAGGACCCGTTCGATCTCGCGATGCCGATGGTCGAGCGAATGCCGCGCGGAGGCGGCGTCGCGCACATCCCGTCGGCGCAGTCCGCTGCGCGACTGCGCGACCAGGTTCGTCGCGGCGCGCGCGAGCGCCTCGGTGTCGGCGGACGGCACCACGGCGGTGCCGGGGATTCCGGCGAGCACCTCACTGGTGCCTCCCGAGTCGAACGCGGCGACGGGCGTGCCGGTCATGACCGCCTCGGCCATCACCAGCCCGAAGGGCTCCGACCACACCGGTGTCACGAGGGCGACCGATGAGGCCCCGACGAGCTCGGCGAGCTCGGGCTGTCGCAGCGCGCCGACGTAGTCGATGCCCCGGCCGAGACGCGGGCGCACCTCGCGGTCGAAATAGGCGGCGTCGCCGACGCGGCCCGCGAGCTTCAGCCGCGCGCCGGCGCGTCGAGCGGCGTCGATGGCGAGATGGGGTGCCTTCTCGGGCACGATCCGGCCGAACCACACCCAGTCCCCTCCGCCCGATCCCAGACTCCACTGTGCGGTGTCGACGCCGTTGGTGAAGACGAACGCCTCGACGCCCTCGGCCGACCACGCGCGCGCCGTGTACTGGCTGACCGCGAGGAACCTGTGCGGCGACGAGCCGTCGAGAGCATTCGACGCGATCACCATGTCGGCGAGGGGAGGGGTGTGCAGCGTCGTGACGACCGGAACCCCGATCTCACGGCTCCACAGGATCGGATCGCCGTGGAGGCTGTGGTTGTCGACGACATCGACGCGGGTCTCCGGCGCGTCGAGCCGATCCCGTACCCGCGCGAAGGCGTCGGTCATGAGACGGCGGTGCCCCTCGGGGAAGTCGGTGTCGGACGCATCCCGCGCCCGGTGCCACCGCGGACTCGGCAGGTGCAGGTCTATGTCGGCGTCGAGGAAGTCCGATCCCTCCGCCGCGCACAGCTCCACATGGTGGCCGCGGCTGCGCAGCCAGCGCACGCGGTTCCAGACCACGGCCTCCAGCCCGCCCGCGTGCGGTTGGCGAAGAGGATGACGTTCGGGCGCCACGACCAGCACCCGCAGCTGCTCGCGACCGATCATGCGCGGGCCCCCTCGGTGACGCGCGCACATGCCTCGGCGTACAGCCGCGCATGGGCGGTGCGCACCGCCTGCCGCTCGGCCAGCCTCTCGGACCTGCGCGTGTCCATCGGCGGCCGGGGCGGCGCGTCCGACGCGCGCGACACGGCCTCGGCCAGCGTCCGCGCGTCGTCGAGCCCGATGATGAAGAAGTCGTCGGGATGCTGCGAGCCGATGTGCCCCACCTCGGTCCCGGCCACGGGGACCCCCAGGTCGTGGCAGAGCTCGACCCATCCCGAGTGGGTTCCGTGCAGGTACGGCAGGACGAAGAGGTCGAGGCCGCCGATCCACGCGGCGATGTCCGCGTCGCTCAGCCGCGGGGTGCGCCGCACGTGCACCGACGGGTGGTCGGCCGCGGCGGCGACCACGCGGGCTGCCGCCTCGTCATCCCGCGTGCGCTCGTTCAGCAGGATCTCGAAGTCGACGGCGCGACCCGCCTCGGCGAGCTGTCCGGCCGCGTCGACAGCCGTGCGGACCGCACGCTCCGCGTCGATGTTGGGACGCAGGTCGCGCAGGTGGATGCCGACCCGCACGGTCGCGTCATCCGAGCGCCCGATCACGGGCGCATCGTCGAGCAGGGTGGGGTGCGCCAGCACCTCGCTGCTCCGGTGCCACCGTCGTTCGATCTCGGCCGCCGCCGTCGCGGTGAGCGTGACCAGGTGATCGGCCGACGGGATGATCACATCGAGCAGCTCTCGGTACGGCGCCTGGTCGACCAGCTGCGGGTTCTCGAGGTCGTGCACGGTGTACACGACCGGGCGGCCGAGCCGGTGCGCGGTCTCGAGCGCCTCGCGCAGCTCGTCGGGCGAGAAGGATTCGAGGCCGAAGTGCACGTGCAGCACATCGAACTCATCTGCGTGCGACACCAGCCACTGCGGGGTGAGAGCCACCGGAGGCCACCAGACGCCCGCAGCTGCGCCGGGAACGGGCGGATCGGGGAGGACCTTCACTTGCTCCGTGTCGGCGATGGCGCGCACGTAGGGATGGGTGGCCGGGATCGAGGCGACGCGGATGAGGGCGGGTTCGGTGACGATGTGGTTCTCCGTGGGCGGGCAGAGCATCGACGTGCGGGGTCGCGATGACGGGGGTGACCGCACAGCAAAGGGGGCGCACGACTGATGCGATCGAAGGGGGTACGTTCGAATCATGAGCCACGATCCCGAACCGCGCACGGGCGTTGCGCCGACCGGCTCCGTGGTGCTAGCGCGTCAGAAGCACTACTCGGAGTTCTACGGGCTCACCCCGCTTCCCGAACGATTCGGCGTCGTCCTCGGCAACTGCCAGGCCGAGTCGCTGCGCGTGGTGATGGATGCGCCGGAGCACCGATTCGTGCGCGTCCCCGCCGTGCACGAGATGACCGCCGCCGACGCCGCGCGCCTGCACGAGATCGCCGGCCTCGCCGACGTCGTGGTGAGCCAGCCGATCCGTGACGACTATCGCGATCTGCCGCTGGGGACGCAGCAGATCGCTGCGGTGACCGATGCCCGGGTCATGACCGTGCCCCCGGTGCGCTTCGCCGGACTGCATCCGTTTCAATCCGCCTTCCGGGTTCCCGGCGTCGAGGGAGATCCGCCCGTCGTGGCGTACCACGACGTGCGCACTCTCGCCGCCGCCGCGGGCATCCCCGTCGTCGCCGCGCTCGCGTCCGCTGAGGTGCGGGCCGTGGGACAGACGTCGATCGACACGCTGCGCCTGCGCGAGCTGACCGCCGACGTGGCGGTCTCCGACCTCTTCGACTCCGTCACGGCCGATCACATGCGCACGGTCAATCATCCGGGCGATGCGGTGTGGATGCCGTTGGGGGCCCGCATGCTCGAGATGCTCGGCCATACGGGCGGCCCGACCGACCCCGGGCGCCCGCTGCTGAACTCGGTGCGCGCGCCGTTGGAGCCGGAGGTCGTCGACGCGTGGGGGCTGGCGGACGAGCCGCGCGCGCACTGGATCGTCGACGGCGTTGCGGTCGACGACGCCGAGGTGCGTGCCGCTCACCGCGAGTGGTACGCCGCGCACCCGGAGTTCGTCGACGCCGCCGTGACCCGTCTCGCGCCCCTTCTCGACGTCTGGCGAGCACGATGAGCGTCACCCCGCTGCTGCTCGTCCACCCTGGAACGCACGGCGTCGCCATGTACGGACGGCAGATGGCCGATGCGGTCCGCGCCGCCGATCCGACGATCCGCACCGTGGAACCGCACGACCTGGAGGACGACGACCGCGCCCCGTTGCACGTGCACTTCACCGACCGACTCTGGGGTCGCTCTCCCGAGGAGGCGGCGCAGACGTTCGGAGACCTCGCCGCCGGGCGCGCGATCAGCGTCACCCTGCACGACGTGCCGCAGGCGTCGGACGGCGAGCGCAACCTGCCCCGGCGGCGGGCCGCGTACGCGGCAGTTGCGGCGGCGGCGCGTGGAGTGGCGGTGAACAGCGACCATGAGCGTGCGCTGCTGCGCGAAGAGCGGGTGTGGACGGGCCCGGCGGTGAGCATCCCGCTGCCCGTCGAGCTGCGGCCCGAGGTGCCGCGGACGCCGGCTGACGAGTCGATCGGAGTGCTCGGCTACTTCTACCCGGGCAAAGGACACGACGAGGCGGCCCGCGCAGCCGCGTCCGCGGGCATCACGAGGATGACGGTTCTCGGCCGGGCGTCCGACGGCCACGCCGCGGAGCTCGAGGAGTTCGTCCGTCGCGCGGGCGCCCTCGGTGTCGAGGTCGACGTGACGGGCTGGCTCGACGACGAGGAGATCGCCCGGCGGGGACGCGCGGTGTCGGTGCCGGTGATCGCCCACCGCCATGTGTCGGCGTCGGGGTCCCTCGCATCGTGGATCGGCTGGGGGCGCCGTCCCGTCGCCGTGCGCAATCGCTACATGGACGAGATGGCGGCGCTGCGTCCGGGAACCGTGCAGACCGTCGACGGATCAGAGCTCGCCACCGCGGTGCGGGCGGCGTTCGAACGACCCGAGACGACCTGGCACGGACTCATTCGGCTGCCGATGTCGTGGCCGGACGCGGCGGAGGCCTACGTGCGCTGGTGGGGCGGGCTGGCGTGGTGACACGGCGCCCGTGGGTCGTCGGCAACAGGTGGGACTCGCTCGACGGGGTCCAGCCGCAGACGCTGCCGAAAGTGTCGGTGATCGTCGCCCACTACGAGCAGCCCGGGGAGCTCGCCCGCACGCTGTCGGCGCTGTCGACGCAGGACTATCCGCGCGAACTCCTCGAGATCGTCGTCGCCGACGACGGCTCCGCCGGGGATGTCCTCGTGCCGCCGGGGGTCACCCTCGTGCGGCAGGACGACCGGGGCTTCCGCCTCGCCGCTGCACGCAATCTCGGCGCACGAGCGAGCACCGGGGACGTGCTCTGCTTCCTGGATGCCGACACCGCCCCGGAACCCGGGTACGTGCGGGCGCTCACCCGTCTTCCGGCGCTGCTTCCCGAGGCGGTCACGGTCGGACGGCGTCGCCACGCCGACTTCTCGGGCATCGATGCGGAGACTCCCGTGACCGGGGCGGTGATCGGCCGGGAGCTCCCGGAGCCGGCCTGGCTCGCCGAGGAGTACGCACGCAGCCGTGACCTGCTCGACGCCGACGACCGCTCGTACCGGTTCGTCATCGGCGCGGTGATCGCCTGCTCGCGTCGCCTGTTCGAGGAGACCGGCGGCTTCGACGAGTCGTTTTCGACCTACGGCGGGGAGGACTGGGAGTGGGCGCATCGGATGTGGCAGGCCGGCGCCGTGCTGGCGCACGTGCCGACGGCCGTGGCCTGGCACGACGGGCCCGAGTGGGCCGAGCGCACGGATTCCGGGCTCGAGCGCGCGAACGCCCAGACCATGACACTCGTCTCGTCGATCCCGGTCGACGGCTCGGCTCCGCGGGGACTGCTGTCGGCGGTCCCGGATCTCGTCGTCCGGCTGCGCGGCACGCACACCCGGGAGGCGCTGTTCATCGCGGTGGACTCGATCCTCACCGCGTTCCCGCGGTCGCGCGTGATGCTCGATGCGACGTCCGGACTCGACATCGACGACCCGCGCATCGTGATCGACGGCGACGGCGACGGCGACGGCGACGAGCCTGAGGCCAGGGTGCTCTGGGAGCTCGACCGCCCGGTCGTGGTCCTCGAGTCGGCAGGGATCGCCGAGCTCGTCGCGGGCCTCGGTGCGGGTGACGTCGGCACCGTCGATCTCGTCGACTCCGCCGGCTCGTCCGCCGGTGTGCTGCACTCGCGACGAGCGCTGCGGCGAGCCGCGCGATGGGGCACGGCAGAGGGATTCGAGACCCTGACCGTCCGCGCGGAAGGCGTGCATCTGCTGCGCTCGAACCCGCACGTGGAGGCATGGGTCGGAGGGTGGGGCGGTCCCGATCGGTTCCGCTGAGCGTACAGTTCTCATCATGGGGAAATTGGAGTACAACAGCTCGCGGCCCGCGATCGAGATCGAGGACGCCACTCTGGCGCACGTGAAGATCGTGATCGGCACGAAGCTGCGCCGCAATGAGAGCTTCATGATGACCTGGCTCTCGAAGCCCGAGGCATCGTCCGGCCGCATGACCATCTGGGTGCACCCCAGTATCCCGTTGGTGCTCGAGTTCGATGACCCGACGATGCCCGCGATCGACCCCAAACGGGTCGCCCACATGATGGATCAGCTGAACTCGCGCGGCGAACTGGTGCTCGACCAGCTCTGACGTCGAGCGCTCACTCGTGCTCGGGGAGGATCGGACTCGACCACCCCGGGTCGCGCCCCAGCTGAGCGGCGCGCGAGACGGATGCCGCGCCGAAGCGACCGCGCAGGGTGTCGAGCACCGTGTCGAGTCGTTCGTCGTCGCCCCAGTCGATCGGCAGTTCGGGTGGCGCGTTCTCGGCGCGGTCGAGCTGCGACAGCGAGATCCCGATGAGGGTGATGCCCCGCGCCTCGATCTCGGGCCAGGCCGCGGCGAGCAGCGTCCGCGCGACGTCGAGCAGGATCGCGGTGCGATCGGTCGGCACTCGGAGAGAGCGTGATCGGGTCGCCTTGGCGAAGTCCCCGTAACGAAGGCGCAGCACGACCGTGCGGCAGACGCGCTCGCCGTCGCGGAGCCGGCGGGCGAGCCGGTCGATGATCTGCGTGAGGAAGAGGTCGAGCTCGTCCGCTGTGCGGGCGCGCGAGCCGAGGGCGCGCTGCGAGCCGATCGAGCCGCGGCGCCGGGTCGTGTCGACCGGGCGCGGGTCGCGCAGGCGGGCGAGGGCGTGCAGGTGCGAGCCCGCAGCCTTGCCCAGCACCCGCTCGGCCGTCGCCGCCTCGAGCTCCGCCAGCTGACCGACCGTGTGCACCCCGTAGCGGTGCAGCTTCTCGGCCGTCACCGCCCCGACGCCCCACAGGCGCTCGACCGGCAGCGGCAGCAGGAACTGCTCCTCCCGGTCGGGTTCGACCACGAGCAGCCCATCGGGTTTGCTGACCGCGCTGGCGACCTTGGCGAGGAACTTGGTGCGCGCCACGCCCACCGAGATGGCCAGGCCGACCTCGGTGCGCACCCGATTCCGCAGCCGCACTGCGACCTCTTCGGGGGTGCCGACGATGCGCCTCAGCCCGCCGACCTCGAGAAAGGCCTCGTCGATCGAGAGGCCCTCCACGAGCGGGGTCGTGTCGCGGAAGATCGCGAACACGTCCTTGCTCGCCGCCGAGTACGCCTCCATGCGCGGCGGGACGACGACGGCATCCGGGCAGAGCTCGAGCGCCTGGCGGCCGCCCATCGCAGTGCGCACCCCTCGGGCCTTGGCCTCGTAACTCGCCGCCAGCACCACGCCTCCGCCGACGATGACGGGCCGGCCGCGCAGAGCGGGCGCATCGCGCTGCTCGACCGAGGCGTAGAACGCGTCGAGATCGGCGTGCAGCACGGTGGCTTCGCCCCGCATCGTGTTCTCCCGTCGACGTGCAGATCGTCGCACGGGCCGGGGACATCCGGGCCGGGGCTGTCAGGCCGCGATCAGCCGCGACGACAGTGCGCGGATCCTCTGGCAGAGCGTGTCGAAGGCGCTCTCGAAGGCGGCGGCCGTGCCGACCCTGGCAGGATCCCGCACGGACCAGTGCAGGTCGTCGCCCGTGAGCATCCGCTCGTGCGCGTCGTCGCACACCGTGATCACCAGGTCGTCGTCGGTGCGCACCTCGTCGACGTGGCGGGGTGGCCGCGCCGGGTCGATGATCAGCCCGTGGCGTTCGGCTGTCGCCAGCGCCTCGGGGTTCACCGCGGAGGCGGGCTGGGTGCCGGCGGAGGCCACGTCGATCGCGCTCATGTCGCGCCAGATGACCTCGGCGAGCTGCGATCGTGCCGAGTTCGCGGTGCACACGAACAGCACCCGGCGCGGGGGAGCGACGCTCGGCGGTGCGAGCGTGTCGAACACCTCGGGGCGGAGCCCGATGTAGCTGCGCCGCCTGTCGAACTCCGAGCGCGTGCGCGTGATGATGCGCGCGGACTCGAGGACGCCGAGATGGTGGGCGATCAGATTCGATCTCAGGTCGAGCGTCGTGCCGATCTCCGACGACGAGAGGTCGCCGAGGGTGAGCAGGTCGACGATGCGCAGGCGCGTCTGATCAGCGAGTGCGGCGAAGATCGCCACGCGGCGTTCGAGATCAGTCATCGTTCCCATCCATATCACGGGATGATGGACGTGTCCACGGGTATTGACTCAATCGGTGTTGACCATATTCTGGTCGTCGCGAGACCGCGGACGCGGTCTCGGAGAGGAATGGACATATGGGCATCGGCAGCGGCATCGCGCTCTTCGTCATCGGAGCGATCCTGGTCTTCGCACTCAACATCGACACCGGCGGCTACGTCGATCTCGATCTGATCGGCTACATCCTCATGGGCGCAGGAGTCGTCGTCTTCCTGATCAGCCTCATCCTCACGATGCGCAGCCGTCGCACCGAGACCGTCGACCGCACCGCCGTCGACCCGGCGACCGGCGACCGCGTGACCCGTCGCAGCATGCGCGACAACGAGCCCCTCGCCTGATGTCGGCGTGACCGAGGTGCAGCGCGGCACCGGCGCGATCGTCGTCGGTGTCGCAGCGACCCTCGCCTTCGTCGTGCTGCGGGCGGTGGTCGCCCTCGGCGGTCACGAGCCGCTCGCGATCGACGTCTGGTGGCACGACCTCATGGTCGCGCTGACCAGCGACATCTGGGTCGTCGTCGCCTGGGTCCCGGCAGTGGTCGGCGGCACCATCGGCATGATCGTCGTCGGAGCGCTGCTGATCGCTGCGCTCATCTGGCGCGGTCGGCGGTGGGATGCCGCGACGCTGGCGATCGCGATGGTCGCCGTCGTGGCGATCGGCGCGACCATGGCGGCAGTGATCGGGCGCACGCGACCGGCGGACTCGCTCGCCGAGAGCGTCGCGACGTCCTTTCCATCCGGGCACACGGCTGTCGCCACGACCGTCGTGGTCGTCCTCGCACTGGTGCTCCGTCGTCGATGGGTCTGGGTCGTGGGCGTCGTGTGGGTGCTCCTCATGATGTGGAGCCGCACCTACCTGCATGCCCACTGGCTGAGCGACGTCGTCGCGGGAATGCTCGAGGGCGTCGCCGTCGCGACATTCGTCTGGGCGTGCATGGAGGCGATCCGTGCGCGGCGCCTCGCGTCTGCGACACCCACTCCCGACACCTCCGAAGAACCGATCGAAAGCACCGTGAATCCATGAACACTCGCGACTCGGCCGCCTCCACCGCGAGAGCCGCCCAGGACTCGACCGCCTTCCGCGTCCTCGCGCGCGTCGGCTACGTCGTGCTCGGCATCCTGCACATCCTCATCGGGGGCATCGCGATCTCGATCGCGACCGGCGGCGGCGGCGAGAACGCCGATCAGGGCGGTGCCATGCAGCAGATCCAGGAGTCTCCCGCCGGCGTGTTCCTGCTGTGGCTGATCGTGCTCGGCCTGCTCGCTCTCGCGATCTGGCAGATCGCCGAGGCGGTCGTCGAGCGCGATCCCGACGCGAAGAAGAAGTGGGCGCACCGGGCGAAGTTCCTCGGCACGGCTGTCGCCTATCTCGCGATCGGCGCGACGGCTCTGGTCTATGCGCTCGGGGGCCAGTCGCAGTCGTCCGAATCCTCCCAGTCGTTCAGCGCGAAGCTGCTCGCGGTGCCGGCCGGCGTCGTGCTCCTCGTGCTCGTCGGGCTCGGAGTGGCGGCCGTCGGCGTCGCCTTCGTCGTCCGGGGCATCACTCGCGCGTTCATGGAGCATCTGTCCGTGCCGTCCGGAAAAGCGCGATCCGGCATCGCCGCCTTCGGAACGGCCGGCTATGTCGCCAAGGGCATCGCGGTCGGGGTCGCGGGTGTGCTGTTCGTCATCGCGGCGCTCACGCATGACCCCGAGACCGCCGGCGGCCTGGACTCGGCGCTGCGCGCTCTGGCCGGACTCCCGTTCGGCGCCGTCATCCTGTGGGTGGTCGGTGCCGGCCTCGCTCTGTACGGCCTGTTCTGCTTCGCCCGCGCCCGCTACGCCCGGATGTGAGCTGATCCCGCCGGTCGGGCTTCGCCCGCATATCGAACCGTGCGCCGCCGCGCAACCCTGCACCGCGGATCGGCCGAGTCGGCCAGGATGGATCCATGAAGATCGTCTCGTACGCAGGCCAGCAGCTGGTGACCACGGATGACGTGGCGGACTCTCTCGTGACTCTCGCCGCAGCCGTCGCCAAAGAGGGGGAGGCCGACGCCGTCGAGATCCCCATCCTCGTCGGCGGGCGCGAGGACTGCGCCGACCTCGTGATCGGCGTGGGCAACGACCTGCTGGTCGGGCCGCACGAGTTCGATGACGACGAGCCCGACTTCAGCGAGCACGCGGCGAAGCTGCAGGCGCACCGCCTCTATCCCGATTCTCCGGACTCGGGAGAGCACGGCGGCCACAGCGACTGGTACGTCGATGTGGACCTCGACCTCGACGGGTCGGCCGCGACGGCACGCTGACCGCGAGTTTCCTTCGCCGACGGCGGAGGGCACGAGAAAGGCGCCCGCCGCCGTCGGGGGTTCCGATCAGTCGGTGGTGAGCAGCACCTTGGTGGCGCGGCGCTCGTCCATGGCCCTGTAGCCCTCGGCTGCCTGCTCGATCGGCAGCGTCAGATCGAAGACGGCCCCCGGATCGATCTGATCGGTCATGATGAGGTCGATCAGCTGGGGCAGGAAGCGGCGCACCGGCGCCGGCCCGCCCAGAAGGCTGACGGTCGAGAAGAACAGGTCCAGGCCGTCGAGCTCGACGCCGTGGCTCACGCCGACGTACCCCACGTGTCCACCCGGACGCGTGGCGTGGATCGCCTGCATCATCGACTCCTGGGTGCCGACCGCCTCGACGGTGGAGTGGGCGCCGTACCCTCCGGTGAGCTCTTTGATCTTCGCGACGCCTGCGTCGCCGCGCTCCTCGACGATGTCGGTGGCCCCGAACTTCGTCGCCAGAGCCTGACGGTCGGCGTGGCGGGACATCGCGATGACCCGCTCGGCTCCGAGCTGCCTGGCCGCGAGGATCGCGAGCAGGCCGACGGCTCCGTCGCCGACCACGGCGACGGTCTTGCCCGGCCCCGCCTCGGCGGCCACGGCGGCGAACCATCCGGTGCCCAGGACGTCGGATGCCGCGAGCAGGCTGCGCGTCTGCGCGGGGGTCGGATCGCCCTCGACGGCGACGAGAGTGCCGTCGGCGAGAGGGATGCGGGCGTAGTCGGACTGGGTGCCGACGCCGCCCATCATGACCTGGTGGATGCAGCGCGACTGGAATCCCGCCTGGCAGATCTCGCACGTGTTGTCGGACGCGACGAACGATCCCACGACGAAGTCGCCGACCGCGATGTCACGGACCTCGTCGCCGACCTCCTCGACGACGCCGATGTACTCGTGACCCATCGGTGTGGGGTGGTCCACCGGCTCGATGCCGCGGTAGGGCCAGAGGTCCGAGCCGCAGATGCAGGCGGCGGTGACGCGGATGACCGCATCCGTCGGCTCGACGACGGAAGCGCGGGGGACCTCCTCGACGCGGACGTCTCCGGGGGCGTGCATGACGACGGCGCGCATGGTGCGGGTGCTGACGGTGTCTGTGCTCATGATGTTCTCCTTCAGTGGGTGAGGGCGGCGGATGAGGTCGTGTGCGGCGAGTGCCGTGGCGTGCGCCCGCGTGCGGTGCCGATCAGCACCAGGGTGACGGCCGCGAGCACGGTCGCGGAGACGGTGACCACGCCGAGCGGCAGGATGCTCAAGGCACCGGCGACGCCGACGAGCGGGGCGGCGATGCCCCCGAAGCCGAACCGCACCATCCCGAGAAGCGACGAGGCGGTGCCGGCGATCTGCGGGTATCCGACCAGAGCGAGGGTCGTGGCCGGGGGAGACGAGATGGAGACGCCCGCGGCGAGGGCGAACAGCGACGCGAGCACGACCCACAGCGGCATCGTCGTGAGTCCGGCGGCGAGCAGGCCGAGAGCGCCGGCGGTCGCGACCACGACACCGGCGGCGAGGACGGCGTGCACGTGCCCTCGTTCGGAGAATCGGCCGGCCAGGTGGCCGAAGACCATGAATCCCGCGGAGTTCGCGCCGAACGCGAGGGCGTAGCCGAGGGGCGACAGGCCGTAGATGTCCTGCAGCACGAACGTCGCGCCGGACAGGTAGGCGAAGAGCGCGGCGTACATCAGCCCCTGATTCAGGACGGCGCCGACGAAGACGCGGTCTCGCAGGAGCGTCCGATAGTCGCTCAGGGTGCGGGTCAGACCGCCGGTCGTCCGTGCCTCGATCGGCAGGGTCTCCCCGAACCGCGCGAGCGCGATGATCAGGATGACGGCGCCGATGACGGCGAGGAAGACGAAGAGTCCCCGCCAGTCGATGATCGTGTTGAGGAGGCCCCCGAGCAGCGGGCCGACGATCGCCGCGAAGCCGCCGACGACGGTGAGCCGCGCGTAGAAGCGGATCAGCGTCCCGCCGGAGAAGACGTCACGCCCGGCCGCCTGGGCGATCACGATGCCGACGCCGCCGGCGAGTCCCTGCACGAATCGGGCGGCGATCAGCAGCTCGACCGTCGGACTGATCGCGCACAGCATCGACGTGACGATGTACGCCACGATGCCGATGAGCAGGACGCCGCGGCGGCCGTATCGATCCGACACCGGCCCGGCGATGAGCTGACCGGCCGCCAGACCGATGAGGCAGGCGGTCACGGTGAGCTGCGCGACCGACGTGGCGGCGCCCAGCGCTGCCGTGAGGGCCGGAAGAGCGGGCAGGTAGAGGTCCATCGAGATCGGCCCGAAGACGGTCAGCAGAAGCAGCAGGGCGGGGAGCACCCGGTCGACGGAGTGGCGGGCTGCGGATGTCATGCTGTCCACTCTGCGCCTGTCGGGTGCTCCGAGGGAGTCCCTGTCGAGGGGTGTACTGCGAGAACCTCCCTGCGAAGCACGGTCGGGGGTAGCGTCCTGAGCATGGACAACAGATCCGAGGTCCGCGAGTTCCTGATGACCCGCCGCGCGCGCGTCGCGCCCGAGTCGGTCGGCATCCCGGCCGGCGGGAACCGACGTGTCGCCGGCCTGCGGCGCAGTGAGGCCGCAGCGCTCGCCGGAGTCAGCGTCGAGTACTACGCGAAGCTCGAGCGCGGCGCGATCGCCGGCGCCTCCGCCGCGGTGCTCGACGCGCTCGCGTCAGCCCTTCGACTCGACGACGCCGAGCGCGCGCATCTGCTCGATCTCGCCCGCGCCGCCGACGGCATCCCGTCGAGCGGCCGCTCGCGTCGCCGGTCGGCGAAGCCCGGGGCTGCACGACCCAGCCTGCAGTGGGCGCTGTCGTCGATCACCGATGCGATCGCGTTCGTCCGCGACCCCCACCAGAACCTGGTCGCCACGAACGATCTCGCCCGAGCCTTCTATTCGCCGGTGATCGGCGACGGCGGCCGCACCCCGAATCTCGCGCGCTTCCAGTTCCTCGACCCGGCAGCGCACGACTTCTATCCCGACTGGGATCTCTTCGCCGAGATGTGCGTCGCGATCATGCGAGCCGAAGCCGGGCGGGATCCGCACGACAAGGGTCTGCAGGATCTCGTCGGCGAGCTGTCGACGCGCAGCGAGACGTTCCGCCGGCTGTGGGCGGCGCACGATGTGCGCATCCACGGCGCGGGCACGAAGCGGTTCCGGCATCCGCTCGTCGGCGAGCTGACCCTGGCGTACGAGGAGCTCGCGATCACCGCCGAGCCGGGCAACGTGCTGCTGATCTACTCGGCCGAGCCGGGCTCGCCCTCGGCCGAGCGTCTCGCGCTGCTCGCGTCGTGGTCTCTGGACCAGCGCGTCGTCGAGCCGACCAAGGACGAGAGCCGCGGCTAGCGTCCCACTCCATCGACAGATGGTTGCCTCCGGTCTACAGTTGCACTTTCGCAACCAATAGGCGTATAGTTGACTCTTATCAACTTTCTACACAGGAGCTCTCCACTGTGACACACATCTCACCCACCTCCTCAGGCGACGCGGTGCGCTCGCCTCGCGAGGTCTTCACCGCGATCTCGGGCCTCGTCGTCGGCATGTTCGTCGCCGTGCTCTCGGGCACCGTGGTGTCGACCTCCATGCCGGTCATCATCGCCGACCTCGGCGGCACCCAGTCGCAGTACACCTGGGTCATCACCGCCAGCCTCCTCGCGACCGCCGTCTCGACCCCCATCTGGGGCAAGCTCGCCGACCTCGTCGATCGCAAGATCCTCGTGCAGCTGTCGCTGATCATCTTCACGGTCGGCACCGTGATCGCCGGCTTCTCGACCGACACCAACATGCTCATCGCGGTCCGCGTGATCCAGGGCATCGGCGTCGGCGGACTGATGTCGCTCGTGATGATCGCGGTCGCCCTCATCATCTCGCCGCGCGAGCGCGGCAAGTACATGGGCGTGGTCGGCGGAATCATGGCCCTCGGCACCATCGGCGGCCCGCTGCTCGGCGGACTCCTCACCGACGTCTGGGGCTGGCGCTCCAACTTCTTCGTCGGCGTGCCCTTCGCCATCCTCGCCCTCGTGCTGCTGCAGTTCACCCTGCACCTGCCCAAGCCCCAGCGCGACCGCAAGGTGTCGATCGACTACTTCGGCATCGTGCTGCTCGCAGTCGGCGTCTCGACCCTGCTCATCTGGGTCTCGATGGGCGGCAGCCAGTTCGACTGGGACTCCTCGACCAGCATCATGCTCGCCGTCACCGCGGGTGTCGCGATCGCCGCGTTCATCACCGTCGAGTTCTTCGTCAAGGAACCGATCGTGCCGATGTCGCTGTTCCGCAACCGGACCTTCACGCTGTCGGTCATCGCGTCGATCGCCATCGGCGTCTCGATGTTCGCGACCTCGGTGTTCCTCGCCCAGTACTTCCAGCTCGCCCGCGGTGCCACACCGACCGAGTCCGGCCTCATGACGATCCCGATGATCGTCGGACAGATGGGTGCGTCGATCATCATCGGCCAGCTCGTCAGCCGCTTCGGCAAGTGGAAGGGATGGATGCTCACAGGCTCCGTGCTGACCACGATCGGCGTCAGCCTGATGGCGACCCTGCGCTACGACACCCCGTTCCCGCTGGTCGCGACCTACATGTTCGTGCTCGGCGCAGGTCTCGGCATGGTCATGCAGAACCTCACGCTCATCGTGCAGAACGACACCGCGCCGCAGCAGCTGGGCGCCGCCTCGTCGAACGTCAACTTCTTCCGCACGATCGCCGGCACCATCGGCGTGACGGTCATGGGCGCCTCGCTCTCGACCAGCGTCGGCAACTACATCTCCGACGCGCTCGAGGGATTCACTCCCACGACGCCCGATGAGATCGACGCGCTGAAGCACCTCGCCTCTGGCGATGTGCCCAAGGTCTCTCAGCTGCCCGACACGATCCGCGCGATCGTCGAGGGAGCATACGGCCACGGCATCGCGGATGCGTTCATCATCGCCATTCCGCTCGCAGTGATCGCCATCATCGCGATCGCGTTCATCAGGAACAAGCCGCTGTCGACGAAGAACGCCGCCGAGCAGCTGCGCGAGCAGGCCGAGGAGTCCGTTCTCGAGGTCTCCGAGGCCGAGGTCGGCGCCACCATGTCGACCGGAGCCATCCGCATCTCGGGCACCGAGTCCGCCTCACCCTCGACCGGCTCGGTGACGACCGTGCTCGAGCGCGACGAGCGGGAGTCGGGGCGCTGACATGGTCACCTCCGAAGCGGCGGCGCCCGCCGACGTCGACACCGCCCTCGGCGACCTCCAGACGCATCTGAACCTCATCTTCGCGAGGACTCGGACGCTCTGGAGGGAGTCGGCGGCGCGCATCGACCCCGAGCTGCAGGTGGGCGGCTACAAGCTGCTGACCTTCATCGATCGGGCGGGCTCCGCCAGCGCTCACGAGCTCGCCGAGCGCTTCGAGATGGACAAGTCCGTCATCAGTCGCCAGGTGCGGATGCTGGAGGAGCTGGGCCTGATCGAGTCGAGGCCGGACGAGCGTGACGGCCGGCTGCGGGTCCTGACGGCGACGCCGTCGGCCTGCTCCGCCCTCACCGAGCTGCGCAGCGACCACGCCTCGCGCCTGCGCACGGTCGTGGCCGAGCTCACGCAGGACGAGATCCACGCGGCATCCAAGGTGTTCCGTCTGCTCTCAGAGGTCTGACCGAGAGCCCGGGCCGATCACGCGACGTGTCGGCCCGGGTTGTCGAGAGCGATATTCTGTGGTTCAGTCGAATGTCTTGACTTCGCGATTCGGCGTCCCAAGACCGTAAAGAACGGTACTTCGGATGAACTGGATCGCCTCCAACCTCGGATTGATCGTCGATCTGACGATCAATCACGTGCGTCTGGCGATCATTCCGATCATCCTCGGCTTCCTGATCGCGGTGCCGCTGGGCTGGGTGGCCAGCCGCAATCGCGTCGCCCGGACGTTCATCATCACGACGGGCAGCCTGCTCTACACGATCCCGTCCCTGCCGCTCTTCGTCATCCTGCCGGTCATCCTCGGCACCCGGATCCTCGATGACACGAACCTGGTCGTGGCGCTGACGATCTACGCGGTCGCGATCATGCTGCGCTCGGCGACCGACGCCTTCGGATCGGTCGATCGGTCGATCATCGAGTCGGCGAAGGCCATCGGCTTCTCGCGCAGCGGCCGGTTCTGGCGCGTCGAGTTCCCTCTCGCCGGGCCCGTGCTGATCGCCGGCCTCCGCGTGGTCTCCGTGTCGACCATCGCCCTCGTCTCGGTGGGCGTGATCATCGGCTCGGAGAATCTCGGCTACCTCTTCCAGAACGGCAAGCAGCGCGGCATCCTCGAGGAGGTCGTCGTCGGGATCGTCATGAGCCTGCTCATCGCTCTCGTCTTCGACCTGATCCTCGTGGCGATCGGGCGGGTCCTCATGCCCTGGAGCCGCGCCGCCGGCGTGCGCGGCACGAGCGGCGCACCGACCGACCCCGACCCCGCGACCGACAGTGTCAGCACCCGTCGGGTGCTCGCGCCCCCGGGGGCCGGTGTCCGATGAACTTCTTCCTCGACGCCATCGCCTGGATCCTCGACCCCGCCAACTGGGTGCCGGGCTCGCAGAGCCCGCTGCCCATCGGCGACCGACTCGTCGAGCACCTCATCTACTCGGGCGTCTCGCTCGTCATCGCGATGCTGATCGCTCTGCCGCTCGGCTTCTACATCGGGCACACCGGGCACGGTCGCCAGTTCGTGATCGGCTTCACCGGTGCGATGCGCGCTCTCCCGACGCTCGGGCTCCTGTTCTTCCTCACGATGGTGCTGCGCTCCGGTCTCAGCACCACTCCGGCCGTCCTCGTCGGCTCCGTCGTCGCTTTCGTGCTGCTGGCGATCCCGTCGCTGCTCGCCGGTGCCTACGCCGGGCTCGAGAGCGTCAGCCGCGAGTCGATCGATGCGGCGCGCGCGATCGGGATGACCGAGATGCAGATCCTCCGCAAGGTCGAGATCCCACTCGGGCTGCCGGTGATCATCGGCGGGATCCGCTCGGCCACGCTGCAGGTCATCGCGACCGTGACGATCGCGTCGTACGTCGGACTCGGCGGCCTCGGGCGGATCATCTCGTCGGGCATCGGCCTCAACGACTACACCGTGATCCTCGGCGGGGCGCTCCTGGTGACCGTTCTCGCGCTGAGCGTCGACGGCGTCTTCGCGCTCCTCCAGCGCCTCACCCGTACTCGGGGGCAGACGAGCCGTCCCCTCCGCAGTGTGCAGCGAAACAGGTCGGAGGCCGCTGTGGCGCCGATCGTCGACGAAAGGACCCCCGCATGACCTCTCGAGCCCGTAAGACCTGGCTGACGGCCTGCCTGCTCGCCGTCAGCACCACCGTCGCGCTCGCCGGCTGCGCGACCGCCGACCCGACGTCCTCGGGCGGTGACGCCGCCGAGGGCGACGCGATCGTCGTCGGCTCCTTCGCCTTCCCCGAGAGCGAGATCCTCGGCGAGATCTACGCGCAGGCGCTCGAGGCCGAGGGCTTCGACGTCTCGACCAAGTTCAACATCGGTCCGCGCCAGCAGACGATCCCCGCGCTGCAGGACGGGTCCATCAACCTCATCCCGGAGTACAACGGCAACCTGCTGGCGTACTACGACACGGCGTACGAGGAGCGGACGACCGAGGACGTCGATGCGGCGCTGCCGGATGCGGTGGGCGCGGACGACCTGCAGGTGCTCGACTCGGCCGAGGCCGAGGACAAGGACGCCTACGTGGTGACGAAGAAGACCGCCGAGGACAACGACCTGACGGCCATCGGCGACCTGAAGGCTCTCGAGCCGTTCTCCCTGGCGTCGAACCCGCAGTTCGGCGAACTCGGCTACGGGATCCCGGGGCTGCGCGACGTCTACGGCGTGGGCGTCGAAGCGGGACAGGTCACGTTCGTCCCGTACGAGGACTTCGGCGGTCCCGACACGGTGCAGGCGCTCGTCGACGGCACGGTGCAGGTTGCCGACATCTACACGACGTCGCCGGCGATCAAGTCGGAGGACCTCGTCGTCCTCGAGGACCCGGAGAACATGATCTCGGCGCAGAACGTCATCCCGCTGCTCTCGAAGGACATCTACACCGACAAGCTCGCCGAGGTGCTCAATGCGATCTCCGCGAAGCTCACCACCGACGACCTCATCGATCTGCGCGAACGGGTCGAGGGCGACGAGAAGGCGTCGGCCGCGACCGCGGCGGAAGAATGGCTCACCACCGCAGGTCTGCTCGACAAGTGATCGTGCGAACGGATCGCGAGTCGGTGATCTGATCGAAGCCCCGCCGGCACAGCGCCGGCGGGGCTTCATCGTAAGCTGGCGAGCATGAGTGCCTCGTCCGACGAAGTCGCCCCGATAGACGGCGCCGCAACCCCTGACCTCGATCAGGCGATCTCGAGGGTCGAGCACGAGCTGGGCAGGCTCTTCGCCCGCATCCGGGTGAGCTGGCGCGAAGCCGCGACCACCGTGCATCCCGACCTGCAACCTCTCGGATACCAGGTGCTCACGTCGATCGCCACCGGCAAGGCGACCTCGGCCGGCGCCATCATCGAGCGCCTGCAGACCGACAAGTCGGCCGTCAGCCGGCACGTGCGCCAACTCGAGCAGCTCGGTCTCGTCGAGAGCGTCCCCGACCCGGACGATCGCCGCGCGCGGGTGCTCGTCGCCACGGAGCTGGCGCAGGAGCGGGTGGCCCTCGCCCGCGCTCGGTACGAAGAGCGCCTCGGCGAGAGGCTGCGCCGCTGGACGGCCGAGGATCTCGACCACTTCGCGGAGCTGCTCGCCGCCTTCGGCGACTGAGCCGAAGGCGGCGGACCATTCGCCACGGGGGCTGGACGCAGACGCGAGCCCGGACGAGACTGATCTCACGACTAGGGGAATGAGGAACAGTCATGGCATACAGGGTCGGATACTTCGTCGGAAGCCTCTCGTCCACCTCGATCAACCGCATCCTCGCGACGGCGCTGATCAGGCTGGCGCCGGATGATCTCGAGTTCTTCGAGATCCCGATCCGAGACCTCCCTCTCTACAGCCAGGACTATGACGCCGACTACCCCGCGGTGGCCGTCGATCTGAAGGAGTCCATCGCCTCGGCGGATGCCGTGCTCTTCGTGACGCCCGAGTACAACCGCTCGATCCCCGGCGGCCTCAAGAACGCGATCGACTGGGCGTCGCGGCCGTGGGGGCAGAACTCCTTCGACCACATCCCCGCCGCGGTGATCGGCGCCTCGGTGGGCGCGATCGGCACGGCGGTCGCCCAGCAGAGCCTGCGCGGGGTGCTGAGCTTCTGCAACGCCCGTCAGATGACGGCGCCCGAGGCCTACATCCAGTTCTCGCCCGATACCTTCGCCGATGACGGGACGGTCCACAACGAGGGCACCGCGACCTTCCTCCGCGACTACCTGGTCGAGTTCCGAGACCACATCGAACGCGTGCTCACGGTGCTGCCGCGCGACACCGACGTGTGAACCCGGGGGCGCGAGCCGCGTAGCCTGAACCACATGACGCTCACGAAAGCCCGCACCGCCGCAGAGGTCGTCGACTGGCGACGCCGTGTCTTCGCCCTCTACGACGCCGTGCGTCGGGCGGACTCCGCCGAAGACGCGCACGAGCTCTGGCGCATCGAGCGCGACGACCTGCTGCTGCACCATGCGGCGACCCCGCTGATGGCCGACGATCGACCGCTGTTCGAAGGGCTCCCGATCGCGTCGTACGATCCGCAGTGGCGCTTCGAGCTGCCGATCCTCGAGGCCGAGCCCGGGGGCTTCGAGTTCGCGACCGGCACCGACGGCGTGGTTCCCTTCGAGCGCATCGGCAGGGTCGAGGTCCCCGACACCGGGTCGCTCGACGTGTGGCGTCTGACGACCTACGGCGGCGGGATCTTCATCCCCGTGCGCGACGCTCTCGCCGGTCGTCCGGGAGGAACCTACGGAGGCGGCCGCTATCTGATCGACACGATCAAGGGCGCCGACCTCGGGTCGGATGCCGAGCGCGGCACGATCGTGCTCGACTTCAACTTCGCCTACAACCCCTCGTGCGCCTACGACCCGGCGTGGGCCTGCCCGCTCGCCCAGCCGGGCAATGTGCTCGAGGTCGCGGTGCCCGTGGGGGAGATGTACGGCCGCGTCGCCGACTGAGCATCCGGTCTGCGTATCTCCGCAGGGGAATACTCGGCACCCCAGGGCGCTTGTCCCTGAGCGTGACCCTCTTCGAATCGGCCGTCTTCGGCGCCCTCCCGCTGTCCAACCGCGTCGTCATGGCGCCGCTCACCCGCACCCGTGCGGACGACGACGGTGTGCCCACCGAGACGATGGTGGAGTACTACCGCCAGCGCGCGGGCCAGGGTCTCATCATCTCCGAGGGCACGTGGCCGGCTGCCGAGGGCAAGTCGTACTCCGGGCAGCCCGGCATCGTCACTCCCGCGCAGATCGACGGATGGCGGCGGATCGCCGACGCCGTGCACGAGGCCGGCGGCACGATCGTCATGCAGCTGATGCACGGCGGCCGCGTCTCGCACCCCGAGATCTCCGGTGAGCCGCGAGTCGTGGGCCCGAGCGCGCTCGCCGCCCCCGGCCAGACGCACACCCCGGTCGGCAAGGTCGGCATGCCGGTCGCTCACGCTCTCACGCTCGACGAGATCCCGATGGTCGTCGAGCAGTTCGTGCAGGCCGCACGCAACGCGATCGCCGCGGGCTTCGACGGCGTCGAGGTGCACGGCGCGAACGGCTACCTCGTGCAGGAGTTCCTCTCGCCGGTGTCGAACATCCGTGACGATCAGTACGGCGGATCGCCCGAGAACCGCGCGCGGTTCGCGATCGAGGTCACGTCGGCGGTGGCTGAGGCGGTCGGGGCCGACCGCACCGGCATCCGTCTGTCGCCGCAGCACAACATCCAGGGCGTCCTCGAGGAGGACGACGCCGACGCACTCGCCACCTACCTCGCCGTCGCCGAGGGCCTCGCACCGCTCGGCCTCGCATTCATCGACGTGCTCAGTGCCGTGCCGACCAGCGAGCTCGTGCAGCGCATCCGCCGCACGGCCGGTGCCCCGCTGATCGTCAACTCCGGATTCGCCGCGCAGACCACCCGCGACGAGGCCGAGATGCTCGTCTCGGAGGGGTGGGCCGACGCCGTGGCAGCGGGCCGTCCGGTGATCGCGAACCCCGACCTCGTCGAGCGCTGGCGTCAGGACGCCGAGCTCAACGAGCCGCGCCCCGCGCTGTTCTACGGACGCACGGCCGAGGGATACACGGACTACCCGTCGCTCGAGACCGTGCGCGCCGACGCCTGACGCGCGCGGCTGCGCGAAGTACCCCTGTCGGCGCGGAATATCGGGGCGTACTGTGACCGCATGGTCACCGACGATCCCACTGTCACCAACCCCGATCACTACCGCACGCTCTGGGAGAACGATCTCGTGCGCGTGCTCGAGTACACGGATGAGCCGGGCGACCGCACGACTCCTCACGATCATCCGAACAGCGTGATGGTGACCCTCAGCGATTTCTCGCGCCGTCTGTCAGCGGGGGAGCGCACCTTCGACACGTCGTTGACCGCGGGTCAGGCCGTCTGGCTGCCGGCCCAACGCCACTGGGGAGAGAACACGGGGGCGACGTCGACGCACACCATCCTCGTCGAGTTGAAGGGCGACGCCGCGGGGGAGCCCGGCGGCGGCGCGCTCGGACCCCAGGTCTGAGGCGCGCGCGTCGTTCGGCTCAGCGCCGGACGACCCGCGCCCGGTTCTTCGCGACGCTGCTGAGGGTGGCGCGCACGGGCGTTCCTAGATACAGGCCGAGCGATGCGCCCGAAGCCAGTGCGATTCCGATCACCGCGGCATCGACCAGAGAGCCGCCGATGCCGACGACCCCGGATGCCGACCCTGCCGCGTGGATCATCTCGAGCAGGCCCTGGAACACCGCGACACCGGGCACGAGCGGCACGATCGCGGCCGTGGTGACCGCGACCGACGGGACGTGCAGCTTCACCGCGATCAGCATCCCGATGAAGCTCGCGAGCAGGGCGCCGATCGCGCTCGCCGCAGCCGGATGCAGGTTCAGACCGACCATCGTCGAATAGCCGGCGATGGTGACGGCGCTGAGCAGCGCGCTGACGAGGATGATCCGAAGACCCGCGCCGTTGAAGACGGCGACGGCGATCGCGATGATGATCGCCCCCGCGAACTGGTTCAGGAGCGGACCGAACGGGGCCGGGTCATCGGGCAGACCCATCGTGAAGCCGAGCACGCTGCCGAGTTCGAGGCCGACGAGGATGCCGATCACGACTCCGAGCGTCTGCATCGTCAGATCGAGGATGCGTCCGCCTGCGGTGAGCGCGAATCCGTCGATCGCATCCTGAGCGGCCCCCACCACGGTGAGTCCGGCGAGCATGAGCACGATTCCCGACGCGACGATGATCGATGGTCGGATGCCGACGAAGGGCTCGATGCCGGCGGCCCCGAGGGCCGAGACGGCGACCGCGACGACCGTGGTGACGAACCCTCCGGCGATCTGACTGAAGAACAGCGGAACGCGCACGCGCGCGAGGCCGGCCTGGGTCAACGCCGCGCAGAGCGCCGCGATGAACGTGAGCCCGACGATGAGCGGCGAGGCCCCGAGCATGATGCTCACTCCGACGGCGAGCAGCGCTCGTGCCACGATGACCACCGGCTGCTGGTAGCCGAAGGGCACGCGCCGCAGGGCGCGGAACGTCGAGCGGGCCGATTCGAGATCCAGTCCGTCGTCGATGTCGGCGACCAGGGCCTGCACTCTCTGCAGCTTGGCGTGGTCGGGGGCGGCGACGCGCACGACCCGCACGAGCGTCTCGGGCCAGACCTCGCCGCTCAGGTGGAACGAGACCGTGATCGAGTTGTAGGTGACATCGACCTGCACGTCCCGCATGCCGTACGCGGCGCAGATGCGGGTGATGGCGAGCGTGACCTCGTGCGCCGAGGCGCCGACCCCGAACATCGATTCGCCGATGCGGGTCGCGAGGTCGAGCACACGCGGCACGGTGCGTTCGTCGATGATCGGCATCGCCTCGGTGTGGGCGACGGATGAGGGGTCGGTGTGCAGGATCCTGCGCACGGAGGCGAGCAGTCGCCGCTGGGGATTCGGGGACACGATCCCATTCTTCCTCCTCGCGACCGGTGCATCCGACGCCGCGAGGACTGGGGAGGAGAAGATCCGTCAGGCCTGCGCCGGAACCTCGACGCGCTCGACCGGCGGCGCCGTGCCTTCGGCCGGCTCGCTCACCAGGCGCAGACCGCCGGGGGCGTTCGCCGTGAATGCCAGCGCTTCGATCCACGCGCGGTTGATCTGCGGCTGACGGCTCCCGCTGTACTTGAAGACGAGGGAGCTGCCGGCGTGCACCCAGACAGTCGTCCGACCGCCGCCGACAGTCATGTCCTCGCGCCAGGAGAACGAGAAGGGCTCGCCTCTCCTGAGCTTCGCCGTCATCACGAGCTGCAGGTGCGTGAGCGCCCTGTCCTCGATGTCCGATTTGACGGTGCCCTCGTAGATGAACTTGCCCATGATGATCTCCCCAGTACGCCACAGTGCCCGCGAGACGAGGCGTATCGAATGATCACCGATGGTGGGTCCAGTTTCCCATATTCCGATGTGCACCGCGACTGTCGAACGTTCAGGAACCGCCTGTCAACCCTCTGTCCCTTCGCGCGCCGTCGATGGAGGGTGGCCCTTCGACACGTAACGAGGAGGATGACGATGAAGGCACTCACCTGGCAGGGAACGCGCAACGTGGCGGTCGAGGAGGTACCGGATCCGACCATCGAGCACGCCACCGATGCGATCGTCCGGATCACCTCCTCGGCGATCTGCGGTTCCGACCTGCACCTCTACGAACTGCTCGGACCGTTCCTCGACAAGGGCGACATCCTCGGCCACGAGCCGATGGGGGTCGTGGTGGAGGTGGGCAGCGGTGTGCGCGACCTCGCGGTCGGCGATCGCATCGTCATCCCCTTCAACATCTCGTGCGGGCACTGCTTCTTCTGCCTGCGCGGCCTGCAGTCGCAGTGCGAGACGACGCAGGTGAAGGAGTACGGCAGCGGCGCCGCGCTGTTCGGCTACACCAAGCTCTACGGCCAGGTGCCGGGCGGGCAGGCCGAATACCTGCGCGTCCCGCTCGCCGACTACAACCACATCAAGATCGCGTCCGATCTCCCCGATGAGCGGTACCTGTACCTCAGCGACATCCTGCCGACGGCCTGGCAGGGTGTGGAGTACGCGAACGTGCCGGAGGGCGGGACGCTCGCGGTGATGGGGCTCGGCCCCGTCGGGCAGTTCGCAGCCCGCATCGGAGCGCACCGCGGATACCGGGTGCTGGCCGTGGACCCGGTCGCGGAACGCCGGGAGATGGCGGCACGCCACGGAGTCGAGGTCTTCGACCTCACGGATGACGTCGTGGCCGAGCTGCGGGACCTCACCGACGGGCGCGGCGCGGATTCCGTGGTCGACGCCGTGGGCATGGAGGCGCACGGCAACGCCGGCGTCGCCCTCGTGCAGAAGGCCGTCGGACTGCTGCCGGATCCGGCCGCCCGCGCCGTGTTCGACAAGGCCGGGATCGACCGACTCGCCGCCGTGTACGCATCGATCGACGTCGTGCGCCGGGGTGGCATGGTGTCGCTCAGCGGCGTCTACGCGGGCGATGCCGACATCCTGCCGATGAAGACCCTGTTCGACAAGCAGATCGGCATCCGTATGGGCCAGTGCAACGTGAAGCGCTGGACCGACGATCTGATGCCGCTCGTCGAAGACCTCTCCGACCCCCTCGGCGTGATGGATCTGATGACCCACGATGCTCCGCTCGAGGATGCGCCGGAGCTGTATCGCACCTTCCAGCGCAAGGAGGACGGCTGCATCAAGGTCGTGCTGCGACCGTCTGCCGCGTGAGGGTCAGGCGGCGGCCCCGACACCCGGGGCCGCCGCCTGCGTCTGCTCGACGCGACCGCGGATGAAGAACAGGCAGATCACGCCGACGACGATCACCACGATGTTGCCGAGGTTCGCGATCGAGCCGAACGCGCTCTCCGCCGGGTAGGTCGTGTGCAGGAAGATGCTCGGGTCGGTGCTGGCGTGCAGCAGGATCGGCGCGACGATGGTCCCGGTCACGCGCATCGCGAGGTACATGCAGATGCCGAACGCGAAGGTGTAGGCCAGCTGGATGAGGGTCGCGAACAGGGACTGGCCGGTGAGCAGATTGCCGGCGTGGAGCAGGGCGAACAGGGCCGAGGAGATCACCGCGACGACGAGCTCGCGCTGACCCGCCTTGCGCAGCAGGTTCACCACGAGGCCGCGCGTCAGCACCTCCTCGGCGAAGCCGATGAACAGTCCGGCGAGGAGCCAGGTCGCGACGACCTCGAATCCGGCCGCTCCGTAGTCGATGGCGAACAGGTGGAGCACGTTGAAGAGGAGCACGACGGCGACCGCGATCCACATCCATCCGCGTCCGCGGATCGGCTGCGGACGGAAGATCTCACCCAGCCAGCCGACGGATGCCGCGAAGCCGATGAGCAGCAGGCAGCCGACGAGAACCGGGATCGCGTAGAACACGAGGATCCCCGCCGCGCTCTGCGGATCCTCGATCTGAGCCGCGAACGGGGTCAACAGCAGCGACAGCCCGTTGTAGAGCACGAAGTAGACGACCACGAGGATGACGGCCCGCCACCAGCCGCCCTGTTCCCAGAAGCGTCGCCAGGCGGACTGCGTCACATCGGTCATCGTGCAACCCTCCGCATCCGCGGAGGTCGCGGCTCACGACCCAATATATGGGCAGGAGCGGGTCAGGACGCGCGCCCCTCCGCGAGGTAGGCGAGGCGGTGCAGGGTCTCGGAATTGCGCCAGCGCAGCAGGGGAGCGGTCAGCAGCCCGGGCAGCAGCGTGGCGGGGCCGTTCACGGGTTCCTCGTCGATGCGCACCATCGTGCCGCCGTCATACGACCGCACCCGCAGAGTGACGCGGGCCTCGCCGATAGGCCAACCCTTCGCGCGCATGACCATGCGGTTCGGCGGCGACCATTCCTCCACCACGGTCGTGTCGTCGAGCAGAGCGGGCCAGACGCCGACCGAGTGATGCAGCTCAGCGCCCGGCTGCGGCCACGACTCATCGACGTCGCGCATGCGCGAGGCGCCCACCACCCACGCCGGGTACAGCCAACCGTTGCCCAGCACCCGGAAGACATCGTCGGGCTGACAGTCCATCGTGCGCACGTTCTTCGCCATGTCGGAACTCCTCTCGCGTCGTGACGATGATCGCGTGGCTTCCGATTCGCAGACAGGGGGTTGACGACCGCGCGCGGGGGAGTGCGGGTAGCGCCGCACGAGTGAGGCACTAGCACAGAGGCCCCGCTCGCGCCTCCCCCTGGTTCGGCGACCACGTCTCTGCGAACGTCGCAGCATGGCACTCATCGACATCCCCGCGCGTGCGGCGCGAAAGCTCGGCGCACTGGCACAGGACGACGCTCCCACCCTGCTGACCCGCGGCTACGGGTTCGGGGCACGGATCTGGCGACGGGTGGCGCCGGGTGCGAGATCGGCGCCGATGCGGCTGCTCGGCAGTGACGCGGTCTTCGTCAGGGGAGTGGAGGGGGTCGAGCTCTTCTACGACGAGACCCGCATCGCGCGCTCCGGAGCCATGCCCGCGATCGTGCAGGAGAGCCTGTTCGGGCACGGCTCCGTGCACAGCCTCGACGGCACAGCCCACCGGCACCGCAAAGCCGCCTTCGTCGGCGCCCTCTATGAGGACGAGCAGCTCGCACGACTCACGCCCTGGCTCGAGCGCGAATGGCAGAGCGAGCGCCGGGCGTGGCTCGACGGCGGCACCCGCAGCGCCTACGACGCGGCCGTCGGCGCGCTGGGCCGGGCGATCATGGGCTGGGCGGGTGTGCCGGGCACGCCGGCGGCCCAGACCCGATGGGCGGCGCGGCTCGCCCAGATCGTCGACGGCTTCGGCTCGCCGTACTCGCCGGTGTACATCGCCGCCCTGGCGAACCGGTGGTGGTCGGACCGTCATTCCGCTCGGCTCATCGAGGCGGTGCGGCACGGCTCGCTGCGCGCCGAACCGGGCACGGCGCTCGAGGTGTGGGCGCATCACCGCGACGAGGACGGCGAACTGCTCCCGGCGCGCGTCGCCGGTGTCGAGCTGCAGAACAGCATCCGTCCGATGATCGCAGTCGCCCGGTTCGTGGCCTTCGCCGCGAAGGAGCTGCACGAGCGTCCCGACTGGCGCGAGCGCATCGCCGCCGAGGCCGTCGAGCGCGGGTCGCTCGTCGGCGGACCGCTGTCGATCATGTTCGCGCAGGAGATCCGTCGCACCTCTCCCTTCGTGCCGATGCTTCCCGGCTGGGCCACCGCGGACATCGAGATCGACGGTCAGACGGTGGATGCCGGAGGACGCGTCGTCCTCGACCTGCAGGGCACCAACACGGACGACCGCTTCTGGGCGCGTCCCCAGCGCTTCGACCCCGAGCGCTTCCGTGACATCGAGGACTACGAAGCGCTCGCCGCATTCGTTCCTCATGGTGGCGCCGACGTCCCGACGGGGCACCGCTGCCCGGGCGAGAAGCTCGCGATCGCAGGGCTGGCCGCGGCGATCACGGTGCTCAGCGACCCCGACCTGCGCATCCTCGACGAAGGGCTCGACGTCGACCGGCGTCGGCTGCCCACCAAGCCGCGGTCCGGCGGTGCGGTGCGCTCGGCGGCATCCGTATCGGCATCGGCACCCGCGTCCCGTGGGTGCCCCTTCCACTGAGTGGGTGAGCGCGTTCTGTCAAGGGGCGCGCATCGGCTGCTCCGCCTCGGCACGGACTCCCCCTAACTGGTGCGGTGGGCGTCCTGCCGTCCGGGGTCTCGCTCCGAGCACGGTCAGTCGCGGCCCGAGGTGTCGACGCCCTGGGGGAGCTCCTCCACCGGGACGACGACGACATCCTGCACCTTCCAGTCGAGGTCGGTGATGCGCGTCGCGAGGTCGGTGACGTCGCCCATCGACACCTTTCCGCGATGCGGGACGACGAACGCCTCGATGTGGAAGACCTGCCCCTGATCCCGCATCCGCACTCCCGCCTCCGTGACCCAGGGGCGGGAGCGCATGGTCGAGATCACGTCACCGGCGAGCGGATGCGGGTGCTTGCTGTCGTACGTCCTGGCGCGCTGGTCCATGAGATCGATCACGGCGGTCTTGGTGTTGCGCCAGCCGTCCCACACGATCCCGAGCGAGATCACGAGAGCCGCAGCGCCGTCGAGCCACCACACGCCGGCGCCCACACCGAGCACGCCGACGATCGAGGCGACCGTGGTCTGCCAGTCGGCCTTGGCCATGTCGGCGTCGGCGAAGAGCAGCTTGTTGTGAAGCACGGGCGCGAGCTTCGCCTTCGCCGGTCCGTAGAAGAACACCGGGCCGACGATGACCACGGCCATCACGGCGACCATCAGCCAGCCGAGCCAGATCGTCTGCCCGAACAGCTGCACCGTGCCGATGGTCGGGTGCTCGCGGGCGATGAGCCCGGTCACCGCTTCGATTGCCAGATTGAGTCCGACCGCCAGCAGGGCGACGCCCGCCACGAGGTGTCCGATTCCCATCACGCGGTGCAGGCCGTAGGGATGCTTGACCGAGGGGCGCTTGCGGATGAAGATCAGCGCGACGAGGAAGGCGATCTGCGGGATCAGCGACAGCATGTCCTCGATCCACGCGGTGCGCATCGCCTGCGAGTTGCCGACGACCAGGGCGATCACCGCGATCGTCACCGACGTGTAGGCGATGGTGAACCATTCCCACCCGATCGCTCGGCGGAGCGCTGTGCGCTGCTCGTCTGGCAGCTCGGTGCGGCCGATCCGCTGCACGGTCATCGCGACCCCACCGCCTCGTCGAGGTGACGTTCGAGAGTGCTGAGGAACGCGTTCTCGCCGAGTGGCACGAGCATCACGATCTCGCGACCGTCGGCTCCGTCGATCTCGGGATAGCCGCGGGTGACCCCGGCCTTGTCGATCCAGGGGGTGTCAGAGGTGAAGCCGCCCGCCACGAGGTCGAGGTCGCCGCGCTCCAGCATCCCGACCAGCGTCTCCTCCGAGCCGTAGGTCCAGTCGATGTCGGCGTCGATGCTGTCGGCGAAGCCTGTCACGAGGTCGGCGATGCTTCCTGTGGGGGTGTCCCGATCAGTGTCGACCAGCCCGGGATCGGCCGAGACGCCGACCCTCAGGTCAGCGCCGGTCGCCGACGCGAGAGTGCCGTCCGGGTCGGCCGGGATGGTCAGGCCGCAGCCCGAGAGTGCGGCGGCGAGCAGCAGCGCCACTGCGGCCGAGACCGCGCGGCGGGGAGTCCACGTCGATGCGTTCACGACGCCATGGTGCCCCCGCAGGGCGGCGGTGAGAACCGGGTTGACGCCCGATGTGGCGCGGAGTATGCCGCTGGCGTGAGCCGGGGTCGGTGTCCTCATGCCGCTCGACGACGGTGATCCACCGGTACGGTAGGGCACATGTCACAGGCCCTCCGCACGTTCGGGCGCATCCTCGCCCGACACTGGCCTGCGCTCATGGCCTGGTATCTCGGGGGCGAGGCGCTGCATCGCGTACTGATCGAGCTCGCCGGCTTCGTCGGCGGTCACACCACGCTCGGGGGCCTGCTGCTGCTGCCGCTGGCGGTCGCCGCCCGACTCGTCGCGTACGTCGCGATGTATCTCACTGTGCGCCCCTCCTTGCCGCACAGCCGGAGGGAGGATGCCGGCGGCCTCCGCGAGTTCGCCTCCGCGACTCTCGCCGCGATCCTGCCGTTCTTCGCCTTCTACACCGCGTGGGGTCTGCTCGATGCCGACCAGATCGAGTTCTTCCAGATCGCGAGCGCGATCGCGTTGGCCGATTCCGGGTACGACCTCGTCCAGATGGGCGATCGCGGTGGTGTCATCGCGGTCGGCGTGCTGCCGGTGACGGTGCTCGTGATCGCGTTGATCGCACGACTGCTCTTCACGCGCTTCGCCGACCGGCTGCCGCGGTGGACGATCATCCTGGCCACCTATGCCGAGGTGCTGTGGACCTTCATGCTCTTCACACTCGTCGCACGGTGGTGGGTCAGCGTCCTGGACTGGTTCGGTGAACGAGAGGCGGCCGGGTGGCTGCAGAGCCTCGGCGACTGGTTCTCGGTGAACATCGAACCCATCGCCGCCGTATGGGAAGGGGCGACCTGGCTGGCCGGAATCCTCGTCGCCGCACTCCTCGTCCCCGCGGCCTGGCTCACGGTCGCCGGTGTGATCTTCGGCACGACCTTCGACTCGACTCCGCCGTTCGCACGCGTCGGCGGGGGAGCGGCGCGAGGGGCGGCCCTGAGCATCGCGCGCACGCTGGTGATGCGACTCGAGGGCCTCTGGGCTGCCGTCGCGGTGATCTGGCGTGGCGGGCCATTGCTCTTCGGCGTCTACGCACTGGCCTACGCCGCGTGGGGCTTCGCCGAGCAGGCGGGCACCCGGGGAGTCCTGCTGCTGATCGGGGGCCACGAATCGTCGTTCTGGGCGGGGTTCTTCCCGCTCGTCACCGTCGCCATCGGTGCCGTCGCCGAACCGCTCAGGGTGGCGATCGTCGCCACGGCCTATGACGCCGTCATCGGCCGGCCCCGGTCTGGCCTCGACACCCGCCCGTCAGGGCTCGATACGGAAGCGGGCGAGGTCGTCGTCACTGCCCTCGATATCGAGCAGGAACGGGCCATCGGCGTCGTCGGGAAGCAGGAAGGTCAGCAGGATGCGGTACGACGCCGGCTCGGCGATGCATGAGCTCTCGCCCTCGTCGTAGGGCACATCGAGGTCTGCGCGAGAGCTGAGCCAGGTGCGATCGGCGTCGATCTCTGTGAGCGTCGTCTGTCCGCAGAGCGATGCCGCGGATCCGCCGCTCGACGACAGTCGGACGCTGAGGGTGCGGGTCCCCGCAGGCGCCTCGAACTCCGCCCATTCCGTGGGCCCGAGCGTGAGGGTCTGTCCGGCGATGTCGACCGTCGTGTCGGCGTCGATCACCCGATCCGTCGGCCGGATGCTCGGCGCGATGTCGAGCCATGCCGTGGCGCTGACCATCGCGACGGCCGCGATCGCCAACGCGATCAGCCCGGTCCGCTGCGTCCGCCACCAGCTCATGGGATCCGCAGTTCGGGGTCATCGAGCTCGAGACTCGGCGTGCGAGGAAGGTCGTCCAGTTCGACCGCGATCGCGATCACGTCGTCGAGCTCGGCGGTGAAGTACGAGGAGATGAGACGCAGGTCCGCCTGCCCCGATGTCAGATCCGGTGGCAGCTCGAAGGCCAGCGTCCCGACCGTGTCGATGCCGAGTCGCAGCGGGGTCGACGTCAGCGTCGCGTCGGGTCGCTCGCTGGCCTGGAACACGCGATCGTCGATCGTCAGCGTCGCGAGCTGGATGGCGGCATCCACCTCCGTGCGGGGCGCCGAGGCGATCACCGTCACGACGAGCCAGTTCCCCTCCGCGCTCCAGTCGCCACCGGACACCGCCACCTTGTCCGCGAACGTCGCGTCCGTCGCTGCCGCGATCAGAGTGCGGGATGCGACGGGGTCGCCGAAGGCGCCACGCACTACGGTCGGACCGATGACGTCGTCATCGCTCGGGGTGACGGCGGTCAGCACGCCGGCCGCGACCACCAGCGCAGCGCCGACCAGCCAGGGGGTCGCGCGTCTCATCGTGTCTCCTGGGCGGTGACCGAGATGCGTGCGCTGAGGGCGGCGGGGCGCCACGTGACCGCTCGTGAGGAGAGGATCACCGCTCCACGCTGGATCTGCACCTCGTGCACGTCGAGCGCGACAGAACCGTCGAGGAACGCGTCCTCGGGTATGGTCCAGGCGAAGGTCACCTGGCTGGGGACGCCCGGCTGCAGGATGACCTGGCCGGATGACCCGTCCGCTCGCCAGACCGCCACCGAGTCACTCGCGGGGACGCCTGCGAGGTCGAGAAGCGGACGGCCGGTGTTGACGAACCCGGTGCTTATGCGGTCGACGGTGGTGCCGACTCCGATCGGAGCATCCGAGAGATTCTCCATGCGCGTGCTCATCACGAGCAGCTTCTCGCCGGGCTCCGCCTCGAGATACTCCGACTCGACCTCGGTGACGAACTCGGCGTCGAGCACGGTGATCGCGTACTGCGAGGTGCGCACCTCCTCATCCGCGCCGAGCAGCGTCGGCGAAGCCTCTGCACGGGTGAACCCGCCCATCGCCGCGACGACGATGGCCACGGCGGCGACTGCGACTGCGGCGAACCAGATCCATCGGGGCAGCTCGGCGATCCCGCGCGTCCACCGGGAGACAGCGTGCCGCACGACCTGCGCGGGCACCGGGCGCGCGGCCGCAGGCGTGGCGCCACCGTGATCCCCCGTCATGCTCACGGGGCCAGCATATCGATGTGCATTGCTGAGGCGACGGTCAGCGATCGCAGGTCTCGAACACGTACCCGTCGTCTGACGGCGTGACGAGGTCGCGGTCTCGCAGCACCATCGACGAGGGGGCGTCGTCGTCGGCGCACATCTCGTCGAACGACCGCGGCAGCTCGTCGGAGTACTCGATGTCGATCACGGCGTCTCTGTAGACGTCGGTGAACGCCCCGCACTCGTCGAAGACGCTGCACTCCTCGACGACGGCGAAGTCGAATCCCGCGCGCTCGCGCAGCACCGGTGCGTCTTCGGCGGCGTTCTTCTGCCCGGCCGCGAGTCCGGAGTCGTGGGCGACGTCGACCAGCAGCGCCGCGAGGGCGAGGTTGTCGTCGAGAGTGAGCGCGTCGTCCGAGCGGGTGTACGAGTCGAGGTTGTCGAACTCGACCGCGTCGAATCCCGACTCGGCGCACCCCTCGATCCACGGTCCGACCATCTCGGCGATGCGCTCGCGGCGCGCGTCCGTCGACGTGTCGAGCAGAGCCTCATCGGGCCAATCGGGGTCGAACACCGGCTCGCCGTCGCTTTGCAGCACGAGGTCGTCGGGCCAGGTGTCGAGCTCGCCCGGCTGGGTCTGGAATCCGTTCACGTAGCAGACCGAGTACAGCCCGTCGGCGGGCTCATCCGAGCGGTCCCGGCCGACGATGCCGACTCCGTCGGCGGGGTCGTAGCCGCCGCCGAGCTGATAGTCGGGGGTCGCCCCCGCGGGGGGAAGGGCGAACTGCGCCGGAGGGTCGGAGATGGTCGTGACGCACCCTGTGAGCGTGAGGACCAGCACGGCGATGGCGGCGACCGCGACCGTCGCGCGCCTCAGTGGCCGGCCCCGTACAGTGCGGCGATCTCTTTCGAACCCATCCCTTGAGAATACGTCTCATGCTGGGGCCAGCCGGCGGGGGAGTCCTCCCACTCCTCCTGTCGGCCGAAGGGCAGCAGATCGACGAGACCCTGCAGCTGGCTCATGCGCTCGGTGCCACGGCCGTTCGTGTGCCACGTGCGATAGACCGTGTCGCCGTCGCGGAGCAGCACGTTCACGCCGAAGCCCTCGTTCGGCCCGGCGTCCATGTCGGCACCGAAGGTGCTGTCGGCGGTCGAATACCAGGTCATGCGGTTGCCCACCCTGTCGCGGTAGGCCAGTGCCTCATCGATCGGTCCGTTCGTCACGATCACGAAGCGGGCGTCGTAGTAGCGCTCGAGGAAGTCAAGGCGGGTGAACTGCGACGTGAAGCCGGTGCAGCCGGGGCATTGCCACTCATTGCCGTCGGTCCACATGTGGTTGTAGACGATGAGCTGGCGGTGCTCGCCGAAGATCTCGGGCAGCCGCACCGGCCCGTCTTCGCCGACGAGCGTGTAGTCGGGCAGCTCGACCATCGGCAGTCGTCGTCGTTGTGCCGCGATCGCATCGAGTTCTCGCGTCGCCGCCTTCTCACGCACGCGCAGTGCGTCGAGCTCGCGACGCCACGTGTCGACGTCGACGACGGGCGGAAGGGGCGTCTGGGGCGTGCTCACGGTGGACCTCCGGGTGCTCGGTAGGACGATGCCCCCAGTGTGCGCCCGACCACCGACATCGTCAACCGATCGGCGAGGGTGCCCCGTCGACGGCCGGAGCCTCGGCCTCCTCGGCCGGATTGCGGCGGATGCCGATCCACGACACCACACCGCCGAGCACGAGCAGCGCGGCGGTGACCCAGGCCGCGTTGTGGAAGCCCGCGAGATCGAGCGTGCCGCCGATGATGGTCGACAGCATCGCGACGACGAGCAGCCCGGCGACGCGGGAGACCGCGTTGTTGACCGCGGAGGCGATGCCCGAGCGGGATTCGTCGATGGCGCCGAGGATCGCCGAGGTGAGCGGAGCCACGGTGAGCGAGAGCCCGAGGCCGAGCACGATCATCGCCGGCAATACCTGCCACCAGTAGTCGAAGTCCTCGCGGACGAGCAGCAGCATCAGCGCGCCGACCGCCATGATGAGCGGACCGACGGTCATGAAGATGCGGGGCCCGAAACGACCGGCCCAGGATCCGGCGCGCGAGCTGACGAGGATCATCAGGATCGTCATCGGCAGGCTCGCGAGGCCGGCCGCCGTGGCACTGAGACCTGCGCCCTGCTGCAGGTAGACGCCGACGACGAAGCCGTTGAGCGACAGTGCGGCGTAGACGAAGAGGGTGGCGAGGTTGCCCCAGGCGAAGTCGCGCACCCGGAACAGCGACAGCGGCATCAGCGGGGAGGCCGAGCGCTGCTGGCGCACCAGGAACCAGGCGAACAGCGCCGCTCCGGCGATGCCGGGCATCCAGATCGCGGGGGACTGCCACCCGAGGTTCGGCTGCTCGATCAGCGCGAAGACCACAGCGCCCAGACCGATCGCGCACAGCGCCCCGCTGAGCCAGTCGACCCGCACACCGCTGGGGTGCTCCTTCAGCTTCAGGCGCGAGAGCAGCACGAGCGTGACGGCGATCGGCGCCACGTTGATGAGGAAGACGAATCTCCACGAGAGGAAGTCGACGAAGAGCCCGCCCAGCAGGGGGCCGACCAGCTGTGCCGCCGTCGTGAACGCGGTCCAGACGCCGATCGCCCGCGACTGCACGTCGGCGCGCATCGTCGCCGTGATCAGCGCGAGCGAGCTGGGCACGAGCAGCGCACCCGCGGCGCCCTGCGCCGCGCGCGCGATGATCAGGATGAGGGGATCGGGTGCGGCGGCCACCGCGACGGATGCCACGCCGAAGGCGATCAGGCCGATGCGCATGACGAGCACCCGGCCGTAGGCGTCCGACAGCGACCCCGCGAGCAGGATCAGCGCGCTGAGGGTGATGAGGTACGCGTCGACCACCCACTGCTGAGTGGTGATGCCGCCGCCGAGCTCTCGGCTGATCGCGGGCAGGGCGACGGTCACCACGGTGCCGTCGAGGAAGGTCACGAAGGACGCGAGGACGGCGACGGATATCACGAGCCGCTGCAGCGGCGCGAAGCGAGAGGATGCCACACGGCGACACTACTGCCGCCAGGAGACCTCCGGGGCGGTCAGCGGGTCGCGGTGCTCGTCCGATACAGCTCGCGGAGTCCGGCGGCGCCGTCATCCGCGTAGGCGCGGTGCTGGCGCTGGGCGCCGGTGCCCTCGGATCGGAGGCGGGCGAGGCCGTCGACCACGAAATCGTCGTCGCCGAGCTGGGCGAGCGCCGGGCGCAGCCGTTCGAGCAGCCGGTCGGCGATCGTCCAGGCCGGTTCGATCGATCCGTCCACCGGGTCGACGAGGCGAGCATCCGTGCCGTATCTGGCCGCGGTCCACAGCGAGGCGTCGATCGCGTCGAGGCTCAGACCGTGACAGTCGTCGAGGGCGTCGCTCACCAGCAGCGCGCGAGTCAGGGCCACGGCGAGCAGCGTGTCGTCGACCGTCAGCTGCGCATCGAAGACGCGCACCTCGACGGTGGGGAACCTCTCGGACAGGCGGACGGTCCATGACAGCGAGCTGGCTTCGGCGATGGCCCCCATCGAGACCAGCTGATCGACGTGCGAGCGGTAGTCGCCCAGATCCTGGAAGAGAGGAGGACTCCACGAGGCAGGAAGTCGACGGATCAGGATGCTGCGCCAACTCGCGTAGCCCGAATCCCGCCCGTGCGCGAACGGCGCATTGCCGGTGATGGCGAGCAACGGAGGCAACCAGGCCCGCACGCGGTTGACCACGCGGACGCGTTCCTCCTCGTCCGGCACCTCGACGTGGATGTGCAGCCCGTTGACCTCGTGCTCACGCGTGATCTCGACGAGCTGGGCGGACACCGCGTCGTAATGGGGCGACGACGAGACCACGAGGCGGTTGGGCGAGATGAAGGGGGTGCCGGAGGCGGCCACGATCGATCCCTGCTTCGCAGCGACCTCGCCGAGAATCCCTCTCGTGCGACGCAGCTGCCCCTCGGCATCCGCTCGCGTGACGCACGGCTCGGTCGCCGACTCGAGCTGGCAGGTCAGATACTCAGGGGTGAGACCGGCGCCCGCCGCGTCGAGGATGCGCTCGCGCGTCTCGGGACTCATGGCCGACGGCACGAGTGTCTGCTCGTCGAGGAGGACGAACTCCTCCTCGACACCGAACCGGGCCACAGACGCGGACCTAATGATCGCGCAGCGCCGAGATGAGCTCGGCCTTGCGCTTGCCGCTGTAACCGGTGAGGCCGATCTCCTTGGCGCGTGTGCGCAGTTCGTCGACGGTCCAGTCCTCGTAGTCGCCGTGCTCGCCGCCTCGGCGCCCGACCGTGCTGCGGCCGTCTCTGGCTGCGGCGTTCGAGATCCTGGCGGCCTTCTCCTTCGAGGCGCCGTCATCGCGGAGCTCTTCGTACAGCTCCGGATCCTTCAGTGAGTTGTTCCTGCGTCCTGGCATGTCGTCTGCTCCTCTCGCACGGCGGGAAGCCCCGCGTCAAGGCCCTCCGGTGACAGGCCCCGGGGGTCTAGGTTGAGTGACCGATGGGCGCACTCCCCCGCGCCCCCAAGAAGGGAAAGACCGATGAACATCCTGCTGATCATCATCATCGTGGTCGCCATCATCCTGGCGATCACCGGCGGGCTCGTGCAGTCCCTGCAGTTCCTCCTGTGGGTCGGCCTGGTGCTGCTGGCCATCGCGGTCATCGCCTGGTTGATCCGAGCGATCTCCGGCAGCCGCACCCGCTGATCCACGCAGTGAGGCCCGCTTCGGCGGGCCTCACTCCGTTTTCAGGGATCAGTCCCGGGAAGCGTCCCGCAGGCCGTCGCCGACGTTGTGTGCGGCGTCCTTGACGTTCTCTCCGGCCTGCTTGACCGAAGCCTTCGTCTGGTCGGCGCGACCCTCGGCTTCGAGGCTCTCGTTGTCGGTCGCCTTTCCGACGCCCTCCTTGATCTTTCCGCCGGCCTTCTCGGCTGCGTTCTTGATGTCGTCTGCTCCACTCATGGCGCGATTCCTTTCATCAGTCGATCAATGGATGTCCACCGTCGCACGGACCGAGAATCCTGCACACGGGATTGACAACCGCGGTCGGGCGTGACAGCGCCACCTCCCCGTCGACGCGGACGTCGGCGACGACTAGCCTGGCCCCAGGCGGGTGGTCCTGCCCGCTCTCACCTCGGCTGCGGTCGACGAAGGAAGCGGTAGAACATGGACTCGATGATGATGGGCGCCATGCGCTCGAACATGATGTCGATGCCCGACATGGCGACCATGGACATGTCGGTCATGCAGGCCTGCATGGACGCGTGCTCGGCCTGTGAGCAGGCGTGCACGGTGTGCTCGACGCAGATGATGGACTGCTCGCCGGCATGCATGAACTGCGCGGACATGTGCAACACCATGATGCGGTCGATGATGCGGATGCAGGGCATGACCCCTGCGTCGATGATGGCGTTGCTCGACGCCTGCATCGCGATGTGTCAGACGTGCATGGACGAGTGCATGGCGCACGCCGACCACAGCGAGGTGTGCAAGATGTGCGCTCAGACCTGCAAGGACTGCATGGACGCGTGCATGGCCGTCAAGGACATGATGATGGCGACCGCCTGAGCGGCAGCGAGTCGCACGGCGCCCTCAGGAGAGCGCGACGTTGAACTGCGTGCGACCGACGGCCAGCACGCCGTAGCGCACGTGCAGCGCGATCGGCGTGCCCGCGGGAGCCTCGAGCGCTGCGCCGCCGCTGTTCCACAGTGCGTGAGTCGCCCCGTCGAGGGTGCGCACCCTCAGCTCGCCGGTCGCCGCGTCGGCGTGCTCGACGATCGCGTCGGCCCATTCGGTCGGGGTCGCCGATGCGATGCGCGCCTGGATCAGGTGCAGCGCGTGACCCGCCTCGAACGAGGAGCACGCGAAGCCGTGGCGGCACATGCACGCAGAACGCTCACGCACCGAGAGGGGCGAAAGGCGGTTCAGCGGCGTGGACACGGTGGTCTCCTTCGTGAGCGGACGTTCCGGCAAGAGTAGGTCGGCCGTGGCAGCGAGGAAACCCGAGCCGACATGCTCCGAAACAAACGGGCGTAGACTCTCGGGGTGCTGTTGTCGAAGAGCGCTCTCCGGATTCCGGATCGAGCGCGGAATGGAGCCGTGGGCGCGTTCAGCGCCACGGACAGAGGCTGACGATCGGCCGGAGGCGGAACATCCCGTCCCCGGAACCACGTCGTACCCGGCATCCGTGCGGATGCCGTCCTCCATTCCTCTTCCGCCGCCCTCTGCGGCCCACACGAAAGCACCGACCCATGCGTCCCATCGACGAGCGCACCCTGCGCGCCTCCTTCATCAACGCCTCCCGCAAGGAGGTCTCCGATCTCACCCTGCCCGCCGGCTTCGCCGACCTCGACGTCGAGAAGCTCGACTACCTCGGCTGGGTCGACCCCAAGCTCCCTCGACGTTCCTATGTCGTCGCCTGGGTCGATGACGTCCTCACCGGCGTGATCCTGCAGCGCGCCGAGCAGCGCGTCACGGCCAGAGCCCAGTGTTCCTGGTGCGAGGACGTCACCCTGCGCAACGACGTGCAGCTGTACGTCGCCCGCAAGGCGGGTCCGGCCGGCCGCAAGGGCGACAGCATCGGCACTCTCGTCTGCGCGGAGTTCGGATGCTCGCAGAACGTGCGCGTGCTGCCGCCGCTCGCGTACGAGGGGTACGACCGCGAGCTCGCCCGCGAGATGCGCATCCTGAAGCTCCAGGAGCACGTGAGCGCGTTCATCGCGGGTGTGAAGGGCTGACGCCTCACACGATCTCGAGCCGGGCGACCGTCTCCTCCTCGTCACAGGCGCCGCCGACCCACAGGCGTACGGCTCCTGCTTCGACCCGCTTGACGCCGTCGAGCCCGGTGAAGGCCAGCCGGTCGATGGGCACGTCGAACTCGACGATCTGCTCGGCGCCGGGCGCGAGCGCGACCCGCCGGAAGTCCAGCAGCTGGGCGACCGGACGGGTCACGCTCGCGACCTCGTCGTGCGCGTAGAGCTGCACGACGTCCGTCGCGGCGATCTCGCCGGTGTTGCGCACGCGCACCGTCGCCCGGAAGTTCTCCCCCGAGGTGACCGATGCGGGTGCGGTGAGCTGATCGTGGGCGAAGGTCGTGTAGCTGAGACCGAAGCCGAAGGGCCGCACGGGCGTCGAGTCGGCGCTCGTGACATCCGTGAGCCCGCCCAGCACGGGGTGCAGATACGAGTACGGCTGCGCTCCCGCTGAACGCGGCAGCGATACCGGCAGCCGACCCGACGGAGCGACGCGACCGCTCAGCAGCCGTGCGATCGCGGGGCCGCCCTCCTCGCCGGGGAAGAACGTCTGCAGCACAGCCGCGGGGATGCCCGCGGCTGCCTCGTTCGCCACGGCCGAGCCGTCGACTGCTCCGAGGCCGGTCATGGTCCCGGCGGCGCCCGCACGGGTCGGCAGCGCCCAGTCGAGGACGTACGGACGTCCGGTCATCGCGATGAGGATCACAGGAGTGCCGGTCGCGACGACGGCCTCGACCAGCTCGCGCTGGACGCCGGGGAGCTCGAGGTCCTCGACGTCGTTGCCCTCGCCCACGGTGCCTCGTCCGAAGAGGCCGGCGCGATCGCCCACCACGACGACGGCGACGTCGGCAGCGGAGGCGGCGTCGACCGCGGCGGGGATGCCGGAGCGATCGGAGCCCTCGACATCGCATCCGATCGCCGAGACGATCTCGGCGGCGGGGAACTCGTCGCGCAGCGAGCCGGCGACCGTCGGCAGATCGATGCCTGCGGGGGTGTCGGGGTGATGCGCGAGCACATGGTTGACGAACGAGTAACACCCCATCAGCGCTTCGGCGCTGTCGGCGTTCGGCCCGATCACGGCGATCCTGGCGGTGGTCGAGGGCGCGAGCGGCAGGGATCCGTCGTTGCTCAGCAGCACGATCGACTCCTCGGCGAGACGGCGCGCGAGCGCACGGTGCTCTGCCGGATCCAGGTCGATCGCGGTCGGAGGGGTGTCGAAGTCGGCATCCAGCAGCCCGAGCTCCTCCTTCTGCGCGAGCACCCGGCCCACGGCCCTGTCGAGGATCTCGACCGGGAGCCGACCGTCCCGCACCTGATCGGCGAGCGTGACGAAGGCGTCGGGCGAGGGCAGCTCGACATCGATTCCCGCTGTGAGCGCGAGCCTGGCGGCGTCCGCTGAGTCCGCGGCTGCGCGGTGCATGCTGTAGAGGAAGTCGACCGCGAAGTAGTCCGACACGACCACTCCGTCGAACCCCCAGCGATCGCGCAGGATGCCGGTCAGGTAGTGCGCGTCTGCCGTGACGGGAACGCCGTCGATGTCGACGTACGAGTTCATCACGCTGCGGGCGCCGCCCTCGTCGATCGCCATCTCGAACGGCGGGAGCAGCACGTCCTCGATCTCTCGCACGCCCGCGCTCACGGGCGCGTGATTGCGTCCGGCCTTCGAGGCGGAGTATCCGATGAAGTGCTTCAGGGTCGCGTGCACGCCCTCGGACTGGAGGCCGCGGACATACGCCGTGCCCACCCGGCCGACGACCAGCGGGTCCTCGGCGATGCACTCGTCGACCCGGCCCCAACGGGGGTCGCGGATGACGTCGAGCACGGGAGCGAGGCCCTGATGGATCCCGAGTGCGCGCATCGATGATCCGACCGCTCGGCCCACCTCCTCGACGAGCTCGGGGTCGAACGCGGCGCCCCAGGCGAGCGGCGTCGGGAAGGTCGCTGCCTTCCAGGCGGCGAGACCGGTCAGGCACTCCTCATGCACGATGGCGGGGATGCCGAGTCTGGTCTGCTGCTTCAGGCGGCGCTGCTCGGCCCACAGCCACTCGGCGCGTTCCACAGGGTCGACCGGACGCGTGCCGTACACCCGGGTGAGGTGACCGATCCCGTGCTCCGAGGCGTCCTCGTAGCGGGTCGAGCTCTTCTTCTCGCCCGACATCGGCGCGACGACCTCGACGCCCTGGTCCACCCAGAAGCCGACGAGCTGCGCCTGCTTCTCCTCGAGGGTCATCCGCGCGAGGAGCTCCTCGACGCGGGGCGAGCGCGGCGCGGCGCCTGCGTACTGCGACATCTTGTTCTCTTTCTCGTTCTCGTTCTCGTCGACGTGCGGGGTCGCGACGGCGACCGTGTCAGCCCTTGACAGCACCGGTCAGCCCTCCCACGATCCGCCGTTCGAACAGGCTGAAGAAGATCAGCGCAGGGATCATCGACAGGGAGGTGAATGCCAGCACTTTCGCGGTGTCGACCGAGTACTGCGAGGCGAACGACTGCACGCCGAGCGGCAAGGTGAACGCCGAGGCGTCGTTGAGGATGAACAGCGGCAGCAGATAGCCGTTCCAGCTGCCGATGAACGCCAGGATGCCGGTCGTGATCACTCCCGGCAGGGAGAGCGGCAGCACCATCCGCCAGAAGAACCCGATGCGGCTGCATCCGTCGATGAACGCGGCCTCCTCGATCTCATCGGGGATCGCCCGGAGGAACGGCACGAGGATGATGATGGTCGTCGGCAGGGCGAAGGCGATCTGCGGCAGGATCACTCCGCCGAGCGAGTTCATCAGCCCGAGACTGCGCACCACGATGTACAGCGGCGTGATCGCCACGGTCAGCGGGAACATCAGGCCCGCGGCGAAGAAGGCGTAGAGCACGCCGCGACCGGCGAACCGGTATCGAGCGAGCACGTATGCCGCCATCAGCGCGAGAGCGACGGTGCCCACGGTGGTCGCGAGGGCGACGATCGTCGAGTTGCCCACGAGCCGCCAGAACACGTCGCCGGTGAGGACGTCGAGGTAGTTCGACACCACCCAGGGAGACGGGAACCCCGACGGGTCGGTCGTGATCTGCGCGTTCGTGCGGAACCCGCCGGTGATGATGTATGCGATGGGCGCGAGCATCAGTCCGACGGCGATCAGCGCGACGAAGTACACGGTCGGATGCGCCCACGGGAGCTTCGGCGTGGCGGTTCGACCCGGGCGTCCGAGACGTGCGGGTCGCTGGGTGACGAGCACCGAGGTGGCGGTCATCGGACGTACTCCTTCTGTGTGGTGGCGTCTGCACCGGAGTCGGCGTCTGGGTTTGCGACGGCATCCTGCGGGACGGCATCCTGCGACGCGCGCGACCGGGAGCCGCGCTTGCGACCCGAGGCACCCGTGAGGGCGCCGTCGGTGTCCTTGCGCAGCACCGCACGCTGATAGATGAGAGCGACCACGAGCGAGATGAGGAACAGGACGACCGCGACCGCGTTGCCGTAGCCGTAGTTGCCGGCGTTGCGGCCTTCGGAGACCATGTAGGTCGCCATGGTCGACGTACCCGCGGTGGAAGCGATGTACTGGCCCCAGATGATGTAGACGAGGTCGAACAGCTGCAGTGAGCCGATGATCGACAGGAACGCCCAGATGCGCAGAGTCGGCGCCAGGAGCGGCAGAGTGATGCGCCACTGGATCTGCCAGTAGGACGCGCCGTCGATCGCCGCCGCCTCGTGCAGCTCCTCCGGGATGCCCTGGAGGCCTGCGAGGAACAGGATGACCGCGAAGCCGATGTACTTCCACGTGATGATGGCCATCAGCGTCCAGATCGCGATGCCGGGATCCGACAGCCAGTCGGTGGCGAGGAACCCGAGGCCCATGTTCGTCAGCATCGCGTTGATCGCGCCGTTGGTCTGCAGCATCAGGCTCCACCCCGTGCCCACGACGACCTCGGAGATCACGTACGGGACGAAGGTCAGCACGCGGATCAGCGACTGGCCGCGCATCTTGCGGTTGAGCAGCAGCGCCAGCACGATGGCGATCGGGCCCTGGAGCACGAGGGAGAACACCAGGATGAACCCGTTGTGCGCGAGCGCGTCGTGGAACAGCGGGTCCTGGAGGATCGTGAGGTAGTTCTTCAGTCCGACGAAGTCGGTGGGAGGGCCGTAGCCCTGCCAGCTGAAGAACCCGTAGTACGCCGCCATCAGCACCGGGAAGATGACGAAGGCGAGGAACACGAGCAGGGCGGGCCCGGCCAGAAGGATCACTTCCAGCCGGGCACGCATGTCACGCTTTCGCTGCGGCATCCTGCACAGCCTTGACGAGGTCTTCCGCGCTGCTGTTGCCGGCGAGCAGGTCGACCACGGCGACGTTCAGCGCGTTGCCCACGTTCTGGCCGTAGACGGTGTCGAGCCACTGCGTCGCGTAGGGGGCAGCGTTGTACGCCTCGAGGATCGTCTGCAGGTAGGGCTCGGTGACGGCCTCCTGAGCGACCGTGTTGACGGGCGGGGCGTTGAACGCCTTGTAGTACGCGGTCTGCACGTCCGAGGTGCCGATGTAGTTCAGGAAGTCGACGCAGGCGTCCGGTGCATCCACCGAGCACGAGTAGCCGTCGACGCCACCCATCATGGAGCCGGGTTCGCCGTCTCCGCCCTCGACCTCGGGGAACGGGAACCAGCTGAGGTCGGCCAGCGGCTTCTGATCAGGGGTGAGCGAGCCGATCACGCCGGGGTTCCAGGCGCCCATGAGCTCCATGGCGGCCTGGTGGTTCGCGATGAGGCCGGCCGAGCTGCCCGCGCCCTGCTGTGCGGGAGTCGTCAGGAATCCGGAGTTGAAGGGCTCGGTCTCGGCGAACGCCTGCAGGTCCTCACCGGCACGCACCCAGCAGTCGTCGCTGAAGTCCATCTCGTCCGCCGCGGCGGCGAGGGTGTCCGAGCTGCATTCGCGCAGCGCCAGCCAGTAGTACCAGTGCGCGGCGGGCCAGGCGTCCTTGGCGCCGAGTGCGATCGGGTCGATCCCCTCCGCCTTCAGCGCCTCGGTGGCGACCTCGAGCTCCTTGAGGGTCGTCGGGTTCTCGGTGATGCCGGCCTGGTCGAAGAGGTCCTGGCTGTAGAAGAGGCCGCCGGGCAGCACGGCGACGGGCATGGCGTAGATCTTGCCGTCAAGGCTGTTCGCCGAGTACGACGCATCGGGGATCTCGTCGGCGGCCGGGCCGTCGATGGCGTCGGTCAGATCCTTGAGCTGGCCGGCTTTGACCATCGCCGCCATCTTGCCGCCACCGCGCTGCAGGAAGATGTCGGGGGCGTCGCCGGAGTTGAGGGCGGTCTGCAGCTTGCCGTCGAGATCCTCGTTCTGGATCGACTGGATGTCGATCGTGACGCCCGGGTTGTCCTTCTCGAAATCCGCGACGGTCTGTTCCCAGAACTCCACTCCGGGGCCCGTCGTCGAGTTGTGCCACAGGGTCATGCTGGTGTCGCCGCCGTCTCCGGAGCCGGACGAGTCCGCGGTGCAGCCCGAGAGCGCGAGCGCTCCGACGGCCAGGACCGTGACTGCGGAGGCGAGGGGGAGCCTTCTGCTGTTCATGTGATCGTTCTCCTCATCGAGTTGCGCGCCGCGTCACTGCGGGGCGCCTGCGGACACTCTGGTGAGACCGCAGTGGCATGAGTCTCCGGCGGACGCGCTCGATCGTCAAACGTTTTCGAAAACAGTTTCCATCGCGATCGGCGGGAGACTACGCTGGCGTCTCATGGGGGCACGCACGACGATCCATGACGTCGCGAAAGCGGCGGGAGTGTCTGTGTCGACCGTCTCGAAGGCGGTGAACGGCCGGTACGGGATCGCGGATGCCACGGTGCAGCGCGTACTCGACGCGGTGAAGGAGCTCGGCTACGAGTCGAGCCTCGTGGCGAGCAGCATGCGCGCGCGGCGCACCGGTGTGATCGGCGTGCTGCTGGCGGACTTCGAACCCTTCAGCGCCGAGATCCTGAAGGGCGTCGGCTCGGCCGTGCACGACACCTCCTTCGATCTGCTCGCGTACAGCGGCTCCCACCTCGGCGCGGGCGACGGATGGGAACGCCGATCCCTGAGCAGGCTCTCCGGCACGCTGATCGACGCCGCGATCATGGTCACGCCCACGGTCGTCAGCGCCGGCACCGAGATCCCCGTCGTCGCGATCGACCCGCACACGGGCCGGGCCGACCTGCCCACGGTCGAGTCGGACAGCTTCGGAGGCGCGCTCGTCGCGACCAGACACCTCATCGAACTGGGCCACCGCCGCATCGGCTTCCTCGCCGGTCGCCCCGACCTGCGCTCGGCCGGGCTGCGCGACGCCGGGTATCGCAGGGCACTGTCGGACGCGGGGATCCCCCTCGATCCGTCCCTCATCGGTGTTGGTCGCTACGAGCTCGACGCGACCAGGGAATCCGCCCGCATCATGCTGAGCGGCGACTCGCGTCCCACGGCGATCTTCGCCGCCAACGACCTCTCCGCGATCGCGGTCATCGATGTCGCCCACCAGCTTGGTCTGCGGGTGCCCGACGATCTGTCGGTGATCGGATTCGACGACGTGCCGGAGGCCACCAGAAGGGCGCTGCCGCTCACGACCATCCAGCAGCCGATGCGGCGACTCGGCGCGGTCGCGGCTGACATGGTGTTCACGCTGCTCGCGGGGCAGGAGGTCGACGAGATGCACGTGATCCTGCCGACGCGGCTGGTGGTGCGGGCTACGACCGCCCCGCCGCGGTGAGCTCGGCGCCGGTCGCGGAGCTTCCGGCCGCGGAGTGTCGCGTGACGTCGCGCACACGCCGCCACGCGGCATCCGACAGCTCTGTCGACAGCCTCTGGAACTCGGCGACGCTGCGCCGACCGGGCCACTCGGCCGGCAGCATCGACGGCGGCAGCCCCGGATCGACGTAGGGCAGCACTCGCCAGCGGTCGAGCAGCTGCACATACGCGGCGAACGGCGCGGTGGGCAGCGTCGCGAGCGAGGCCTGGAACGCGAGGTGCTCGGCGCGCAGCGACTCGAGGTCCCACCAGTCGGCGGCGGCCTCGGGCAGTGTGCGGGCCGTCGTCGGCGTGCCGGCCTGGAACAGGGTCACCCACTCGCTCGCTTCGAGGTCGTCGACGATCTCCTGCACCTCGCCCTGCAGATGCCCCGGACAGATCCAGAGCGCAGGAGAGACGACACCCGCCCCGATCCACTGCAGGCGCCGGCGAAGCTGGTGCCGGGTGGCTCGCGCGCTCTCGGGCATCGAGAACGAGATGAGGCACCAGCTGTCGGCATCCGTCATCTCGCGCATCTCGAAGATGCGCCGATCGCCGCGCTCGAGCATCGTCGCGGCATCCGGATTCAGCAGATACCCGGCCGCGTGCCTGCGCTCGGCGAGCAGTAGTCCCTTCTGCTTGAGACGGGTGACGCCGGTGCGCGCCTGCGCCGTGGGGATCCCGAGATCGCCCGCGAGGGCGACCAGGTCGGCCGTCGAGATCCAGCCGCCGAGAGGTCGCAGATACAGCCCGACCAGAGTGCGCAAGAGGGAGGCGGTGCTGCCGGGGCGCGCATCGATGTCATCGAGCACGGGGCCTGTGGTCGCCTCTGCGCGGTCAGCGGTCATGCGACTCCAGCGCGTCGCGCACGGCGAGGACGCCGGTGAGCGTCTCGACATACGACGTGCTGAGAGGGGAGACCCCCAGACGGATGCCGTCGGGGAAGCGGAAGTCGGGGATGATGCCGTCGGTCCACAGTCGCTGCGTCACCGCGCGGAAGTCGGGGTGGCCGATGGTCACGTGGCTTCCGCGCTGTGCGGCGTCGCGGGTGCTGAGCAGGCGCACGCCGAGAGGCGCGAGCACCTCGTCGTGGGCGCGGACCGCGAAATCGGTGAGCGAGAGCGACTTCTCACGGATCGCCTCGACCGACGCCTGCTCGATGAGGTCGAGCATGCCCTGCATCGCGAGCATCGAGGTGATCGGGGGAGTGCCGCTGAGCAGCTGACGGATGTCGCCGGCCGGCTCGTACTGCGGACCCATCGCGAAGATGTCGGCGGCGCTCCACCACCCCTGGATCGGCTGGCGCAGCACGCCCTGATGCTCGCGCCGCAGGTAGGCGAACGCGGGGGAGCCAGGGCCGCCGTTGAGGTACTTGTAGGTGCACCCGACGGCCATGTCGACGCCCCAGTCGTCGAGCTGCATGGGGATCACGCCGGCCGAGTGGCACAGATCCCACATCATCAGCGCGCCGACCTCGTGCACCGCGGTGGTGATCGCCGGCATATCGGCGAGGGCGCCGGAGCGGTAGTCGACGTGGCTCAGCGACACGAGCGCCGTCTTCGCAGAGATCGCAGCGACCACATCGGCCATCTGCACCCCGAGCACCGGATCGGGCTCGATCCACCGCACCGTCATGCCGGTCTCGGCGGCGACGCCCTCGGCCATGAACCGGTCGGTCGGGAAGTTGCCCGCCTCGATGACGAGCTCGGTGCGCGAGGGGTCGGCGGTGGCGGCCGCGCGCATCAGCTTGTAGATCAGCACGCTGGTCGAGTCGGCGACCACGGTCTGACCCGCGGCGGCGCCGAGGGTGACACGTCCGATGCGATCGCCGAGCTCCATCGGAAGGGTCATCCACTGCTCGTCCCACGAGCGGATCAGGCGGGTGCCCCAGTCGTCGCGCACGAATGCGGCGAGCTTCTCGGGGGTGTCCTTCAGGGGCCGGCCGAGCGAGTTGCCGTCGAGGTAGGCGCCGACACCGGGCGCTTCGGCGAAGGCGGAGAGGTGCGAGTGCAGCGGATCGGCCGCGTCGAGAGCCTGCGCGAGGTCGAGGAGGGTGCTGTCAGCGGTCGGAGCGGCGGTCGTGGTCTCGGGTGAGTCGGTCATGTCATGCCTTCAGATCGGCGCTGGTCAGCGGGCGGGCGAGTGTCGGGTCGGCGTCGGTGCCGGGGAGTCTCAGGAGCAGAGCGGCGGGATCGAGCGGGTCCTGTGGCGCGAGAGCGCGCAGGAGGTCATCGCCCGCGATGCCTGCCTCGCGGAGCGCTGCGAGCTCGGCGGGGTTCAGGCCCACGGGCGTCGGACCGTTGCCCATGTCGGTGCCGTAGAGCACCATTCCGCCGGCGGCGTGGAAGCGGCGGACGTTGTCGACCGCGGTGGCTCGCTCGTCGCTGTCTGCATCGTGGATCGCGAGCGTCGAGATCCACGAGACGGATGCCGCCTGTCGGGCGATCTCGTCGTCGGCGAGCCGTTCGGTGAACGGTGCATGGGCGAGACGGGCGGCCCCGAGGCGAGCGGCGCGCTGCGCCTGGCCCGGTCCCTCGGCATGGGCGACCACGGACAGCCCGCGGGCCGAGGCGGCGTCGACGATCGTGCGGAACAGGTCGTCGTCGAAGACGGGGCCCGCGGTGGCGTTGCTCGCCACCTTGATGCAGGATGCTCCGGCATCCGCCATCGCGGTGACGGCCGCGCGCGCCGTCTCTGCGTCCGTGATCTCGCGGAAGGATCCTGTGGGGGCCCAGTCGCGGTCACTCGGGTACCCGCCGACGGGAGTGAGGAATGCGCCGGCGAAGTCGACCTGGACACGGTGCGAGGTGTCGGTTCGCCGGAACTCCGGAACCCCCGCGTCGGCTCGGCGGACATCCGCAGAATCCGGGATGGTGTGGCGCAGATCTCCAAAGTCGTGGGGCGACGATGCCCGGGACAGTGCTCCGATGACGGCCGGGTCCGCCCCGAGGTCGACCACGCGGCCCAGGGTCGAGCTCGCGAGCAGCGTGTGGTCGACGAGCTGAAGGTGCACGTGGTGGTCGGTGAAGCCGCCGATGACCACGCCGGCCAGACGGGGCAGATCGCCGGCGGGAGGCTCGGCGCGGAGCCGCATCCGCTCGCCGTCGCGGTCGATGATGCCGTCGCGCCATCCTTCGCCGTCGAAGAAGGTCGCCGCGTGCATCAGCCGCCGATCTCGGTGCGCACGGTGTAGAGCTCGGGGAAGAACGTCAGGTCGAGGGCGCGCTGCAGGAAGCCGACTCCGCTCGAGCCGCCGGTGCCGACCTTCATGCCGATCGTGCGCGCGACGGTCTTGAGGTGACGGAAGCGCCAGAACTGGAAGTTGTCCTCGAGGTCGACGAGGTCTTCGCACGCTTCATACAGATCCCAGTGCTGCTGGTGGTTCTGGTAGATCTCGCGGATGGCCGGCACGAGTGCGGGCGTCTCGCGGTAGGGGAGACGCACGTCCCGGTCGAGGATCTCGGTCGGGATCGGGAGGCCGCGTCGCGAGGCGTAGCGCAGGAACTCGTCATAGAGCGTCGGCTTGTGCCATTCGGCGGTGAGCAGCGCGAGGTTCGCGGGGTGGTCGCTGAAGACGCTCAGCATCTTCTCGTTCTTGTTGCCCAGCGCGAACTCGACGGCGCGGTACTGCACCGACTGGAAGCCGGAGGAATTGCCGAGCGCTCCGCGGAACTGCGCGTATTCGGTGGGCGTGAGCGTCGCGAGGATCGCCCACTGCTGGGTCATGACGTCCTGGATGCGCTTGACCCGCGCGACCCTCTTCAGCGCCTCACGGAGGTCGTCGCTCGCGAGCAGCTGGCGTGCGGACGACAGCTCGTGCAGCAGCTGCTTGAGCCAGAGCTCGGTCGTCTGGTGCTGGATGATGAACAGCAGCTCATCATGGTGCTCCGGGACGCTGACGGGATTCTGGGCAGTGAGCAGCTGGTCGAGCGACAGATACGACCCGTACGTCATGCGTCCGGACAGATCGGTGACGATGCCGGCCTCGAGCTCGCGCTCGTTGTTCTCGGTGCTCATGGGTCGCTTCCTGTCGTGACGGACAGGAAGAACATATAACAATCGTGGCGAGCGTCACAATAGTGAAATGTCGCGCGGTGGGACCGGCTTCCGCCGGGGTCAGAGCCTCGGCGTGCGCAGCGGGGGAGTACGCCGCTCGCCGGGCGCGCCGACGGCTTCGAACCCGGCCGCGAGTCGCAGCAGCGACGAGTCGTCGTAGGCGCGGCCGGCGAACGTCAGGCCGATCGGCATGCCGATGTCGGCCATCAGACCCATCGGCACCGTCACGGTCGGAATGCCGAGATGACGGATGGTCAGGTTGCCGTTCGCGATCCAGGTGCCGTTGCGCCAGCCGAGGTCGGCGGATGACTCGTTCACATCCATGTCAGCCGGCCCGACGTCGGCCACCGCGGGGAAGACGACCGCGTCGAGCTCGAGCTCGTCCATCCACTGCTCGAGGTCGACCCGGCGGGTCTCCTCGAGTCCGCGGAGGCCGTCCGGCAGCTCGGGCATGTCCTCGAATCCGACGCCGGGGTTCTCGCGCACCCATTCCGGGTACTCGGCGATGTCGTCGTCGAAGCCGGTGTAGCGGTCGGGCAGCGCACCCTCAGGGTGGGGGAAGATCGATGCCCCGTCGACCTCCGCGAGAGTGTGCAGCCGCGGGTCGCCGTTCGCCTGCAGGAAATCCTCCCAGGCCCAGGCCGACAGGTCGACGATCTCGCGGTGCAGGTACTCCGGCGTGACGAGCCCGCGGGTGGCGATGGTCGGGGCGCCGGGTCGATCGCCCTCGTAGTTCGACACCACCGGGAAGTCCACGTCGACGACCGTCGCGCCGGCCGCCTCGAGGCTCCGTCGGGCCGCCTGCCACCGGTCGATCACGGACGGACGCGTCGCGATGCGCCGGCCGGTCGGGCCGCCGATGCCCGCATCGTCGGCGGTGCCGGCGTCGGAGTCGGCGTTGATGTACATGCGCGGGATTCCGATGCGAGCGCCGTCGAGAGCTGCCGCCGCATCGGTGGAGAGCGCGCGGTACGACGCGGGGCGGACCTCGGAGGACTGCGGCAGTGACACCCACGGCTGTGCGCGCCAGAAATCGCCGCGGACCTCGGCGTCGTCGGCGACGATCACATCGAGCACCTCGAGAAGATCGGCCATGGTGCGGGTGTGCGGCACGACGACATCCATCGTCGGCACGAGCGGCCAGTTGCCCCGCGTCGAGATGACGCCTCGTGAGGGCGTGTAGGCGCACAGGGCGTTGTTCGTGGCCGGGCCGCGACCGCTCGACCAGGTCTCCTCGCCCAGACCGAACGCGCCGAAGCTGGCAGCCGTCGCCGTGCCCGAGCCGTTCGACGACCCGGAGGCGAAGGGCGCGGTGAGGAAGTCGGCGTTGTAGGGGCTCTCGGCGCGGCCGTAGACGCCGCGCTGCATGCCGCCGTTCGCCATCGGCGGCATGTTGGTCAGCCCGAGGCAGATCGCGCCTCCCGACCGCAGGCGCTCGATCGTGAACGCGTCGCGCTGCGCGACGAGGTCGGCGAAGGCGGGGCTGCCGGCGGCCGCCGTGAGCCCTCGCACGAGATAACTGTCTTTCGCCGTGTACGGGATGCCGTCGAGCGGCCCCCGCGTCTCGCCACGGGCACGTCTCGCGTCCGATGCCTCGGCCTCCGTGCTCGCCTCGGGATTCGCGACGACGATCGCGTTCAGAGCCGTGTCCGTATCGGGGCCGTCGTAGGCGGCGATGCGCGCGAGGTAGGCGTCGACCAGTTCGACGGAGGTGGCGGCGCCCGTCTCCAGCGCTCGTCGCAGGTCGGCGATCGACGCCTCGACCACGTCGATCATGCGGACACCCCCACACTCGGCTGCTGCTGGGTGATGCAGTGGATGCCGCCGCCGCGGTCGAACAGCGGGCGCGCGTCGACGGTGACGACCCGGCGGCCGGGATAGGCGTCGGCGAGGATGGCCCTCGCGGCGGCATCCGCCTTCTCGTCGCCGAACCCGCACGCGACGACGCCATCGTTGGTGACCAGATGGTTGACGTAGCTCCAGTCCACGAACCCCTCGCCGTCGCGCAGGGTCGCGGGCGCGGGCAGGTCGACGATCTCGAAGCGGCGACCGGCGGCATCGGTCTGATCGCCGAGGTGCGCGCGCAGCTCGCGGGTGACCTCGTGGTCGGGGTGCGCGGGATCCTGCTGATCGTGCAGCAGCAGCCGACCGGGGGAGACGATCGTCGCCACGATGTCGACGTGGCCGTTCGTGCCGAAGTCGTCGTAGTCGCGGGTGAGGCCCCGGGGCAGCCACACGGCCTTCGAGGTGCCGAGAGTGCGGGCCATCTCGGCCTCGACGCGGGCCTTGTCGGCGTAGGGGTTGCGGCGCGGATCGAGCTGCACGGTCTCGGTGAGCAGCACGGTGCCCTCGCCGTCGACGTGGATTCCGCCGCCCTCGTTGACGAGGGTCGAGCTCACGAGCTCGGCGTCGACGGCCCCGGCGATGATGCGCGCGTGCTGCGCCGCCTTCTGCCACTGCGCCCAGGCCGGTGCGCCCCACCCGTTGAAGATCCAGTCCACCGCGCCGAGCACGCCGGGTCGCTCGTCGTCGATGACGAACGTCGGCCCGGAGTCGCGCATCCAGAACTCGTCGACCGGCGCCTCGACGATGTCGATGGCACCGCTGAGCATCCGCCGGGCGCGGGCGATCTCCGCCGGGTCGACGATCATCGTGACCGGCTCGAACTCGGCGACCGCATGGGCGACGGCGGTCCAGGTCTCGTAGCCCTCGTCGCGCTCGGCCGCCGTCTCGCCGAGCGTCGGCCCCTCGGCGGGGAACGCCATCCAGGTGCGGTCGTGCGGTGCGGTCTCGGCGGGCATGTGCCAGGCCATGGTTGTCTCCCTCGCTGCTGATCACGACCTCGGCAACGAGAGTCGCCGTCACTATTGAACACGCGATCAACGAGTGATACGGTAACCCGTGATGAAGACCACGTCAAGAGCCGCCGCACCGCGCAGGCTGCCGCCGGAGGAGCGCGAACGCTCGATCCTCGACGGCGCCGTATCGCTCGCCTCGGAGAGCGGCCTCGAGGCCCTCACCGTGCGAGCCGTCGCTGCGCGGGTCGGCGTCACACCCGCTCTCGTCGCCCACTACCGGCCCGTGATGGAGTCGTTCGTCGCCGAGGTCTTCACGACGATCGTCGCGGCCGAGCGCGAAGAGGTCATCTCCTCCTACGACCCGACTGTCGACCTGCGCACGAATCTGCTGCGTCTCATCGAGACGCTGCTCGACGACTCGCGCGACGACGTGGCGATGGTGTGGGTGCAGTCGTGGGCGCTCGGAGCCCGCAACGAGGCGCTCGGCACCCGGGTGCGCACCGAGATGGACCTCTGGCACAGCGCCCTCGAAGACCTCATCGCCCGGGCGATCGCCGAAGATCCGGCAGTGCGGGTCGATCCCGATTCGTCGGCGTGGATGCTGCTCGCCATGGTCGACGGGATGAGCGCCCACTCGCTGGTGCACTGGGCGCCGCGCGATCGGGCCGCACTCGCTCGCCGCACCCTCTCCGCCGTGCTCGATGTCCCCGTGACGGACGTGCCGGAGCCTCCCGTTCCGGTGTCGGACGATCTCGAGCCCGCCGCAGCACGACGGGCAGCACAGCCCGCACAGCCCGCACAGCCCGCACAGCCCGCAGAAACCCTCAGGTAAGGACAGCTCATGGGAGCAGAACGCATGCACGCGGCCTCGGCCGAATCGACGGCGATCGTCGATGCAGTGCTCGACTACTCGCGCCGGCGGATGCTCGCGGCCGATGTGCCGCTCGACAAGCCCCAGTCGCCCGCCGAGCTCGACCGTCTGGTCGGCACGACGATCACCGATGCGGGTCTCGGATCGCAGCGGGCGCTCAGCGTGTTCGAGCACATCCTCGCTCCCGCCTGCCTGACGACGAGCCACCCGGCGTATCTGTCGTTCATCCCGACGGCGCCGACCATCGCGTCGATCGCGTTCGACCTCGTGGTCTCGGCATCCGGCCTCTATGGCGGCAGCTGGCTCGAGGGCGCAGGAGCCGTGCATGCCGAGAACGAGGTGCTGTCGTTCCTCGCCTCCGAGTTCGGCCTTCCCGACACCGCGGGTGGGGTGTTCGTGCAGGGTGGCACGATCGGCAACCTGTCGGCACTCGTCGCGGCGCGCGAGGCGGCGAAGGCGAAGCTGCTCGACGCGGGCAAGGAGCTGCCTCGTCGCTGGAAGATCGTGTGCAGCGTCGAGGCGCACTCCTCGAACAAGTCGGCGGCGAAGGTCATGGACGCCGACGTGCTGCTCGTGCCGGCCGGAGACGACGGCGTGCTGAGGGCGGACGCGGTGCGCGACGCACTCGCCGAGCACGGCGACGAGATCTGCGCTGTGGTCGCCACCGGCGGCTCGACCAACTTCGGCATCGTCGACGACATCGCCGGCATCGCCGCGCTGAAGGACGAGTTCGACTTCTGGCTGCACATCGACGGCGCGTATGGGCTGACCGCCATGCTGGCCCCCGAGGCTCGGGGTGTCTTCGCCGGGGTGGAGCGAGCCGACTCGGTGATCGTCGATCCGCACAAGTGGCTGTTCGCGCCCTTCGACTGCTGCGCGCTGATCTACCGCGACCCCGATGCGGGTCGTCGCGCGCACACCCAGCACGCCGAATACCTCGACACGCTCACCGACGCGGGCGACTTCAGCCCGTCGGACTACTCGATCCAGCTCACCCGGCGCCCCCGGGGGTTGCCGCTCTGGTTCTCGCTCGCGACGTACGGGGTGACGGCGTATCGCGAGGCCGTGAGCGCGACGCTCGCTCTGACGCAGCGGATCGCCGCCGAGATCGCCGCGCGGCCCGAGCTCCGTCTCGTGCGCGACCCGCAGCTGTCGGTCGTCGTCTTCGAACGCGAGGGCTGGGAACGCGGCGACTACGACCGGTGGTCCGACGAGCTCCTGGACTCGCAACGCGCGTTCGTCGTGCCGAGCTCGCACGGAGGCCGCCCGAACACCCGCTTCGCGATCCTCAACCCGCTCACCACGTTCGACGACCTCGTCGGCATCCTCGACACGATGAAGTAGGCAGCGGGACACGAAAGACGGTCCGCCGATCCCGCCCCGTCAGCGGGTGGTGTGCGCGTCCAGGAAGTCGATGGTCTTCTGCAGGGCCGTCTGCGCATCCGGCATGTCGAGATGGAACTGGTATTCGTGGGGCAGCTGCGGCTCGTGCGGCGCAGGCCAGAAGAGGGTCGTCACGTCGACGCCGAGCGCGTCGAGCCGCTGGGCCATGGGGATCGACTGCAGCCAGGTGAGACCGTCGCCGTTGCCGCCCGAGATGTAGGTCGTCGGGAAGTCCTCGGTGACCCAGTCGATCGTCGACATCGTGGCACCGGTCGAGTCCTCGGCCCAGGTCTTGGTGCCTGAGTACGCCCACATCGAGGTCTTCAGCCCCCAACCGGCGATGCCGTCGAGCGTCGCGAGTGCGGCCAGGTCGTAGACGCCGCAGTTCAGCACGGTCGCCACCACCTGCTCGGCCTCGAGCGCCGGGGTGACGTCCATGGTCTCGGCGTAGTCGGGGCTCGTGATGAGCGTCGCCATCTGACTGGCCAGCTGACCTCCGGCGGAGTCGCCCGCGAGCACGATCTGGGTCGGGTCGACGCCCAGCTCGTCGGCGTGCGCGTCGATGTAGGCGAGCGCGTCGTTGAGCTGGTGCACGGCGAGCGGATACACCCCTTCGGGTCCGATCGTGTAGTTCACGGCGATGGTCGTGTAGCCCTCCGCAGCGAGGATCCGCATGTACGGGTCGACGTTCTCCTTCGATCCCGAGATCCAGGCGCCGCCGTGAATCCAGACGACGGTCGGAAGCGGGCCCGTGGCGGATGCCGGTGTGAAGACGTCCATCGTGGTGTCGGCGCCTCCGTCCGCATACGCGAGATCGAGTTTCTCGGTGAGTTCGGTGTCGGGCACGTGCTTGTCCATCTCGGCGGCAGTCTCGTCGCCGCCGCGGGTGAACACCGCGCGGATGGCCATCGCGGACGGCCAGGGGGTGAGCGCGCCGATGATCGTCACCACGGCGACGACGATCAGCACGATTCCGACCGCCACCTTCGTGCGATGCCAGGGGCGACGACCCTTCGTCGGGTGGACGGATCCGTCGTCGTGCGCGCTCGCGGTCATGGAAACCCCTCTCCGCGCATCATCTTGGCAGTATTCCGGTTGCTCTTCGGCGCAGCCGCTCGCCGAGCGGTGAGATCGGCAGGCCACCGAGCGGGGTGCTCCGACCTCTCAGGCGGTCAGTCCCGCGAGTATGCGCTCCACCGCGTAGTCGAACGCCTCGTCGACGTCGCCGCCCAGACGGAAGGCTCCGGCGAGTTCCATCTGCAGGAACCCGGTCGCCCAGGAGGTGAAGAGCCGGGCCGCATCGAGCGCCCGATCCGGCCCGACGAGAGCGGCGCATGAGCGCAGCACCGGAACAGACGTCCGGTGCAGGGCGTCTTCGGGCGCGGAGGCGGTGAACAGCAGGCGGAACGCGTGCGGGCGTTCGTGCGCGAAGGTGCGGTAGGCGGAGGCGAGGAGGGGGAGCTCGTCGCCTGCGGCGTCGAGCCTGACCGTCAGCGCGTCGGCCGAGGCCTCCGCCACTGCGGAGAGCAGAGCGTCACGATCGCGGATCCGCTTGTAGAGGGAAGGTGCGCGGACGCCCACCCGCTCGGCGACCGCCTGCATGGTGAGTCCCGCGGGTCCGGCGGATTCGAGGATGTCGCGACCGGCGTCGATGATGGCCGCCAGCGAGGTTCGTTCGGGGGTCGGCATCCGGGTCTCCTTCATGGCTATTGACATTAGCTATGATAGCTACGTAGTCTAGCCATCATAAGCCACCGCGAAGGGAACGGCCATGAAGCTCGCACCGCACCTGCATCGACTCGGCAACGACATCGTCGCGTCATACCTCATCGATCTGCCCGAGGGGATCACGCTCGTCGACGCCGGGCTGCCCGGCCACTGGAACGATCTGCAGCGCACCCTCGCAGAACTGGGGCGCCCGCTCTCCGACATCCGGGGTCTCGTCCTGACCCACGGCGACAGCGACCACATCGGGTTCGCCGAGCGGCTGCGCAGCGAAGCAGGCGTGCCGATCTTCATCCACAGCGCCGACGCGCACCGCGTGCGCACGGGTGAGAAGCCGAAGACCCCGATGGGACCCGCTCGCGTCGGTCCACTGCTCGGCTTTCTCGCCTATGGCGTGCGCAAGAACGGGCTGCGCACGCGCCATGTCACCGACGTCATGACGGTCGCCGACGGCGAGGTGCTCGACCTGCCGGGATCTCCGGTCATCATCGGGATGCCGGGACACTCGCCGGGCAGCATCGCGGTGCACATTCCCGCAGCGGACGCGGTGTTCGTCGGCGACGCCCTCACCACGCGCCATGTGCTGACGGGGCAGGTCGGTCCTCAGCCCGCGCCGTTCACGGATGAGCCGACCGAGGCCATCGCGTCTCTCGACAGGCTGGCTGCCGTGTCGGCATCATGGGTGCTGCCCGGGCACGGAGCTCCGTGGCGGGGGTCGCCCGCCGACATCGCGGCCGCGGTGCGCGCGGAGATCTAGAGACCCGACAGCACGGAGGCGGTGTCGCTGATCGTGATCTGCGGCGGGTAGAGACCCATCACCTGCATCGCAGCCGCATGATTCTCCGCCGTCGATCCCGCGCAGGCGTCGCCGACCACGGTGACGTGCGCTCCGGCATCCGCTGCGGCCAGTGCGGTCGAGATGACGCAGCAGTCGGTCGCGACACCCGTCAGCACGACGTGCGCCCCTCGGCCGACGACCGCCTCGATCTCTGTGCCCCACTTGCCGAAGGTCGGCAGGTCGAGAGTCGGATGCGGCGACAGCCCGGCCGCGTCGGGGACGAGGTCGAACAGTGGATCCGTCGGCGGCTGGTCGGCGAACGGCCACGCGGCGAAGTAGGCGCCCCAGGAGGTCGAGCGGTCTGCCGTCGGCATCCAGCGCGTGACGATCACGCGGTCGCCGAAAGCCGTGGCCAGCTCGCGAATGCGCGGCATCGTGTCGGCGAAGAACGGCGATCCCCACGCAGATCCGGGCGACGCGAAGATCTGCTGAGGATCGATCACGATCAGCCAGGGACCGTCGCTCACGCCGAGGCCTCCTGCGCGCGGATCTTTCCGGCCCGGGCGAACCAGGTCACGACGAACGACAGCACGAGGGCGAAGAAGACCCCGAGGTTCGCATACGCCCAGTCGCCGTCGACACCCCCGACGAGGCCGAGCAGGTAGCCCTGCCAGTTGTTCCATGGCGCCGCATCCGCGAATCCGTTGAGCACGAAGCCCCAGCCGATCACGCTCGCGATCACCATCGTGCCGATCGAGATCCAGTCCCACGCGCCGTAGCGGCCGCGGCTGTCGAAGAGCGCCTCGTCGTCGTAGTCCTTCTTGCGGCGCAGGATGTCGGCGATCAGGATGCCGGCCCATGACGCCAGCGGCACGCCCAGCGTGATGAGGAAGCTCTGGAACGGACCGAGGAAGTCGGTCGCGAAGAACACCACGTAGATCGTGCCGATCGTGAGGATCACGCCGTCGATCGCCGCCGCGGACGGGCGGGGGATGCGGATGCCGAGGCTCAGCAGCGTGAGGCCCGAGGAGTAGATGCCCAGCACCGCGCCGGAGACGAGCGCCAGCACGGCGGTGAGCAGGAACGGAACGAGCACCCAGATGGGCAGGATCGTCGCGAGCGCGCCAATCGGGTCGGCGGCGATCGCCGCGCTGAGCTCGTCGTCGGATCCGGCGAGCAGCAGACCGAAGATGACGAGGATCACGGGAGCCACCGAGCCGCCGATCGTGTTCCACAGGACGATCGCTCCGTCGGATGCCGTGCGCTTCTGGTATCGCGACCAGTCGGCGGCGATGTTGATCCAGCCGAGGCCGAAGCCGGTCATGACCATGACGAGAGCGCCGGTGACCTGGCCGATCCCGCCGTCCGGACGCGCGAGGACGGCCGCCATGTCGATGCTCGGAGCGGCGAGGACGATGTAGAGCACCGTCACGATGCCGGTGACCCAGGTGAGCACCGACTGCAGCTTCATGATCGTGTGATAACCGAGCACGGATGCCGCGACGATGAGTGCGGCGACGATCACTGTGGCGGTGATCTTCAGCGCGATGCTGTCGCCGTCACCGCCGAGCTGCGTGATGACGGTGGCCGTGGCGAGCACGGCCATGATGGCGAGGAACGTCTCCCAGCCGATCGACGTCAGCCACGAGACGATGCCCGGAACCTTCTGCCCCTGCACGCCGAACGCCGCACGGGACAGCACCATGGTGGGCGCCGAACCGCGCTTGCCGGCGATCGCGATCAGTCCGCACAGCAGGAACGACACGACGATGCCGATGATCGACACGAGGGTCGCCTGCCAGAACGAGATGCCGAAGCCCAGCACGAACGAGCCGTACGACATGCCGAACACCGACACGTTCGCCGCGAACCACGGCCAGAAGAGGTCGCTCGGCTTCGCGGTGCGCTCGGATTCGGGGATGATCTCGATGCCCGCGCGCTCGATGAGAGCAGGCTTGATGTCCGTCATGCCATCATCCTGGCACTGCGCAGGGCCCGCGAGGGCGTCGGCAGGGCTCAGCCGGCGAAGAAAGCTCCGGCGACGCGGGTGAGGTCGTGCAGGTCTGAGACGCCGGCGAGCTCGCGCGCCGAGTGCATCGACAGGATCGGGATGCCGACGTCGACCGTGCGGATGCCGAGACGCGTGGCCGTGATCGGGCCGATCGTCGAGCCGCACGGCACGTTGTTGTTCGACACGAACTCCTGCGTGACCACGTCGGCGGTCTCGCACCAGCCGCGCCAGGCGGCGGAGCCGACGGCATCCGTCGCATAGCGCTGGTTGGCGTTGAGCTTGAGGATCGGTCCCGAGCCGAGCACCGGCTGCACGACGGGGTCGTGCTTGTGCACGTAGTTCGGGTGCACCGAGTGGCCCACGTCGCTCGACAGGCACCACGACGCGGAGAACGCGCGTCGACGCTCGGAGGCGTCGGCGCCGAGCGCGTCGTAGACGCGGCCGAGGATGTCTTCGAGCAGGGGGCCGCCCGCGCCGGAGCGGGAGTTGGAGCCCAGTTCCTCATGGTCGAACGCCGCGAGGATCGCGATCGGTCCGCTGACGGCCGTATCGATCTTCTCGAGCGCGACGACGCCGGCGTGCACCGAGGCGAGGTCGTCGAGTCGGCCGGAAGCGAAGAACGCGCGGTCCTTGCCGAAGATCGCGCCGCGCGCTGTGTCGGCGATCACGACGTCGTAACCGCGGATGTCGGATGCCGAGACGCCGGCCGAACCGGCGAGCTCGGCCAGGATGTCCTCCTGGGTCGGGTCGCCGAGGCCCCAGACCGGCTGCGTCTGGAACTGCTTGTCGAGCGCGAGGCCCGTGTTCGCCTCGCGGTCGAGGTGGATCGCGAGCTGGGGAAGCCGCAGCAGCGCTCCCGTGTCGGCGAGCACCACGCGTCCGTCGGCGAGGGCCAGCCGTCCGGCGAGACGCAGCTCGCGGTCGAGCCACGAGCTCAGCAGCGGACCGCCGTACACCTCGACGGCCGCCTGCAGCCAGCCCCTCGAACCGGTCGTCGGCTGCGGCTTGAGCTTGAAGCCGGGGGAGTCGGTGTGAGCACCCAGGATGTGAGCGGGCGTGGTCGCGGTGGCGTCCCCCGGAACCGTCCACGCGATCGCGGCACCGTCTCGTACGACGACATAGCGTCCGCCGGGGGCGACATCCCAGGCCTGATCCTCTTCGAGCCGCGTGAAACCGGCATCCGCGAGGCGCCTGGCCACCTCGGCGGCGGCGTGATAGCTCGAGGGCGAGGCGGCGACGAAGTCGGCGAGATCCTCGGCGTGGGCGAGAGCGTCCGGGGTGACGGGCATGAGCGACCTTCCTGCAGGGGCGGTCCTTCGATCGTAATCGGCGACTCGATGCGCGATCTCCGCGACGGTCGGATGGCGGTCGTTCACCTTCTCGTCACCATCGGCCGGTACGGTCGATCTCGATAGCGCCTAGGGTTCCGGGGTTCGTCCCGTCTGGTCCGAGCGGCGCCACGGTGCTCCTCCGCAGGAGCGCCGTCATCTGACAGGACAAAAGCCCGGAGGACCCTGTTCGTCGCGCCCGCGAAGAACGGAAGGGTCTCTGGTGTCCGCTCTCGCCTTCGCTCTCGTCCTCGCCGCAGCCGTCACGCACGCCGCATGGAACATCATCGCCCACGGCGTGAGCCGCGCAGGGACGCCGTTCCTCTGGTGGGGGGCCGTGGGAGGAACCGCCGTCTGGATCGGGGTCGTGCCGTTCACCGGCGGGCTCGGCACCGACGACGTGCTGGCGTTCCTGCTCGGCGTCGGAGTCTCCGGTGTGCTGCACGTCGCCTACATGGCGGTGCTGCAACGCGGATATCGCGAAGGCAACCTCTCGACCGTCTACGCGACGGCTCGGGGCACCGGGCCGTTCCTCTCTGTGATCGTCGCCGTGCTGGTGCTCGGGGAACGTCCGTCGGCCCTCGCGCTCGCCGGCGTCGCGGCGATCATCCTCGGAGTCGTCGCGATCGGTCTCGTCGACCGAGGACGCGCCGACCGGTCGCGTCGCCTGGATCCCGGGCTCGTGTTCGGTCTGCTCACCGGCGTCGCGATCGCGGTCTACACGATCTGGGACGCCAACGCCGTGCGCACGTGGAACCTCTCGCCCGTCGCCTTCATGGTGGGGACGATGCTGCTCGAGATCCCGTTCTACTCGCTCGGCGTCCGAGGCCGATGGGCGGCCGTTCGCGCGCTCGGCCGCACGCAGTGGAAGCGCATCGTGGCTTTCAGTATCCTGTCGCCGCTCTCGTACATTCTGGTGCTCACGGCCATCCAGATCGCTCCGGTCGCACTGGTCGCGCCGCTGCGCGAAGTCAGCGTCGTGCTGGTCAGCCTGTTCGGTGTCTTCGCCCTGAAGGAGAGCAGGCCCGGATGGCGTCTCGCCGCGTCCGCGGTCGTCGCGGGCGGGATCGTGCTGCTCGCGCTGTAGCGGTGGTTCTGCGGCGGTGGTTCTGTGGTCGTGGTTCTGTGGTCGTGGTTCTGTGGTCGTGGTCGTGGTCGTGGTCGTGGTCGTGGTCGTGGTCGTGGTCGCGGTCGCTCCGGGTGCGTGGCCTGCGTGATTGTATGGATGCTGTGTGCGCCGGGTGGAGTCTTCGAGAGAGCAGTCCGTCGGATGCGCACTGGATGTCGGAGCTGCGAGCGATCGTCATGCGCGCCGATCTGGAGCGTCTCGGACGCTTCGACCCGGTGCGTGTGCGGCAGCGGTTCCTCGATGGGTTCGTCCCGCAGAACACGCGAGTGATCGTGGTTGCCGGACGGGACGTGGGCCTCATCGCGGTGAGGCCCGAGAGCGACGCGGTGTGGATCGAGCACTTCTACCTCGATCCCGCTCAGCAGGGCCGCGGCCTCGGCTCCGCGGTGCTGGCGGACGCCTTGGAGACGCGTCATGCGGGCGATGACCGGCCGTTCCGCCTCAATGTGCTGCAGGGCAGTCCGGCGCGACGGCTGTACGAGAGGCACGGCTTCGAACTCGAGAGCGAAGACGCGGTCGACGTCTTCATGAAGGCCGAGCCGCTCCGGCGCTGATCGGGTGCCCCGTGACGGGTGCTTCGTGGCGGGGTCTCGTTCCTCGTGTCTGGGTCCTTGTTCCTCGTTCCTCGTGTCTTGTTCCTCGTGTCTCGTTCCTCGTTTCTCGTTCCTCGTGTCTCGTTCCTCGTTCCTTGTTCCTCGTTCCTCGTTTCTCGTTCCTCGTTCCTCGTGTCTCGTTCCTCGTGTCTCGTTCCTCGTTCCTCGTGTCTCGTTCCTCGGGTCTCGTTCCTCGTTCCTCTTGTCTCTTCTGCCCTCGTTGACTGGTCTCTCCGCTCCTCTTGTGCCTGCGTTGTGCGGCATTCCGGGAGATTGGAATACGTGCTCTGATCTGGTCTAAATCGGACTGGTTTCGGGGGTCGGATGTCGGTGGTTCCGTGTTGACTCGAGGGTATGAACAGCATCGTGGAGCGTCTGGGTCGGGTCGTCGCTGACCTTGATGCGGTGCTGTGTGATGACGCGCTGGCGGGGTTGAGCGATGCGGAGCGTGTCGCGGTGCTGCAGGCGGCGGGGGCCGTGTTCCGGCGGGCCGAGGCGGTGATCGTGGAGACCGTGGCGACCGGGGATCCTGCGGGGTTTCCGCATGCGGCAGGGTGTCGCGGGGTGAACGAGCTGGTGCAGCGGATGGTGGGCGTGGATGTGCGGGGTGCGTCCCGGGTCGACAGGGTCGTCGATCTGGTGCGCCGGCCGGTGAGTCTGGCGGGGGAGCGGATGCCGGCGCGGTGGTCGGAGATGCGCGTGGCCTTGTTGGATGGTGTGGTGGGTGTCACGGGGTTTCTGGCGGCGACGGGCCCGATCGAGCGGGTGTGGGACCGGTTGAGCGTGGATCAGCGGTTGGCGGCGGATGTGGCGTTGGCGGGGTGCGCCCGCGGGCACGGGATCGGCGGGGGCGCGGATTCTGGTCCGGCGCCGACGGTGCAGGATTTGAAATCTCTTGCGGAGGATCTCGCCTCGATGTTCGACCCGGACGGGGAGGAGCCGAAGGATGAGGACGCGCGGCGCAAGCGCGGGATCACGATCGGTCGTCTCACGGACGGGATGCATGCGATCCGAGGGTATCTGACTCCGGATGCCGCGGCCCAGTTGCAGCTGATCCTGGACGCGATGCTGAACCCGAAGGGTGACGGCCCGCCCATGCCGGGAGTGTTCTTCACCCCCAGCGGTGACACCGGTCACACAGACACAGACACAGACACAGACACAGACACAGACACAGACACCGGTGCTGACCCGGGTGTTGATCCGTTCAATGTGGATGAGCGCAGCGTGCTCGATGATCGCACGGCGTCGCAGAAACGCCACGATGCTCTCGCCGCCGCTCTCGCGATAGCCGCCCGTCACAAGGACATGCCCACGCTCGGTGGTGCATCCCCGGTGCTCGTCGTCACCGTCGACGCGACAGACCTCGCCCACCATGCGGAAGGTTCTGCCTTCGGTGCGGGCATCGCCGGCGCGGGTGGTGGTGCGGGCAATGGCGGGTGGGCGACGATCCCCGGATCCGGTGCGCATGTGCCTGTGTCCGTCGCGGCGCAGACCGCATGTGCGGGGGCGATCCAACGGGTGCTCCTGGACGAGGGGCGCATCATCGGGATCAGCACCACCGACCGCGTGTTCACCGTGCATCAACGCCGGGCGATCATCGTCCGCGACAAGGAATGCCTCATCCCCGGGTGTCACGTGCCCGCATCCTGGTGCGAGATCCATCACGTCACCGAACACGCCCGCGGTGGGCCGACCCATACCGACAACGGTGTGCCGCTGTGCTGGTGGCACCACCGATCCCTGGGCACCTCGCAGTGGGAGATCCGTATGAACAACGGGCTCCCCGAAGTCCGTGGACCGAACTGGTGGGACCCCGACCAACGCTGGCGCACCCCACAACACAGCCTCCCCGCGGACCGTGACCGAAGGTGCCTCGTTCGAACCGGGTGATACGCGGCGGCATCCTCACGGCAAGTGCTGCTGATCCCGAACAGCCGGCCAGACTCAGCGAGCCGGACTCACCGTGCCCGGCTCAATGGACGCGCCTCAACAGTCTCACTCCAATGATCCCGCTGGTCAGCGATCCCGCCGGTCAGCGATCCCGCCGGTCAGCGATCCCGCCGGTCAGCGATCCCGCCGGTCAGCTGCCCGCTTCAGCGGAAGTCGACCAGCCCGGCGTGCGCTGCCGTGACGAGGATCTGCACGCGATCGCGCACGTGCCACTTCGACATGATGCGGCCGAGGTGGGCCTTCACGGTTCCCTCCGACACGATCAGTGTGCGCGCGATCTCGGCGTTGGACATCCCCTGCGCGAGTCGCTGCAGCACCTCCTGCTCGCGATCCGTGAGCGCCTCCAGGGTGTCGTCGCCGCCGACGGGCTCCGTATCCCGCACGTGCTTGATCAACAGCGACGCGATCCGCGGCGACAGCGAGCTCGCTCCGCTGTACACCTCTCGCACACCTTCGAGAATGCTCGCCGCGCTCGAGTCCTTCAGCAGATAGCCCGACGCACCTGCGCTGAGCATCGGAAGCACGGTGTCGCTGCCGTCCAGCGTGGTGACCGCGAGGATCTTGATCTCAGGCCAGCGTTCGCTGATCACCGCCGTCGCCTCGATGCCGTTCATCTCCGGCATCTGCACGTCCATCATCACGACGTCGGGACGCTCGCGTTCCACGACCTCGATGCCCTCGAGCCCGGACTCCGCCTCGGCGATCACCGTGATCTCCGGGTCGCGGGAGACGAAGTGAGAGAGCGCTGAGCGCACCAGGGGATCGTCATCGACGATCACGACGCGGATTTGGGACATGGAGGAAGCCTAACCGGGGTCTACCTGCGGCGCGAGGTATTAGACCTTTGGCTATCGAGGTGTAGCCGTGAGACAGATGTGCCGCTCGCAGATCACCGAGAAGATGAGTACATCGCTAGTCAAAAGTGCAATAAAGGAGGTGAACGTATATGTCTTTCTGGAACCAGGTTGGTCACTTCTTCGGCTTCTACCGCTAATCTATATGGCGAAAAGGAGATACTGAAGTATGGCTTCAAGTCTTTCGACGCGTGACCGCTCTGACGTCACCCGACTCGGCAGGGGCGAGAAGCTCAGCACGATAGAACGCATCGCCGTTTTGGCGGTCGTCGGGACCATCGTCATCTTCGACATCGTCGGACTGTTCCTCCCTCCGGGGCTGGAACCTCTGACAGCGGCAATCGGGATCGCATCCACTGCAGTCCTCGGCCTCTTCCTCTGGTCGCCACTCATCGCGACATACGCCCTCGGCGTCGTGTTCGCCCTATCCTTCATCCCCGGCATCGAAGCCCAGGTGCTGACCGTCGCCGCTTTCGCGGCCGGCTTGATCGTGCGCCTGGGGTGGACCTCACTGGTCCTGTCCTATGTCGGAGTCTTCCTCGTCGCATCCGCGTTGGTCGCCATGGGCGATTCGACGGATGCGTTCAACATCGGCATCTTCCTGGTCGGCGCCGCAGTATCCGGAGCCGTCGGCTATGCGCTTCGCCTGGCATTCGCTCGGGGGCGGACGCTAGAGATGCAACTGGCCGAGAAGGCCGAGCAGGAACGCCAGGCAGTACTCGCTGAGCGGCGCTGGATCGCCGGCGAGCTGCACGACAGCATCGCGCACCACCTCACCGTGGTGGCGCTGCACGTGCAGATGCTCGACGACGATCGCACGAGCAGAGATTCGCAGGAGGCGATTCGCATCGCCGCACGCAAGGCGATGACCGACCTCCGCTTCGTGATCGACCTCGCAGACGACGGACCCCGCTCCGAGGGAATGCCCTCCGGTGATCTGGTGGCCTCCGTCGAGGAGGCCGCGCAGGAGTTCGAAGCCGCCGGCCATGCCGTGGCCGTCATCGGCGACCCTTCCGATGAGCGCGTCCCGCGGGCCGCCGAGATCATCCTCGCGCGCATCATGCGAGAGTCCGCCACCAACGTCCTCAAGTACGCCGGCGCGGGCGAAGTCGAGATCCGATTCGACATCGACGACGACGCCGCGAAGATGGCGGTGAGCAGTCCGCTCTCCATCACGCCGCGTCGCGAGCTCTCCTCGAGCCGCACGGGCATCGGCCGCATGGCCGAACGGGTTCTCGGTGCCAGCGGCGAATTCAGCGCCGGCGAACTCGACGGCCGCTGGGTCGTCTCGGCGCTGCTGCCGATCGTCTGACGCCTCCGGCATCCCAGCATCCCGGCTTGAAAATGGCAGGGGATTGCGTACCGGTATTCCGGTACGCTGGGAGCCAGATCCGCGGAATTCCGGGGTTTTCGACGTGAAACCTAGACGAAAGTCCAGGGTAGATCTCGACTATAGACCGTGTTCCATGGTGTAGCCGGGCGCTTACATTGGGTATACCCCAGAAATAGCGCATCCCCAGCGCTGTGATCGCGAGCGCGGTCTTTGGAATCTGATCCCCATCGCGCTCGCGATCGGCTTCCTCCGACGAGTCACCTCGAGGAATCGATGCCGATCGACTGGCCGGCTCTCAGCCGCCCACTGCACGCATGTAGTGCCCGTCCGTCGAGATCCCCGACGCCGCGACCGTGAACCGCACCACCTCGCTGAGGTAGCGATCTTCGGACGCCTCGAAGATGCGCCCGCTCGCATCACGGGAGATGCGGCTGAGTCGAAGGATCGGCGTTCCCTGCGGCACGCGCAGCAGGGCGGCATCCTGCTCGTCGGCGGCGACGGCGTCGATCTGGTGCTCGAGCCCGACGATCGGGTGTCCCACCGACCCGAGGTACTCCGTGATCGAGACCTCGTCCGTGTCGACGTCGAGCAGTCGTCGTCCTACTGCCTCGGTGTAGAAGAGCCGCTCGAGCATCGTCGGCCGGCCGTCGAGCAGGCGCAGTCGCACGACGCTGACGATCGTGTCTTCGGGTGACACTCCGAGCAGTTCTGCGCGGTCACCGGCCCTGCGAAGGCTCAACTCCTGCGTCTGCGCGCCCGGAGTCACCCCGAGATCGCGGGCCCAGCGAGTGAACGGCACCGACACATCGACCGCCTGGCTGGCCTTGCGCGACACGACCCGCGCGGGGCGTCCCCGCCCCGTCTCGATCAGGCCCTCTCCGCGCAGGGCGGCGAGAGCGTTCCTGATCGGACCCCGCGAGGTGCGCCACCGTTCGGCGAGCTCCGCCTCGGTCGGCACGTCGTCGCCGGGGCGCAGGGTGCCCGCCGCGATCTGCGCGCGGAGGTCGTCTGCGATCTGGGTGTATACAGCTTCGGCCACATAGGCATACTACTTCGCTATCGAGGTGGAACGGTTGCGCGTTCCCTCGATGTTCATCCGAGGAAAGACCGGGTGAACGGACCTTGAACTCTTCCAAGTTAGGTACATATCTTGGCTGTTGCCCTGTCAGAGTGGCTCGTGGATCACCCCTCTCACTCTGAAAGGTCCTCATGAAGCTCCGCGCTCTCCCCGTACTCGCCGGCGCCGCGATCCTCGCGCTCGGCCTCGCCGCCTGCTCCGGCTCCGCAGAGGCCACCGGCGCGTCCGGTGCCGACGCATCATCGGCCGCCGGCGGATTCGCCGTCGACGAGAACACGCTCGTCTTCGGCGTCGTGCCCGACTCGGTCGACACCGAGACGAACTACCAGCCGCTCATGGACTACATCGCCGAGATCACCGGCAAGACGGTGGAGTACCACGAGTCCACCGACTACGCGGCGCTCATCGAGGCCGCCGTCGCCGGCAAGGTCGATGTCGCCTCGTTCTCCGGTTTCACCTACGTCACCGCCACGAACAACGGCGCGAAGCTCACCCCGATCTCCTCGATCGTGACCGAGGAGGGCCAGGAGCCCGGGTACTACTCCCAAGCCATCGTGCCTGCCGACAGCGACATCTCGAGCATCGAGGACTTCGCCGGCAAGAAGGTCTGCTTCGTCGATCCCTCGTCGACGTCGGGATACCTCTTCCCCTCCTACAACCTGCTCGAGGCGGGCATCGACCCCAAGACCGACATCACGCCCGTCTTCGCGGGCAAGCATGACGTGAGCGTGCAGAAGGTCGGCGAAGGCGTCGAGTGCGAGGTCGGATTCGCCGAGGACTCCGAGGTCGAGAAGTCGGATGCCGTCAAGGTCATCGACGAGACCATGGTCCCCGGAGCGCCGCTCGTCTACTCGTCGACTCTGCCGGACGACGTCGCGCAGGAGCTCATCGACGGACTCTCCGAGATCACGATCGACGACATCATCGCCGCCGGCATCGAGGGCGCGGACACTGATGCGTTCCGCAGCGTGTTCTACGCCACCAAGCCCGTCGACGACGCGTACTACGACCTGATCCGCGACATCTGCAAGGAGACCGAAGCGGAGCAGTGCCAGGGCTGACGCCCTATCGCTGACCGCAGCGTCAGCCGAGCGCCCCCGTTCCGCAGTGTGCTCCCACCCGGGGCAGCGGAGCGCGGGGCGCTCACCCGCAAGAATCACGCTCGACGCCACGACCCTGGAGAACTGACATGAACACGGCAACCGATGCCCTCATCCGCCTGGACGGTGTGACGAAGACCTTCGGCTCGACCACCGCGCTGAAGAACGCATCGCTGCAGGTCTCACGCGGCGAGATCGTCGTGCTGCTCGGGCTCTCCGGCTCGGGCAAGTCGACGCTGCTGCGCCACCTCGACGGTCTCGAGGTGCCGACCTCGGGCGAGATCGAGGTGCTCGGCGCGAAGGTCCCGACGCTCAAGGGCAAGGCGCTGCGCGCCCTCCGCAGCCGGGTGGGCTTCATCTTCCAGCAGTTCGAGCTCGTGCCCTCGCTGACGGTGCTCGAGAACGTGCTCACCGGATCTCTGTCGGAGGTCCGCGGCCCGCGGCTCGGCCTCTGGGGCTACTCGAAGGCGGCGAAGCTGCGCGCCCTCGAGCACCTCGATCGCGTCGGGCTGCTCGACCGGGCCTATCAGCGCAGCGACACCCTCTCCGGCGGCCAGCAGCAGCGCGTGGCGATCGCCCGCGCCCTGATGCAGAAGCCCGACATCCTGCTCGCCGACGAGCCCGTCGCATCCCTCGACCCGGAGTCCAGCGACCAGGTGATGGCGCTGATCCGTGAGATCGCCGCCGACGAGGGGCTCACGGTCGTCTGCAGCCTGCACCAGGTCGACCTCGCGATCTCGTGGGCCGACCGCATCGTGGGGCTGCGTCACGGCGAGATCGTGCTCGACACCCCGACCGGCGACCTGACCAAGGCCGAGGTCATGGAGATCTACGGCCGCGTCGCCACGACCACCGCAGAGATCCGCGCCGTGCAGGACGAACTCACCGAGATCACGGTCGACGTCGCCCAGCTCGACAAGGCGCGGGCCTCATGACCGTCCTCTCGGACCCGCCGCGGGCGCACGCGACCCCCGCACGCACGAGTGTCGCCGATCGAGCTCCTCGCCGCCCGATCTCCGCCGAGCGCATCGCCGCCGGGCTGACGCTGCTGGCGCTCCTGGTGCTCGGCATCCTCGCGGTCGACGAGGTCGGCATCTCGATCCCGGCGATGGTGCAGAGCTGGGGCAACGCCGAGAACTTCATGGCCCGAGTCGGCGGCCTCTCGTTCCCTGAACCGGCCGACCTCGCCTGGCTGATCGCCCTCACCGTCGGGCTCGTGCTCGTCGGCACGTTGCTCGCCGCCGCCCTGTCGGTGCCGATCGCCTACCTCGCAGCCTCCAACACGACCCCCGGCAACGGATGGCGTGCCGCCGCGCGGTTCGTGGGAGTGCTCACCCGAGCGCTGCCGGACGTCGTGCTCGCGATGGCGTTCGTTCTCATGTTCTCGCTCGGCACCCTGCCCGGCATCCTCGCCATCGGCATCCATTCGATCGGGATGATCTCGAAGATGTTCGCCGACGCGATCGAGCAGATCGACGAGGGCCCCCGGCTCGCGATCCGCGCCGCGGGGGGATCGAAGATGCAGGAGTTCGCCTCAGGAATCCTTCCCCAGGTGCTGCCGAGCTGGGTCGCGACGGTGCTGCACCGCAACGACATCAACCTGCGCGGCAGCGTCGTGCTCGGCTACGTGGGCGTGGCCGGCCTCGGACTCGAGATGTCCTACGCCTTCAAGTCGCTGAACTACGGCAAGGGCCTCGGCATCGCCCTGGTCATCTTCATCCTGTGCGTCGTGATGGAGATCGTGTCGAGCCTGGTGCGCGGGGCAATGCTCGGCCAGCAGCGGCAGACGCGGTCGTGGATCGACCGCATCATCCACCCGCGACTGCGCGGGGCGACGGGCGCGGCGACGACGGAGCGCCCGGAGTGGGCGGCCAGCCCGCAGACCGCCGTGCGTCGACCGTGGACCGCGGAGCGGGTGCGCAACACGATCGGCATCGGGACGGCGGTGCTCGTCGTCATCGGCAGCGTCGTCGTCAGCCAGATCAACTGGATGGACTTCTTCACCTTCTGGGCCAAGCTCCCCGAGGTCGCAGCGAAGTTCTGGCCGCCGTCATTCGGCAGCTATGAGGCGTCCGCGATGATCGCGGCCATGCGGGACACGGTCGCGATCGCACTCGCGGCGACGGTGCTCACGCTGCTGCCGTCGCTGATCCTCGGCTCCCTCGCCGCGAGCAACGTCGCACCCGGAGCGGGAGCGCGGGGCATCGCGCGCTTCCTGCTCGTCGGCATCCGCGGCATTCCCGAGCTGATCCTCGCGATCGTGCTCGTCGTCATCACCGGCCTCGGCGCCCAGGCGGGAGTCATCGCGCTGGCCATCGGCGGCATCGGTCTGCTCGGCAAGCTGATCGCCGATTCCCTCGAGGAGGTCGACCGTGGGCCCGAACGGGCCCTGCGGGCGGTCGGCGCCACCCGGCTGCAGACCTACGCCTCGGCGACCGTGCCACAGGGCATGCAGGCGCTCATCGGGCACAGCTTCTACATGCTCGACACGAACATCCGCGCCGCGACCATCCTCGGCATCGTCGGCGGAGGCGGTGTCGGGTACTACCTGCTCAACGCCAGCCAGGGTTCGCGCTATGAGACCGTGACGGCGATCGTGCTGATGATCCTCGTCACCGTGCTCGTCGTCGAAGGGCTCGCGATGTGGATGCGCAAGGTGTTCCGATGAGCGGCCGCACCGGCTCGACCGACTCCGCCGACCTCGTGGTCGTCGGCTCGGGGATCATCGGCCTCGGCGCCGCCTACGCGGCGGTACGGCGGGGTCTGAGCGTCATCGTCGTCGACAGAGCGGATGCTCCCGTCGGCGCGACGATCCGCAACTTCGGCCACCTCTGCATCGGCGCGCAGACGGGGGAGGCCCGGCGCTACGCGGACCTGTCCCGAGACCTGTGGCTGCGCCTCGCTCAGGATGCGGGGTTCTGGATCCGCGAGTCGGGGACACTGGTCGCCGCCCGCCACGCCGACGAGATCGCCGTGCTCGAGCAGGCGGCGGCCGATGGCGGCATCCGGATGCTCGATGCGGATGAGCTGCTGCGCCTCGCCCCGCTCCGTCGCCGGGGACTCCTCGGTGGAGCGCACATCGAGACCGACCTGCAGACCGATCCGCGCACCGCCGCCGCGGCGATCGTGCGGCACCTCGCAGGACTGGGCGTCGACTTCCGCTTCCGCACGGCGGCGACCTCCGTCGCCGGACGCCGCGTCGAGACGACGAGAGGCGCGATCACCACAGGCGCGGTCGTCGTCGCGGCGAATCACGACATCGACCAGCTGCTGCCGGAGGTGGCGGAACGGTCAGGCGTCGTCCGGTGCGCTCTCGACATGATGCGTGCAGCGGTGAGTCTCCGGCATCCGCTCTCCGCCCCGCTGCTGACCGGGTGGTCGCTCGTCCGCTACGGACGCTTCGCCGACGGTGCCGCCACCGCCGCGCTCCGCGATCGCCTGCATTCGGAGCGTCCGGATCTCGCCGCGCTCGATCTCAATCAGATGTACACGCAGCTGCCGGACGGCACGCTCATCATCGGCGACTCGCACGCCACATCGACCGCGCCGGAGCCGTTCCAACCCGAGGCCGCGTTCACGGCGTTCCTCGCCGAGGCGGAGGCGCTGTTCGAGATGCCGACCCCACGGGTGCTGGAGCGCTGGCAGGGCGTGTATGCGAAGGCGTCGAAGGACTTCCTCATCGACACGGTCGACGAGGGGGTGCTGGTGCTCGCCGCGACCACCGGCATCGGAATGACCACGGGTCTGGGGCTCGCCGACGAGAATCTCACCGCCACCTTCGGGTGGACACCTGCAATGGAAGGAACCTCATGACCACTCAGCTCGACGCAGCTCCGGCACCGGCGCTCGAACTCATCGTGCTCGACATGGCCGGCACGACGGTGCTCGACGACGGGGTCGTCGAGACGGCGTTCCAGCGCGCCGCCGAACGCACCGGAGTCGCCGATCGGATGCCGTGGGATGACGCGCTCGCGCACGTGCGCGCCACCATGGGGCAGTCCAAGATCGAGGTCTTCACGCATCTCGCGGGAGGAGACCGTGCCGCCGCCGAGCGCGCGACGGCCGCATTCGAAGGCGCCTACGCCGAGATCGTGGCCGAGCAGGGGGTCACCGAGATCCCCGGGGCGGCCGATGCGATCCAGGGGCTGAAGGACGCCGGTCTGAGGGTCGTGCTCACGACGGGATTCGCGCCGGTCACCCGCGATGCGCTGATCGACGGTCTGGGCTGGCGCGGGCTCATCGACCTCGCCCTCTCTCCGGTCGACGCCGGGCGCGGGCGTCCGGCACCCGATCTCGTGCTCACGGCGCTGATCCGCACGCAGACCTCGTCGGTCGCCGCTGTCGCTGTCGCCGGAGACACGATCAGCGACGTCGAGTCGGGCCGCCGCGCAGGCGCCGGTCTCGTCGCCGGCGTCCTGACGGGCGCCCACGACGCACGCGCGCTCGAGCTCGCCGGTGCCGACGTCGTGCTCGAGGACGTGACGCATCTTCGCGGCACGCTCACCGAGCGCGGGCTGCTCCCTCTCGTGCCCACGGTCTGAGGCCCTGACATGGGAACTCTGCTGATCCGTCCTCCCGGCCACCGTCGCGACGTGGCCCTGCGGCCCGCGGCCACAGCGATGGTGTGGATCGGTGAGGGCCACCCGCACGAGGTGATCGCCGTGCCCGGTGTCGCGCTCGGTGAGCACGACGTGCTCGTCGCCGTCGAGATGTCGACGATCTGCGGGTCCGACGTCCACACCGTGCACGGACGTCGGTCCGCCCCGGTGCCGCTGGTGCTCGGACACGAGAGCGTCGGACGTGTGATCGCCCTGGGCGACGGCGGGGCCTCGACGGTCGACGGCGTCCCCGTGCGCATCGGGGATCGGATCGTCTGGTCGGTCACGATCTCGTGCGGCACCTGCGACAGGTGCGCCCAGGGTGTGCCGCAGAAGTGCCGCGCGCTCGGCAAGTACGGTCATGACCGCATCGGCGTGCACGGCGACCTCACCGGCGCGTTCGGCTCGCACGTCCAGGTGCGGGCGGGCACCGCGATCGTGCGGGTGCCCGAGTCCCTGCCAGCCGCGGTGCTCGCTCCGGCATCGTGCGCGACCGCGACCGCCTGGGCCGCCGTCGCCCGGGCTGCGCGCGATCACGACCTCGACGGCGCGACCGTCCGCATCCACGGAGCCGGACTCGTCGGGCTCTCGGCCGCGGCGATCGCGGTGGAGCACGGCGCGACGGTCGAGGTGCTCGACCCCGCACCCGAACGGCTGGCTCTGGCCGCACGCTTCGGCGCCGGTCCGATCGATCGTGATCCGGATGTCGTGATCGAGGCCTCGGGGCATGCCGTGGCCGAGGCGCTCACCGGCGTCGCCACCGGGGGCACGGTCGTGCTGGTCGGGAGCGTCTTCCCTGCCGAGCCGGTGCCCCTCGACGCCGAGAGCATCGTTCGACGGCTGGTGACCGTCACCGGCGTGCACAACTACACGGGATCGGAGCTCGCCGAGGCTGTCGCATTCCTCGCAGGACGAGGACGCGCCTACCCGTTCGTGGACGCGGTCGGCGAAGTGCGGCAGCTCGCCGACCTCGACGAGGCCATCACCGCGGCATCCGCACCCGGCGCGCCGTTGCGCATCGGCGTCGTACCCGGACGCTGACGGGAGACGGGTCGAGCGCAGGAGAGCCAGGGCTCAGGCCGTGGGCTCTGCCGCGCCATCTCCCTGGGCGCCATCTCCCTGGGCGTCGTCTTCGGCGTCGTCTTCGGCAGCCGCGGATGCCGAAGACTCCGGTCCCGAGCGCCGCGGTCCCGCAGGGCGGATGCCCTCGGCATGGAAAGCGAGCAGCCGCATGGCGGTGTCGACCGTCTCGTCGAGGACCTCCTGCGGATCGCCGCTGAGAGCCAGCCTGCGGTGACCGACCCCGTCGCCCGTGGCCCATCCGACGTAGACGGTGCCGGGCTCGTGCCCGCCTTCAGGATCGGGCCCGCCGACCCCCGTTGTCGAGATGCAGACGTCGGCGTCGAACAGCCGCAGTGCGCTCGCGGCGAGATGCTCGGCGCACTCGGGGGAGCACGGATCCGTTCCGGGCGTGAGTCCGAGCAGGCTCTCCTTCACATCGGTGAGGTAGGCCACGATGCCGCCGGCGAACCACGAACCGGCATCGGCCCCCGCGCCGATCGTGCTCGCCAGACGTCCCGAGGTCAGGGATTCGACCACGCAGATGCGCAGTCCGCGCTCAGCGGCGACGTCGCTGACGCGGCCCAGCGGTGACTGCTCTGCTGTCACTTCTCTTCAGCGGAGTCCGCGTGCGTCGGGGCGTCGGACTCGATGGTCGCCTCGTCGGAGTAGTCGGGCCGCGGGGGCTGCAACGGCTGGTCGGAGTACTCGCCGCCGAGGCGTCCGCCGTACGGGCGCCCGTGGTCGGCGAACTCGTCGCGTGCGTAGACCAGCTCCCACTCGCCGACGGTGAAGCGTGCGCCGGTGCGCAGCGTCTGGGTGCGATCGCCGGGGTGGGTGGCGGTGGCGTCGGGGTTGCTGTTCATCTCGCCCTCGCCGTGGAGTTCGAGGACGTACTCGTCACGGTCGTCGTGAGTGATCGTGGCGTGCACGGGGTCGGCGCCGTCGAGCCGCAGCTCGTTGTCGGCAGCGGAGCCGATGCGCACCACGTCGACCTCGAGGGCGAACTCGGCGCGCTCGCCGTCGCGCGTGACGCGCAGGCGCGGGTTGCCCTCGCCGAACTCGGCGTGAGTGGTCGTGGGGGTGTAGCCCTCATCGGAACGGTCGTCGATGTGTCGTGCGTTCATGGTGGGTCTCCTCGCGGTTCCTGCCAGGATATCGGCGAAGGGATCCGCACGCAGGGGGTTGACTTCGGCCCGCTCCGACCCCGTCTGGACAGCCCGCTCGGGCCGACGCATCGAGGGCCTGCGGTCCCATAAACTGCATGACGAAGACCTGCACACCAGAGGAGAGGGCGAATGGGCAAGTTCATCTACGAGGGCAGCGTGAAGACCGAGATCGAGGATCGCGCCCTCACCCACCTGCAGCTCGTGATGACCGCCAAGCTGCGACGCGCCGAGCCGTTCCCGTTCAGCTGGCGCGAAGACGCGAGCGTCGGCGGCGGCCGCACGACGGTGTGGGTGCAGCCGGGCAGCTCGCTCGCCTTCAAGTACTTCGGCAGCAGGCAGCCGTCGATCAACCGCGCCTGGATCGAGGCGCTCGCCTTCACCGCGAACGCGCCGAGCGGGCTGTATCTCGTTCCCGAGCCACAGGACACGTCCGGCCCCGTCGCGTCGGCCGACGACGAGCCCGCCGCCCCCGGGGCCTGAGCGGCCCGAGCCATTCACCTGTCGCACTCCGATCGTCGATCGAGGTGTCGATTGTCAACCCCCTCCCGAGGGCGCCGACGGGCCGCGAGTCTCGTTGAACGCCCGACTCAGGCCACGCACGATGATGGCGAGTCGCGAGGAAGATGAGACACCATGGCAGACAGCACCCCCGACCCCCGCAGCCAGCACCGCGACGAGGAATTCCCCGGTCAGCAGCAGAACCAGCCGGGACTGACCGACGACATGCGCCCGACTCCCGACCACGGCGAGGAGTCGTACGTGGGCCACGGGCGTCTCGAGGGGCGTAGAGCCCTGATCACCGGCGGGGATTCCGGAATCGGCCGAGCCGTCGCGATCGCCTTCGCCCGCGAGGGAGCCGACGTGGCGATCGTGCACATGCCGGAGGAGCAGGCGGATGCCGACGAGACCATCGATCTCGTGCGCGCCGAAGGCCGCCAGGGGCTGAGCCTCGCCGGCGACGTCCGCGACGAGGCCTTCGCCACCGAGGTGGTGACCGAGACGCGGAGCGCCCTCGGCGGCCTCGACATCCTGGTGCTGAACGCCGCGTACCAGCACGACATCGACGGCTTCGAGAATCTCGAGACCGACCGCCTCCGCCGCGTGTTCGAGACCAACCTCTTCGGCCTGCTGTACTCGGCCAGGGCCGCGTACCCGCATCTGGAGTCCGGCTCCAGCATCATCGTCACGTCGTCCGTGCAGGCCTTCGAGCCGTCGCCCAACCTCATCGACTACGCGATGACCAAGGCGGCGCAGGTCGCGTTCGTCAAGGCGCTCGCCGAGGAGGCGGGAGAGCGCGGCATCCGCGTGAACGCCGTCGCTCCCGGCCCCATCTGGACGCCGCTGATCCCGGCCACCGGCTGGTCGGACGAGCGGGTGAAGACCTTCGGATCCGACACGCCTCTCGGCCGGGCCGGACAGCCGGCAGAGCTCGCCGGCGCCTACGTGTACCTCGCGTCGGCGGAGTCGTCGTACACCTCGGGCGCGGTGCTCGCGGTCACCGGCGGCAAGCACCTCTGACAGGGCCGGTTCGTCGGCATCCGCGCGCGCCGTAGGCTGGCTGGGTGAAGCAGTCCACGCCGTCCCGTCCGCTCGTGGGCGTCGTGCTCGTGGTCTGCTCCTGCCTGTCGCTGCCGTTCGGGGCCGCGGTCGCGGCCCAGCTCTTCCCGGTGCTCGGCCCGTGGGGTGTGACCTCGCTGCGCGTGGCGATCGCGGCGCTGCTGCTGGTCGTCATCGTGCGCCCGAGACCATTCCGGTGGTCGAAGTCGCAGTGGCTCGCCGCCGTGCTGTTCGGGGTCTCGCTCGCCGCGATGAACGGCTTCTTCTATGCCGCGATCGACCGCATCCCGCTCGGTCCGGCCGTCGCGATCGAGTTCCTCGGGCCGCTCGTCCTCGCCGCCGTGCTGACCAGGCGCCTCGTCGATGCCGCCTGGGTGGGGGTCGCGCTGCTCGGGATGGTACTGCTCGGCGTCGACGGACTGATCGGCGCCGAGCCCCTCGATCCGCTCGGGATCGTCTTCATCCTGATCGCCGCCGGCTTCTGGGCCATGTACATCCGGATGAGTGCCCGGGTGGGTGCCATCATCCCCGGCAGCAGCGGACTCGCGGTCGGCCTGGTCGTGGCCGCGATCCTGCTGATCCCGGTCGGTGTGCCGGCCGCGGTCACCGTCGCGGGCGACATGCAGCTGCTGCTGCTCGCCGCGGTCACCGCCGTGCTGTCGTCGGTGATCCCCTACAGCTTCGAGCTCGCCGCGCTGCGTCGCCTGCCGCAACGCGTGTTCGGCGTGCTCCTGAGCCTGGAGCCCGCGTTCGCGACGCTCGCCGGGTGGCTGATCCTCGGGCAGTCGGCGACTCCGCTGCGGATGCTCGCGATCGCCCTGGTGGTGGCGGCGAGCGTCGGCACGACGCTCGGCGTGCGACGTCAGCGCCGTCGAGACGATGCGGCCGCAGCCCGAGAGGTCGGGACCGCGCCCGACGGCGCCCGCCGCGACGACGAGCCCGGTCCCTTCACCGCGCCGATCCCGCTGCCCGAATGACCGGCCGACCCGTCAGGCGCTGACCGCAGCAGGCACGGGCAGCGGATAGCGGCGCCGCAGCAGCATCCGCTGCACCAGCGTCCAGACCACGGTCACGGTGAGATACAGCGCGGCGGCGAGCGGCACGAACATCGCGAAGACGGCCGTCAGATAGTGCAGAGCGCTGGTCACACGCAGCATCGTCGGCGAGTTCAGCGGCGAGTCGTCGTCGACCACGGCCGGCCGGAAGACCCGTCGTGTGATCTCGGCCACCACGATCATCACGGCGATCAGCGCACCGAAGACCCACAGCGTCTCCGGCGTCGCCGTGCCGCCGAAGACGGCGGAGACGAAACTGGTGCCCAGCGGTGCACCGAACAGGTCGTGCGTGAGCAGGTCGTTCGGGTGCCCGGCGATATCGGGGCGGATGAACAGCGTGTACAGGATGCCGACGACCGGCGCCTGAGCGAGGACCGGCAGCATCCCGGCGAACGGAGACGTGTTCTCGGAGCGGTAGAGCTCGAGCATCTCCTTCTGCAGGCGCTCGGGATTCTTCTTGTGCCGGCGCTGCAGTTCGCGCAGCCGAGGAGCCAGGCGCGCTCTGGTCTGCTCGGCCTTCGCCTGCGAGACGCCGACGGGAATCAGCAGTGCGCGCACGAGAAGCGTGACGAGCACCACGGCGAGTGCGGCGGCGGATGCTCCGGCGAGCGGTTCGAGCAGTGCGGAGAGCCCGGCGAGGGCGCCGTACGCCGCGTCGAGCAGGAAGGTCAGGGGTGGAAAGGCGAAGATGTCCATGGAAGTCCGTTCGTGTGTCGGGAAGGGTCGGCGAAAGCCGCGCAGTCCCGTACGAGGGCGGACTACGCGGAGACGGCGACTCCCGGCGCACGAGGACGCGGGTGACCGGCGGCGTCAGGATCGCTCTGGGCGAGCAGGGTCGAGACGTCGATCGCCCGCAAAGGGTGCGGGGCGCTGCGTGGAGAGGGCGGTGCGACGCTCAGCGCCACGGCGATCGTGAGGGTCGTCAGGGCGATCAGCGCGATCGCGACACCGAGTGCCGCGGCATCCGGCACCGCGATGACCCCGAGCGCGGCCGCGACGAAGCCGAGCATCTGCCCGAACCATTCGCTCATGCGCGCCTCCCTGATCCCTCACGCCGAGATTATCACCGGCATCCGAGTGCGGCATCGGTCGCGCGCCCGCCTCGGGGCAGGGGAGCGGAGATAGCCTCGAGGCATGAGTGATCTGCGCGCACTGCTCGGCATCGAACACCCCATCATCCTCGGTCCGTTCGGCGGGCTCTCCTCCGTCGGGCTCACGGCGGCGGTCAGCGAGGCCGGCGGCCTCGGCGGCTATGGGCTCTACGGCTACGACGCCGACCGCATCGACGCGACGATCGCGTCTCTGCGGGAGGCGACCTCGCGTCCTTTCGCGGTGAACATCTGGCTGCCGACCGGCGACGAGGTCGAGCCGAATCCGCAGCACACCGTGTTCGCGCAGGCGCTGCAGCCGTTCTACGACGCGGTCGGACTCGAGGTGCCCGCCCGCCCCGAGCGCTACCTGCCTCCCCTCGACGAGCAGCTCGACGCGATCTTCGAAGCGGCACCACCCGTGCTGAGCACCGTCTTCGGGGTTCCGTCCGGGGCCGTCGTCGGCGAGGCGCACCGCCGCGGCATCCGTGTCGTGGCAACCGCGACGACCGTCGCCGAAGCCGTCGCACTCGCGGGCGCCGGGGTCGACGCCGTCGTCGCGACCGGCTTCGAGGCCGGCGGCCATCGGGTGTCGTTCCTCCGTCCGGCCGAGGAATCGCTCGTCGGGACCTTCGCACTCGTGCCGCAGGTCGTGGATGCCGTCGATGTGCCGGTCATCGCGGCCGGCGGCATCGCCGACAGGCGCGGAGTCGCCGCCGCGTTCGCGCTCGGAGCGTCAGCCGTGCAGGTCGGCACGGCCTTCCTCGCGACGGCGGAGTCGGCGGCGAACCAGGCGCATCGCGACGCCATCCGCTCCACCGCCGCCGACGGCACCGTTCTCACGAGGGCGATGAGCGGACGCCTCGCCCGCGGCACCCGCAACCGTGCGGTGCGGGCGATCGAGGCGAGCGGGACGATCGCCCCGTTCCCGATGCAGAACTGGCTCACCGGCCGATTCCGCGCGGCAGCGGGCGAACAGAACCTCGGCGAGTTGCAGTCGCTCTGGATGGGTCAGGGCGCGGCACTGGCCGGTCATGCGACCGCGGCCGAGGCCTTCGCCGAACTGCTGGCGGGAGTGCCGGAGGCCCGGTGAGGGTCGTTGTCGATCCGGGCTGTGAAGCTGGCCAGGTACGGGGGCTTGCCAGCGACGTCATCGGCTAGAGGCGTCGCACCCCTCTGAGCACCCCGGGTCAGAGGATGACGGTGGACCGGCCGTGGACGATCACACGGTCCTCGGCATGCCACTGCACGGCACGGGCGAGAACGAGGCGTTCGACGTCGGCGCCGCGCTGCTGCAGATCGGCGGCCGACTCCGAGTGCGTGACACGGGTGACGTCCTGCTCGATGATCGGTCCCTCATCGAGATCCGCCGTCGCGTAGTGCGCGGTGGCTCCGATCAGCTTCACACCGCGGTCCTTCGCCCTCGCATACGGGTTCGCCCCGATGAACGCGGGGAGGAAGGAATGGTGGATGTTGATGATCGGGGCGCCGAGACCCTCGATGAAGTCGTCGGTGAGGATCTGCATGTACCTGGCGAGGACCACCAGATCCACGTTGCCGCGCAGGAGCTCGAGCTGACGCTGTTCCATCGTCTGCTTGTCGCCTGAGGGGATGTGCACGAACGGCACCCCGAACGAGCGCACGGATTCGGCGAGGTCGGGGTGGTTCGAGACGACCATCGTGACGTCGATGTCGAGCTGGCCTCGCTGCGTGCGCCACAGCAGCTCCATCAGGCAGTGATCGTACTTCGAGACGAAGATCGCGACGCGCTTGCGCCGCGCGGTGTCGTGCAGCGACCACTCCATGCCGAACCGCTCGGCGACCTGAGCCAGATCGGCTTCGAGAGCCGTGCGCGCCGCAGAGAGCCCGGGGAGGTGGATCACCGTGCGCTGGAAGAACCGGCCGCCCTCGGAGTCGGTGGAGTGCTGGTCGAGCGAGATGATGTTCGCGCCGTGGACGGAGAGCACGCCGGCGACGGCGGCGACGATGCCGGGCTGATCATCGCAGGCGATCAGCAGGCGGGCGGTGTCGGGCTGAGACATGAGGGCTCCTCGAGGGTGTGCATCGATTCTGCCGTGGATGCGACCACCGGGCGAATCGGACGCATCGCGACGACGGGTCGCTACTCTGGGAGCGTGGACGCGGGCGATCTCGGACTGGTGCTGATCCCGCTGCTCGCCGTGGCAGCGCCGCTGCTGGCGCGCGGCATCCGACCCCTCATCCGCGTGCCGATCATCGTATTCGAGCTCGTCCTCGGGATTCTCGCGGGGCCCGCGGTGCTCGGCTGGGTCGAGCCGACGCCCATCCTCGAGAAGCTCAGTGATTTCGGTCTCGCGATGCTGTTCTTCATCGCGGGCTCCGAGATCGACTTCCGGGCGGTCGCCGGACGGCCCCTCGTCCGCGCCTCGATCGGGTGGGCCATCAGCGTGGTGCTGGGCATCGGGATCGGCTTCCTCCTCGCCCCGGGCGAGGGGATGGTCGTGATCGCGATCGCCCTCAGCTCCACCGCACTCGGCACGCTGATGCCGATCCTCAGGGATGCGCAGGAGACCGACACCCCGTTCGGGCGAGCGGTCACCGTGATCGGCGCGGTCGGCGAGTTCCTGCCGCTGATCGCGATCTCGCTCTTCCTCAGCACCCGCACCACCCCGCTCGCCACCGCGGTGCTGCTCGCCTTCGTCGTGCTCGCGGGGCTCGCCGTGCTCATGGCTCGGAGGATGCCGCACGGGCGCCTCCACTCGTTCGTGCGTGCGACGCTGCACACCTCCGACCAGTTCGGCGTGCGGTTCGTGCTGCTGCTCATCGCGTCGCTGGTCGGCCTCAGCGTCGTGCTCGACCTCGACATGCTGCTGGGTGCATTCGTCGCCGGAGCGGTGTGGCGCATCATCATGGCGCGCGCGCCCGAGAAGGACGCCGAGGCGGTCGAGACGAAGCTCGAGGCCATCGCGTTCGGCTTCCTCGTGCCGATCTTCTTCCTCTACACGGGCGTGAACTTCGACCTGCAGGCGCTCACCGGCTCGTCGTCGGCGATGCTGATGCTTCCGCTGTTCCTTGTCGCGCTGCTCGTGCTCCGCGGCACGACCGCGCAGCTCTCCGCGCCGACGGGCGCGAGCGCCAGGGACCGCACCGCGATCGGGCTGCTGGCCGCCACCGGGCTGCCCATCATCGTCGCCGTGACGGCGATCGGGGTGGATCAGAAGATGATCGACACCGGCACGGCGGCAGCACTCGTCGGGGCCGGGATGCTGTCGGTGCTGCTGTTCCCCCTGATCGGGATGCTGATCCGCGGCGAGGCGGCACGACTCGTCGACCCGGCGCTCGTCCGCGAGACACCGCAGGGGGAGCTGTGACGGCCGCGTCCGCGCTCGTCGCCGACGCGGTGCGTGCGCTCGCCGGCCTTCCGAAGGAGGGACTCGGTGAAGAGCGCGAATCGCGGTGGCGCGGACGCCGCATCGTGCGGGTGGGCGAGGCGTGGCACCTCGGCGTGCTGCTGCTCACCGAGACGCACGCACTGGCGACCGCCGAAGTGCTGAGGGCCGCCGATCCGGGGCGCCGCGGCTACACGGCGGAGTCCGCGCGCGAGCGCGCAGAACGACGTGCTCTGGCACTGCGGGGCGGGTTCGACGAGGGCGATGTCGTGCACGTCGGATGGTCGGTGATCGACCTCGCCGTCGTGGACGCGGGCGGAGCATCCGGGCCTCTGGCGATGGTCGACACGGTGCCATCCGTGCGATGGAGCACGGCAGGCGGTTGGATGCCGCTCGAGGCATACCTCCGCGAACGGGTCGAGCTGCTGCGCGGCTGAGGCGACGGGCACGCCTGACCGGCTGAGCCCGCGGGTCAGGCTGAGCCCGCGGGCGTCAGGCTGCCGCGAACGTCTGCGCGAAACGGCGCAGCAGCGCCGCACCCTCCGTCACGGATGCCGACAGCACCTGCCCCTGCACGGCGTCGAACTCGTCGGGGTCGAAGTACCCGGTGGTGCGATAGAACGTCATCCGATCGGCGAAGTCCCGCGGAGTCGGCTCCGGATGGAACTGCGCCGTGTAGAGGTGGGTGCCCACCCGATACGCCTGCACGGGACAGGTGTCATTCGTGGCGAGCAGCACCGCGCCCTCCGGCAGAGCCGCAGCGCTCTCCTTATGAGCGGTGAAGACGGTGAGCGCGGGGGAGCTCGGACCGAAGACGGGGTCCGCGGCGCCGGCGGCGGTGGTCTCGATCACGGTGGCGCTCGCCGACTCGGGGGTGTCCGACGTGACCTGGCCGCCGAGCATCCGCGTCACCACGCCGATGCTGAAGCAGGTGAAGAAGGCGGCGACCTGCGAGTCGATCGCCAGCCGCGCGATGTGCTCGAGATCCGCTTCGACCCTCAGCTGCACGGCGGACTTCTCGACGTCGCTGACGTTGAACGGCGAGCCGCCGACGACGACGCCGCTGTATCGAGCGAGGCGCGCGGGGTCGAGGCGCTCGGTGAGCAGGTCGAGGCGGTCGACGACGTCGACGCCGAGCGCCCGTCGGAACGAGGCGTGCTCGGCATCCGCCGCCCCGAGTTCGGGGCGCACACAGACGTAGAGAAGCGAGACCACCACGAGAGTCTAACGACGACGGGACACGGTCGACGTCGCCGCCGACTCCGACCACATCACGGAGCCGCCGCGGAGCCGTCGCGGTGGCGGCGCGCTCGCGTCATCGGGATGAGTTGGACGTGCGGCCGCGCACGATCCCGACGAACGTCTCGACGTCGGGGGTGGTGTGATCGCGGCGCCAAGCCAGGGCGACCGTCGAGGTGGGGCCGTCGGCCAGGGGTCGGTGGCCGACATCCTTGCGGTGGTGCAGGCGTGCGAGCGACATGGGGACGATCACGATGCCCGTCCCGGTGGCGGCGGTCACGATGGCGTCCGCGACCGACAGCGGTGCGAAGGCCGGCGCGACGGCACCCGGGATGTCGATCGGACCGAGCGCATCGTCGGTCGTGACCATCACGATCTCGCCCGACAGATCGGCGACGGTCAACTCGTCGGCCGCGAGGAGGTGCGACTCGATCGATGCGACCACCACCGGCACCTCGTCGTACAGCGTGATGATGTGCAGGTTCTCATCCGACAGCGGCAGGCGCACGAGGGCCGCATCGAGGTCGCCGATGGCGTCTCGCTGATCGGCGACCTCGATCGTCACCAGCTCGATGGGCACATGCGGCATCCGCTGCTTCCAGGCATCGATCCACTTGCCCGGCGTCGCGCCGGGGACGACCCCGAGACGGAATGTGCGCGGCTGCTCCGGTTCGGTGTCGGGCGCGTCGAAGACGACCTTGGCGGTCTTCTTCGGAGGCTTGGGCGGCGGGAACCGCTGAGCCGGTGCGGCCTTGTTGCGCCGCACGGGCGAGCCCTTGCCGGCACGTCCTGCCGGTCGTCGTCCCTGAGTCGCCATGTGCTCCAGGGTACCCGGCGGATGAGGTGAGACGTTCTGAGAGCGCGGCCGATCAGGCCGCGAGCCACAGGCCCTTCGGGTCGGTGGCGACCGTCAGTCCGGCCGCGACCGTCTCGTCGTCGCCGATGCGCGCACCGCGGACGATCCGCGCTCCCGCGCCGACCTCGGTGCGGACGCCGATGTGCGCGCCGTCTCCGACGGCGGCACCCTGGCCGATGTGTGCGTGCGCGTCGACGTGCGCACCCTCGCCGATCACGGCATCCGGTTCGATCCATGCGCCGCGGGCGATGGTCGCCCCCGCGCCGATACGGGCGCCGGGTTCGATGTAGGCGCCCGCTTCGATGTGCGCCTTCGGATGGACCTTCGCGCCGTGCGCGACGAGACCGCGACCGTTGGCGTGCTTGCGGTATCGCAGCGTGGCGCCCTGGTCGTTCTCGATGTCGACGTAGTTCTTTCCCACGATTCCTCCCGTGTTCCGGAGTTCTCCGGATATATCAATAACCACGGGGGTGCCGGATTCATTCCCGAGCATGGATGCGGGTCATCGCTGACACACGGGGCACCAGAATGTGATCCTCTCGCGGGTCGGATCCGCGCCCTGCTCGCCGCGTCTGATGGGGGTTCCGCAGCGGCGGCACTGGCGTCCGGCACGTCCGTACACCCACGTCCCCTGACCGGGGCGGTCGACTCCGGTGAAGGTGCGATGGCGACGATCGCGGTTCGCGCGGATCGTGCGCACGCCGAGGTCGAGCAGTGCGGGAACGTCGACCTCCGGTGCGGGGGTCGTCGGCAGGATTCCGCGGAGGAACAGGAGTTCCGCGGCGTATTCGTTGCCGAACCCCGCGACGTTGCGCTGGTCGAGAAGGGCGACGTGGACGCTGCGGGTGTCGGCGCTCACGCGTCTGGCGGCCTCGACGGCATCCCAGTCCGGGCCGAGCGGATCGGGGCCGAGATGGCCGACGAGCTCGTCCTCGTCGCGGGTCGGAACGACCTCGATCTCGGCGAGGTCGATGCCCACCGCCTCGCGCTGCGCCGTGCCGACGATCGCGCGGACCTTGAACGCCGGATGCCGCCACTTCTCACCCGCCCGGTAGACGAGCCAGGCGCCGTCCATGCGCAGATGGGAATGCAGCGTGCTGTCGCCGATCCGCAGCAGCAGATGCTTGCCGCGCGCGATCGACGAGAGGATCGGCTGACCCGTCAGATCGAGCGTCGCGAATCGCGGCACCCGAAGGTCGAAGCGCGCCACCTCGCCACCGACCAGCGCCTCGTCGAGACGTCTGGCGGTGCGGAAGACGGTATCGCCCTCGGGCATCAGGCGTGCCCTGACCCGGGGGGTGGCGGCAGCGGCGCCGAGACGCTGCCCGGCGGGGGAGGCGGAGGAGCGTGCTGTGGAGTGTGCTGCGTAGTGTGCTGTGACGAGTGCGGCGGAGTGTGCTGTGGCAGCGGCGTGCGCTGCAGCATGGTGCGCGCGAGGGCAGTGGCACCCGCGACAGCGGCGGGCATGACCGCGACAGCCCCGCCGGGGATCAGAAAGCACAGCTGCGTGGCTACACCGAAGCCGAGCACGCGCGCGCGGCTGCCGCGGAACAGCACCGCCCGGTCGGCAGGGCTGAGATCGCGGGCGTCGAACGCCCGCCCGGTGAGCTCGCGGGCGAGCATCCGTCCCGACAGCACGACGCCGCCCACCGCACCGAGGAATCCGCCGATGAGAGGGATGAGACCGAGGAGCAGCACGGCGATCGCGATCAGGATGCCGAGGACCACGAGTCTCAGGCCCTCGCCGACCGCCATCCAGAATCCGCCGCCGTCCGAGGGCGGGGCGTCGCCGAGATCGGCCTCGACAGCGCGCCAGATGCGCTGGTAGAACGGGTCGCCGATCGTCAGGGCGAGGGCGCTGAACACGGCGCTCGCGAGTGCGAGCGCCGCGGCGAAGATCACGATGCCTACGGCGGCGCGCAGCACCGAGCGCCAGGCCGGGATCCAGCCGTCGGCGAAGGGGGTGAGACCGTCGGAGATCGGCCCGAGAGTGAGCGCCAGCGGTATGAGTCCGGCGAGCAGCACCAGCGCGGCGATGAAGCCCGGTACGAGACCGAGGGCCATGAGCCCCGGTCGGCGCCGCCATGTGCCGAAACCGCGCAGCAGGGTGCGGACGCCGCTGATGAACTCCCCGATCATGCGTCCAGCCTAGAAGCAGTGGTCATGGGCCGGTCAGATCGCCTTGCGCAGCGTGTAGCCGCGGGGGGTGGCCACGAATCCGGACTCCTGCAGAGCGAGGGCGAGCTCGGTGCCGTACACGCCTTCGCCGTTGACCTTCTCGACCGTGAGGGTGTCGAGGCGCCGCGCACGAGCGGTCGCTGCGAGGTCGGTCGCTGCCGCGCGCAGCACCTCGGCGTCGTCGGTGAAGCACAGCACCGTGCGTCCCCCGCGTTCGAGGTAGAGGACGAGCGATCCGTCGACGATCACCACCAGGCCTCCGGCCTTGCGCCCGGGGCGATGCGAGACCTCGTCGCGCTTGGGCCATCCGAGCGCCGCGCCGTAGGGGTTGGCGGGATCTGTCGCGGCGAGCGTGACGGCATTGCGGGGAGGCGGATCGGCGAGCCCGGCGAACGTGCGAAGTCGGTCGACGGTGGCGGATGCCGCGAACTGCGCCGCGCCGAGCCTCTCGATCACATAGCCGCGGCGGCAGTGCCCAGCCTCCTCGACGCCGGCGAGGACCCGGTATGTCTGCGCGAACCCGCCCGGCACGCCCTCGGCCTGCACGGCTCCGCGGGTGACCACGCCGTAGCGGTCGAGGAGCAGCCCTGCGGTGACGGTCGCACGACGAGCGGCATCCGTGTCGACGGTGGGCAGCAGCGACCAGCGCCCGCCGATCGACGTCGGTCGGGGCGCGGTCCGTGCCAGCGACATCCCCCGATAGGTGCGCGTGCGCGGAGCGCGTCGGGTGACCCGGTGCGCCTGGGAACCACCGGCCAGCAGCGACCGGATCGGGGCGAAGGTGTCGTTGGTGACCCGGCCGCCCCACGTCAGCGCCCACAGCGCCTCGAGCACGGACTGCTCGTTCTCGGCGCCGGTCATGTCCTTCAGCTGACCGGCGAAGTACGCGCCACCCGCATCCAGCGCGATCAGCACTCGGGCCTCGAGCGAGTCGGCGGCGATCTCGTCGTCGGGCTCGGGCAGCGTGAACGGCGCGAGGTCTGCGGGATGCAGCGAGACCCAGCCGTCGCGCCCCGGCAGCGTGCCGTGGCCCGACCAGATGACCTCTCCCGAGGCAGTGAGCTCGTCGAGCAGGGCGGGGGAGTAGTCGCGCACCCGAGAGGGCAGCACGAGCGACTCCCACGCGCTCGCGGGCACGGGCACCCCGGCGAACTGCTCGATCACCGCGAGCACCCCGTCGAGTCCCTCGAGCGGGCGTCCCAGGTGCTGCCAGTCCGGCAGGAAGCGCGCATACGCCTCGGGTGACACGGGCTCGACGCTGCCTCGGATCGCGGCGAGCGACCGCATCCGCAGGCGGCGCAGCACCTCGGTGTCGCACCATTCGGTCTCGTTCCCCGTGCCCGAGGCCTCGGGCAGGAAGTAACCGCTGGTCAGTCTGCCCGAGTGCTCGAGCCGCTGCAGGGTATGCCGCGCGACGGCGGCGCCGAGCCCGAATCGCGTCGCGACGGCATCCGTCGTGAAGGGACCATGCGTGCGGGCATAGCGCGCGATGAGGTCGCCGAGCGGATCGGCGAGCGGTTCGAGGAATGCGACGGGGATGCCGGTGGGCAGCGCGGCCCCGAGTGCGTCACGCAGCCGACCGGCGTCCTCGATGGCTGCGACGCGCGTGGTGCCGGCGACGGTGACGGGGATCGCGCGGCGAGCGGCGATCAGAGCGTCGAGGTGGTCGGATGCGGACCCCGTCTCCGGGTCGAGTCGTGCGTCGATCTCGGCGGCATCCATCGGACCGAGCATCCGCAGCAGATCGGCGACGCCTTCGAGACCTCGCGCTCGTCGCTCGGGGTCGAGGCGCTGCGCTTCTCTCTCGAACTGGGCGATGACGTCGGGGTCGAGCAGCTCGCGGAGCTCGATTGTGCCGAGCAGCTCGCCGAGCAGCGCGGGGTCGACCGAGAGGGCGGCCGCCCGGCGCTCGGCGAGGGGAGAGTCCCCTTCGTACATGAAGGCGCCGACGTAGCCGAACAGCAGGTCGCGGGCGAAGGGCGAGGGCTGAGACGGCTGCGTCTCGACGAGCCGGATGCGCCGGTCGGCGATCGACACCGCCAGCGTGCGCAGCGAGGGCAGGTCGTAGACGTCCTGCAGGACCTCACGGAGCGTCTCGAGGATCACGGGGAACGTCGGGTGCCGGCGCGCCACCTCGAGCAGCTGCGCCGAACGCTGACGCTGCTGCCACAGCGGGGTGCGCCGGTTGGGGTTGGTGCGCGGCATGAGCAGCGCGCGCGCCGCGCATTCGCGGAAGCGCGACGCGAACAGCGCCGAGCCGCCGACCTCCTGGGTGACGAGCTGCTCGAGTTCATCCGGGTCGAACACGAAGAGCTCGGCCCCGGGCGGCTCGGCCTCGGCATCCGGGATGCGCACGATGATGCCGTCGTCGCTCGCGACCGCAGAGCCCTCGACTCCGAGTCGCTCGCGGATGCGGGCGTTGATCGCCAGCGCCCACGGTGCATGCACCTTCATGCCGTACGGGGAATGAAGGATGACCCGCCAGTCGCCGACCTCGTCGCGCCCGCGCTCGACCGTCAGAGTGCGATCGGTCGGCAGCGTTCCGGTCGCTTCGCGCTGCTCGGTCAGGTGCGCCATCAGGTTCATCCGCGCCTGCGCGTCGAGTCCGGCTTCGATCAGTCGCTGGGCGGCCTTCTCGGGAGTCGCGGCGGAGACCTCTCGCGAGAACCTCCCCAGCGCCTCGCCGAGCTCGAACGGTCGGCCGATGCCGTCTCCGTGCCAGAACGGCACCTTGCCGGGCTGGCCGTAGGCGGGGATGACGTTGACCCGGTCATGGGTGATCTCGGCGATCCGCCAGCTCGTCGTGCCGAGCGTGAAGACGTCGCCCACTCGCGACTCGTAGACCATCTCCTCGTCGAGCTCGCCGACGCGGGCGCCGGTCGACTCGCCGGCGACGAAGACCCCGAAGAGTCCGCGATCGGGGATCGTGCCCCCGCTCGTGACGGCGATGCGCTGCGCGCCCGGACGTCCGGTCAGGGTGCCGGCGTCTCTGTCCCACACCAGCCGCGGGCGGAGCTCGGCGAACTCATCGGAGGGGAACCGTCCGGCGAGCAGGTCGAGCGTCGCCTCGTAGGCCGATCGCGGGAGCGACTGGAACGGAGCCGAGCGACGCACGGTCTCGAACCACTCCTCGACGCTGATCTCGCCGAGGGCGCTGGCGGCGACCGTCTGCTGCGCGAGGATGTCGAGTGGATTGCGGGGCACCTGGATCGCCTCGATCTTGCCCGCCAGCATCCGCTCGGTGACGATCGCGGTGTGCAGCACGTCGCCGCGGTGCTTCGGGAAGAGGGCGGCCCGGCTGATCTCGCCGACCTGGTGACCTGCTCGCCCGACGCGCTGCAGACCGGAGGCCGCGGACGGCGGAGCCTCGACCTGGATCACCAGGTCGACCGCACCCATGTCGATGCCGAGCTCGAGGCTGCTCGTCGCGACGACGCAGCGCAGGACACCGGACTTGAGCTCTTCTTCGACCTGGGCGCGCTGCTCTTTCGAGACCGACCCGTGGTGCGCCTTGGCGAGCACGGGGTCTGCTCCGGCGGTGGCACCTGCCTGCGCCATCATGGCTGCCGGCACGGAGGCCTCGGGCAGTGCGACGCCGATGCGCTCGGAGTAGATCTCGTTGAGTCGCCCGGTGAGGCGCTCGGCGAGGCGACGCGAGTTGGAGAACACGATGGTCGACTTGTTCTGCAGGATGCGATCGACGATCGCCTCCTCGACGTGGGGCCACACGGAGCCGGTGACCTCGGTGTACTCCGCATCCGCCGCATCTCCGGCATCCTTCGGCGCGCCGGGAGGGGGTGGCGGATTGGTCATGTCGTCCATCGGCACCACGACGCCCAGCTCGAACGTCTTGGACGCCGGCGGCGCGACGATCTCGACAGGCGCCGCGCCGCCGAGGAACCGCGCGACCTCGTCGATCGGACGCACGGTGGCCGACAGGCCGATACGCTGTGCGGGTTCGTCGTGGCCGTGGGTGCGACGCAGCGCATCGAGCCGCTCGAGGCTCACCGCGAGGTGGGCTCCGCGCTTGGTCGCGGCGACCGCATGCACCTCGTCGATGATGACCGTGTGCACATCGCGCAGCGTCTCGCCGGCGCGACTGGTGAGCATCAGATACAGCGACTCGGGGGTCGTGATGAGGATGTCGGGCGGATCGGAGACCAGCTTGCGGCGATCGCTCGAGGTCGTGTCGCCCGAGCGCACGCCGACCGTCACCGAAGGGGCCTCGACGCCGAGCCGCCTGGCCGACTGGCCGATGCCGATGAGGGGCGAGCGCAGGTTGCGCTCCACGTCGACGCCGAGCGCCTTCAGCGGCGAGATGTAGAGGATGCGCGTGCGCGAGGCGTCGGCGGCCTTCGTGCGCTTCGCGGGAGGGGTGGGCTGCTCGATGCGCTCGCGGAACACGCTGTCGATCGCCCAGAGGAAGGCCGAGAGCGTCTTGCCCGAGCCGGTCGGTGCGACGACGAGCGCGTGCTTTCCGGCAGAGATCGCATTCCAGGCGCCCGACTGGGCGGGCGTGGGTTCGGGAAACGCACCCCGGAACCAGTCTTGCGTGGCAGGGGTGAAGCGTTCGAGCACGTCGCTCATCCCTCCATCATCACCCGTGCCACCGACATCGGGGTCGGCATTGTCCGAGGGTGCGGGCATGCTGTAGGCATGGCGACGCACACCACGAACTACGCGAGCACGTTCATCGAGGTCGCAGAAGACTGTCCCGTCGACCACGCCGAAGAGCCGCCGACGGGTGAGAGGCCCACGATCGCCGCACTGCACTATCGACTGATCGCGCAGGAGCCGTATGCGCGCACCTCCGACGACGTGATCTTCACCACGCATGCGCTGCGTGCCGGGATCGACCCCGACGACTCCGCCGCACGCGAGGCGTTCTTCTCGAAGGGGCAGCCCTGCCTGCGCTCATCACCGCTGGGAAAACGCTACGGGTGGGGGATCGCCCACGACGCCGAGGGGCGGGTCGCGCTCGTCCCTCGAGAATCCGAGGACTACACCCTGCTCGCCGCCGACCCCGCGATCGCCCATACCCGGGCGATGCGGAGCCGACGGGCGTGAGCTCACCTCGAGGTCAGTGAGCCGTCGACGTCGATCTCGAGCGTGAGTCCCAGGTCGAGACGCGCGAGGAACGCATCGTCATGACTCACGACCAGCACCGCCCCGCGGTATGCCCGGAGCGCCTCGACCAGCTGATCGACCGTGTCGATGTCGAGGTTGTTCGTCGGCTCGTCCAGCACCACGAGGTGGGGTGCGGGGTCCGAGAGCAGCAGTTTCGCCAGAGCCACGCGGAACCGCTCCCCGCCTGACAGAGCGGCGACAGGTCGCTCCGCGGTGGCCCCTCGGATGAGGAACCGTGCGAGGCGATTGCGCAGCTCCTTCTCGGGCACCTGCGGTGCGGCATCCGCGATGTTCTCGAATACCGACCGGTTCTCGTCGAGCCCGTCGACGCGCTGCGGCAGGTAGCCGATCCGGTCGGTGAGAGCTGTCGCGACGAGGCGCGCTCCGGAGCTCCGGAGATCCGCGTCGTCACCTGACGGATCGGGCCGGTCCGCGTCGAGTGGCAGCGCTTCTCCGGAGTCGTGGCCGACGTCGGCCACGAGCCGTTCGAGCAGCGTGGTCTTTCCGGCGCCGTTGCGCCCGATCAGCGCGACCCGGTCGGGGCCCTGGATGATCCACGACCTCTCGCCGTCGCCGATCGTCGCGATGCGACGACTGCGAGACACCTGTGGATCCGGCAGCTCGATCTTCATCGACGCGTCGGACCTCAGGCGCCGCCCCGCCTCGTCGAGCGCGGTGCGGGCGGCATCCTCCTTCGCCCCGACCTCCGTGCGCAGCCTGCCCGCCGACACCTCGGCCGCCATTTTGCGCCCGTGGGCCACGATCTTCGGCACGCGCTTCTCGATCTCGGCCTTCTTGGCGGTGCGCGCTCGGTGGGCGAGCTTGACCTCGGCCTCGATGCGCTGGCGCTTCTCCTTGCGGAACTCCTGTTTCGCCGTCACCTCCGCCTGCCTCGCGGCATCCTGCTCGGCGTCCAACCAGGCGCGCCATTCGGAGTACGGCCCGCCGAACACGCTCAGCGTCTGGGCGTAGAGCTCGGCGGTGTCGTCCATCAGTTCGAGCAGCGACAGGTCGTGGCTGACAACGATGAGTGTGCCCTTCCACGAGCGGACCATCGCCGCGAGTCTCGCGCGGGCGTCGCGGTCGAGATTGTTGGTCGGTTCGTCGAGCAGGGTGATCGGCGCGCGCCGGAGACGGATGCCGGCGATCGCGACCAGCACGGCCTCACCACCCGACAGCTCGCCGACCCTCCGGTCGAGGAACTCGGGGGCGAGCCCGGCGTCTGCCAGGGACATCTCGGCGCGCGCTTCGATGTCCCACTCGTCGCCGACCGTGTCGAAGTGCACCTGATCGACGTCGCCCGCGCCGATCGCACGGACGGCATCGAGGGCGGGAGCCACTCCGAGAAGATCGGCGACCCGGCGGTCGACGTCGAGTGTGAGCTGCTGCGGCAGGTAGGCGACCTCGCCGGTGGTGGTGAGGTGCCCGGCCGTCGGGGTCAGCTCGCCCGCCATCAGCCGCAGCAGCGTGGACTTGCCGGCGCCGTTGCGACCGACGAGGCCGGTGCGACCGGAGCCGAATGATCCGGAGACCGAGTCGAGCGCTGACGTGCCGTCGGGCCAGGTGAAGGTGAGTCGATCGAGGGTGACCGATGAATGAAGAGTGGGGACTGACATGGTGTCTCCTGTCCAGTGCGAGGGTGCACTGACACCGGTCGCCCGATGGGCCCGTCTGAGCGGGTCGCTGTCGAAGGACAGCGGGCGGTGGTCTGCCGTGGAGTCGGCGATCGTCGGGTCAGCGCGCGGAAAGATGAGCGCGGAGGCGACGGATCAGATCAAAGGACTTCCAGACACGGCGGACAGGACTCAACGACGATACCCGGGCGTGTCGGAGTTTCGCAACCCCGGGCGTGTCGCGGCTGCGTGCGGGGGCGGTCACGCCTCGACGGCGCGTTCCAACCACTTCGTGAGGAACGCGCGCACGTCTCGGAGCTCCTCCTCCGAGATGCTGTGCGTGAGCCCGGTGTAGACGCGTCCGGACAACTCGGAGTGCGCCGGAAGCCACTCGGCGGTGTGCGCGACCAGCGCCTGGGGGATCACCTGGTCGTTCGTGCCTCGGCCCCAGAAGACGTGCGGTCGCGCCTCGGTCAGCGCATCGTCGCCCGGCAGCTCGCCGGGCGCTGCGTAACCGCTGAGGGCCACCACGGTGTCGATGCTCCCGGGCGCGAGTCGCATGGCCTGCACGGCGACGGCGGCACCCTGCGAGAACCCGAGAAGGGCCACGGCAGGGGCGTCGGCCCTGGCATCGTCGAGCCAGCGCAGGAACGCCTCTGCCGCGACGGTGACGGATGCCGAGCTGCGGCCGTCGAGACCCTCGATGGCGTACCACGAGCGCCCGGGCATCGGCCACGGGGGAGCGAGCGGGGCGGCGACGGACGCGACCACGATGCCGTCCGGCAGGTAGGGGACGAGCCCGAACAGGTCGTGCTCGTCGGCGCCGTATCCGTGCAGCAGCACCAGCAGCGGCATCCCCGCGCGATCTTCCGTCGACCAGCGCGTGAGGAGCCCGTCGATCATCAGTTCTTCGCTCACGGTCCCATCCTGCCAGCGCCGTCCGACACCCGCAGGAGACGATCATCGGATCGTATGCCGGTCGTGGCCTCAAGTCGGTGTTCGCCGGAGGGCGCTGCTGGTAGAAAGGAGACATGGCCGTCCGCACACCTGATCCCGACCCCGAGCCCGACGACGGCATGGAGGGCTTCGGCGCCGCACAGCCCTCGCGTGACTCCAACCCGGGGTGGTTGAGCGACTTCGAGCTGGCGGAGGCGAGACGCCATCTGCCCATGCTCTACGTCGAGGCGATCCCGGTGAGGACCGATGGCTCCGGGCAGGTGACCGAGATCGGCATCCTGCTGCGTTCGACGCCCATGGGCGAGATGACGCGCACCATCGTCTCGGGGCGAGTGCGGTTCGGCGAGACGATCCGCGATGCGCTGTTCCGCCATGTCGAGAACGATCTGGGCCCGATGGCGTTCCCGCTGCTGCCGCCGCAGCCGCTGCCCTTCACGGTCGCCGAGTACTTCCCGATCCCGGGGGTCAGCGCCTACCACGATGACCGTCAGCATGCCGTCTCGCTCGCGTTCGTGGTGCCGGTCACCGGCACGTGCGAGCCGCGCCAGGATGCACTCGAGGTCACCTGGTTCTCGCCCGAGGCCGCGGCATCGGACGCCGTCGCCGCCGAGATGGAGGGCGGGCGAGGCACCCTCATCCGCCTGGCTCTCGCGAACCTCGGTCTGCTGCGCTAGCCGCTCCGCTCAGTCCCGCTCAGCTCAGCGTGTCGTGAGGCGCGCGAGCTCTGCGACGAACTCGTCGACGTCGGACTCCTCGGTGTCGAAGCCGCACATCCACCGCACCTCGTTGCGCGCGGCATCCCAGTCGTAGAAGCGGAACTTCTCGCGCAGCTGGTCGGCGATGCCATCGGGCAGCTGCGCGAACACGCCGTTCGCCTGGGTCGGCTGCGTGAACGAGACGCCGGTGATCTCACCGGCCGCGATGCCGGCCTCGATCGCCCCGCGCAGCCGCTGCGCCATGGCGTTCGCGTGCTGGGCGTTGCGCAGCCACAGGTCTCCTTCGAGCAGCGCGATGAGCTGGGCGGAGACGAAGCGCATCTTCGACGACAGCTGCATGTTGAATTTGCGGGAGTACTGCAGTCCGTTCGATGCCTCGGGGTTCAGCACCACGATGGCCTCGCCGAGCATGGCGCCGTTCTTCGTGCCGCCGAAGCTGAGCACGTCGACGCCGGCGTCGCGGGTGAACGCGCGCAGCGGCACGTCGAGGGCTGCGGCCGCGTTCGAGATGCGCGCGCCGTCGAGGTGCAGGGTCATGCCGCGTTCGTGCGCGTGATCGGCGAGAGCCCGGATCTCGTCGACGGAGTAGAGGGTGCCGAGCTCGGTCGACTGGGTGATCGAGACCACGAGCGGCTGCGCGCGGTGCTCGTCGCCCCAGCCCCAGGCCTCGCGGTCGACGAGCTCGGGCGTGAGCTTGCCGTCCTCGGTCGGCACGGCGAGGATCTTGAATCCGCCGATCTTCTCGGGCGCTCCGCCCTCGTCGACGTTGATGTGCGCGGAGGATGCCGCGATGACGGCTCCCCAGCGGGGCAGCATCGACTGCAGGCCGGTGACGTTCGCACCCGTGCCGTTGAACACCGGGAACGCCTGGACGCCCTCGCCGAAGTGGGCGCGGAACACCTCCTGCAGACGGGCGGTGTAGGCGTCCTCGCCGTACGCGACCTGGTGGCCGCCGTTCGCCGCTGCGATGGCCGCGAGGACCTCGGGGTGGACGCCGGAATAGTTGTCGCTGGCGAAGCCCCGGACCGCGGGGTCATGCTGAATAGTCACCGCACAAGCCTACGGGCGGATGCCGAGCCCGGCGTCCCCCGGCCGGCATACCGCTCTAGCGAATGTCCGAGGCCCCGCCTACCCTCTCATTCATGGAGCGCAGCGCTGCGAAGACCGCCTTCGCGAACGTCCTCGTCAACACGCTCATCGCGAACGTGACGACGAGCTTTCTGTGGTTCGCGCTGACCTTCTGGGTCTACATCGAAACGCAGTCCGTGCTCGCGACCGGCGTCATCGGCGGCGCGTACATGCTGTTCATCGCCTTCTTCGCGATGATCTTCGGCACCATCGTCGACCGCAATCGCAAACACACGGTGATGCTGCTCTCGAGCGTCATCTCGGCGGTCGCCTTCCTGATCGCCGGCGTTCTGTACGTCTGGCAGCCGGAGGCGGCGCTGCTCGACCTCGGCGGTCCGTGGTTCTGGCTGTTCTCGGCGATCATCCTGTTCGGCGGGGTGATCGAGCAGCTCCGCAACATCGCGCTCTCGACGACCGTCACGCTGCTCGTCCCCGAAGATCGACGGGCCAACGCCAACGGCCTGGTCGGCACGGTGCAGGGTCTGGCCTTCCTCGTGACCAGCGTCTTCTCCGGGCTGTCCATCGGCTTCCTGGGCATGGGGTGGACGCTCGCGATCGCGATCGGCGCGATGGTGCTGACCTTCGTGCACCTGCTCTTCATCCGCATCCCCGAGGGGGCGCCGCAGCCAGACCCCGATGCGAAGAGCGCCCTCGACTTCCGCGGCAGTGTGGCGGCGATCCGGCTGGCCCCCGGACTGTTCGCGCTGATCATCTTCTCGACGTTCAACAACCTCATCGGCGGCGTGTACATGGCGCTGATGGATCCGTACGGTCTCACGCTCTTCGACGCGCAGATGTGGGGCTTCGCGCTGGCGTTCGCGTCGACCGGGTTCCTGATCGGCGGCGGGCTCGTGGCGAAGTTCGGCCTCGGGGCGAAACCCATGCGCACCCTGCTGCTCGTCGTGATCGCGATGGGCATCCTAGGGTCGGTGTTCATGCTGCGCGAATGGTGGCCGCTCTACGTCGTCGGCATGTGGATCTACATGGCCCTCGTGCCGCCCGTCGAGGCGGCCGAGCAGACCATCATCCAGAAGGTCGTCCGCTATGACAGGCAGGGGCGTGTGTTCGGCGTCGCCGCGGCGATGGAGGCCGCAGCCGCTCCGATCACGGCATTCCTCATCGCGCCGATCGCGGAGTTCCTGATCATCCCGTACATGAGGACGCCCGAGGGGCAGCAGCAGTGGGAATGGCTGCTGGGTGAGGGTGAGGCTCGGGGCATCGCCCTGATCTGCCTGTTCGCGGGCATCATCATGGTGATCGCCGCGACGCTGGCCTTCTTCACGAAGTCGTATCGCAAGCTCACCGAGCTCTACGCGAACGCGCCGGAGCAGAATCCCGGCGACGGCGAACCCGACGGCGACGGCGACGGCGCACCGGACGACGCAGGCGAGAACACGGGCGGCGGCACGGGCACCGGCGCCGAGTGGAACGCGGACGCGGTGGCCGAGGGCCGAGCGGATTCCGCGGAGGACCGCAGCGTCGATGCGCGCGTCGCGGATGCTCCGCCGCCCCTCCGAGGGCTCCCTCCTGAGGTGCCGGAGGCGCGCCGCTAGCGGAACGGCGTCATCAGCCGAACGCGTCGGCAGCGGAACGGGCTGCGGCGTTCAGTCGAGCGTGATGATCCGGTCGTTGAGATCGGCGGCGTCCGTATCCCACAGTGTGAGCACCTGCGGCGCGAGCGAGTCCGGGTCCAGTGCCTTGGCGCGGAAGACGACCGATGCCGCGCGCAGGGGCTCGACGGCATCCCGCGCTGCCTTCGCGAAGCCCTGCGCCACCGCGCGCGTCCACGCCTCGCTCGCGGCCTTGACGGCAGCGTAGTTCGCGCCTCCCGCCAGAGGGCGACCGACCGCTGTCGACGAGACGATCGCGAAACGTCCGGCGTCAGAGGCGCGCAGCAGGGAGTCGAAGGCGCGGCTGGTGGCGCGCACCGCATCGAACGCGGGCATAAGCGCGTGCAGGTCGTCGTCGGTCTGCCCGGCGAGGCCCCCTCCGCCGCGCCAGCCGCCGACCAGCGGGATCACGGCGTCGATCGCCTGCAGGCGGGAAGCGAGTTCCGTCATCGACGCCAGCGAGGTCGCGTCGGCCACCTCGACCTGTGCGCCGAGTGCGTCGAGCGCGTGCAGCCGTTCTGAAGATCGGCCGGTGGCGACGACGCGCGCGCCGGCGTCGACGAGTGCTCGCGCCAGGGCGAGGCCAGACGGGCTGGTGGCTCCGGCGAGGAGGATCGTGCGGTCGGTGACGCTCATGTGCTCAACTCTCGTGACGAAACAGTTCTGCGGCCACCCCGGGCAGGAATGGCCGCAGACGCTGCGTCCGGTCGCACCACACGATCGGACCCCAGAAATGCGCGATTCGAGTCAGTCGTCGGTGCCCCGGATGCCGACGGTCGACTCGATGACCGCCTTCATCTTCTTGTCGAGGGTCTCGAAGAACATCGACAGCGGGAACTCGTCGTCCATCACGGCATCCGTGTAACCCTTCGGCGCGCCGGCGAGGATCTCGTCCGACAGTCCGCGGGCCCACTGCGATGCCGGGTGCGGCGTGAGCGTGCCGCGCACGAGGTCGTACGCGGCGAGCCAGTGCGCGACCTTCGGGCGGTCGATCGAGTGCCAGTACAGGTCATCGATCGCGTCGCCCAGAGCCACGACGGCATCCGGCACGTTGTCCCAGTCGAAGGTGAGCGCCGTGTCGGTCCAGTGCAGCACGCCGCGCTGGTGCAGCCAGGCGAACAGCAGCTGTCCGCCGACGGCGTCGTAGTTGCGCGTGCGGGTGCCGGTGATCGAGAAGCGGAAGATCCGGTCGAAGATCACCGCGTACTGCACGAGGTGCGCGTAGTCGTGCATCTCCTGCTCGGTCTCGGTGAGCTCCTCACCCGCGGCGATGCGGGCCGCGAGGGTGCGCTCGATGTTCACCGACTCGCGGAACGCCGTCATGTCGCAGCGCATCTCCTCGAGCGAGTAGAGGAAGAACGGCATCCGCTGCTTGATCATGAACGGGTCGAAGGGCAGGTCGCCGCGCATGTGGGTGCGGTCGTGGATGATGTCCCACATGACGAAGGTCTTCTCAGCCACCTGCTGATCGTCGAGCATCGCGCTCGCGCGCTCAGGCAGGTCGAGGTTGGTGATCGCGGCAGCGGCGCGGGTGACCCGGCGGTAGCGTGCGGCCTCGCGGTCCTGGAAGATCGCGCCCCATGTGAACGAGGGGATCTCGCGCATCGCGACGGTCTCGGGGAACAGCACGGCCGAGTTGGTGTCGTAGCCGGGCGTGAAGTCGACCAGACGCAGCGAGACGAACAGCTTGTTGCCGTAGTCGCCGGCCTCGAGGGCGGCGATGAACTCGGGCCAGATCGTCTCGACGATCAGCGCCTCGACGAGTCGGTCGCTCGATCCGTTCTGCGTGTACATCGGGAAGACGACCAGGTGGCGGATGCCGTCGACGCGGTGCTGCTGCGGCTGGAACGCCAGGAGCGAGTCGAGGAAGTCCGGCACGCCGAAGCCCTCCGAGACCCAGCGGTCGAAGTCGACGACGGAGGCGGCGAGGTACTCGGCGTCGTGCGGGAAGGCGGGAGCGAGTGCGCGGATGCCGGCGGTGATCGCGGCGACGAGGTCGCGCGCCGCGGCGTGGTGCGCGGCATCCGGGATCGATCCGTCCTTGATCTGCATCTCGCGGATCGCGATCGCGGCGTCCTTGAGCTGAGCCCAGGCGACGCTCTGCTCGGCGATCGATGCGTCCTCGACGACCTCGGGTTCGCCGACGATGGCCTGAACAGCGGTGCTGTGGGCAGAAATGATGGACATCGGGACCTCCGATCGGAGAGTTTGACGGAAAGATTCCGGCATATACGGAATCCTGACGATAATATTACATCTATGGATGACTCTGTCGACCGCGCGATCCTGGCCGAGATCTCACGAGACGGCCGTGCGACACTGTCCCAGTTGTCCGATGCTGTCGGCCTCTCCGTGTCGGCCGTGCAGTCACGTCTGCGTCGCCTCGAGACGCGCGGGATCATCACCGGCTACCGCGCGATCCTCGACCCCGAACTCGTCGGCACGCCCCTGTCCGCCTTCATCGAGATCACGCCGCTCGACCCGGCGCAGCCCGACAACGCCCCCGAGCTTCTCGAACACCTCGACGCGATCGAGGCGTGCCACTCGATCGCGGGAGACGCCAGCTACATGCTGTTCGTGCGGGTCGCCTCGCCCCGCGCGCTGGAAGAGCTCGTGCGCGACATCCGGCTGGCCGCGAACGTGAGCACCCGCACCACGGTCGTGCTGCAGACCTACTACGAGCACCGGCCGATCATCTCGGTCGCGCCGGACGCATCCGCATAGAGCGGACGCGCGGTGCTCACAGGGCGGCGCCGACCATCGCCTCGCCGAGGGGCGTGCGCAGATGCAGCATCCTCGCGCCGTCGCGCTCGCTCGAGATCAGTCCTGCGTCGCGCAGCACGGTGAGGTGGTGGGATGCGGTCGACACCGCGATTCCCGCGTCCTGAGCGACTTGCGAGGTCGTGCGGGACGTGCCGGCTCCCAGGAGGATGCCGGCGCGAGCGGGGCCGAGGAGGGCGCCCAGCGCCCCGGAGATCTCGGCGGCGTCCCTCGACCAGCCGGCGGTCACCCCGCGCGCCGGGTAGAACAGCGTGGGTTGCGCCGGCGGCTCGGTGAGCACCATGCACCCCCATGTCGACATCACCGACGGAACGAGCACCAGCCCGCTTCCGTGGCAGTCGACGACCTCGCTGTGGCGGCGCAGCGAGACGCGCACGGCTCCGTCGCCCCAGGTCACTTTCGGGTGGAGGCCCCCGGCCATCTCTCTGATCCCCGACGTGGCGATCACTCGCGATCGGACCGCGATGTCGGCTCGCAGCAGCCGATCCAGCTGCGGCCAGACCGGCGCCAGTGCGGCATCCCACATCTCCGACCAGGCGTCTGCGATCATCGCCCGCGCTCGTTCGGGCTGCTGCTGCATGTCGCGCAGTGCGCGTCGGCGAGCGCCGGTCGAGCGGATGACCATCTTGCCGAGGTCGACGCGCAGTGGATCGAGGGGTGCGCTGCGCAGCGCCGACAACTCGGTCTCCGGTGTCATGTCCCATGCGGGGGCGGTCGTGAAGAAGTCGGGAAGATAGCCGTCATCGCCGACGACGACGGCGAGCAGGCGGAAGCTCTCGCGAGGCAGCCGATCGCGCACGGCGCGCAGCCATCCCCACTGCAGGGGATGCTGGGCCGGCCGCAGCAGCACGCGCACGGCGTGGGCGAGCTCATGCCCGGGGGATATGCCGAATCGCACCGCCTGGATGTCTCCGGGGCTCAGATGGAACTCCACGCGGTGGTCGGGATGCTCGACGCCCTCGCGTGGTGTGCCGGCACCTGCGACGACAGAGTTTCGATCCACATCGAAACTCTAGGTCGTTCATCACGGCCTGTCGAGACTGGGCTCATGAACACCACGTCATCTGCTCTCGCAGCCGTCGCCGCAGCGGACATCCGCATCGGAACCGGGAACAGCCGACGCTTCGTCGGCGCGGATCACGGTGCGGCCATCTCCTACTTCTACGTCGAGAATCAGCCCGGCGACGGGCCCGGGCTGCACTGGCATCCCTACCCTGAGACGTGGGTGGTGCTCGAAGGCACGGCGCGCATCACGGTGGGCGCGGACACGATCGTCGCCTCCGCCGGTGACACGGCCACGGGCCCGGCCTTCGTGCCACACTCCTTCACGAACATCGGTCGCGGAACGCTGCGCCTCATCGGCATCCATGCGTCCGCCACGATCATCCAGACCTTCCTCTCCGAGGACTGACCCACGACACACCAGGAGCACCCATGTCCTTCCAGGCATACCTCGACAAGGTCGAGACGCAGACCGGCCTCACCCCGCGGCAGTTCATCGAACTGGCGAAGGAGCAGGGCTTCGACGAGACGACCAAGTCCACCGTCGTCCTCAACTGGCTCAAGCAGGACTACGGTCTCGGGCACGGGCATGCCCAGGCGATGGTCCACGTGATACTCAAGGGGCCGAAGATCAGCGACAAGCACGTCGGCAAGGGCGGCGCGCACGGCGATGCGTCCGACACGCTCTGGCTCGACGGCAAGGACACCAACCCCGACGGCTGATCCCGCCCGCCACCGCACGACCGAGAACACCCAGAACACCGCACCGAGGAGCCCGTATGGCAGTCCGCATCGATCTCAACGTCTCCCTCGACGGATTCGCGACGACCACCGACCAATCACCCGAGAATCCGTTCGGCGAGGACTGGTCGCGTCTGGTCGCGGCGTACACCGCGACGCGGACGTTCCGCAGCCGCGTGCTCGGCGACACGTCGGGTGCCGGCACGACCGGCATCGACGAGAGATACGCCCAGGAGTACTTCGAGGGCGTCGGCGCCGAGATCATGGGTGCCGGGATGTTCGGTCTGCACCAGAACCCCGATGACACCGAGTGGCGCGGATGGTGGGGCGACGAGCCGCCGTTCGAGGTGCCGGTCTTCGTGCTCACGCATGCACGGCGCGAGCCGATCGAGTTCGCCAACGGGACCGTCTTCCACTTCCTCGAGACGACCCCGGAGGAGGCGCTCGCCCGGGCTGCAGCGGTGGCCGGCGACCGGGACGTGCGCGTCGGCGGCGGCATCGACGTCGTGCGGCAGTTCCTGCGCAGGGGCCTGGTCGACCGGCTGCACCTTGCGGTCAACCCGCTCGTGATCGGAAGCGGGCAGCGCATCTGGGACGGACTGCGCGGCATCGAGAACGACTACGAGCTGCGTTCCGAGGTGGCCGAGAGCGGTGTCATCCATCTGAACTTCCGCCGAGACTGAGGCGCAGAGGGGGCGTCCATCGGCGCCCCCACTAGGATTCCCTGCGTGGCAGCATCCTCGAAGCGCAAGAAGAATCAGCCCCATGTGAGCGGCAATCCCGCGAAGCGGGCGAGCGGCAATCCGGCGACCCAGACCGCCATCGACGCCGGGCCCGTCACAGTCCGCGACTGGATCGGCGCCGCACGGCTGCGCACTCTGCCGCTCGCCGTCGCCCCCGTCGTCATCGGCACCGGCGCCGCACGCAGCACCGGTCCGGAGTTCCACTGGGTGATCGCGCTCGCGTGCCTCGCGGTCGCCGTGCTGCTGCAGGTCGGCGTCAACTTCGCGAACGACTACAGCGACGGCATCCGGGGCACCGATGCCGTGCGCGTCGGCCCGGCCCGCCTGACGGCATCCGGTCGGGTGAAGCCCCGCACCGTGCTCGTCGCCGCGTTGGTCTTCTTCGCACTCGCTGCGGCGGTCGGGGTCGCGATCGTGGTCCGCACCGAGCAGTGGTGGATGCTGGCCATCGGCGCCGCGTGCATCATCGCCGCGTGGTTCTACACCGGCGGCAAGAGGCCCTACGGGTACAACGCTCTCGGCGAGGTGTTCGTCTTCATCTTCTTCGGCCTCGTCGCGACGCTCGGCACGACGTGGGTGCAGGCGTTCGAACTGCCCCAGCAGGCGTGGCTCGGGGCGATCGCGGCGGGCCTCTTCGCCTGCGCCGTGCTCCTCGCCAACAACCTGCGCGACATCGATCAGGATCGCCTGGTCGGCAAGCGCACGCTGACGGTGCTGATCGGCAAGCGCGCGACCCAGGTGCTCTTCACGCTGTTCGTGATCGTGCCCTTCGGCATCCTCGCGTTCATCGCGCTGCTGTACCCGATCGCGTGGATCGGGCTGCTCGCGCTGCTCGCCGGGCTCCCGGCCATCCTGATCGTCTGGACCTATCGTCAGGCGAAGGAGCTCGTCACGGCCCTGGCGCTGACATCGCTGACCGCACTGCTCTATGCCGGTGCGTTCTTCTGGGCCCTCGCCGGCTGAGCCGCCGATCGAACCGGCTGGCGCTGTGCGTCAGGCCCTCTCGGCGCCGTCGATCGCGTCGTCCTCGACGTCGGCGTCCTTCTGCGCGGCGGAGCTCTTGCCTTCGCGGCGCTCGACGATCCGGGCCGAGGCGTCGGTGAGCGGCCGGCGCAGGAACAGCATCGAGATGCTCACGCCGATGAGCGCGGCGAAGATCGCGGCGAGCCACCAGTACTCGCGGAAGATCGGGAAGAAGAACCACATGATCGCCAGCGGCACGAGGAAGGCCAGCAGACGCAGCACGGTGTAGACGAGGAAAGGTGCACGGTTCTTCACCTGCCCAGTCTACGTTCGCGACCTGAGGGGTCAGCTGTGTCAGCCGTCGATGCCCAGCGTCCGGAACGGGATGCCGCGCACGACGCGCTTCCACGGGTGCTCGCCGAGCGACCACAGCAGCTTCTCGTCGAGGTCGAGCGCGAGGTCCTCGCAGCCGACGGGCAGCGGCACCCGGTCGCGTGCCAGCGAATCGCGGTTCCCCGTCCACAGGACGCCGGGTCGCATGTGATCCGACTGCGAGACGAAGTGCCGGTCACCCCAGCGGACGGCGCCCTGCATGTGCGTGATCCCGGGCGAGAAACGGCTGATCTCGCGGAACTCGTCGCCATCGCCGTCCGGCACGGAGAACTCGCCGATGCGTCCCTCGTCGTCGCGGGTGTACTCGCCGATGAGCACCCTCCGCAGGGGCACTCCCTCGTCGTCGTAGACGCGGCCGAGGTACGAGCAGCGGAGGTCGAGCGGGTGCACGCGGGTGCGCACCGCGACGAGCGCGGTGGCCCGCAGACCGCGTCCCCGCGCGCCGGCGAGGCGTCGCGCCTCCGGGCCGCGGACGCGCCGGATGTCGGCGAGGTCGAACTCCCAGATGCCACGGCCGGTGGCTGCGACGAACAGGCGGTCGTCGAACCACGCGAGTCCGCCGGCGTGGATCCGGGCGGGCTGGAGCTCACCGTCCTCGTCGATCGCGAGCAGCACGTCGAGATGTCGGGAGCGCTCGAGGTCGACGAACGCGACCCGCGATGCCAGGTGGTGTCCGTCGAGCTGCTGCCGGAACCAGCTCACGGCGAGAGTCCGACGCCCTTGCCACAGGCCCAGGTCGATGCCCTGCGGGTACCAGCGGCGGGTCCAGGTGCGGGCGCTCAGCCACCGCAGGTCGACCGTGCTGCGGCGCTTCTGCCGCACCGGGCGCCACGTCGTTCCGAACGGCCAGAGCATGCTCCCATCGTCGCCGATCCCCGGGCGCGGTGCGAATCCGGCATCGCCACGCCGGGGTCGACCGAGATCACGTCACCGCGCGTTCACCCGCAGGCCGCCGACCGGCAAGGAGCGCCTGAGAGCATTCCGACACCGTCGACCCGGGGGAGTTCTGTGCGCACACCGCTCGTGACCGTCATCCTGCCCGCCAAGGACGCAGGCGCCTACATCGGCACGACGCTCGAGACGCTGACACGGCAGTTCGACGATCCCGCGGCGCTCAAGCTCGTGGCGATCGACGACGGCTCCCGTGATGACACCGGCATGCTCATGCGTCGATACGCCGAGCGCTTCCCGCATGCCGAGGTCATCGTCAACGCCCGGCCGAAGGGGCTCGCGAGCGCCCGCAACCAGGGGCTCGAGCGGGTCGACGGCGACGCGTTCTGCTTTCTCGACGGCGACGACTGGATGCAGCCGGGGCGGCTCTCGGTGCTGGTGCGCCGACTGCATGAGCTGCGCTGCGACATGCTCCGCACCGATCACGTCACCGTGAAGGACGGCGTGCGCACCCTGGTGCCGGCGCCTCACCCGTGGCGCGAGGCGGTCGGCTCTCCGCGCGACGCGATCCTGCCCGAGAACGAGCCGACCATGGTCGACTATCCGTTCGCGTGGGCCGGCATCCTGCACCGTCGCCTGATCGACGAGGGAATCGCGGGGTTCACACCCGGCCTGTTCACCGCCGAGGATCGTCCGTGGATCTGGCGTCTGCATCTGCAGGCCCGGTCGTTCGCGGTGGTCGACGCTCCTGCCCTGCTCTACCGCCGGGGGGTGTCGACATCGCTGACCCAGGTGCGCGACCGCCGCCAACTGGACTTCGTGCGGGCGATGGGCGAGGTGCTCGACATCGTCGAGGCGGATGCCGAGGCCGACCGCTTCCTCCCGAAGGCCGTGTGGAGCGTGATGGCCCTCTCGTCCCGGCACCTGGTGCGATCGAGGCGGATGACGCCGTCGCTGCGCGCCGAGATGCGCGCGGGCCTCCGCGGGCTGCTGGCCCGCCTGCCCCAGAGTGAGACGACGGCCGTGCTGTCGCGCCTCGACGGGCCGCGTCGCCGAGTGCTCGCCCCGCTGCTGCGTGCGGTCGGACGTGCGGCATGACCCAGCTCTTCGCGGTGCACAGCGCCTATGGGCTCGCCACCGTCGCCGCCGCGCTCGACGGCGGGCTGCTCGGCGAGCATGGCGAGCGCGTGCTCGTGCCGTTCGTGTCCTCGCGGGTGCCCGAGACGTCCGTGGGCATCGTCGCCGACCCGGCGCTCGCGAGCCTCCGCGACCGGTTCGACCGGATCGAGGATCTCGACGCGCTGCTCGGTCCGCTGCATCCGAGCTCCTGGAAGCCGGATGCCGCCGACCTGCCGCTGCTGCGGCGACTGCTGACGAGGGCATGGGGGATCGACCCCGGCGACCTCGAACTGCTCGTGCAGAGCCCGCAGGTCGCCCCGGCGCGCGTCCTGATGCAGATCTTCCCTCATGCGCGTCTCACGATCATCGGCGACGGGCTCATGACGTACTCGCCGATGCGGGTGCGGATGCCGCACACGATCACCGCTCGGATCGGCCGCGTCGTGCACGTCGACGTGGTGCCGGGGGTCACACCGCTGGTGGGTTCGCCCGTCGCGACGCCGGTGCCGGTCTCACCCGATCTGTTCCGGGCGGTGCTCGCCGAGACCGCCGAGGCGGTCGACGACACGGCGGAGCTCGAGAGCGCGCTCGACGGAGAGCCGACAGTGCTCGTCCTCGGCCAGTACCTGTCCGCCCTCGGCCTGGTCGGCGAGCGCGAGGAGATCGCGCTGCAGAAGGAGATGATCGATCGTGCGGCCGGCCGGCGACCACAGCACATCGTCTTCAAGCCGCACCCGTCGGCGCCGCCTCGGCTCAGCGACGCGCTGCGCGACCGAGCAGCGGTCCACGGCATCGACTTCCGCGAGTACCGCGGCGCGCTCGCCGCAGAGGCGCTGGCCGAGCGGGTCGATGCCAGGGCCGTCATCGCCGGATTCTCGACGGCGCTGCCGACCGTCCAGACCCTGTTCGGTCGAGAGATCGAGGCGGTGGGCACCGACACCGTGCTCGCACGTCTGACCCCGTACGAGAACAGCAACCGGGTGCCTGCGACGATCGTGGACGCGCTGACCAGGCCGGACTCCCCGTATCGCGATCCGGCGCGCATGCAGCTCCTGATCGACGCGGTCGGCTACGTCATGCAGCCCGTCGTCGCCGCACACCTCCGCGATCGTGCCGAGCAGCTGCTCTCCGGCATCCGCCCGTCCGATCGCGATCGCTACTTCGCGCCCGAGAGGCTGATCGAACTGCGGTTGCCCGGGGCCCCGCGCGAGACGGCGATCCGTCGCGTGCTGCGCCCGGTGGGCGGCATCGGTCGAGTCGAGCAGGTGCGGCTCACCGTGCTCGCCGCGCGGCGCAGACTCTCGCGTGCCTGGCGCGTGCTCAGAGGGCGATGACGGACGATGACGGGCGATGACGGCGAGGGGACGAGCGGCATGATCGAGCAGCAGCAGCAGCAGCAGCAGCAGCAGAGGACGGATGTCGGCAGGGTCGTCGCGATCATCCCGGCGCGTGGCGGGTCGAAAGGCGTGCCGCGCAAGAACCTGCGCCGTGTGGGCGGTGTGCCTCTCATCGAACGCGCCGTGCGCACGGCGCTGGAGGCCGAGGGGATCGACCTCGTGGTGGTGTCGACCGACGACGACGAGATCGCGGCGGTGAGCGAGGCGGCCGGGGCGCGAGTCGTGCGGCGACCGACCGCGATCTCCGGCGACACGGCGTCGTCGGAGTCGGCCATCCTGCATGCTCTCGACGAGCTCGCCGCCGGGGGAGACCGGGCTGACGTGGTGGCCTTCCTGCAGGCGACATCGCCGTTCATCCCGCGCGAGGCCCTGTCTCGTGCCGTGCGCGAGGTGAGCGCGCGTCGGGCGGACAGCGTGTTCGCGGCCCATGAGACTTACGGATTCCTCTGGGCACGCAGCGCGGATGCCGACGCAGCCGTCGCACTCAACCACGACGCCGCGCGTCGCCCGCGTCGCCAGGATCGCGAGCCGCACTACCTCGAGACGGGCGCGTTCTACGTCTTCCGCGCTGACGGCTTCCGTGAGGCGGAGCACCGCTTCTTCGGCCGCATCCGCGTCGCCGAGGTGCCCGAATGGACGGCGATCGAGATCGACGACGAGCAGCAGCTCCGCATCGCCCGAGCGCTCGCCGCCCTTCACGAGAGCCCGGACCGGGTGCCGGTGCGAGCGATCGTGACCGACTTCGACGGCGTGCACACCGACGACACGGCGACGGTCGACGCCGACGGCATCGAACGGGTGCGGGTGAGCCGGGAAGACGGCATGGGGGTGTCGCTGCTGCGGCGGGCCGGCATCCCGATGCTGATCCTCTCCACCGAGGTCAACGCGGTGGTGCGGGCTCGGGCCGACAAGCTGCGCGTTCCGGTGCTGCACGGCATCGACGACAAGGAGTCCGCGCTGCGCGGGTGGGCCGAGGAGGTCGGCATCGCGCTGGCCGACATCGCGTACCTGGGCAACGACGTGAACGACCTGCCGGCGCTGCGCATCGTCGGCTGGCCGGTGGCGGTGGCCGACGCGCATCCGCTGGTGCTCGAGGCCGCCAGGGTCGTGCTGACGCGCCGGGGCGGCCACGGCGCCGTCCGCGAGCTGATCGAACGGGTGTTGCCCGCCTGACCGGTGCCGGTAACCCTCCTGTCGTTCGGCGTTCACCCCCGGCGCGTACTCAGGAGAGAAGGCCATTTCGACGACCGGAGGAACCATGACTGTCAGCATCGGCTCACGCGTGATCGGCGGCGGTCACCCCGCCTATGTCATCGCGGAGATCGGCCTCAACCACAACGGCGACGTCGACCTCGCCAAGCGCCTGATCGACGTCGCGGCGAAGGCGGGAGCCGACGCCGTGAAGTTCCAGAAGCGCACCCCCGAGATCTCCACCCCCGAGCACATGCGCGATGTTCCGCGCGAGACGCCGTGGGGCACCATGAGCTACCTCGACTACCGCCGCCGCGTCGAGTTCGGCCGTGACGAGTACATCGCGATCGGCGATCACGCCACGATGCTCGGGCTCGACTGGTTCGCGTCGCCGTGGGACGTGCCGAGCGTCGCATTCCTCGAAGACCTCAACGTCGTGGCGCACAAGGTCGCCTCCGCGAGCCTGACCGACACCGAGCTGCTCGTCGCGCTGCGCGAGACCGGCAAGCCCGTCATCCTCTCCACCGGCATGTCGACGATCGAGCAGATCGACCGCGCCCTCACGACCCTCGGCACCGACCGGGTGGTGCTGATGCACGCCACCTCGACGTATCCGCTCGAGCCCGAAGAGGCCAACCTGCGCGCGATCGCCACCCTGCGCGACCGCTACCCCGGTGTTCCGGTCGGATACTCGGGCCACGAGCGGGGGCTGCAGATCTCGCTCGCCGCCGTCGCGATCGGAGCGGTGGCCGTCGAACGCCACATCACGCTCGACCGCACGATGTGGGGCTCCGACCATGCGGCATCCCTCGAACCCACCGGACTCGAGCACCTCGTGCGCGACATCCGCGTGATCGAGATGGCTCTGGGCGACGGCGTCAAGCGCGTGTTCGACAGTGAGCGGGCGCCGATGGCCAAGCTGCGCCGCATCCCGGCATGAGCGGATCCGGTTCGCTGCGGGTCGTCGCGATCGCCGACGCCGACTCGTTCGTGAAATGGTCGGCGTCGCTGCTCGGCAGCGTGCCCGGCATCCGTCCGCACCTGCTGCTCGTGCAGACGCCGCTGACCGCCAGCCTCGACCAGCAGCGGAGTGCGCTGGCGGGCACGGGGATGCTGTCCGACGATGTGACCCGCCTGTCCTTCGCGCGCGTGAGCGCCTGGCTCGAGGGCCAGCGCCCTGACGTCGTGCTGCTCGCCGGCCGCGGCCCGTTCGTTCGCCTGTTGGGCCGGGTCGTCGACGGGCTCACCGTGCGACCGGTCGTCGTCGCCGGACTTCCGGGCATGGCCGTTCCCGCGCAGCGCGGTGCCCTCGAGTACCGGCGGAACGCCGATCTGCTCGTCGTGCACTCGCATCGGGAGGAGCGCGCGTTCGCCGAGCTCGGTCGCCGGATCGGCGTGCAGGTGCCGACGGCGCTCGCGACCCTGCCGTTCGCGAGATCCCGATCGCGGATGGTGGCGGCTGATCGGGCACGGGTGATCGCGGCCGAGTCCGGAGGATCGTCCGGAACCCTCGTCGCCGAGAGGCCGGCCGAGCCCCGGGCGGTGCGGATGCCGGCGACCGACATCGTGTTCGCGGCCCAGGCCCTCGTGCCCACCGACCGGGAGGAGCGCGCCGAGATCGCGGCCACCCTCGTGCGCGCGGCCGAAGCGGACCCGAACCGTCGTGTGGTGGTCAAGCTGCGGTCGCGGCCCGGTGAGTCGGAGACGCATCTCGAACGCGACGCGTACCTCGATCTGCTCCCTGCGAGGCGTCCGGAGAACCTCGTCGTCTCCTACGGATCCATGGCACAGGCGCTGTCGACGGCGGCCGGACTCGTCACGGTCAGCTCCACCGCGGCGGTCGAGGCGGTGGCGCAGGGGGTGCCCGTGATCGCCCTCGACTCGTTCGGAGTGAGCAAGAGCCTGTTGAACACAGTGTTCGTCGGCAGCGGTCTGCTGGGCGGGCGCAGTGAGGTCGTGGCCGGGCGCTTCCGGCATCCGCACCCCGTCTGGCTGCGTGACAACTACTTCCACCCCTCGGCCGAGTCGACCTGGTGGGAGCACGTCGAACAGCTCGTCGCGCTGCGCCGCGCCGGGGGGCTCCCGGCGAAGCGCGTGCCGGCGGCCCGCGGTGGCGCGATGCATGAGGCGTGGTATCGCGCGAGTGTGCTCGGGTCGAACGACCGCACACTCCGCGGAACCGCGGCGCTCGCCGTCGGCGTGCCTACCACGGCGCTGCTCGGCGCTCTGCGGCGGGGTCGATCGTCGGCGGGCGGCGGCACCTGGGCCGACGCGTCGACCGATTTCACGCTCGAGCCGAACCCCTTCCACGACTCGATCCGGCGCTGAGGGCGCGGCCGACCCCTCACACGGCTGAGCGCCCTCACGCGGTGGACGGTCGAGGCGCGGCGATCGACGGCGGGTTCGGGTCGTCCCACCGCTGGAAGGTCTGCACCCACCAGAACGTGGCGAACAGGATCAGCGCGACGGCCTCGCCGATCAGCACGACCGGAGTCTCGCCGAAAGCCTGACGGAAGAGCAGAGCCACCACCAGCAGCACGAGGTCGGCGATCATCAGCCCCGAGATCCACCGATAGATCGTGCGCTGTCGGGACGTGGGCGGCGTCTCGTCCGGGTCGAGCGGCCCTCCCGCGTAGAGGATCGGGACGGCTGCGAACACTCCGAAGAACAACAGGGTCGCTGCGAAGTGGATGCTGTTGACCGGCCAGAAGTTGAACGGGAAGTGCTCGTTGACCGCCGGAGCGAATCCGAGCGCCACGACCACGACCGCGGTCACGAGCGCGATGATCGAGACGAGCATCGCCGAGCGATTCGGGGTGCGGGTGCGGCGACGGATCAGCGCCATCGTGACCACGACCGCCACGACCACCACGGAGTAGACGGCGATTCCCGCTTTCGCGCTTGCGACGGCGTCGACGGGGATGCACTCCTGCGCCGTCGGGCACGACATCCGGTCGACCGCGCGCGGATCGGCGATGCCCACGGGAACGATCGCGATGAGCGGCGCGAACACCGCGCACACGTCGAGCAGGGTCGTCGCGCGACTGCGTCCCGAGAGCGCGAGCAGGGCCACGGATGCCGCGATCAGGGTGCCGACGAAGACGTCGTGGACCGGTGTGTAGAAGGCGTGGCTGATCGAGGGCAGCGGGTTCCAGCCGAAGATCAGGGGTGTCCACGACACGACGATGCTCTGCAGCACCACAGCGAAGATCAGCGCGACGACGATGAGAACCAGCGCCAGACGCAGGTAGCGATGCGTCTTCTGTCCGGTCGTGACGGGGGCGTCTGCGGCTGCCATGATCGTGACGGTACACCGCCGGGCCGACGCCGACGTGTGACGCCCCGCGACGGTCCTTGTCATGCGCGGACTCACTCTGTCAATCCCCGCAACGTTCCTGGTCTTCCCGGTCGGGGCCGGGTAGCGTCATTCCCATCGCGGCGATCCGGGCGGTCCTGGGCCTCAGCTCATACCTGATGGCGTTGCGGGTTCGACTCCCGCCGTCGCGTCCACTTCACCGGTGACGCCGTCAGTCCTCGCCGGTGATCCGCGCTTCGACCGGCGCCCATCCGTTCTCGAGCACGGTGAATCCGGCGGCGAGGATCCCGAGCTGGTCGTCGCTCTCGTTGACGAGCAGCTGCATCTGCAGCACGAACCGCGAGTACACGCGGATCTCCGGGGTGGCCAGGGTCAGTCCCAGTTCGACCGCGATCGCATCCGCGAGCGCGTCCTCGTGTCGCAGCCACATCCGGGCGGCGTACTCACGCAGCGCCGGTGTCTCGTTGAGGAACCGCGAGAAGACCTGCGACACCTCCGCGCCGTGCTCGGCGAGGTTCGCGTGCACCTCGGCCGTGTAGAAGTCGTGGATCGCGCGGTTGATGGTGACGCCCGGGGCGCGGTCGCGAACGGCGGAGACGAGCCGGTCCCGCTGCTCGTCGTCCTCGTCGAAGACGAGCGCCTCCTTCTGCGGAAAGTGCGCGAACACCGTCGTCGGGGAGACGTCGGCCGCGTCCGCGACCTCGCGGATGCTGACGTTGTCGAACCCGCGCTCGAGGAACATCATCGTCGCGACGTCGGAGATGTTCTTGCGCGTCGCGGCCTTCTTGCGCTCGCGGCGACCGATCGGCTCAGCGTTCGTCATGCGTCCACGATATCGCGAACCCGATCCGGAACTGGCTTGACAACAAAACTGGTATTGATACAGTTTCGGAGTGACTTCACTAAACACATCGCTCGCGCGCAGCGACAAGCGCGCCTGGACCATGCTCATCGTGCTGACGATGCTCACCGTCGTCGGCATGACCGTCGTGCTTCCCGTCCTGCCGTTCGTCGTGCTGCAGTACGTGTCGCACGAAGGCGACCTCGCCATCTGGGTCGGCATCCTCGAAGCGATCAACGGCCTGTGCGCCTTCCTGGTCGCCCCCTTCCTCGGTCGCCTGTCCGACCGCTTCGGGCGACGACCGGTGATCATCGCCGCCGCCTTCGGAGCGGCGTTCGCCATGGCGCTGTTCGGCATCGGGGGAGCGATCTGGGTGCTCGTGCTCGCGCGTGTCATCCAGGGGCTGACCGCCGGCGACCTTCCGGCCCTCTTCGCCTACCTCGCCGACATCACGCCGCCCGAGAAACGCGCTCAGCGGTTCGGTCTGCTCGGTGCGCTCTCGGGAATCGGCATGATGATCGGACCCGCGATCGGCGGACTGCTCGCGGCCGTCAGCCTGCAGCTGCCGGTCTTCCTCACCGCAGCCGTCTCCCTCGTGATCGCGATCCTCAGCATCTTCCTGCTGCCCGAGAGCCTCGCGCCCGAGAACCGGATCGAGCGCATCTCGGTGCGCGAGATCCAGCCGTTCGGCGTCTTCAAGGAAGCGTTCGGACGCAAAGAGCTGCGTGGTCTGATGATCGGATTCGGCCTCCTGGCGCTCCCGTTCGGCTTCTTCGTCAACAACTTCAGCGTGCTCGCGCTGGACTCGATCCAGTGGGGGCCGACGCAGATCGGTCTGCTCACGGCAGGCGTCGGCATCATCGACATCCTCATCCAGGGCGTGCTGCTCGGCATCCTGCTTCCTCGCATCGGCGAGCGCGGCGTGATCATCAGCGGCATCGTGGCGCAGGCGATCGGACTGGCCGGGCTCGCTGTCGTCGCGTCGATCTTCGCGCAGCCGTGGGTGTTCATCGTCGGTGCGCTGATGCTCGCTGCAGGGCAGGGCGCCTCGACCGCAGCGATGGACGGAGCCATGTCGAACGCGGTCGGCGACGACGAGCAGGGCTGGCTGGGCGGAGCGACGCAGTCGCTCAACGCCGCGATGAACACGGCGGCCCCTCTGATCGCCGGTGCGCTCTATGTCACGGTCAGCCATGCGGCTCCCTACTGGCTCGGCGTCGCGCTGATGATCGTCGCCGTGATCGTCGTGTCCCGTGCGCACATCGCGAACACGGCGAAGAAGGATGCGCGGACGCAGGATGCAGGGGCAGAAGTGGAGGCAGGCGCGAGAGGCGTCCCGGTCGCGGCCACTGACGCCCGCAGCTGAGACGCAGGCTCCGCAGCCGGGGGATGATGGACACATGCCCAGTCCTCATCGCCGCGGTCTGCGGGTCTCGTCGGGTCTCACGATCCCCGAGGCCGAGCTGTCGTGGCGTTTCTCGCGGTCGTCGGGCCCCGGCGGACAGAGTGTGAACACGGCGGACTCGCGGGTCGAACTCCTGTGGGATGCCGCGGGCAGTACGGCGCTCACCCCGCACCAGCGTGATCGCCTCCTCGATCGGCTGAGCGGGCGTCTCGTGAACGGCGTGCTGACCATCGCCGCATCCGAGCACCGCGCCCAGCTGCGCAACCGCGACGCCGCACGTGAACGACTCGCGAGCATCGTCGCCGAGGCGCTGCGTCCGCCGGCGCCGCAGCGCCGCGCGACCAAGCCGAGTCGAGGGTCGAAAGAGCGGCGGCTCAAGGCGAAGCAGCGGCGCACCGATGTCAAGCAGCTGCGCAGGCGCCCGAGCGACTGACCCGCGCATCGCACCGACAAGGTGAGGTCCGCTTTCGCCACCCGCCCTCTGCGGGCACTCTGAGTTCATGACCGCACTCACCATCGGCACGCCTCTCGACAGCGGGCTCGGAACCGTCAGCCTCGATCCGCGGCGCTTCAACCGGCACACCTTCTGGTGCGGCCAGAGCGGCAGCGGCAAGACCTACGCGCTGGGCGTCGTGCTCGAGCAGCTCCTGCTCGAGACCGAGCTGCCGATGCTGATCCTCGACCCGAACGCCGACTTCGTGCGGCTGCAGAGCACGCGGCCGTCCGCGGCCCCGCATCACGCCCAGCGCATCGCGGACTCCGACATCCGGGTGTTCCGCTCGGGGCGCGTCGAGGGCGAGCCGTTGCGCGTGCGCTACATCGATCTGTCGCCGGCATCCAAGGCAGCCGTGCTGCGGATGAGTCCGATCCAGGATGCCGAGGAGTACAACGTCCTCCTCCATCTCGATCAGAACGCGAGGCTGCTCGGCTCGGATCGCATCGTGCCCCACCTGCGCGACGGCGGGCACGACGCCCGCAACCGACTCGCCGACCGCATGGAGAACCTGCAGGTGCTGGAGTGGGAGCTCTGGTCCCGCGGCGAGCCGTCGGTCGTCGACGTGATCGAGCAGCGGCCGCGGGTGACGGTGCTCGACCTCGGCGGATTCGACCACCCCGCCGAACCGAAGGTCGCAGCCCTCGCGGTGCTCGAGCACCTGTGGGCTCGTCGCGAGGAGCGAAAGCCCCTGCTCATCGTGATCGACGAGGCGCACAATCTGTGCCCTCCCGACCCGCGCACCGAGGTCGAGCGGGCGCTCACCGAGCAACTCGTGCAGATCGCCGCCGAGGGGCGCAAGTTCGGGCTGTGGCTGTTCCTGTCGACACAGCGGCCGACGAAGATCCATCCGAACGTGCTCTCGCAGTGCGACAACCTCGGTCTGATGCGCGTCAACGCGCCGCGCGACCTGGCGGAGCTGGCCGAGGTGTTCGGCTTCGCGCCGGAGGAGGCGATCCGCAGGTCCCAGACCTTCAGACAGGGTCAGGCCCTCTTCGCCGGGGGGTTCATCGCAGAGCCGACGTTCGTGCAGATGGGGGAGCGACTGACGGAGGAAGCGGGCGGCGACGTCTCGGTGCCGCTCCGCTCGACCCCGTAGCGCCACCCCTCGGGCGCGGGATCAGCTCGCCGTGAGTGCGGGGAACGACCACGTGCCGTCCAGCACTTCTGGTCGAGGTCGGTAGAGACGCACCAGGTAGTTCCACCCTTGAGTGAGGGGAAGCACGTTGGGCAGTGCGGGGTCGCCGCCGAAGCGCACGGTGATCGACCCGTCCGGATCCCGCACGCCCGTCACGCTGTTGACGCTGTATGCACCGGCGTCGTTCGGAGCGAAATAGCCTTCCGCGTCGTACAGCGAGACGGACCAGAAGCCGTCCACCGGCACGTCGCCGACCCGCAGCGTGCACTCGCCGACCGGGAGCCGGGGATCGACGTTGAGGTAGAAGGCCTCGTTCTCGGGCAGACCGCCCCAGGCGGCTGCGGTCCCCAGAAGGTGCCGCACGGGGTCGACGTCCTCGGCTCGACCGAAGCAGCGCTCCAGACCGCCGAGGCCCTTCGCGAGGGTGAGGAGCGCCTGGCGGGTCTCGGCGAAGCTCGATTCGTCGTAGGTCGGCGCAGCGAACTCCCGCGCGCCGGTCGAGCTCACAGCGAGTTCGTCCTGGAGGGCGTTCACGATCGAGACATCATCAGGATCCTCGGAATCCACCAGGATGCGAGTGGCCGCGAGCACGAAATCGGAACCGAGGTCTTCGGCCGAGAGCGAGTGGACGCCGGGGTCGTGCAGCACCCGGTCGATGTAGTGGCCCTCGTTCACCAGCATCACCGAGACGTACCGGTCGCCGGCATCCGGCACGGTGATCGTCGCCCCTTCGGAGATGTCGATGATCGCAGCGCTGTAGAGGGTGTCGCGATTCATCCTGATCACGGTCTGCTGGTCGATCGGCGTGGGCACTCGATAGTGGTTCCACCGGTTGGAACCGCCGGCCGACGCCGCGATCGCGGCGAACATGCGGGCGGTCTCGATCTCGGCGAAGTTCGCGAACGTGACGGGAACGGAGGTGTCGGTCATGGCTTCATCCTGGCGGTGCCGGTCTCGGCGAGCGCGGAATCATCACCTCAGGAAGGTGAGGCCTCAGTCCTTGCTGCCGCGCACCAGCTCCAGCCCCGCTCCCGCGAACTGCCTCAGCGTCGCATCCGGCAGGAACGCGCGGGTGAGCGCTGTGCCGATCGCCGCGAGATCGCTCTCGTCGCGGAAGAGCAGATACATGGTCTCGTACCGCGGGTGGAACTTCTGCTTGAAGCGGTGCAGCGAGCCGAAGCCGTACACGGGCTCGAGCGCTTCGGCGAGGCGTTCGCTGAGGACGGCGATGATGCCCGCGTCCGGCGGATAGTCGTGCGCGAGCGGAGCACCCGAGAGCGACATGATCTCGGCACCCTCCTCGGAGAACTGCTTCGCGGACGAACCGATCAGGTACTCCATGACGGGTGCGAAGCCGCCGTCGCGGCGGCGCATCAGGTCGAGCGTCCAGCCGCGCACGACGCCGCCTTCGCCATAGACCGGCAGCCACGAGAGGAAGCCGTCGACGTCACCGTTCGGGGCGATCGCGAGAGCGAGTCGCGCCTCGCGGTCCTCCGCCTCATCCAGCGTGCCGAGAGTGAACCGCATCTCAGGCAGGTCCTTGTCACCGACCCATGCCTCGGAGATCGCACGCAGCTGCTGCCGTACGCCCCACGATTCGTCCGCCAGGCGCGTCATCCGGAAGGTCATCTCCTCGCGCCCCGCCCGATTGAGAGAGCTGCGCACCGAGTTCCAGCGCTTGCCGGTGAACTCCAGACCCGGCAGGTCGACGATGGTGTCGTCGGCGACGACCAGGCTGCGCCAGCCGACGGGCACGGCGGCCCGGGTGGCGTCGTCTGCACTGAAGAAGCACGGGACGAGGCCGGCCAGCTCCGCCGTGCGGATGAACTCCGTGACGGCGACTGCGCGGGATGCGGGCGGTCCGATCGGATCCGCGAGCGCGAGCGCCACACCGGCCCGTCGCTGGTAGGCGACGATCCCGGCATCGCTGCGGGCGTAGCTGTTGCCCTCCCAGGTCGTCATCCACGACAGGGTGCCCCCGCCGTGCGCGCGCAGCTCGGTCTTCACGTCGTCGACCGTGGGGGCGGGCTGGATGCCGAGGAGAGACTTGCGCTTCGCCCGGAACGCGCGGCGCACGGCGATCAGGTAGACGAGCAGGATCACCCAGAGGAAGCCGTTGGCGAGCGCGAGCTCCGTCTCGCCGTCCCACCGCAGATCGATCTGCGCCTGCGAGAACACCGTGATGAGGATGAGGACCAGCGCTGCGACCAGGATGTTGAAGAGACCGAGCAGCATCACGAGAACCCACGCCCAGCGACGACCGCGCAGGAGTCCGTTCACGAGCACCACGATGACGACGAGGTCGAGCGCGAGGTCGATGAACCCTCCCGACGCGGGCTCGGTCGGGCCGAACGGGCCGTCGGTGGCGACGAGAGTCGTGATGATCTCGACCGCTCCGAGCACCATGAGCGAGATCACGGCGATCAGACGCTGCTCTCGCACCGTGGTCCGCTGCACACGCAGGGTGCGGTCGACGACGAGGATGAGCAGCACCGCGAGCAGGTGCTCGAGATCGGCGACCGCACCCCAGAACAGCATCGCGATGAACACGAAACCGAGCAGCACGAGCCAGCCGCGCACTCGCCATGGCGGGCGGAAGAGCCCGATCGCGGCGGCGATGCACGCCATTGTGCCGCCGGAGGCGCCGACATCGAGCGCCTGGGCCTGCTCCTGAGCCCAGGCCCAGGGCAGTTGCGAGGCGACGAACAGCACGAGCGCGGTGGCGAGGATCGCGAAGAGCTGTCCGACCCAGTAGTACGCGAGGGCGACCCTGGTGCCACGTCGGTATTCGAGATACGCCATGCCCCAGAATCCCGAGATCGTGAACAGGTACACCCACGGCTCGTTGACGAAGAACGTGCCGGTGAGCGGCGTCCACCACATCCCCTGCGCGAGGTTGGGCAGGCCGTATGCGACGGTGCCGAACAGGTCGGTCTTCTCGAACGGGGTCCACAGGCCCTGCCAGATCACGCCGACGGCGACGATCACAGCCACCATCGCGAGGGTGGCAGGAATGCGCCGCAGTACGGCGGCGACGGGATGCGATGTGGGGGTTCGCGCCTCGGTCATGCGCTCAGCGTAGCGACCGACCGTCGCCTTCCGGAGTGGAACGTCGTGGCGCGTGATGGCTCCATGCCCAGCGGTAGCCGACGCCGCCGAACGTCATGAAGCCGGCGGCGAGCACCAGTCCGGCGACGATGCCGAGCGCGATCGCCCCGGCGAAAGCGCCGCCACCCGCGATCACGGCCGAGCCGACCAGCATCCCCACGACGCAGGCGTTCACGACGATCAGCAGCATGACCGAGCTGCCGAGCAGGATGCTCAGGCGACGGGGACGGAGGAACGAGTACGTGCGCTTCATCCCCGGTTCATCGTCGTGCGGCGAGGCGAGGAAGACATCGGCGACCTCCGGATCCAGGTCGACGTACGCGCCGCGGATGCGGTTCATCGCGACGACGTACATCATGTCCTCCTCCGACACGTTCATCACGCGCACCTGGGTCATGAAGCCGATGACCGCGAGGAACGCGAGGATCGCGAGTGACGCGCCGCCGAACCACCCGCCGAAGTCCGACGCCTGCCCCAGCAGTCCGATGGTCACGAGTCCGGCGGAGACGAGGGTCAGGAAGATCGTGATGCGCGACAGCACCTCGCTCTGCGCGGTGCTGCGGGCGGCGAGAAGCCCCCAGTGCTCGGTGGCGAGAAGCTGCGCACGGCGGCCCAGCACCGCATCCGACTCCCCGCTCGTCCGTGGCGGCGCGACATCGTCGTGCGGCCCTGCCAGCCCCTCCGCAGGCACGGGCTGCTCCACGGAAGCGCCCTCGTTCATATCGGTATTGTGCTCCTGCATCCGACTCTCCGTAATGGGTTCATCGGCGCGCACCAGATCGACGCTGTCGCTCGGCGTCGATTCCGCGTTTGCGCGACGTCGTCGCCGGACCGGACGGCATGCTCTGGGTGCTCACGAACAATACCGACGGACGCGGAAGCCCCTCGCCCGGCGACGACCGCATCCTCCGTCTCGCCGCCGACTGAGGGCAGCAGCCCGACGCGGGCCGCTGCTCAGGCGAAGCCGTCGACTCCCGTCGCGGTGACCGAGAGCGCCCACAGCCGCTCGGCGGCCTCGGGATCGATCGCCCAGTGCTTCACGCCGCCGGTCGTCATGTCCGTGTGCTCGGGCGGGACGATGCCCTTGATCGAGCAGTCCTCGCAGTACGCGCCGCTGCGATCGGCCAGCTCGGGAGCCGTCGCGGCCCAGAGACCCGTCGACGCTCCCTCTGCCGGAGTCTTGAAGCGCGGGTTCGGCGTGCCGTCCTCGTCGATCCAGCCGCGTGAGATCAGCTCCTCACGGGACACGTGCCGCTGCAGGTCGGTCATGATCCCGCCCGGGTGCACCGAGAAGGCGAGGATGCCGCGGGCCGCGCCACGACGGGCCAGCCCGACGGCGAACAGCGCGTTCGCCGTCTTCGACTGCCCGTAGGCGACCCACGGGTCGTAGGGCGTCGTCTCGAAGTCGATGTCCTCGAATCGCACAGGGGAGCGGAAGTGCCCTCCCGAGGAATAGGAGACGACGCGAGCGCCCTCCGGCAGCAGGTCGGCCACTCCGTTGACCAGGGCGAAGTGGCCGAGGTGGTTGGTGCCGAACTGCGACTCGAAGCCCTGCGCGGTGTGACCGAACGGGGTGGCCATGATGCCGGCGACATCGAGCACGAGATCGATCGGGCGTCCGTCGCGACGGACGGTCTCGGTGAACGCTGCCACCGAGTCGAGGTCGCCGAGGTCGGCGCTGCGGACGTCGACCGCGTCGATCCCTGCGAGCGCCTCCTCGGCGGCGTCGAGGCGACGCGCAGGCACGATCACGCGCACTCCGGCATTCGCGAGCGCACGCACCGTCTCGAGTCCGAGTCCCGAGTATCCGCCCGAGACGATCGCGGTCTTGCCCGAGAGGTCGACCCCGGCGATCACCTCGGCCGCAGTGGAGCGGTAGCCGAACTCCGAGGCGAGGGGCTGCTGACGGGCGATCATGTCGAGAGGGGGGAGTGCATCTGTCATGCTCCGACCGTACGATCTAGAGTGCACTCGAAGTCAAGGAGGAGTCCTCGTGGAGGATGTGATCGACACGACGCGCACGTTCAGCATCGGCGAGCTCGCCCGTCTGGCCGGCGTGAGCGTGCACACGCTGCGCTGGTACGAGGCAGAAGGGCTCTTCCCTCGCGACGTGCCGCGCACCCCCGGCGGTCGGAGGGTCTACGCGCACGACTCGCTCGCGTGGCTCGCGCTGCTGGCGCGACTGCGCGAATCCGGCGCCCCCATCGCCCTGCTGCGTGAGTACGCCGCCCTGGTGCGCGCCGGCAGCGGCAACGAGGCCGAGCGTCTCGCCCTGCTGCGCGCGCACGAGCGCTCTCTCGACGCGCAGATCGAGACGCTGATCGCCTGCCGTCAGGTCGTCAGCGCGAAGGCGGGCGCGTACCAGGAGGCGCTCCTCGCCCGAGGACTCCTCTGACGACGGCTCTGCGGGCTACTGCTCCACGGCCTTCTCCAGAGCCGCTTCGAGGTCCCCCCACGCCTCCAGCACCACGGGCTCGCCGTCGATGAAGAAGCTGGGGGTGCTGCGCACTCCGAGCCGCTCGCCGTCGCTCCTGTCGGCCTGCACGCGATCGAGCGTCGCCGGGTCGGTGATCGCCGCATCGTAGGCGGCCATGTCGAGTCCGAGCTCGGCCGCGATTCCCCGGAACACCTCGGGCGTCTCCTCGGACTTCTCGCCCCACTGGGCCTGCGTCTCGAAGAGGCGGTGGTACATGTCCTCGAAGCGGTCCTGCTGTGCCGCGGCTTCGGCGGCGAGAGCGGCCTGCGTCGAGTTGATGTGACCAGGCAGAGGGAAGTACCGCACGACGTAGGTGATCTCGCCCGAATACTTCTCGCGCAGGTCTTCGACGATCGGATAGAACGCTCCGCAGGCCTCGCATTCGAAGTCGAGGAACTCGACGACGGTGACGGCGTCCGGTCCTCCGTCGTCGAGGACGTGCGAGTCGGTGCGCACGGTCTGCCGCTTCTCACCCTCGGGCGACAGGGGTTCTGCGGGGCGCTGCGACAGGGCGTAGGCGACGCCGACGATCGCGAGGACGATCGCGGCGGCGACGGTGATCAGGGCCACCTTGACAGGGGTCTTCATGGGGTTCTCCAACGGTTCGGATCAGGCAGGGTGAGTGAGCCGCGACGAGCGCGGCCGGGGTCGCCGACGAGCGGCGTGCCTGATTCAGGTGCGGGAGACCGAGAGCTGAGCGAGGGTGAGCGCGGGGACGTGCAGACGAGGACCGGCGCGGCTCGGAGCCGAGGCGCGCACCACCGCAGCGCGACCGATCAGCGGCGCGCCTCTGACGGAGCGCAACGAGAGCAGCACGAGGAGGACGCAGCAGAGCGCCGCGACCATGACGATCCCGGCGTCGTCCGACGGAGCGGACTCGACCACGCTCGTCTCGTCGTGGTGCGCCGCGACCGACGCGACGCTCGCGCCCGGAGCGAGGCACAGCGTCGTGTGCGCATCCGCCTTGCCGTGCGACGCCGACCACGCGCCGATCACGAGCAGCAGGGCGAGGCCGAGGGCGAGACCGACCCGGAGGATCAGCATCCGCTCGACGCCCTGGTGACGCAGCAGCATCGACGGGGCAGGCATGGTCCGCGCAGTCTAACAATCGGGCATCGGCGCCCGCGCTGAGCGCCCAGGCAGATCCACGCGTCACAGAGCCGCCTACACTGGAGGGGTGGCGAGACTGTTGATCGTTGGCGGCTTCCTGGCCGCCATATTCTGGGTGTACAGCATCGTCGACTGCGCAGTGCAGCCGCCGACGCGACACCGGGGTGTGCCCAAGGCCGCCTGGATCGCCATCGTCATCCTCATCCCGGTCATCGGGGGCATCCTCTGGTTCACGATCGGCCGACGCCGCGCGAACGACAACGGCGGAGCGATCACGATCATCGCGCCCGACGACGACCCCCAGTTCCTCCGCAGCATCAGCAAGAGCGAGCAGGATGCGCGCATCCGCCGTCTCGAGGAGGAGCTCGCTCGTCTCGAGGACGAGACCGACGACGGAGCCGCACCGGACGGTACGGCGCCGGACGCGCGTCCGTGACCTCATCGCCCGCGACGGATGCTGCGGCATCCCTGATCGCCGACCTGATCGGCCACGGCGTGCGCGATCTCGTGCTCTCGCCGGGGTCTCGATCTCAGGCGCTCGCGCTCGCCGCGGTGCATGCCGCGAATCAGGGGCAGCTGCGTCTGCACGTGCGCATCGACGAGAGGGTCGCAGGATTCACCGCGCTCGGTCTCTCGCGTGAGACGGGTGTGCCCGCGGCGGTGCTCTGCACTTCGGGGACCGCTGCCGCCAACCTCCTTCCCGCAGCGATGGAGGCCTTCCACTCGGGGGTGCCGCTGCTGCTGCTGACGGCCGATCGGCCGCCCGAGCTGCGCGGAGTGGGAGCCAATCAGGCCACCATCCAGCCGGGCATGTTCGCCTCCTGGGTGCGCGAGCAGATCGATGCCCCCGTGCCGGGCGACGGTGACTGGGCGGGTCTCGCGATGCGCGCCGTCGCCGCGGCGATGGGCGCGGATGCCACCCACGGTCTGGCCGGTGTCGCCGGCCCCGTGCACCTGAACCTGCCGTCGCGCGAGCCGCTGTCGGGCGACGTCCCGACCGTCGACATCGTGCCGGGCGACGTGCCCAGACCGGTGGCGGCAGAAGCGCTCCTGCTCGAGCGGGGGCCGCGCACGGTCGTCATCGCCGGCGCCGACGCGGGACCGGATGCCGAAGAGATCGCGCACGCCGGATCCTGGCCGTTGATCGCCGAGATCGTCAGCGGTGCGCGCTTCGGCCGCCAGGTCGTGCACGGCTATCGCGCGCTGTTGGGCGACGACGAGCTGGGCGGTCGCATCGAGCGCGCCGTCGTGCTCGGGCACCCGACGCTCAGCCGTGAGGTGGCTCGCCTGCTGTCGCGGCCGGATGTCGACGTGATCGCCGTCCGACGTGGCGGCGAGGCTCTCGATCTCAACGGCCGCACGACGGCCGCGGCGTCCGTGTCGGTCGCACCCGGCGTCGCCGACCGCGAGTGGCTCGGTGCGTGGCTCACGGCATCCGCGGCTCACGCCGTCGATCTCAGCGAGCGGGCGCCCGACCAGGACGGTCTCACGTCGACCGATCCGTCGGCGCGGCGCGACGCGGTGAAGGCCGAGCTGGCGGCGGTGCGCCGGCCGCTCGACCGTGAGCTGCTCGCCGACGCCGTCTGGCGGGCGACCTGGCCGCACGATCGACTCGTCTTCGGCTCGTCGCGGCTCGTGCGGGTGGCCGATGCGGTGCTCGGTGGCAAGAAGGTCCCGGTGCACGCCAACCGCGGGCTCGCGGGGATCGACGGCACGATCGCCACCGCCACGGGCATCGCGCTCGCCAGTCAGGCCGGGGGAGCGCCCGGGGTCACCCGCGTGCTGCTCGGCGATCTGACTTTCCTGCACGATGTCGGCGCCCTGCTGCTCCCGCCCGACGAGCACGAGCCTCGCATCCAGGTCATCGTGGGCAACGACGGCGGCGGCACGATCTTCGACGGCCTCGAGGTCGCGGGCACGGCGGATCGGGCCGATCTCGATCGCGCGTTCTACACGCCGCACGCGGTGCGGCTCGAGCAGCTGGCACTCGCGTACGGATGGGAGTACCAGCGCGTGACGACCCGCACGGCACTCGACCAGGCCCTCACCACCCCGGCCGGTGGCCGTCAGCTGATCGAGGTCCCGCTGTCCCGCTGAGGATCTTCGCCTCCGCTGCGGATGCGCAGTGGCAGGATGAACGCATGACAGCGCATGAGTGGGCCAAGGCCCTCCAGGTCGGCGACGGATTCCGCCTCTCCGACCTCGATCCGCAGAGCACACCCGGCTACAGCGGCGCGAAAGCCGACGGCAAGCGCGATCTCGAGGCGGGCCTCGACGAGCTCAATCAGCTGCAGGAGCGGCTCTTCGCCGAGAGCCGCGTCGGCGTGGCGAAGGACTCGGTGCTGCTGATCCTGCAGGCGATGGACTCCGCGGGCAAGGGAGGCATCGTGCGCCACGTGGTCGGCGGGGTCGATCCGCAGGGCGTCGCACTCACGGCGTTCAAGGCGCCGACCGACGAAGAGCTCGAGCACGACTTCCTGTGGCGTGTGTCCAGGCGCCTCCCGGAGCCCGGGTTCATCGGCGTCTTCGACCGCTCGCACTGCGAGGACGTGCTGATCGGTCGGGTGCGTTCGCTGGCCCCGGCGGACGAGATCGAGCGCCGGTACGACGCGATCAACGAGTTCGAGGCCGCGGTCGCCGCATCGGGCACGCGCATCGTCAAGGTCATGCTGCACATCTCGCCCGACGAGCAGAAGTCGAGACTGATGGAGCGGCTCGAGCGACCCGACAAGCACTGGAAGTACAACCCGGGCGATGTCGACGAGCGACTGCTGTGGGACGACTACATGGCGGCGTATCAGATCATGTTCGAGCGCACCTCGACCGAGCCGGCTCCGTGGCATGTGATCCCGGCGAACCACAAGTGGTTCGCCCGCCTCGCCGTGCAGGAGCTGCTGCTCGACGCGCTGCAGCGGATCGATCCGCAGTGGCCGGCGGCCGACTTCGATGTCGACGCGGAGAAGGAGCGGCTCGTGGCGAGCTGACCGCGGCCGGTCCGGGCGCGGGTCAGGCGAGCGCGTCGACCAGCGGACGGAACTTGACCCGGGTCTCGAGCAGCTCGGACTCGGGGTCGGAGCCCGCGACGATGCCTGCGCCCGCGTAGGCGGTGACGGCGATGTCGGTCTCGGCGGGGGTGAACTGCGCGCAGCGCAGCGCGATCGCCCACTCGCCGTTGCCGGCCGCGTCGACCCATCCCACCGGACCGGCGTACCGTCCACGGTCGAACGGCTCGAGCTCGCGGATCGCCGCGATCGCCGCAGACGTCGGGGTGCCGGCCACGGCGGCGGTCGGATGCAGGGCCCCGACCAGGTCGAGTGACGAGCCGCCATCGGCCAGCTCGCCCTCGACGTCGGTCGCCAGGTGGAAGAGGTTCGGCAGCTTGAGCAGGAACGGCTGCTCGCTCGCCGCCAGTGCGCGGGTGTGCGGACGCAGCGAGGCCAGCACGCTCTGCACCGCGTACTCGTGCTCGTCGAGGTCCTTGGTGCTGGAGGCCAGGTGGCTGGATGCGACGGTGTCGGCATCCGCGTCGGCTCCGCGACCGATCGTTCCGGCGAGCACGCGGGCGGTGACGGTGCGCTGCTGCACGGTGACGAGGGTCTCGGGACTCGCGCCGATCAGCCCGTCGACAGCGAACGCCCACGTGTCGGGGTATCCGGTCGACAGCGCGCGCACGAGTCGACGCAGGTCGGAACCGGCCGGGATGCTGCCGGTGAGGTCGCGTGCGAGCACGACCTTGCTGAGCTCGCCGGCGGCGATGCGTTCGAGTGCCTGGCGCACCGAGTCCTGATAGCCCTGCGGGCTCTGGGCACCGGGGCCGACGGTGCCGGCCCAGTGCGGGCCGTAGGCGATCGTCGCCGCTTCTGGCCGCGGCTCGGTTGCAGTGGGCCGCGGCGCGGGCGCGGGTGCCGACGCCGAGCGCATGCGGGTGATCCAGGTGCGCCCGTGGTGTCGACCGATCACGAGCGCCGGCACGACGAGGATGCTGTCGGCGGCGGAGTCCTCGTCGAAGGTCAGCGCACCGAAGGCGACCAGTCCGGAGCCGGGGAGCCCGAGCTCGTCGTCGATCTCGGCATCCTGCGCGAGCTCTCGCCATGCCCGAGCGATCGCAGCGGATCGCAGGGCCGCTGCGCCGGCGGGGATGCGGACCGTCTCGACGATGGCGTCGCCGACGGCGACGATGCCGTCGCCGCGGCGCAGCCAGGCGAGAGGCCGCGACGGGTCGGCGTAGGCCAGGAGATCCTCGACCGGATCGATCTCACGGGTCTCCACGACCAGCCTGCTGCTCACCCCTCCAGCCTAGTTCGTCACCCGTCGACCGGGATGTGACAGGCCACGCCTACGCTGAGTGCATGAGCGACGTCCGCCCCGCACCCGGCACCGAGATGATCTTCCAGTGGCGCAAGTGGGACGGGTCTCCGCACTGGCGTCATGAGTGCGTGTACCTCGGCGCCGACGAATGGGGCGACTGGCTCGGCCAGCCCGTCGGCTGGTCGAGCGCTCGACCGGGCGCGGGCTACATCGCCGAGGCCCCCAATGTCACGCTCGTGCCGAGGCGGTCCGACTTCGCCCTGACCGTGAACCGTGACCACCCGAAGGGCATGCGGATCTACATCGACATCGGATGGGAGGTGCGCTGGTCGGACGACCCGCTCCTCGCCGTCGGCATCGACATGGACCTCGACGTCGTGCGGGTCGAGGGTCCGCGCGGCACATGGGTCGACGACCGCGACGAGTGGGCCGAGCACAGCGTGAGCTACGGATACCCCGCCGAGATCATGGCCGGACTCGAGGCTCTGGCCCTCGATCTCGAGCGGCGGGTGCGAGATCGCCTCGCCCCTTTCGACGATGCCACGCCGGATCTCTGGCTCGACCGCCTCGACGCGCTGCACCTCGCGCCTAGACTGGGCGTGTGACCTCGAACGAAGCCAACCGCGCCGATCTCGGCAAGGACCCCGCCCGCGTCAGCGGCATGTTCGACCAGGTCGCCGCGGGCTACGACCGGACGAATACGGCGATGACGGTCGGCAACGACGCGCTCTGGCGCGCGGCCACGACGAGGGCCGTCGCCCCGAAGCCGGGGGAGAAGATCCTCGACCTCGGTGCGGGCACCGCGTCCTCGTCGGCATCCCTCGCCCGCAGCGGTGCGCAGGTCGTCGCCGCCGACTTCTCGCCGGGCATGCTCGCCGAGGGGCAGCGCCGCCACGGCAGCATCCGCAATCTCTCGTTCGTGCAGGCGGATGCCACCGATCTGCCGTTCGACGACGGCGAGTTCGACGCCGTCACCATGTCGTACGCGCTGCGCAACGTCAACGACCCGAAGAAGGCGCTGCGTGAGCTGCTGCGCGTCACGAAGCCGGGCGGTCGTCTGGTGATCAACGAGTTCTCGACCCCGCCGGGCTCGGTCTTCCGCGCCGCGTACCGCTTCTACAACTCGCAGGTGCTTCCTCGGGTGGCTCGCGTCGCCGGCACCAACGGCGACGCCTACGACTACCTGAACGAGTCGATCCGTGACTGGCCCGACCAGAAGAAGCTCGCCGCGTGGATCCGCGAGGCCGGGTGGACCGAGGTCGAATACCGCAACCTCTCGTTCGGTATCGTCGCGCTGCACCGGGCGTTCAAGCCCGCGTGAATGCGACGCGCGTACCTGCCCAGCTGACGACGGTAGGCTGAGACCGTGACTTCGAGCCGCGTAGCCCCGGGTTCGCGACTGGCGAGCCGTCTCGGTTTCAGCGACCGTGTCTTCATCGGCACCGCCGGTCGACGCATCGCGCAGGCGATCGAAGACGGGCTCGAGCTCGTCGAGACCGGTCTTGCCGACGACGTGCGTGTGGCCGATCCGCTCGCCGATGCCGCCAGCCGCTATCTGTACGAGGCGGGGGGCAAGCGCATCCGCCCCGTGCTGACGCTGCTCGCGGCCCAGCTCGGCGACGGCAACACCGATCAGGTGATCGATGTCGCGAAGGCGCTCGAGATCACCCATCTCGGCTCGCTGTATCACGACGACGTCATGGACGGTGCGGATCGCCGTCGCGGAGTGCCCGCGGCGCAGACCGTGTGGGGCAACAACATCGCGATCCTGACCGGCGACATCCTCTTCTCCCGTGCGAGCCAGCTGATGTCGCGTCTGGGTGAGCGGGCCATCCGGCTGCAGGCCGACACCTTCGAGCGCCTCGTCCTCGGACAGATGCACGAGACGATCGGCGCTCAGCCCGACGATGATCCCATCGAGTTCTACCTCCAGGTGCTGGCCGACAAGACCGGCTCTCTCATCGCCGCGGCGACGCAGGGCGGCGTGATCTTCTCCAACGCACCGTCGGAGTACGAAGAGCCGCTGCGCGTGTACGGCGAGAAGATCGGCGTCGCCTTCCAGCTGCTCGACGACGTGATCGACCTGTCGGCGAAGCCCGAGGACACCGGCAAGGTGCCGGGCACCGACCTGCGGGCCGGGGTTCCGACGATGCCGTACCTGCTGCTGAAGGCCGAGGCCGATGACGCCTCGATCGGTCTCGCCGCTCGCATCGACGACGGGGTGGCGCGCATCGCCGAAGGGGCCGACCCCGCGATCCTCGACGGACCGCTGACCGAGCTCCGCGACCACGTCGGAACGCAGAAGACCCTCGCGCTCGCGCACTCCTGGACTCAGGATGCGATCGACGCGCTCGCCCCGCTCCCGCGTGGCACCGTGCGCGAAGCGCTCACTCGTTTCGCAGAGACCCTCGTCGAACGCTCCAGCTGATCGCATCGCGGCCCTCGGCCGCGTGCGCCGGGCGTGACGGCATACGAAAGGACCCCTTATGACCAAGCTCAGACTGGCCATCGTCGGAGCGGGCCCCGCCGGCATCTACGCAGCAGACATCCTGCTGAAGGCCGAGCGCAAGTTCGACGTCTCCATCGATCTCTTCGAGCAGCTCCCCGCCCCCTACGGCCTGGTCCGCTACGGCGTCGCCCCCGACCACCCGCGCATCAAGGGCATCGTCAACGCGCTGCGCGATGTGCTCGACCGCGGTGACATCCGTCTGTTCGGCAACGTGCGGTTCGGTGAGGACATCACCCTCGACGACCTGAAGAAGCACTACAACGCGGTCATCTTCGCCACCGGCGCGATCCGTGACACGACGCTCGACATCCCCGGTATCGACGCGGTCGGCGCCTACGGGGCAGCAGACTACGTGAGCTGGTTCGACGGCCACCCCGATGTGCCGCGCGAGTGGCCGCTCGACGCCGCATCCGTCGGTGTGCTGGGCAATGGCAACGTCGCTCTCGACGTCGCCCGCATGCTGGCGAAGCACGCCGAAGACCTGCTCGTCACCGAGGTGCCGGAGAACGTCTACGAGGGTCTCCAGGCGAGCGCCGTCACCGATGTGCACGTGTTCGGACGCCGCGGACCCGCTCAGGTCAAGTTCACCCCGCTCGAGCTGCGTGAGCTCGGCGAGCTGCGTGACGTCGACATGGTCGTCTACGACGAGGACTTCGACTACGACGAGGCGTCGAAAGACGCGGTGGCCAGCAACAAGCAGGTCATGGTGATCGACCGCATCCTGCAGTCGTGGCGCAAGCGCGACTCGGTCAACAATGCGGGAGGCACGGCATCGCGTCGTCTGCACCTGCACTTCTGGGCCCGCCCGGTCGAGGTCCGCAAGGACGACGCCGGTCGCGTCGCGGCCCTCGTCTACGAGCGCACGAAGCCCGACGGACAGGGCGGTGCCGTGGGCACGGGCGAGATGCGCGAGGTTCCGCTGCAGGCGCTCTACCGCGCCATCGGCTACTTCGGCTCGCCGCTTCCGGGCGTCCCCTTCGACAAGAAGCACGGCGTCATCCCCAACCGCGAGGGCCAGGTGCTCGCCAAGGACTCGAACCAGCAGATGCCCGGCATCTACGCGACAGGGTGGATCAAGCGCGGACCGGTCGGCCTGATCGGCCACACCAAGTCGGATGCCATGGAGACCGTGCGGCACATCATCAACGACCAGGGCTCGTGGTGGCACCCGGAGGACCCGTCTGAAGAGGCGATCCCCGCCCTGCTGCTCGAGCGCGGTGTGAACTGGACCGACCTCGAAGGCTGGCACCGGCTCGACGAGCACGAGGTCGCTCTCGGTGCGCCGCACGAGCGCGCGCGCGTCAAGGTCGTGCCGCGTGACGAGATGGTGCGCGTCTCCCGCGGAGAGTGACCGACACCGGATCGTTGTCGGCACCCGGTGCGCCTGCGGGGCGGCATCCGTAGGGTGAAGGGATGCGACTGCGATCCCTGATCGTCCTCGGCACCGCCGCTCTGCTGCTGGTGTCAGGGTGCACTGCCGAGCCGGCCGCCGAGCCGAAGCCGTCAGCGTCGCCGTCTGCAACGGCGTCGTCGACCGGCACACCGTCCCCGACGCCGGCGCCGATCGTCGAACCGGCGGCGGCGTTCGATGTGACGTGCGACGACGTCGCCGCCACCATGGCCGAACTCGTGGGGGAGCCGTCGACGCCGGTCGCACCGGCGCTGTCGCTGGTGTCTGCGATGGGCTGGCTGCCAGGCCCCGGGCAGTACATGTTCCAGCGCGCAGGGGGGATCGCGTGCTCCGCGGGTGACACGGAGCGCAGCTGGGAGGTCACGATCGTGCCGGATGCCCAGGCTGTGATCGCCGGCGCGACCGAGCGTCAGGGCTTCTGGGGTGAGCAGGCGAGTTGCGAGGACGGGCGCTGCGGCTTCGAGCTTCCCGACGGAGACGTGCTGCTGTCGGCCACCGTCGTCGACCCCGATCTGGGAGCGGATGACACCGCTCCGATCGAAGAGGCGCTGCGTCGGATCGCCGCCTCGGCGGCTGCGAGCCTGCGCGACGTCGACTACGTCGAGAGCGACATCGTCGGTGCGCCGTGCGAGCGCTTCATCACACCGGAGCAGGTGAATGCCGAATTCGGAGTGACGGATGCCGCGCTCTTCTCGGACTTCGGCGGCTGGGGCATCCCAGCGGAGGTGTACGAGGTCGTCAACGGATCGCGCATCTGCTATTTCAAGTCGGCCGGGAGCGAGTACGAAGGATCCAGCTATCTGATGCTCACGACGCTTCCCGCCGGGGCATGGGCGTTCGAGAAGATCGACGGCGAACCCGTCGAACTCGAGGGAGCCGATGCCGCCACGGCGAGCGCGGGTGCGAACGGCGAGAAGATCGTCGACGTGCGAGTCGGTCCGGACTGGATCCGGCTGGTGACCTTCGACAACGGAGCCGGGGCCGCTGATCCGGCACCACTCGCGCAGCAGGTCGTGCGCAGCCTCACGGGCGGACACACCGCTCCCCAGTAGTCGACACCGTTTCGATAGCCTGGCGGCATGCCTGAGTGGATACCGGACGTCCTCGGCGACGAGTTCGAGCAGCTCACGCTCGAGCTCGGCGAGGACGATGAGGGACCGCTCGTCGCCACGCTCGTGCGTGCGGTGCCGCGGGACCGGCCCTGGTGGGACCGGCTGCGCGGGCAGAGCCTCCCGCTGGACGATGTCGACGTGCTCTATGTGCACGGCTGGTCGGACTACTTCTTCCAGAAGCGGCTCGCTCGATTCTGGACGTCTCGCGGGGCGCGCTTCTTCGCGCTCGACCTGCGCAAGTACGGCCGGAGTCTGCGCGATGGGCAGACTCCCGGCTACATCACCGACCTCGTCGCGTACGACGAGGACATCGCCGCGGCTCTGTCCGCGATGGGGCACGGGACTGGAGCCGCGGCATCCCCCCGGCGGCTCGTGCTGCTCGGCCACTCGACCGGCGGACTCACCCTGAGCCTGTGGGCGTCGCGGCACCGCGAGACGGCGGATGCCGTGATCCTGAACAGCCCCTGGCTCGAGTTCCAGGTCGCTTCCGCCCGCCCGCTCATCGCTCCGGTCGCCGAGCTGCAGGCCAGGTGGGCTCCTCGGGAGGTCGCGCCGCAGGTCGATCTCGGCTTCTACACCCGCGCGCAGCAGGAGGTCGCCGACCCCGACGATCCGGTCGAGGTGAACCTCCTCTGGCGTCCGGCGCAGACGATGGCCGTCCACGCGGGGTGGTTCCACGCGATCCTCACCGGACACGCCAAGGTCGCGGCGGGGCTGACGATCGACGCGCCCGTGTGCGTGCTGCTGTCCGCGCGCTCAGCGACGCCCACGCGATGGTCGGAGGACCTCACCCGAGCAGACTCGGTCTTGGTCGTCGACGACATCGCGCGGGCGTCGCTGAAGCTCGGTCCGTCTGTCACCGTCGAGCGCATCGACGGAGCCCTGCACGACGTCTTCCTCTCGCGGCATGGGGCCAGAGAGGAAGCGTATCGCCGCCTCGACCGATGGGTCAGAGGCTGGACGGCCGCGCGCCGACAGTGATCAGGCGCAGTGTCCGACCCAGTGGTCAGACGTAGTGCATCAGACGTGCCTGCTGCTCGGCCTCGTCGGCATCGCCGCGCAGCACCGCGTCGTGGAAGTCTCGGTAGACCTGGAGCATGCGCTCGCGGTCGTTCTCGGGCACGCTCCAGCCGCGGAGATTGCGGAAGAGAGCCATGCTCGCGTCGTTGATCAGCACCTGGTGCTGCGCGTTACGACTGCGCGCGCTGAGGAACGAGAACACCGCCCACCGTGTGTTGGAGATGTGCACGTCGTCATCGAGCGCCGTGTACATCTCCTCGACCAGTGCGGCGAGACTCTCGCGGTCCTGCTGGCTCATCCGCGCGACGCCCATCCGCGCGGCCATCCCCGCCTGATACCCCGCGAACTCGAGCGTCTGCTCGACGGTCTCTGCCGTGACGGCGGTGACCTCGGTGTATCTGCTCGGGTACATCGTCACGAGCCCGAGACGCTCGAGACGCTGTAACGCCTCTCGCACCGGAGTCCGTGACACATGCAGTTCTTCGGCGACGTCGACATCGCGGATGCGATACCCCGGCTCCAGCACACCGTCGACGATCTGCGCGCCGATGTGCTGAAACACCTCCTCCGCCAAGAGCTGCTTGCTTTCTCGAATACTCGTCATCGAGTTGTTGGTGTTCATGGACTGCCCCCAGTTGCTTTCCAGATCCGGGCTCCCCATGATGTGCCCGGACGGCCACTACATCACGAAGTGGATCGCGATGCCAATAATCCACAGACGAGTTTTCCGACGATCACGCAGGCGCTTGTCGTCGGCGCGTCGTCGCAGGATTGAGTACGGGTGATTCTGTGGTCGGCGAGTGTTGGGACACTCGCCGACCACAGACGATGGCGTGCACGGAGCTGAACTGCGCCCAGTCCCCACAAGGCGGGAACCGCGATCCGCGAAGCGCGGAACCGTGGTTCGGCAGCGCGTCATGCATCGCCGCATCGTCTGTCGCATCGGGACGCGACTGCATCCAGTCTCGGTCACTCCGACCCATATATCGGAATGGGATCCGAGGGCACAGAAAAGGGGACGGATGCGGCGGCATCCGTCCCCTGCGTTGTGGGATCAGCGGTAGTTGATGAACTGCAGGTCGAGATCGAGATCCGCGCCCTTGAGCAGCGCGATCACCGACTGGAGGTCGTCGCGGCTCTTCGACTGCACGCGCAGCTCGTCGCCCTGGATCTGGCTCTTCACGCCCTTCGGACCCTCGTCGCGGATGAGCTTGTTGATCTTCTTCGCGTTCTCCGAGGAGATGCCGTCCTTGAGGGTCGAGACGATGCGGAACTCCTTGCCGCTGGCGAAGGGTTCGCCCGACTCGAGGCTCTTGAGCGAGATGCCGCGCTTGATGAGCTTCGACTGGAAGACGTCGAGAACGGCCTTCGCGCGCTCCTCGGTGCCGGCGATGATCAGGATCTGCTCGCCGCTCCAGGCGATGGAGGCGCCCGTGCCCTTGAAGTCGTAGCGCTGCTCGATCTCCTTGCGCGCCTGGTTCAGGGCGTTCTCGGCCTCCTGGTGATCCACTTTCGAGACGATGTCAAAGGAACTGTCAGCCATACGCAAAGTGTATCGACACCGCCGTTTTCACGCTCGCTTGGAAGCGCTTCCATCGACTCTCACGCACCAATCCGCGGTTACAGCTTGATATCGAAGGGCTTTTGCATTGCGATTCCCGTCGTTCTCGATGCATACTGTAAGCGCTTGCAGTCCTTGCAGGCCACCAGTACTCAGAGAGGCACACACCAATGAAGGTGAACAAGAGGGGCATCGTCGCCGCCGGCGTCATCGCGATCGTTTCGACTCTTTCCCTGGCCGGTTGCTCGACCGCGACCGACGGCGGCGACGCATCCGAGGGTGAGAACGGCGGCACGCTGACCGTCTGGGTCGACGCCGAGCGCGTCGACGCGCTGCAGAGCGCCGCCGACTCCTACGAGGAGAAGACCGGAGTCAAGGTCGAGCTCGTCGGCAAGTCCGTCGACGACATGAAGGACGACTTCATCCAGCAGGTGCCGACCGGCAAGGGCCCCGATGTGGTCATGGGCGCGCACGACTGGCTCGGAGAGCTCTCGACCAACGGCGTGGTCGCCCCGCTCGAGCTCGGCGACTCGTCGGCCGACTACCTGCCCGTCGCCCTTCAGGCGGCGACCTACGACGGAACCGTCTACATGCTTCCCTACGCGGTCGAGAACATCGCCGTGCTGCGCAACGCCGACATGGTGCCCGCCGCCGCGACGAGCTTCGACGACATGGTCTCGAAGGGCGCGTTCGTCGTCGAGCAGGGCACCGAGGGCAACCCGTACCACCTGTACCCGTTCCAGACGGCGTTCGGCGCTCCGGTCTTCGGCACCGACGACTCGGGCAGCTACGACTCCGCAGATCTGCAGCTCGGCAGCGAGGGCGGAACGGCCTTCGCCGACTGGCTCGCCGCTCAGGGCGCCGCAGGCACGCTGAACACCGACGTCGACGGCGAGATCGCCAAGCAGCAGTTCCTCGACGGCACCGCGTCCTTCTGGCTGACCGGCCCGTGGAACGTCGGCGCCGCAGTCGACGCCGGCATCAACGTCGCGATCGACCCGATCCCCAGCCCCACGGGTGAGACCGCGTCGCCGTTCGCCGGTGTCAAGGGCTTCTTCGTGAGCTCCGAGTCGAAGAACAAGGTCGCCGCGAACGACTTCCTCGTGAACTACATCGGCACCGAAGAGGTGCAGCTCGAGCTGTTCGAGGCCGGCAACATCCTCCCCGCGCTGACGGCCGCCGCCGATTCCGCCGCCTCCGACCCGATCATCGCCGGCTTCCAGGCCGTCGGTGCGGATGCCGTCCCGATGCCCGCGATCCCCGCGATGGGATCGGTCTGGGAGTTCTGGGGCGTGGCCGAGGCCGCGATCATCAACGGCTCCGACCCGGCGTCGACGTGGCAGAAGCTCGTCGACGACGTCACCGCAGCGATCAAGTAACACACCCAGCACCATCCCTGCCGGGGCGGACCTCGTCCGCCCCGGCAGCTCGACGACGGGGACGAGATGACAGACACCGCCGAGCCCACGGCTCCACTCACCAAGCGCCAGCGCCAGGCCGCCGGCATCGCCGAGGCCGCATCCGGGCCGATCGGCTGGATGCTCCTGAAGATCCTGCTGCTGGCGATCGTCGACGCCATCGCGCTGTATGCGGCGTTCGTCCTCTTCGGGCAGCAGGAGTGGCTGGTGCTCGGCCTGGTCGTGGCCGTCACCGTGCTCGTCAACTACATCTACTTCTCGCGCAAGCGCATCCCCGCGAAGTACCTCACGCCCGGCATCATCTTCCTGATCATCTTCCAGGTGTTCACGCTGCTGTACACCGGGTACATCGGCTTCACCAACTACGGCACCGGCCACAACGGCACGAAGGACCAGGCGATCTCGTCGCTCCTCGCCTCCGCCCAGGAGCGCGTCGAGGACTCCCCGACGTACCCGGTCACGGTCGTCGAGCAGTTCGGCACCTACGGCCTGCTGGTGACCGATCCCGACTCCGGCGACGCGCTGCTCGGCACGGCCGAGCAGCCCCTGGAGGAGGTCGACGCCGAGTTCGACGGCGACCAGGCTGTGGCCGTCGACGGCTGGACCACGCTGCCCCTCGCGAAGGTGTTCACGCTCTCGGAAGAGCTGGAGAAGCTCTCGGTGCCGTTCAGCGACGACCCCAACGACGGCAGCCTGCGTGCGCCCGACGGCCAGAAGGGCTACCTGTACGTCTCGACGCTCGAGTACGACGCGGATGCCGACACCATCACCGACACCACGACCGGCGCGGTGTACTCCGACACGGGGGAGGGCTCGTTCATCGCCGAGGACGGCGCCGAGCTGCTTCCCGGCTGGCAGACCACCGTCGGGTTCGACAACTTCGTGCGCGCGGTGACCGACGACTCGATCCGCGGCCCGCTCATCTCGGTGACGATCTGGACCTTCGTGTTCGCGGTGCTCTCCGTGGCGACGACGTTCTTCCTCGGCCTGCTCCTCGCGCTGGTGTTCAACAACACGCGGATGCGGTTCCGCAACGGGTACCGGATCATCCTGATCCTCCCGTACGCATTCCCCGCGTTCCTCTCCGCGCTCGTCTGGGCCGGGATGATGAACGAGAGCTTCGGCTTCATCAACCAGGTGATCTTCGGGGGAGCGGACATCCCGTGGCTCACCGATCCGAACCTCGCGAAGGTCTCGGTGCTGCTGGTGAACCTCTGGCTCGGCTTCCCCTACATGTTCCTCGTCTGCATGGGCGCCCTCCAGGGCATCCCCGAAGACGTCAACGAGGCCGCGGTGATGGACGGCGCCAACCCGTGGCAGGTCTTCCGGCGCATCAAGCTTCCGCTGCTGCTCGTCACGGTGGCGCCGCTGCTGATCTCGTCGTTCGCGTTCAACTTCAACAACTTCAACCTGATCTACATGCTGACCAAGGGCGGGCCGCGGTTCGACGATGTCAGCATCCCGGTCGGGCACACCGACATCCTGATCTCGATGGTCTACAAGGTGGCTTTCACGGGGCAGTCCCGCGACTACGGCCTCGCCTCCGCGTTCACGATCCTGATCTTCATCGTGGTCGCGACGATCTCGATCATCAGCTTCCGCAAGACCAAGGCCCTCGAGGAGCTGAACTGACATGAGCACCACGGACATCGGCACCACCGCCCGCCCCGTCGCCGTCGAACAGGACCTCGCGCCGCGTCGCCGCAGCTTCGGCGCATGGTTCGCCGACACCGGATGGCGCCATGTGGTCGCCATCGTCGTCAGCGCCTTCGCGCTGTTCCCGCTGCTGTACGTCGTCTCGGCCTCGCTCAATCCGAGAGGAACACTGACCGGATCGAACCAGCTGTTCTCGGCGTTCGGCTTCGACAGCTACGTGCGCATCCTGAGCGACCCGCAGAACCCCTACGGGCTGTGGTTCCTGAACACGCTCGTCATCGCCGTGGTCACGGGAGCCGTGACGGTGTTCATCGGCGCCCTCGCGGCATACGCCTTCTCGCGCATGCGCTTCGCGGGTCGCCGCATCGGCCTCGTCACGATCGTCGTCGTGCAGATGTTCCCGCAGCTCCTCGCCGTGGTCGCGATCTTCCTGCTGATGTCGACGCTGGGGGACTGGTTCCCCGCGATCGGACTGAACACGCACACGGGGTTGATCCTCGTCTACCTCGGCGGCGCGCTCGGGGTGAACACCTATTTGATGTACGGGTTCTTCAACACCCTGCCGATGGAGCTCGATGAAGCGGCGCGCATCGACGGCGCCGGACACGCGCGCATCTTCTTCACGATGATCCTGCCGCTGGTCGCGCCGATCCTCGCGGTCGTCGCGCTGCTGTCGTTCATCGGCACGGTGAACGAGTACGTGATCGCGAGCGTCATGCTCGTCGATGTCGAGCAGCAGACCCTGGTGGTCGGTCTCACCAAGCTCGTCGCCAACCCGCGATACGCGGACTGGTCGGCCTTCTCGGCCGGCGCGGTGATGGCCGCCATCCCGGTGATGATCCTGTTCCTGTTCCTGCAGCGGTACATCGTCGGCGGACTGACCGCGGGCGCCACGAAGGGCTGATCCGCGATCATGGTCGCAGCGTTCGCGGCGTTGCGATCACCCGTCGTGCGACGGCGGCCGTAGCGTGATGACATGACGCGTGTGGCCGGGCGGAACGTGGCGATCAGCTGGGTCGCCGGAGTGCTGTGCGCGGGCGTGATCGGCGCTCTCGTCTGGTTCTCGATGCCGATCGTGCCGGTCGTCGCATCGTTCGTCGGCGACACCCTCCGTTCGACGCTTCCCTAGCGATCACGGGCTGCACGACACGTCGGCACGCCTCCCTCGGGGTGCGGTCGGGCGGCGGTAATCTCGCAATGCACACATCCGATGAGAGGCGCACCCCCATGAGTGACCCCGAGGTTCCCCAGCCCGAGCGGCCGAAGGACGTCAACGACGTCGTCGACAGCGCGAACGCTGGACTCGACGCCGCCGCCGCAGCGGGTGCAGGCGTGCATGGCACGCCCGCGGACGCTGCGCACGACACGTCGGCTCCGACACCTGCCCAGCCCGCCGTCGACCCGGATGTCGCCGCGTTCGAAGCCGCCGAGAAGGATCACCCCGGTACCTTCGCGACGCCCGAGCTCAACGACCCGAAGTACCTCGACGCAGACGCCACGACGACGTCGCGGAACACGGATGCCGACACGACGAAGTCGTTCGGCACGGATGCGGACGCACCCCCCGCCTACACGCCGCCGGTCGCGCACGAGCAGTCCGCTCTCGCCGGAGCCGCGTACTCGTCGGCCGACAACACCGAGACCCGGATCGTCCCGTCCGAGCCTGCCGCCGCCGAACCGGTCATCGCGCCGGTCCAGCAGCAGCCGATCTTCGTCCAGGCTCCCGAGCCGCCCCGCGAGCGGGGAAACCGCGGCACCGCCGGTGCGATCGGTCTGCTCGCTACCGTCGCCTTCGCGATCCTCTACCTGGGTGCGACGCTCGGCCTTCGTGCCGTCGCGGGTGACATCACGGGCGAGAACATCGGCGAAGCGGCTCTCGCTCCGCTGATGACCTGGGGCTTCTGGGTCCCCGTCGTGGTGTTCTTCCTCGGCTTCTGGCTTCTCGGAGCGTTCATCAACCGCGGACGCTGGGGTCTCTGGGTGGTCTTCGGCATCATCGTCGGGCTCATCGCCTACGGCGGACACATCCTCGGTGCTCTCTTCGAGGCGCCGTTCTGGCTGCTCACGGCTCGGGAGGGGAGCGAGCTCATCGGTGCCCAGCTCTTCCACCCGCTCGCCATCGCGGCGTTCGTCTTCGGCCGCGAGCTGACCATCTGGTTCGGCGCGTGGGTCGCCCGCAGCGGGGCGCGCAAGACCGAGCTCAACGCCGAGGCGCAGCGTGAGTACGAGCGCACGCTCGAGGCCGGTCCGACGCTCTCGAGGTAATCACGAACATGTCATCGCCGAACCCCCGTGGACCCGCGTCCCCGGGGGTTTCGGCCATCCTGGCTCTGGTTCTCGCCGCGATCAGCTTCTTCGCCCTGGCGGTGTTCGGCCTCGGCGCGCTGAGCGTGGCCACCGACCGGGACATCATCGCCGTCCCTGGCCTGGGGCAGGTGCCGGGAGCGGTCGGGATGCTCGCGGCGGTGGTGGCGTTCGCGCTGTCGCTCTGGGGGTCGCTGCGGCGATCGCATCCGTCGTTCCTCGCGGCGCCCGCCGTCGCGCTGGCCACGGCGCTCGCGCATCTGGTCGTCCTCTGGATCGCGGTCGCGGTCGCGAGCGGTGACCTGATCGTCGCGACGGTCGTCGCGGGCGATCTCGTCCGTGGCGGGGCGAGCGCGGTGCTGTTGGCCGCCGGGGCCATCGCCGCCTGGGGCGGCATCGCGCTGCGCCGCACGCGCGCGCAGCAGCCGCAGTGGCCGTGGGAGCGCGACGACGAGGAATGACGCCCCGCCGTCGAGACGAAATCTCGGCAGCAGCGGTGCACGCGCCGTACGCTCTACGTGTGGAGCGCTCGTTGGAGACGCAGGTCGACCAGGCCGTCGAGGCCTGGTTGCGGTGGGTGCCGCGCTGGGAGCCGGCGACCCATCGTGGTCGGGTCGCGCCCTGTCGGCGTTGCCTGGGCTCGCCGATCCTGTCGGCGGCGGGCATCGGCTCGAACACGCCGCACGGCGTGCAGCACGGCCTCTCGACTCGGATCAAGACGATCGTCGACCATGCCGTGGCCGAGTACACCGCAAGAAACCTCCCGATGCTCCAGCGCGAGCTCGACCAGCAGGCCGCACGGAACCGGGCGCGCAGCTACCGTCCGGCCGACGGGCTGGATCCGGAGTTCGACGGACTCCCGCTCGATCCGGAGCCGGTCCCCGGTGCGCCGTTCCTCTTCACGATCGCGGGACTGGCGGACGAGGCGGTCGACGATCTGCCGCCGTTGCCGCCGCTGAGCGACGAGGCGAAGGTGGCGCTGCGACAGGAGGTGGCCCTCGCCGACGAGTACGCGAACATGGTCGGCCGTGAGATCTGCGGCATCCTGCTGCGCCACCGCATCTACATCCAGGCCGCGATCTCGCAGCATGTCGAGCCGCAGATCGAGGCGCTGCTCGCCGAGCTCACCGATTCGCTCGACTCCCCGTTCGACTCGGACCAGGCCTAGCGACCGCCGCTGAGCGGCCTTCATTTGACCACCACGTTACGCGGCATTACACTTGATCAGGTGTGTGCACGTCTCGACGTGCGCGCTGGGCGTCGGCACCATGCCGGTCCGCCCCCACGGCATACCCACCACCACAAAGGCTCGTCGATTCCGGCGTGCCGGTGGGTCACTGATGTGAAACCCATCACGCTGTCACCGTGCAGCATTATGAGGAGAGAACGTGCCAACCATTCAGCAGTTGGTTCGCAAGGGTCGCTCGCCCAAGGTCTCGAAGACCAAGGCGCCTGCACTCAAGTCGAACCCGCAGCAGGCCGGGGTCTGCACCCGCGTCTACACCACCACCCCGAAGAAGCCGAACTCGGCGATGCGCAAGGTCGCTCGTGTGAAGCTCCGCAACGGCACCGAGGTCACCGCCTACATCCCCGGTGAGGGTCACAACCTCCAGGAGCACTCGCTGGTGCTCGTCCGTGGAGGCCGTGTCAAGGACCTCCCCGGTGTCCGTTACAAGATCGTCCGTGGCGCCCTGGACACCCAGGCCGTCAAGAACCGTAAGCAGGCTCGCAGCCGCTACGGCGCAAAGAAGGGCTGAGTCCAATGCCTCGTAAGGGTCCCGCCCCCAAGCGTCCCGTCGTCAACGACCCGGTATACGGCGCTCCGATCGTCAGCCAGCTGGTCAACAAGATCCTGGTCGACGGCAAGAAGTCCCTCGCCGAGTCGATCGTCTACAACGCCCTCCGTGGCGTCGAGGCGAAGAACGGTCAGGACGCCGTCGCCACTCTGAAGAAGGCGCTCGACAACGTGCGCCCGACTCTCGAGGTCAAGAGCCGCCGCGTCGGTGGCTCGACCTACCAGGTTCCGGTCGAGGTCAAGCCGCACCGCGCGAACACCCTCGCGCTGCGCTGGCTCGTCAGCTACGCCAAGGGTCGTCGTGAGAAGACGATGACCGAGCGTCTCCAGAACGAGATCCTCGACGCGTCGAACGGTCTCGGTGCAGCGGTCAAGCGCCGCGAGGACACGCACAAGATGGCCGAGTCGAACCGCGCGTTCGCTCACTACCGCTGGTAAACAGCTTCGCCCGCCCCCGATCACACATCAGGGGCGGGCACCCCCCTCTTCGCAGTACGACTGCACAAAAGATAAGGACACTCCTGTGGCACAAGACGTGCTCACCGACCTGAGCAAGGTTCGGAACATCGGCATCATGGCTCACATCGATGCTGGCAAGACCACCACGACCGAGCGCATCCTGTTCTACACGGGCGTCAACCACAAGCTCGGCGAGACCCACGACGGTGCCTCGACCACCGACTGGATGGAGCAGGAGAAGGAGCGCGGCATCACGATCACGTCTGCCGCCGTGACCTGCTACTGGAACAAGAACCAGATCAACATCATCGACACCCCCGGTCACGTGGACTTCACGGTCGAGGTGGAGCGCTCGCTCCGCGTCCTCGACGGTGCTGTCGCCGTCTTCGACGGCAAGGAGGGCGTCGAGCCCCAGTCCGAGACCGTGTGGCGTCAGGCCGACAAGTACAACGTCCCCCGCATCTGCTTCGTCAACAAGATGGACAAGCTCGGCGCGGACTTCTACTTCACCGTCGACACCATCATCAACCGCCTCGGCGCCAAGCCGCTGGTCATCCAGCTGCCCATCGGTGCGGAGAACGACTTCATCGGCGTCGTCGACCTCGTCGAGATGCGCGCGCTCGTCTGGGCGGGTGACTCCAAGGGTGACGTCACCATGGGTGCCTCCTACGAGATCCAGGAGATCCCGGCCGACCTCAAGGAGAAGGCCGACGAGTACCGTCAGCAGCTCCTCGAGACGGTCGCCGAGACCGACGACGCGCTGCTCGAGAAGTTCTTCGGTGGCGAGGAGCTGACCGTCGCCGAGATCAAGGGCGCGATCCGCAAGCTCACCGTGGCTTCCGAGATCTACCCGGTCCTCTGCGGTTCCGCGTTCAAGAACCGTGGCGTGCAGCCGATGCTGGATGCCGTCGTCGACTACCTCCCGAACCCGCTCGACGTGGGCTCGATCGAGGCGCACGACCCCAAGGACTACGACACGATCATCGAGCGTCACCCCGACGCGAAGGACCCGTTCGCGGCTCTCGCGTTCAAGGTCGCCGTGCACCCGTTCTTCGGTCGCCTGACCTACGTCCGCGTCTACTCGGGACAGCTCGACTCCGGCGCTGCGGTCATCAACTCGACCAAGGGCAAGAAGGAGCGCATCGGGAAGATCTTCCAGATGCACGCCAACAAGGAGATCCCGGTTCCCTCGGTCACCGCCGGCAACATCTACGCCGTCATCGGTCTGAAGGACACCACCACCGGTGACACCCTCACCGACCCGGCCTCGCCGGTCGTCCTCGAGTCGATGACGTTCCCCGAGCCCGTCATCGAGGTCGCGATCGAGCCGAAGACCAAGGCCGACCAGGAGAAGCTGGGTGTCGCCATCCAGAAGCTCGCTGAAGAGGACCCGACCTTCCGCACGGAGCTCAACCCCGAGACCGGTCAGACGACCATCAAGGGCATGGGCGAGCTGCACCTCGACATCCTCGTCGATCGCATGAAGCGCGAGTTCAACGTCGAGGCCAACGTCGGCAAGCCGCAGGTGGCGTACCGCGAGACGATCCGCAAGGGCGTCGAGAAGTACGACTACACGCACAAGAAGCAGACCGGTGGATCGGGTCAGTTCGCGAAGATCCAGTTCAACATCGAGCCGCTCGACCTCGACGACGAGAAGACGTATGAGTTCGTCAACGCGGTCACCGGTGGTCGCATCCCGCGTGAGTACATCGGCTCGATCGATGCCGGCTTCCAGGACGCGATGAACGTCGGCGTGCTCGCCGGATACCCCATCGTGGGTGTCAAGGCGACCATCGTCGATGGTGCTGCTCACGACGTCGACTCCTCGGAGATGGCGTTCAAGATCGCAGGATCGATGGGCATGAAGGAAGCCCTTCGTCGGGCGAACCCGGCGCTTCTCGAGCCGCTCATGGCGGTCGAGGTGCGTACTCCCGAGGAGTACATGGGCGACGTCATCGGCGACCTGAACTCGCGTCGTGGCCAGATCCAGTCGATGGAGGACGCCGCAGGCGTCAAGGTCGTCCGTGCACACGTCCCGCTGTCCGAGATGTTCGGCTACATCGGCGACCTGCGCTCGAAGACCTCGGGCCGCGCCGTCTACTCGATGGAGTTCAACAGCTACGCTGAGGTTCCCCGCGCTGTGGCCGACGAGATCGTCCAGAAGCACCAGGGCGGCGGCGAGTAACACTTTCCTGGGAGCCGGGTTCACGCCCGGCTCCCAGGTCCCCTACAACTTCACATTCCCTCTCTACTAAACTGAGAACCTAACCCGTAGAGATCCGGTCGCAATCCAGTGCCCGGTGACCTCTACACGACGTCCTGAGGAGGACCAAGTGGCTAAGGCCAAGTTCGAGCGGACCAAGCCGCACGTCAACATCGGAACCATCGGTCACGTCGACCACGGCAAGACCACGCTCTCCGCAGCGATCTCGAAGGTGCTTGCTGACAAGTACCCCTCCGACACGAACGTGCAGCGCGACTTCGCTTCCATCGACTCGGCGCCGGAAGAGCGCCAGCGTGGAATCACCATCAACATCTCGCACATCGAGTACGAGACCCCGAAGCGCCACTACGCGCACGTTGACGCTCCCGGCCACGCCGACTACGTCAAGAACATGATCACCGGTGCTGCTCAGATGGACGGCGCGATCCTCGTGGTCGCCGCCACCGACGGCCCGATGGCTCAGACGCGTGAGCACGTGCTGCTCGCCAAGCAGGTCGGCGTCCCCTACCTGCTCGTCGCACTGAACAAGGCCGACATGGTCGACGACGAGGAGATCCTGGAGCTCGTCGAGCTTGAGGTCTCCGAGCTGCTCGCCTCGCAGGGCTTCGCCGAGGACGCTCCTGTCGTCCGCGTCTCCGCTCTGAAGGCACTCGAGGGTGACGAGAAGTGGACCCAGTCCATCCTCGACCTCATGGAGGCCGTCGACAACAACGTTCCCGACCCCGTGCGCGACAAGGACAAGCCGTTCCTCATGCCCGTCGAGGACGTCTTCACGATCACCGGTCGTGGAACCGTCGTCACCGGCCGCGCCGAGCGTGGCACGCTGGCCATCAACTCCGAGGTCGAGATCGTCGGACTCCGTCCGACCGTCAAGACCACGGTCACGGGTATCGAGATGTTCCACAAGCAGCTCGACGAGGCATGGGCCGGCGAGAACTGTGGTCTCCTGCTCCGTGGCACGAAGCGTGAGGACGTCGAGCGCGGTCAGGTCATCGTCAAGCCGGGTTCGGTCACGCCGCACACCGACTTCGCCGGTACCGCGTACATCCTGTCCAAGGATGAGGGTGGGCGTCACAACCCGTTCTACACGAACTACCGCCCGCAGTTCTACTTCCGCACCACCGACGTCACCGGCGTCATCACGCTGCCCGAGGGCACCGAGATGGTCATGCCCGGCGACACCACCGACGTGACGGTCGAGCTGATCCAGCCGATCGCCATGGAGGAGGGCCTCGGCTTCGCCATCCGTGAGGGTGGACGCACCGTCGGCGCCGGTACGGTCACGAAGATCATCAAGTAAGCATCTGCTTTCTCGCACAGGGGTCGGGCCTTCGGGTCCGGCCCCTGTGTCGTACCCGGGGCAGTGGGCCTCGGGGCGGTTTCTCGGTGACTTCGCGGCGAGATGCGATCGACGATCGATAGCATGGCCCGAGTCTGTCCGCAGGCGTCGTCGCCCGGCCCCGGGCATGAGAGGAACGCGACCATGACACAGATCCACGTGGGACCGCCGCCTCCGCGAAGCCATGCGCGGCTGTGGATCTCGACGCTGCTGCTCATCGTCTACTCCGCCTTCGTGCTGCTGGTGACGATGTGGCCGCAGCCCGAGCAGCTCGAGTTCGACAGCATCGCCGGGCGCGTGCTCCGCGCACTGCACAACCTCGGGGTGCCCGAGCGGTTCGGCTACAACGAGCTGGAGTTCGTCGCCAACATCGGCATGTTCGTGCCGCTCGGATTCCTGCTCGGACTCGCGCTCGCGCGCAAGGCCTGGTGGCTCGCGATCTTCCTGCTGCCGGCTTTCTCCGGAGCGATCGAGTTCACGCAGGGCATCGCCCTGGACGAGCGCGTGTCTACCGTTCTCGACGTGCTGTCGAACACGGTCGGCGGGTACCTGGGGCTGCTGCTCGCGATGATCCTGAGGGCGATGATCCACGCCAGAGATCGCACCATGATCGAACGCGAGCTGTGGGAGCGTCGCGCTGCCGCGGCCGAACTGCAGCGCCAGAATGAGGCTCGAGCGGCTGCTCGCTCGTCCGAGGGCGCACGGCAGGCTGCGGTGTGGGCGGAGGAGCCCGACCCGGTGACCCGCGTCTTGGACGCGGACTTCTGGGAGACGGGCGACGCTCCTACGGTGCGGATTCCTGTCTGAGGCGCGAGCAGGCGTCAGGTCGAGTCGTCGGAAATCTCGGACGGTCACCGTTCTGACCGATATTCTCCAGGACTGTAGGCTGATCACAGCCGTATCCGGTGCAGCCGCGCCACCCCCTGACCGTCGATCGAAGTTGCTGGCCCGCGCCCGTGGGCTCTGAAGGAGTTTTATGTCCCGCTACACGGGTCGCGATATCGCGTCTGCCGCCGTGTTCCTCGTGGGGGGCAGCATCGCCGCCACCCTCGCGCTCGTGGGGTTGACCGACTGGGCGGTCGCCGTGGTCGCCATCCTGGCCGCACTGATCGGCGTGTTCGCCCAGCTTCAGTTCGCCAGTCGACGAGGCGCCATCCGCCGGTTGGGCCAGCTCTCCCGCTCGGCCCGCACCGCAGCGGATCAGACGGCGGACGTCGCACGAGGTCTCGTCTCCGACATCTCACTCAGCCGGAGGGAACTCTCAGCTGTGAAGTCGGAGGTGGCCGGCGTGCACAGCGAGCTCGCCGCGCTGCGCGAGTCTCTCGAGAAGCAGGTCGCGTCCGGCACGCCCGCGCTCCCTAAAGCGAGCGAGCAGCGGACAGCGAAGGCCGTCACCGCACCGGCCCCTGTCGCCACGAAGCAGGTCAGTGCCCAGACCCCGGCGACCAAGAAGTCGATCGGACTCGTCGGGTTCTTCGGTCACGGCAACTACGGTGATGAGCTGTTCGTCGATGTCTTCCAGCAGTTCCTCGCTCCGACGTTCGACATCCAGATCATCCCTGACCTCGAGCGCCAGCCCTACTTCAGCCGTCCCGTGGAGGAGAAGGTCGCTGAGGTCGATGCCATCGTGATGGGCGGCGGCGATCTCGTCCAGCAGTGGAACACCGACCCGCGCTACTTCGATCGCACCTACCTCCAGAAGCCGTTCTACGTGGCCGGAGTGGGAGTGCCGATCTATCACGGCTCCGAGAAGCACAAGGAGAAGCCGCACATCATCAACCGTCTGCGGAGCTTCTTCGGCCACGAGAACGTTCAGCTGATCGGGATGCGCGACGATTTCGGTGCGAACTGGATCCGCGAGAAGCTCGAGCCCACCGCACCGGTGACGAGTGAGCCGGACATCGTCTGCTCGCTCGACCTGCCCGAGGTCAAGAAGCCCGCAGGGCAGCCCATTCTCGGCATCGTCACGCGCCAGCGGCGCGTCGACACGCCTGACGACTACACGAAGCTCGAAGAGCTGGCCGCACACGCGAAGCGGCGTGGATTCCGCATTCGTCACATCATCCTCGGCACGGGTTCGGTGGGCGAGCGCGACTTCGCGAACGCTCCGGCGCTTCAGGTCGAGGACAAGGAGGTCGTGCACTCCGAGGACCTCGACGTCCTGACCCGCGCGATCGGCGAGTGCACCGTGCTCGCGAGCATGAAGTTCCACGGGACAGTCGTCGCGACCATGTACGGCGTGCCGTCGATCGTCCTGGTGCCCACGAACAAGAACCGCGCGTTCATGGAGCGCATCGGGCGGAGCGAGCTCGTCGCGGCTCACCACTCCGACAAGCTGATCGAGATCTTCGGTGAGACAGGCCCCGCTCCGATCGATCCGCAGCAGGTGGCTATGCTGCGCGAGAGGTCCACGGCCTTCATGAACCGTCTCCGCGACCAGCTGATCGAGGAAGTCGAGCACTCCGGCTCCGCGTGACATGAGGCGCGCACGGCCCAGGATCGAAGGTCGGGTCCATCCCGACGTCGGCCCTGGGCCGAGCGAAATGGCAGTAGAGGATATCGGGGGAGATGGATATCAGATGAGCACCGAATCACAGTCAGGCACACCGGTCGCGCGATCGCCCTACCGGGGGCGGCCTGGTCGTACTTTCTGGAAGAAGTCCATCTCGGGTCGAGATGTCACCGACCTGCAGGGCATCTACACGAAGAAGTTCGAGATCGATCCGAGCTCCTCCGTGGCTACCGCGGGCAGCTGTTTCGCACAGCACATCTCCCGGTACCTGCGCGGGGCCGGCTACAACGTCGTGGACGCCGAGCCCGGACCCGGCAACGTCGACGTCGAACTGCTGCGAGAGCACGGCTACGGCGTCTACTCCGCCCGCTACGGCAACATCTACTTCGTCCGGCAACTGCTGCAGCTCGCCCAGGAGGCGTTCTCCGGCTCCGTGCGCGAGGACATCGCCTGGCAGCGGGGCGATCGCTGGTTCGACGCACTCCGTCCTGCCGTCGAGCCCGAGGGCCTCGCCAGTGCTGCACACGTGGAACGACAGCGCGCCGAGCACATCGTCGCAGTGAGATCGGTCCTCACGGACTCCGATGTCCTCGTCTTCACGCTGGGGCTCACGGAGGGATGGGAGGATGTCCGATCCGGAACGATCTACCCGACCGCTCCCGGCACCATCGCGGGCGATTACGATCCTGACCGTTACCGGTTCCACAATTTCACCGTCTCCGAGATCGTGCAGGACTTCACCGAGTTCCGCACCCTCGTGCGGACCGTGAACCCCGGCATCAAGTTCCTGCTGACGGTTTCGCCCGTCCCGCTCGCCGCGACCGCAACCGACGACAACGTCCTGGTCGCCACCACCTACTCCAAAGCCGTACTGCGTGCAGCGGCGGGGATGCTGGCATCGGAATTCGATGACATCGACTACTTCCCGTCCTACGAGATCGTCACCTCCCACGCGCCCGGCAATGAGCCGTTCGACGAGACCGGGCGAAACGTGCGGCCCGAGACTGTCGAGAAGGTGATGGCCTACTTCCTGTCCGAGCATGTGGCGCGAGGCGCCGAGGCGGACGCGGATGCAGATGCCGAACACCCGGTCGCCCCTCCGGCGTCCCCCGAGGCCGCCGGCCGGAATCCGAAGTCGGCCGACTATGAGGCCGTCGACGAGCGCGTCTTCTGCGAGGAAGCGATTCTGGAGGCTTTCGCCGATGAGGATTGAATTCGTGGGGAACTCCCACCTGGGAACCATCGCGCCCGCGCTGACGAAGGCGCGAGGCGATCGAGATGTCGCGCACTTCATCTCGCGAACGTACGGGACTGTCGATGCGGTCGTCGTCAGCGACTCGGGCACGGTCGAGCTCCCTTTCATCAAGCTGGAGGATCCGCCGCGATACGGCGCGGAGATCGATGTGCGACGCGCCGACGCTATCGTCGCGGTCGGCCTCAACTTCTCCTTGGTCCAGATGGTCAAGCTCTGGCAGAGCTTCGCTCCCGTCGACGCCGTCGGAGACTACGGAGTGCCGTCGCTCAGCGACGCGGTCTGGAACGCGTATGTCGATGCGGCGTTCGACCAGATCTTCATGGCGCGCCTCACCCGACTGCTGGTGGACGTCGGAGCCGCGCAGGTGATCGTGATTCCGCAACCTGCTCCTGCGGAGTGGGTGTCTTCGAGAGACGGCGAGAAGTTCGCACTGTACGGGCGCCTGGCGTCGAGCGGCGACTGGAACAGAGTGCGCTCGGACTTCGCGCGACAGGTGCGTCGGCTCGAGGACGAGGGTGTGCGGGTGTTCTCACAGCCCGGCCCGACTCTCACCGCCGACGGTTTCACCGAGAACGTCCACGCGATGGGCGATCCCTCCGACACCGGAGCCGATTCGTTCTATTCCCGTGGAGATTTTTACCACATGAACAGGTCTTTCGCCGCCGCGCTCGCGACCGGATTCTACGATTGGCTCGGTGAGCCGGGCCAATCGCCGGCGAGTGGCGACCCGATGAAGGCAGGATCGTGACAGCCACGAGCGGAGCTCTGCTGACCCGTCTCGGAGGCATCGACGTCCTCTCGTGGAACCCGCTGCGAACGGCCGAGGGCGAACCCGGCGGCCGTCTGGTCAACAACTTCGGAGATCTGCTCGGACCTCTGCTGGTGGAGCGGATACTCGGTGACCTGAGCATGAGGGCGTCTTCGACGGAGTCCTCCGAGGCGCCGGTGCTGATCACGATCGGTTCGGTGCTTCACTTCGCACCGGAGGGCGCGGTCGTCTGGGGCACCGGGGTGAACTTCAAACTCGCATCCAAGCTGCCGCCCCACTTCGAGACGCTCGACATCCGCAGCGTTCGGGGTCCCCACTCCGCCCGTCTCATCACGGCCAAGGGGGGCAGGGTGCCGGCCGTGTTCGGCGATCCTGCGCTTCTGCTCCCGCGGTTCATGCCGGAGCTGAGAATCTGGGGCCGTACCGGAGCGGGCGGGATGCTCATCGCCCCGAACCTCAACGACTTCGAAGAGATGTCGCAGAGCGCGACCTCGCTCGGCTACACAGTGCTCGATCCGAGAGCGCCGTTGAACGCAGTGCTCCGGACGATCGCCGGGAGCGGCTTCGTCGTGGGGAGCTCGCTGCACGCCATCGCGATCGCGGATTCGCTCGGCATCCCGGCGCGCTTCGTGGTGTCCGCCGCCGAGGGAGCACTCAAGTACCGCGACTATCTGGCGGGAACCGGTCGGCCGCTCACGAGGATCTCGGGGGACATCTCCGCTGCCATCGACCTCGGCGGACACACGGCGCCGGACGTCGACCTCGACGCCCTGCTCTCCGCATTCCCGCACGACCTGTGGGGTCGTGCATCGTCGTCCGCGCGACCCGCCGTCTTCGACGACCGCGACGTCATTCTCGCGGCGTGGGCCGACGTGGGTGTCGCGTCGGGACCCGACGAATCCGGGAGCCGTGACCACTTCGTGCAGGAGGTGTTCCCTCATGTCGTCGAGGCGGGCCGCGCCCTGATCGAGGGCGATGACGGGACGGTCCGCTCCGTGTCTCGTCGTGCATTCGACGGCAGCTTCGCGGAAGCGCACGCATACCGACTCGCGCTGGTGCCCGGACTCGAGCACACGGACCTGTCGACGGCCGATGCAGGCCTGCTCGCGGCGCTCGACGGAGGGGACCCCGACAGATTCCTCCGCGCACTCTGGCTCGAGCGCGAAGGGCCGCACGCGCTGATGCGAGCTGTGCGCTCGGCTGAGGGGCTGCACGTCCTCTCGATAGCCCTGCGCGTGGGGACCCCCACCAACGAGGTGTCCGCCATCGAGGTGGTCTGTCAGGATGACGCCGGCAGGGAGAGCACCGCCGACCTGCCCGTCTTCGCGATGTACCACCGCCAATGGTCGATCGACCTCACCGCATCCGTCGCCATGGGCTCGGAGGTCGAGATCGATTCGGTCATCGTCCGCGTGACCCACGCGGACGGGTCATCCTCGCAGATCCCCGTCATGCGGGGGACCCAGGACCAGAGCACCCTCGTGGGGTACCCGTCGCTCGCGGACTCCGTGCCGTGGCGGGAAGCCGGTGCCGACATCAGTCTTCAGAATGGGACATTCACAGCGTGAGCGGAAAAATCCACGTCTTCCCCGCCTGGGCGCAGAATCCGTATCTGAACATGCTCTATGTCGGGGCACGCTCGGAAGGATGGCGCGTCGAGGGGTCCAAGACCATCGAGACGCTGGTCGACGCTCTGCCCGGCCTGACGGACGGCGACATCTTCCACATCCACTGGACGAGTCCCATCGTGAACTCGGACGGCACTCGTGACATCGCAGAGCGCTCCCTCAAGCGCTTCGCGGGGATCCTCCTGAGGCTGCGCAAGGCGGGCGTGCGGATCATCTGGACCGTCCACAACACGCTGGCTCACAACACCCCGTATCCGGACCTGGAGGTCAAGCTGGCGCGCCTCCTCGCGGAGCGCGCCGATCGGATCATCCAGCTGAACGCCAGCACCAGCGAGGCCGTCTCGGAGTTCTACGATCTCCCACCCGAGAAGATCGTCACCCTGAGGCACGCCAGCTATGCGGGTATCTACTCCGACCCGCCCTCCCAGGACCAGGCCCGTGAGCTTCTCGGGATACCGTCGTCCGCATCGGTGGTCGGATTCGTCGGGCAGATCCGCGGATACAAGGGCATCCCGACCCTGCTGCGCGCGGTGGGGAAGGCGTCATCCCACGTCGACGATCTCGTTCTGGTGCTCGCCGGAAAGACGGCACCCGAGGAGATCGCTCTGATCGAACGGGAGCTGCCGACGGGCGTGCCGACCGTGCGACGGCACTCGTTCATCAGCGACGCGAACATCTCGGCGTGGTTCGCGGCGTGCGACGTGCTGGTCTTCCCCTATGAGCGCGTGCTCAACTCCGGCAGCGTCCTGCTCTCGGCGACGTTCGCGCGACCGTGCATCCTGCCCGCCGAGCCTCATCTCATCGCGGAGTACGGCGCGCAGCCGTGGGTGACCTTCTACGACACCCGGCGCGATCCCGTGTCTGCCCTGGCGGACACGATCGCGGCTGCCTTCCCCGTGAGGGAGGACGTGCGAGCTGCGGCGACGCGATTCGCATCCGAATACTCGACGCTGCACATGGCCTGGGACTATGTGTCGATCATCGAGGACCTGACCGACTCTTCCACGCAGACCACGGAGGTGCCATGAACGAGGTCGCTGATCTGAGCGTGGTCGTCATCTTCCCCGAATCGCCCATGCATGTGAGCGACCTCCTGTGGTCGACCCTGCGAGAGGATTCCCCGACCCTGGACGTCGTCGTCGTCGTCGACGGGCGCAGCAGCCCGGACGTCGCGTCGGTCGTGCGCACGGCGGCGCGCTCTGATGCGCGTGTTCACGTGATCGACGCGGACAGCGCACGGGGGCGAAGCGCAGCGCTCGCCGCTGCTCTCGAGCGCTGCTCAGCCTCCTGGGTGACGGTCGCGGATGCCGACGGGCTCTCGATCCGGGGCGGCTACCGAGCCTTGGTCGCCAGCCTGCAGGCGTCCGGATCGGACATGGCTGTCGGAACCGCGGAGTCGATCGCCAAGCACCGCTACCGGATCGGTCGTGCAGTCGACGGCGCGCTCGACACGGACGCGACGAGCATCCTGCTGGAGGACCGGCCCGGCCTGGTCTCGGATGACATCCTGTGCGGCAAGGTGATGCGGCGCGATCTGATCCGTTCGCTCGTGCACGCGGAGGATCCGTGGCTCGAGGAGCTTCTCGTAGCCCGGCTGTATCTGGCTGCGGGCCGCGTCGATATCGTCTCGCGTTCCGTCGTCTTCTGCCGGGAACGTCCGAGCAAGAGCCCGGCTGCACCGATGTCCTCGCGCTGGGTCACGGACGAATCTCGCATCTGGGCTGCGCTCGCCGCTGCTCCGCTGGCAGTGCGCCAGTCGTATGCCCGCGAGGTGATCTCCCGTGACGTGCTGAACCCGAAGGCGCTCGATCTCCTCGCCGCCGGTCAGGAACGACCCGATGCGAAGGCTCTCGTCTACGATCTCGCGCGAGACCTCTCGACGACCTCGTTGTCGAATCTGACGATCTGGAAGCGCTGGCAGCTCGCGCTGATCGCGATGGGCCATGCTGCCCTGGTGGACGTCGCACGGCCCGATGGCCGCCCCATCGGGGTCGACGACGTGCCGAGCTTCGATTCGACCCCCCTTCTCGTCGACGCCTGGGCCCCGCTCGGGCTGCGCGGGGAGGAGGACCTCCGGGACGCGTTCATCGAGCGATTCGTGTCGCGACCCGGCGCGACATCGGGGGACCCCGACACCGACTCCGATGCCATCGACATCTCCGTCATCATCCCCACCTACAACGTGGTCCACTACGTGGACGAGCTCCTCGAGAGCATCCGAGCCTCCGTGGGCGTCAGGATCGAGATCATCGTCGTCGACGACGGGTCGACGGACGGGACTCAGGACAGAGTCCTCGCGCATCAGCGCGCGGACCCCCGGGTGCGTCTGGTGAGGTCTCCCGGGGCGGGCGGCGGCCAGGCGCGCGACGCCGGGATCGAGCTCGCCCGCGGAAAGTATCTCGCGTTCGCCGACGGTGATGACGTCGTCCCGCCACGCGCGTACGCGCACCTGCTGTCGCTCGCGCGCAGGTCGGATCCGGATGTCATCAACGGCAGCTATCTGAAGTTCTTCACGACCTCGACGTGGGACGCGGGCACCGGCTTCAATCAGGCCTATGCGCTCCCTCTCGAGAACGTCACGATCGAGACCCACCCCCAGCTGGTCAGGCACCGGGCGGTGTGGAACCGTCTCATCCGGCGCGAGCACTGGCAGCAGACCGCATTCCCCTTTCCCGGGGTTCCGCGATCGAACGACATCGTCGCGATGACGAGCGTCCTCTTGAGCGCGCGATCGATCGCGGTGTCCCCGCTGCCGGCGTACGTCTACAGAGACCGTCCGGGCGGGGGCTCCATGACCTCGCGCGCGGGCTCGACGGATTACACGGTGAGCTACTTCAGCGAAGAGGCGACGTGCGCCGCGCTGGTCCAGCAACGCGAGTCGGCGCCGGTGACCCGCGAGTACTGGGCGATGGTGCTCAACGCCGACGCCTGGCAGAACATCGGCAAGTTCCTCGAGCGTCGCTCCGGCGACCGCGCCGAGGACCGTCGGGTCGCGGAACAGATCGCGAAGCTGCTCTCGCGTGCGCCCCGCAACGAGCTCCGCAGACTGAAAGCAGAGAACCAGGTCGTCTGGGCGCTCGCCGCGGACGGTCGATTCAACGAGGCGCGGATCATGCTGCGCGCCGAGAAGTCGGCATCCACGCTGAACGCCGACCAGCTCATCCGTGCGCTGTCGGCTGCCGAGGCGCTGCCGACGATCCCTCGGGCCACGATCGACAGCCTCTCACTGAAATACCTGATGCGCCGGTTCATCAGTGATCCGTCATGGCGGACCGATGCCTTCTCGCCGGCCCTGCCGGTGCTGCGGAGACGTCTTCTGGATCCGAACGTCCCCCTTGCTGTCGTTCCCCACAGTCTGGAAGAACGGCTCGCGGGTGCCATCGTCGAGTCAGATGACGTCGACCTCGCCCGGCAGTCGATCAGTCCTCCGTCCGCCGGCATCGCCGCCACGCTGAGAAGCGGGGCGCGGACCACGCTGTCAGGCGCGATGACGGGACTGCGACCCGGGGGAGTCACGCGTCTCGTCGCTCGACAGTACCGAGACCGGGATCGAGTCCGGTTCCCGATCCGCCACTTCGACTTCGACGATCGCACCTGGTCGGCAGAGATCTCCCCCGAGCTCTTCCCTCGGGCAGGGGTGTGGGTGATCGAGCTCGAGTATGAGGACTCACTCGGGATGCGCCGGTCGCCCCTGAAGATCGAAGAGGCGGCCAACCGGTTCTTCCCCGGTCGGTTCCAGCGCCTGACGGCGGCCAGCGCGGGCAAGAACCGCTCCATGATCCGTGTGAGGGACTCGATCGTCGAGCGGGTCGGTCACCGAGCGTCGCGCATCACGGGCAAGCGCGGCTGATCGGCAACCGCCGTCACCGACCCGGCGCGATGGCCGTCACCGACCCGCTGTGATGTCGATCATCGAACTCTCGCGACGGGGTGTCACGTGAGCGTGCGCTTGATCCTTCGAGCGATCGGACCCATCCAGGGAGCGACCTCGATGAGTCTTCTCGCTGCCGGAGCGGCACGCTGTGTGGCGCGCGCCCGCCACGTCGTCGCGACCCTCGCCGGCGTCCCGGGCGTGCTTCCGGCCGCACCGCGAGAGCGCTGAGGCCCGGAGCGCGTCGCCGCGTGCTCCTCGGCGAAGGTGATGGAGAGGTCGATGAGCTGCCGGACGTCGTCGACTGTCGGTACGGGTGACAGCTCGGACGGAAGCGCGCCCTCGACCAGCCGGCGATACAGCACCGCGAAATCGTGTGAGAGCTCTCGCTCGGCTGCGGCCAGCGACGCCGCCGACATGCGGGTGTAGACGTCGGCGTCGGCGACGACCTCGGCGATCTGTCGGGCGAGAGCCTCGGCATCCCCCCAGCCCGTCTTCGCGACGCCCCCGTTTCCATCGGTCACGGCCAACCACGGCAGGTCGTACATCGCGACCGGGAGACCCCGCGCCTGTGCCTCCGGGATCGTGAGGGGGTAGCCCTCGATGATGCTGGTGTTCACGAACAGATCGGACGAGTCGATGGCGGCACTGAGGGCGGCACCATGAAGCGGTCCCACCGCTTCGACGCGGTGCGCGAAGCGTCGCGCCTTCGCCATCCCGTTCAGCCGTGACGCCGTCATGTCGCGCCAGTCGGGGCCGATGATCCGGAGCCGGAAATCGACGCCCATCCGCTCGAGGTGCTCGGCGACGTCGATCAGCTCGCTGACCCTCTTGGTGCGTTGCTGCAGGCGGCCCCACCAGACCAGCTCGACGCGCCGCCCCGCAGGTGGGCGCCGCGGCGCGGTCGCGATTCCGGCAGAGAGCAGGTTAGACGACGGCGGATTGGGAAGGTAGGACACACGCGGCATCCCTCGCAGCTTCCAGAACGCGACGTCGAGTGGCGAGAGAACGACGAGATGCGAGAGCAGCGCGAAGTATCGCGGCGCGGATTCGAGGCGATCGAGACCGAGCAGCAGCGATCGACCGGCGAAGTTGTGCGACCACCCGATCGTGGCGACACCCTCAGCGCGTGCCGCGAGCGCGAAGGCCTGCCACGACGGTGAGTACTGCCACTGGTGGTCGATCACGAGATCCACCTCGTGCTGCGTGCAGATCTCGGCCCACTGGGCGAGCGAGCCGCCCAGGGTGTCCGCCGACACCTCGGCGAAGCCGACGCCGGCCGGAAGGTTCGAGAGATCACTGCCCGGCTCGCGGGCCACGACCGTCACGCGGAAGCCGGAGTCGTGCAGCACCCGAGCCTGAGAGATCACGACGCCGGAGATTCCACCGGTGCGCAGATGGTTCGTTGCGAGGATGATGCTGTGCACCGGTCGAGCGACGAGCTCGATCGCGTCGCCGTGGGCGGCGAGCGTGTCCATCGCCTTCGGCCAGTGCAGGGCGGTCGACTGCACGATGTCGTGGGCGGACGCCCGGGTGTACAGGTCGGCGAACATCGCGTCGCGCAGATCCGCACGGGTGTGCTCTGCCAGGTAGTGGGTGGTGTATCCGATGATGGCGCGTCGTACGGATGCGTAGGTCGAGAGCACGAGGTCAGGGTCGATGCTCGTGCCGGCGACCCGCAGGACGGCCGGCTCGATCGAATCGATGGATCGGATGGCTCCTGCGTAGAACGATGCGGTGCTGAGGTCACGCACCTTCTGGCCGCTTCCGCCTCGCCCGAAGTGATAACGGTACAGGCGGTCCGGGATCGATTCGAAGCGAGCGGCCAGCGCCGCAGCGAGGAAGGAGATCGGCAGGTCGTTGACCCTCGGCAGCACCAGGTCTGCGGGCATGAGCGCATAGGCATCGGCGAGGAGGCGGGTACGGAACAGGTAGCGCCACAACTGCCCTTGGGCAGGGCGATCCACCGGGAAGAGGCCGCGCAGGACATCGCTGCCTGTGAGAGTGGGGTGCTTCGGCTGCAGGCGTGACTCGAACGGCCCCCCGGTGCGCCCATCGAGACGCACGACCTCGACTCCGAACTGCACGAGATCAGCGCCGGTCTCCGTCGCCTTCTCGAGAGCTGCCCGGGCAGCCGTCTCCGCGAGTTCATCGTCACCGTCGAGGAACAGCAGATGATCGGCCTTCGCCGCGAGGATCCCGACGCGACGAGCCTGGTACGCCGACGCGTTCTGCTGCTGGCGGATGAGTCGCACGCGCGAGTCCCGAGCGCTGTAGCGTTCGACGATCGCGGCGGTGTCGTCGGTCGACGCGTCGTCGACCACGATGACCTCGATCGCTGCCAGCGTCTGCCGAAGACAGCTGTCGAGAGCGGTGGCGATCACGTCGGCATCGTTGAAGACGGGGACGACGATCGAGACGAGGGGAGTCGCTTGCATGTGGTCTCTCGCTATCGGCGCAGCAATACGCGCTTGACTTTGTTCGCCGCCGGTCGAAGCCACGGAGCAGCATCGATGACGCGGTGGCCGATGGGGGTCAGCTTCCGCTCGAGACGCTCCCCGAACGTACGCGGCTGCGACCGAGGGCGGAGTGCTGCGGGCGCGAGCGCCGTCGACCGAGAGGGCGCCGCTCGTGGCGGCGGGGTGCTCCGCTCGGCGAAGAAGACGAGCAGTTCGAGCACCTTGCGTCCGTCGTCGAGCGTGGGCTCGGGAGAGAGCTCCGCTGGAAGGCCACCATGCAGCAGCTGCTCGTAGAGCTGGGCGAAGTCGAACGAGGTGGCGTCAGCCGCGGCCAGGACGGAGGCTCTCGACATCGCTTCATACCGGGCCGGATCCGCGGCGACGTCCGCGATCGCCTGGGCGAGCGACTCCGGATCCTGCTGCGCCGTGGTGACGACGCCGGCGTTGTCCTGGATGAGCGACAGCCACGGCAGGTCGTACATCGCGATCGGAAGACCGCGTGACTGTGCCTCGGGGAGGGTGAGAGGGTACCCCTCGATGATGCTCGTGTTGACGAAGATGTCCGACGAATCGATCACCTCGAGGAGATCCGATCCATGCCGAGGACCGGTGGGCTCGACGCGGTCGGCCACGCCTCGGGTCGCGGCCAGATCCCGCAGCCGATCCGCGCTCATGTCGGCCCAGTCCGGACCGACGATCCGCAGCCGGAAGTCGATCCCGAGCCGCTGGAGCGCCGCGGCCACCTCCACCAGCTGCGTGACCTTCTTGGTGTGCTCTTCCAACCGCCCCCACCAGACGAGCTCCAGCCGGCGACCCGCCGGCGCCGGCTTCGCGCTGCGCGGTTCGCCGACGGCGAGGAGGAACGGCGACGGCGGGTTCGGGAGGTAGCTCACGTGACGGATGCCCCGGAGCTTCCAGAACGCCACATCGAGCGGAGAGAGCACCACCAGGTGCGCGAGCGCGCTCAGATGGGTCTGGAGCAGCGTCTGGAGGTCGTTCCCGTTGTACGTGGGGCGGCCTGCGAAGTTGTGTATCCAGCCGATGGTCGCCGACCCTGCCGAGCGGGCCGCGAGCGCGAACGAAGGCCAGTCGCGCGAATACAGGATGCGGTGGTCGATGACCACATCGACGGCGAAGCGTCGGCAGAACTGCGCCCACTGCGAAACGCGCTGACGTCGGCTCGTGCCGGTCAGTTGAACGAGCGTGGCGCCTTCGGGAACGAGCGATTCGGCGCTCCCGGGGCGATGCGTGACGATCGTCACCCGGTATCCGGCTCTGAGAAGGAACCGCGCCTGCGTGAGCAGCACACCCGAGACCCCGCCGGTGGTCAGCACATTGGTCGTCAGCAGCACGCTCCGCACCGGCGCGCGGCCGAGTTCGAGACGTTCCCCGTGCGTGACGAGCGCGGGGATCGCGTCGGGCGCGAAGGTCACGGCCGCCGCGATCAGGTCGAGGTCACCGACGCAGGATCGCAGCGTCTCGTGCGCGTGGGCCCGCGCCTCCGGCGGCAGCGCGGCGAAGGCGTCGAGTGCTTCCCCGATCGCGGTGAGATAGCCCGTGGTGTACCCGTCGAGCAGTGGCTCGGGGTCCGCGCTGTGTCGGGCCTTCTCCCGGACGGCCGGCTCGACGGCTTGCAACGACCTGACGTGGTGCATCGCTTGTTCGAGGCGCACCGGGTCAGCGGCGATGTCGCGCTGCTGCGATCGGCGCAGGTACTCGACCGTGCTGACTGCTCCATACGACGCCGCGGATGCGTAGGCCAGCAGCACGGCGCCCCGGTCGTCCATGAGCGGGCCGGAGTCGGTTGCGGACGTCGCGTACGCCCGTCGCAGCAGGTCGGTCTGGAACAGGTGTCGCGAGGGCACGAGCTCTGCGACGGTGTCCCGGGGGAGGAGGGCGCGGAGGATGTCGGGTCCGTGGAGAGGCCCCGCCTCAGCCGGGTGCGTCTCGCCCTTGCGGTCATCGGGCGACGTCTGGACGGCGAATCCGACGAGCTGCGCCTGCGATTCCACGGCGCAGCGGTGAAGCCGCATCGCGGCGCCGCGAGCCACGGTGTCTCCCGGCTCGAGCAGCAGCACGTACGGCGCCGTCGCGGCTTCGACCCCCGCCCGCCGGAGCTGCGAGCGGGCGGAGTCGGAAGGTCGGGTGATGGTGACGACACGCGGATCCGAGGTCGCCTCTGCGGAGGCGAGTCCGGTTCCGTCGGGGAGCACGCAGACGATCTCGATCTGGGCGAGTGACTGGGTGAGACACGATCGAAGGCTGCGCGCGACGGAGTCTGCTTCTGCGTCGGCGGGGACGATGAAGGAGACGAGAGGAGTCGAAGGCGTCGGCATGAGAGTCGTCCGGCGTCAGCGCGCGGCCGCGGCGGCGCGATACACCGCGAAGTACTGCTCGCTGATCAGGTTGGGGTCGCGCGCATCGAGGCGGGGGCGACCGGTGGGCGGATCTGCTCGCAATGCGGCGAGCTCGTTCTCGAGTGTCTGGGCGGTCAGCGGACCGGCATGGCGCCGCACCCATGAAGGGCCGACCTCGTCAGCGAGCGCCCGCGTCTGCGGGCTGTCCTCGACGAGCACGGGCCGATCCAGCGACAGAGCGAGCATGAGGACGCTCTGGGACCTGTGGTTCGTCGGCGCTGTGATGAGCACGATCTCCGCCTGGCTGATCTCCGAGACGCATTCTGCATCGGAGAGGAGCTCGTCGCGCAGCGACACCGTGTCGGTGAGGTCGGCAAGCGTTCGCGCGTAGGAGTCCTCGAGGTCGATCGGCACCTTGCCTGCGAGGCGCAGCGTCCAGCCGGGCAGGTCAGCGACTCCGAAGACGCTCACGGCCGGTCGGGACGACGGATGCAGGGTGTTGACCGCCGTGATCAGCACGCGGCCCGCGACGGCCTCTTCCCGAGGGAAGCCGAGGAACCGGTTGCGAAGGTGGCTGTGGCCGATGACGACCGTCGCTCTGCCGTCCGCCGCCGTCACGGCATCGAGCGATGTCACGGTCGTCGCTGCCGCATCGACGATCGCCTCCGCTCGGGACCGCGACCGATCCGCCTCCGTCTCGCGCACGGTGCGCACGAGGGCGATGCCTCGGCGTCGGAGCATCTTCGTGAAGCGCTTCGCCCGCCGTGTGCGCTCTCGGCCGCGAGTGCGGGGGCCGCCGATGACCGTCGCGATGTCGGTCAGGTGGATCACATCCACGCCGTGCGCCCGAAACGGGTCGGTGCGGAACTCCAGCACGGCGCCGGTCGGAGCACGACCCTCCGAGTCGTCGCCGACGAGTTCATCGACGTAGTCGACGCGATGCCGCGGCGGGCGCGAGGTGACGAGCACCGTCGGAACGGAAGCCTCGGTCGCGCCCGGTTCAGTCGCTGCTCCGGTCCTGGGGAGGGGCACGGAGAACACAGAGCCACCATATAGTGGGGTGCAGTGATTGTGAAACCGACTCAGCATGTGTTCGCCCATCTCAGCGGGCAGGACGACAACCTCGGCGACTCCGCACTGCGACTCGCCTATCTCGAAGCCTTGAGAGGTGCGGGGCGGCACGTGCACGTCTATCTCGGTGAGGCGACGAGTGATTTCACGGCCGGGTTCACACCGGCGTCAGACCTCACGTTCTATGACGCGAGAGGGGAGTGGGCCCAGGCCGAGGCCGCGGCCGCTCGTCCCGTGCACGCGTTCAACGCCGGGGAGATCAATCCGCGTACGGGGCACTTCCCGGTGCCACGCCGTGCGGCCGAGTGCGCACGGGTCCTCGACGCGGGCGGGGCGCTGATCTTCGCCGGCATCGGCATCAAGAACGTCGACACGCTGCATGGCGTGGTGTTCGACCCGGTCATGCGCGACGCCTCGGTGATGTCGTGGCGCGATCGAGGTTCTCGTGACGGTGCGGGATTCGGCGATTTCGCGCCGGACTGGGCCTACTCGGAGGGGCGAGCGGTCGACGAGTGGGCTGCGGCCGGCGATCGACCGCTCATCGCGGTGACCATGCGCTTCGACCGGGCATGGCCGGGTGATCAGTGGCTCGCGGACGTCCGTGCGTTCGCGGCTGCGACTCAGACCCGGATCGTCACCGTCGCCCAGGTGGCGCGCGACGCGCCTCGAGCGGTTCGGCTCGCAGAGGCTCTCGGCGGTGAGTACGTGATGCCCTCGAGCATGCGGCACGACGTGCTCGACGACTACGTGCGCGCGGTGTACCGGCAGTCGCTCGCCGTCATCAGCGACCGGGCGCACGGCCTCATCATCGGTGCGACCGAGGGGGCATACCCGATAGGTTCGGGCAGCGACCCTCACAAGATCTCACGCCTTCTGACAGCCGTCGGACTCGGTGACCTCGTCGGTCGATACGAACAGCTCGGCGAGTTCGCCGAGCAGTTCGAGTCGCACCTGCCGTCGCTCGCGCCGGCGGTCCACTCGGCCCGTGAAGACATCGTCCGCCTGACCGCGCGCATCCACGCGGCGATGGATGCCGTGGCGTAACGCCGACTTCGAGACTCAGCGCGCGCCGAGCCAGCCTTTCGCGCGGTGCGCGAGCGGCTGGAGTCCCGGGATCCGCCGCAGGGTCGCGCGGCCGAGTGGCGCCGCGGACTGCCAGGCGCGCTGGCCCCAGGTCGACGAATCGGTGGACGAGAAGGAGCGGCCATCCGCGCGCTGGGCGAAGAACACCAGCAGACCGAGCAGGCGACCGGCATCGTCGAGCGTCGGCTCGGGCGAGTACATCGGCGACAGCTCGCCGGTGACCACTTCGCGATACAGCTGCGCGAAGTCCTGGTCGCGCGCCCGTCTCGCGGCATCCACCGACGCCAGAGACAGCTGACGATAGCCCTCCGGATCAGCGAGCGTCTCGGCGAGCCGGGCGGCGAGCCCCCGGGCGTCCCCCTGGGGCACGGCGACGACACCCTGGTTGTCCTGCACGAGCGTGAGCCAGGGGAGCTCGTACATGAAGACCGGGAGCCCTCGGGCCTGTGCTTCGGCGATCGTGAGCTGATACCCCTCGATGATGCTGGTCGAGACGAAGGCATCCGCGGAGTCGATGGCCGAGACCAGCGCAGCCCCTCGCAGAGGCCCGACGGCGACGACGGCATCTCCGACGCCGCGACGACGCGCGAGGGCGTTGAGCTTCTTCGCGGTGACGTCATCCCAGTCCGGGCCGACGATCCGCAGTGTGAAAGGCACGCCGAGGGCGCGCAGCTGCACTCCGACCTCGACGAGCTCCCGCACCTGCTTGGTCCGCTGCTCGAGTCGCCCCCACCACACCAGCTCGAGACGGTCGGACGGCGGCGTCTTCGCACCTGTGCGAGCCGCCGACTCGAGCATCAACGGCGAGGGCGGGTTCGGCAGGTACGCCACGTTCTCGATGCCGCGCAGGCGGAAGTAGGCGACGTCGAGCGGTGACAGCGTGATGAGCTGAGCGAGCGTCGGACTGCAGCGCTCGATCAGGGTGAGCCGATCGTTGCCGTCGTAGACCGGTCGAGCGACGAAGTTGTGCAGCCAGCCGATCGTCGCCGCGCCCTCGGCTCGTGCCACGAGCGCGAACTCGGGCCAGGTGTCGGTGTAGAGCAGTTGGTGGTCGATGACCACGTCGACCTCGTGGGCGCGACAGATCTCGGCCCACTGCGTGAGCTGGGCGGGCAGTCGACGTGAGGTCAGCTCGACGAACGGGATGCCGGCGGGAAGAACGGTCGCGTCGCTGCCGCCGTTGCGGGCGACGACGGTCACCCGGTAGCCCGCCTCATGCAGATAGCGCGCCTGCGAGGTGAGCACGGCCGACACGCCGCCGGTACGGAGGGTCGACGTGACGAGCAGGATGCTGCGTGCGGGCCGGTCAGGCAGCCCCTGCCACGTCGTGTGGAACCTGAGAGCCTTGAGAGTCGCCGGATAGAACCGCGCAGCGGCATGGATGATGTCCGGGCCGCTGACGACCGTGTGCAGATGTGCGAGAGCGCCGTCGAGCATGCCCTCGTCGCTGTGCTCGACCAGCTGGAAGCACACGTATCCGATGATCGAGAAGCGCACCGACGCGTAGGTGTCGCGGACGAGGGTCGGATCGGCATGTGCGGTTGCGAGTGCCTCGACAGCCGATCCGATCGCGTCGACCGAGCGGATCGCCCCTGTGTAGAACCGCGCCCGTTCGAGGGTGTCGACCCGGTGCCCGCTGCCACCGCGACCGAAGTGATAGCGGTACAGCTTGTCGGGGACCGCCGCGTAGCTCTCGGCGAGTATGGCCACGAGGAAGAGAAGCGGCAGGTCGTTGATGCGCGGGAGCACGAGGTCGTCGGGGACGAGGGAGTACGCCTCGCGCAGCACGCTCGTGCGGAAGAGGAATCGCCAGAGCTGACCCTGAGCAGGCTTTCCCACCGGGAAGAGGGTGCGCAGCACGTCATCGCCGGCGTGCGGATGCTGCGGCGGCTGCAGGCGCACCTCGTACGGGCTGCCGGTGCGGCCGTCGCGCTCGATCACCGTGACACCGAACCCGACGATGTCCGCGTCCGTCCCCTCGGCCTTCGCGACCGCGACCGCGGCGGCATCCGGGGTCAGCTCGTCGTCGCCGTCGAGGAACATCACGCGATCGGCGCTCGCCGCGAGGATCCCCGTGCGGCGAGCCTGGAAGGCCGACCGGTTGCGTTCGTGTCGCACGACGCGCACTCGCGGGTCCCGTCGGCGGAATCGCTCGAGCACGCCGGCAGTGCCGTCGGTCGAGGCGTCATCGACGCAGATGATCTCGATGTCGACGAGGCTCTGCGCGAGGGCGCTCTCGAGAGCCGTCGCGACAGTCGCGTCGTCACCCGAGACCGGTATGACGATGGAGAGCAGAGGGCGCGGTGTCATCGCGCACGAGTCTATCCGCGGGCCGGGATAGCCTGAGGGCATGAAGATCGCCATCGCCGGGACCGGATACGTCGGCCTGTCCAACGCCGTCATCCTCGCCCAGCACCACGAGGTGTTCGCCGTCGACATCGACCCTGGGAAGGTCGAGCTGCTCAGTCGCCGCGTCTCGCCCATCGCCGACGTCGAGCTCGAGGACTATCTCGCCACGCACGAGCTCGATCTCACGGCGACCGTCGACGCCGAGGAGGCCTACCGGGACGCCGACTTCGTCGTCGTGGCCACGCCGACGAACTACGACGAGGTGACCAACTACTTCGACACCTCGTCGGTCGAGAACGTCATCGACACCGTGCTCGCCGTGAACCCGGACGCCGCGATCGTGATCAAGTCGACGGTGCCGGTGGGATTCACCGCGCGCATGAACGCGGAGCATGGACAGGCGACGATCGTCTTCTCTCCGGAATTCCTGCGAGAGGGGCGCGCGCTGCACGACAACCTCTATCCGTCGCGCATCGTCGTCGGCGACCGCGGCCCCGTCGGCGAGGCATTCGCCGCCCTTCTGCTCGAAGGGGCGATCGCCACCGACGTGCCCGTGCTGCTCACCGAGTCGACCGAGGCCGAGGCGATCAAGCTCTTCGCCAACACCTACCTGGCATTGCGCGTGGCGTACTTCAACGAGCTCGACACCTACGCAGTGGTGCACGGGCTCGACACGAAGCAGATCATCGAGGGAGTGGGACTCGACCCGCGCATCGGGTCGCACTACAACAACCCCTCCTTCGGCTACGGCGGATACTGCCTGCCCAAGGACACCAAGCAGCTGCTGGCGAACTACTCGAAGGTGCCGCAGAACCTCATCGCGGCGATCGTCGATGCCAACAGCACCCGCAAGGACTTCGTCGCCTCCGACATCCTCGCCCGAGAGCCCCGGACCGTGGGCGTCTATCGCCTCGTCATGAAGTCCGGGTCGGACAACTTCCGCGCGTCGTCGATCCAGGGCATCATGAAGCGCATCAAGGCGAAGGGCGTCGAAGTCGTCGTGTACGAGCCCTCGCTCGAGGAGGACGAGTTCTTCCACTCCGAGGTCGTTCGCGATCTCGACGAGTTCAAGTCCAGGGTCGATGTCATCATCGCCAACCGCTCGACGGATGCGCTCGACGACGTCGTCCATAAGATCTACACCCGCGACATCTACGGTCGCGACTGAGCCTGGGTCCAGACGACGGACTCACCCGGTGGGGTAGCATGATCCGATATGCCGGCTTCGTGCATGCGCATCGTGCGACGCGGTAGAGAGGTAGAGGATTCGGTATGGGAGCGACTGCTGTGCCCGCGACCTCCGGTCTGAGCGAAGTCGGGACGCGTCCTCGCTTCGGCGACTACCTCGCCGACACCTGGCAGCTTCGCACCTTCGCCCTGCGTCTGGCTGGCAGCCGTCTGATCGCGGGACTGCTGCCGAACCGTCTCGGTGTGCTGTGGGTGGTCCTCAAACCGCTCTCCCTCGCGATCGTCTACGGCACGATCTTCAACTTCATCCTCGCCGGCGCCGCGCGGCCGGCGAACTTCGTGCCGTACCTCATCGTCGGCGTGTTCGTCTTCGAGTTCTTCACCGGCTGCTTCGGCAGCGGATCCAAGGCGATCACGAGCAACTCCAAGCTCGTCCAGAGCTTCGGATTCCCGCGCATCCTCCTGCCGATCTCGGTGATCGCGGAGCAGGCGATGCGGATGGTGCCCGTCGTGCTGCTGCTCGGCATCCTGCTGCTCATCCTGGGCGAGCCGGTGGCGTGGTCGTGGCTCCTGATCATCCCGATCCTCGCGGTCATGGGCGTGTTCAATCTGGGTATCGCTCTCATCGTCGCGCGGATCTCGGTGCGCACGCGTGACATCCAGCAGCTCGTCCCGATCATCAACCGCGTGCTCTTCTACGCCAGCGGCATCTTCTTCAACATCGACGGCGCGCTCGGGGGGTACCCGGTGCTGCTCACGATCGCGCACCTCCTGCCGACGTATGAATTCATCGCTCTGGCCCGCGACGTGATGCTGGACGGCTATGCCGCGCCGCTCCTCGCATGGATCGCTGCGCCGATCTGGGCACTGGTGGCGATCGTCGGGGGGACGATCTTCTTCTGGCAGGGCGAGCCGAGGTATGGCCTCAGTGACTGATCTTCTGCTCCCGGACACGCGAGCGAACTCGCTCGACACCTCACCACGGCCGATGATCGTGGCCGACAACGTGCACGTCAACTATCGCGTGTACGCATCCGGCAAGCGGATGACGACGCGCGAATCGCTGACGAGTCTGCGCTCCTTCCGAGGCGGTCGAGACCTCCACACGGTCCCGGCGCTGCGAGGAGTGAGCTTCACGGCGACGGAGGGCGAGTCGATCGGCGTCGTCGGCCACAACGGCTCGGGGAAGTCCACGCTGTTCCGGGCGATGACCGGACTCATCCCGCCTTCCGAGGGCGCGATCTACGCTCGTGACCGCCCCGTGCTCCTCGGTGTGAACGCGGCGCTCGTCCCGGAGCTCTCGGGCGAGAACAACATCAGGCTCGGACTGCTGGCGATGGGATTCAGCCCCGAGGAAGCGGCTGCGCGCGTCGACGAGATCGCCGACTTCGCGGAGCTCAACGACTTCATCTACCACCCGATGCGCACGTACTCGTCAGGCATGGGGGCGCGACTCAAGTTCGCGATCGCATCGGCGAAGGCGCATTCGATCCTCCTGATCGATGAGGCGCTGGCCGTGGGGGACAGGCGATTCCGCGCGAAGAGCGAGAAGCGCATCAACGAACTGCGTGACAGCGCCGGCCTCGTGATGATCGTCAGCCACTCGACCGGTTCGCTCAAGCAGACCTGCGAGAGAGTGCTCTGGGTGCACAAGGGCGAGCTCATCGCCGACGGACCCACCGACGATGTCATCGCCGAGTATGTCGCCTGGACCAAGAACCCCGGGTCGAGTGCTGTCGGAGCCGCCTCCGCCGCGAAGCCGGCGACGAAGAACGCGCCGGTCGCCGTCGGATTCGACGCAGGTGAGCATCTGCAGAGCGGTCGGTCCGGAGGCGGAACGCATGCCGCATCCGCACTCTCGTCCGGAGCTGAGGAGCCGCGCGCTCTCGCCCGTCGTGAGCGCCATCGTCGCGCCGAGAAGCGTACGAGAAAGCGCAGCGTGCTGCTGATGGTCCTCTCCGGAGTCGCGCTGCTGCTCGCGGTCGCAGCCGGAGCGATCATCGGCACCCTCAGCAGCGTCGCGGCGCCCGCTGACCCCGAGCCCTCGGTGCGTCCGACCCCCTCGGCCCCGGCCCCCGCCGCGGACCCCGTGATCAAGAGCTTCACCGCCAACACGGCGACGGTCGAATGCGCCTCAGAGGAAGCGGAAGCACAGGTGCTGCTGAGCTGGCAGATCGACGATGCCGAGAGCGTCGCGATCGCGGCAGGCGACGCTCAGGTCGATGCGCTCGAGTTCCCGATCGCAGCGGCGCTGCCGGCCAACCTCACCGATCGAGCGGTTCCCTTCGCGTGCGGCTCCGAGGCCACCGTGTACACCGTCACTGCGGAGAACGGCGACGGTGTGAGGGTCAGCGCTCCCGTCACCGTGACGCGCGCACTGCCTGTGGAGACCGAAGAGCCCGACAACCGGGACTCCCGGCCCGACCAGGAGCCGTCGCAGCCGATCGAGCCCGAGCCGGTTCCTCCGAGCGAACCCGCGCCGCCGGTGGAGCCGCAGCCGACCACTCCGCCGGTCGAGCCGACGCCCGAGCCGTCACTGCCGCCGGTCACCGAGCCTCCCGTCTTCGACCCAGGCACCGGAACGACCACCCCCTGAGCGCGGGGACCGCCGAGTTCCGCGGCATCCCTGACCGGCCCGAGCGCTGAGAGCGACTAGATTTACCTCATGCGCCGTCTGGTTCCTCTCTCATCCAGAGCGCCCCGGCGAACCCGGACTTTCGTCTCGCTCACCGGCCCCGCCGGCAACATCGGAGATGCGCTGATCCGGCGTGAAACCCTCGGCTGGGCGCTGGGAACAAGCGATCAGCTGGTCGCTTACACGGGAGACGCACCCGATGTGTGGCTGAGGCAGCTGAACCTGCCGGCGGACGCCATCGTCCTGCGGTCGAAGAAGTCGGTTCCGCGCTGGCTCTGGCTTCTCCTCATCGCTCCGCGGCACCCCGTGCTGGTGTTCGAAGCGGGGGAGATCCCGCTCGACCGCGGCAACGGACTCAGAGAGCTGGTGTTCCTGGCCGAGACCCTCGTCGTCCGTCTCAAGGGCGGCGTGGTCGTCCGTCCGCCGCGGGGGATCCGCGCGCCGTCGTCGCCCGCTCTCGCCATCCATCGTGCGGCAGCCCGCCTGTCGCAGGTGACACTGTGGCGCGACGAGTCGACGCTGGCGATCGCGCGCTGCGGCGCACTCGCACCCGACATCGGATTCTCGGCCGGCGTACGCGACGGGCGCCCATGGAGCGAACGCTCCGAGCTGCTGGTGAGTCTCCGCGGCGCACGCCCTCTGCCGGACGCGGCGTGGCTGAGCGCGGTGCGTGAGGCCGCCGAGTCCGCTGGCCTCTCGATCCGAACCGTCGTCCAGGTGCGGGAGGACGAGAGCCGGGCGCGCGAGCTCGCGCAGCTGCTCGGCGGCGAGTTCGAGGCCTGGGGAGACACCGATGCCCTCGTACAGGAGGAGCGCCTTCGACAGCGCTATGACACCGCGCAGATCGTGGTCAGCGACCGCATGCACGTTCTGGTGCTCGCCGCGCTGAGCGGGGCCATTCCGGTGGAGCTCGTGCCCAGCCCCACGCCGAAGATCTCGAAGGCCTTCGCGGCGATCGGTCTGCACGGACTCTCCGTCGACGCCTCTGCGAGCGACCCGCCGCGCCTGCAGGAGGCCCTCCGTCCGACGCCGGAACGCGCGGCAGAGGTCTGCGAGCGGGTGCGCATGGCAGCGTCGACTCTCGAGAGCGTCCAGCGGATGATCCGCGACGGCGTCCGCAGGACGCGAGCATGACCGACGCCTCGGCGCGCACCGGCACCCCGACCGGGCGGATCCTCTTCCTCTCGCACAGCCATCCGTTCGGGGTCTTCCGGGTCGGCAGCCACCACTACGCCCGAGTGCTGTCCGACCGCGGGGTCGATGTCGTCCACGTGAGCACTCCGATCTCCCTCGTGCATCGGCTGACCGGGCGGGTGAACTCATCGCGCCTCACCGGCATCCCTCGTCGAGCCGAGCGAGACCGGGACGGCGTGCTGCAGATCGTCCCGAGCACCGTCCTGCCGAGGCCTCTGGCGGTGCCGACCGTCGCCCGGATGCTGCAACGCGAGGGCATCGATGCGGCGTTCGATGCGGTGCTCATCGATCAGCCGCTGCTCTGGGACCCATCCGTACGGTCGCTCTCGAGCCGCGTGATCTATCGACCGACCGACCTCTACCCCGGCGGGGTGAAGCACGCCCTGCAGCGACGAATTCTCGACCAGGCCGACGGTGTGATCGCCACCTCCGACGAAGTGCTGCGCGGGCTCGGCGACCTGCACGTGCCCTCGCTGATACTGGCCAACGGGGCGGAATCCGCTCAATTCGCGCCGCCGCGCGCTGATGCGGGTCCCCGCGGCGCCCGCTGCGTGTATGTCGGAGCGCTCGACGACCGATTCGATTGGGGGCGCATCGAGGGCTGGGCTCTGGCTCGGCCGGACGTCGAGTTCGTCATCGCGGGGCCCGATGCACGCCCGCCCCGAGCCCTGCCGGCGAATGTCGAGATCGTGGGGCCCGTTCCGTACGCCGACGTACCGAGCCTGCTGCACACGGCGCGCGTCGGTCTCCTCCCGCTCTCCGACAGCCCGCTCAACGCGGGGCGCAGCCCGATGAAGCTCTATGAGTACCTCGCAGCCGGGCTGGCAGTCCTGGCGCGCGAGACGCCCGGCATCGGCGCATCATCCGACCTCGGCATCGAGGTCTACACCGATGACGGAGACGCGGATGCTGCGCTCGAACGCGCGCTGGCGCACCCGTCGCCGAACCGTTCCGGTGGCGCCCTCGCATCGTCCGCGTCGTGGGAGCGCAAGACGGACTCGCTCGAGCAGTTCCTCCGGACGGTTCCGAGTCGCAGCGTCTAGTCAGTCGAGCAGCCGGGTGATGGTCGCCGAGATGATCCCCGCGGTACGGTCCCAGTCATAGCCTTCGGGGGGATCGACCCGGCGTTCGGCGGACACGGCCTCCGTCAGGGCGCTGGCCCACTCGTGAGCGTCGTCGGCGGAGGCCACCGCACGACCGCGGTATCCCACGATCTCCCCGACTGCTTCGCATCCGGCCCAGTACACGACCGGCGTGCCGCAGCGGATCGATTCCAAGGCGGGCAGCCCGAACCCTTCGAGCGTCGAGGGCATCACGGTCGATGAGGCGCCGCGATAGAGGTCGGCGAGCTCCTCGTCACCGAGGTTGCTCACCCAGCGCACTCTGGCGTCGACGTGCCGTTGCGTCGCCCTGGCGGTCAGCTCCGCGACCTCGCGCTCAGGGACGACGGCAACGAGGCGCACGTCGCGTGCGGCGCTCAGAGCGTCGAGGACCACATCGAGATTCTTGTGTGCACGGCCGTTTCCGACGAACAGGATGTAGGGGTCGGACCGCTGCAGCGCGCCTTCTGGCGGACGGAAGGCCTCGGAGCATCCATTGCCCGCGTTGACGATCTCGACGTCGTCGTCGTCCACCCACGATCGAATGGCTCTGGCGGACGTCTCGGACACGGTGAGCACGATGCCGGCCCGGCGCACGACGGCACGTACCGGGCCTGAATAGTAGGCGGCGAACTTCCAGCGGTCGAGTCCCGGACTGCTCAGTTGGATGAGATCGTGCAGCGTGAGGAGCTGTCGTCTGCTGCGAAGGAGCGCGCCGTAGCCGGGGGAATAGACGAGAGCGTCGTGCGCCGCCGCCGGTCCCACCGAACGGAAGGCGTCGACCCCCGAGAACGGAGTGCCGCCCAGGCCAAGTGGTTCCCAGGGCAGGGTCAGCCGGGGGAGCACTTCCGAGGCGTATCGGCCGATGCCGTGCGTGCCGCGGTAGCGGTCGTCTACGAGGAGCGTCACGCGCTCCTCGTCTCAGGCAGGCGTGCGTCGTCGACCGATTCGGTCACCCATTCTCTGATGCGGTCGGCGAAGACCGCTTCCGAGAACCTCTGCGCCTGCGCACGACAGGCATCGGCTGACAGGCCGGCCACCACGTCGACCGCGCTGCGCAGCTCGTCGCGCGACCAGTGCTCGACGAACGCACCGGTGCTGCCCTCGACGATCGTCTCCGCGGTGCCGCCGACGGCCGCGGCGATCACCGGCTTGCCTGCCGCCATGGCCTCGACCGGGACGATGCCGAAGTCCTCCACCGCCGGGAACACGAGGGCGATGCACCTCTGCAGCAGAGCGCGATAGAGCTCCGCCCCCGGTGACGCGACGAAGAAGACACGACCGGGCGCGCGCTCCTCGGCGATCGAACGCAGGCGAGCCTCGTCCGATCCCGATCCTGCCAGCACGACGGGCACGTCGGCGGCGATCCCGGCCTCGATCACCAGATCCAGCCGCTTGTAGGGGATCAACCGTGAGAAGCCGAGAAGGAATGTCTCAGGCAGCGCCGCGAGGACGCGCTCATCGCGTTCGTCCGGCGCGGGCGGACGGGTGAAGCCTGCTACGTCGACGGGCGGGTGGATCACCGTGCTCTCGCGATGCCATGCCTGGGCTATGCGCCTCTGCACGAACACGCTGTTGGCGGCGATCGCCACCGGTTCCTGAGCGCGCTTGCGATCGACCCCCTTGAGCACTTTCGCCGCGGCTCGGGCAGCGAGCGTGTCGCCGCGCAGATCGAGCTCGGGGTTCCAGATGTATCGCGCCGGAGTGTGCGCGTACACGAGCTTCGGAGCATCCCGCGCAGAGCCCGCGAACCTCGCATGGTGCGCGAAGAGATGCGAACTCGTGAGGATCCAGTCGGCATCCACGCGAGGAAGGGCCCGCCAGGCGAGAGGCATCAGCGGGACGGCCGCGGCCTTGTGTCCGCGCAGCGGCGTGCGAGCGAGCCAGGTCTCGCCGTCGACGACGAATCGGCCGTCGCTCTCGTTCCACAGGCAATACCGCGCGGCGTCCGGGAACACCTCGTTCAGCGCCTCGAAGACGTTCTCGGAGCCGCCCCGCGGTGCGAGCCATTCGTGCACCAGCACGCCGCTCACAGCGCCGCCCTCTCCCCAGGGGGCGCGGGGGCGCGGGGTCTCGACGAAGCCTCGGCACGCATGCGTCGAGTCTAGGGAAGTTCCGCGCACACGGCCGCGACGGCTGTCAGGTTCGCCTCGACTCGACCCGATATGTTGGGAATCGGACACTTGGGGGGAAATACATGATGGCTCTGCGCGCGACGAAGAAGACGATCATCATCGCGAGCGCGGTCGCCGTGCTTCTGGTCGGAGGCGGTGCTGCCGCAGCGATGGTGATCGCGGGACAGCAGCCTCAGCCTCAGCCGCAATCAGAGGCATCGCCCGAGGCCTCTCCGACGCCGGTCGTGTCCGATCCGCCAGCCGAGGTACCCGTCACGAACGTCGCGCGGGCGTCGATCGACGGATGGACACTCGCGGACCGCACGGTCGTCGGCACGGTGCTTCCCGAAGTCGGTGACACCGCAGAGGGCGCTGTGTCGCTGCGTGTGGATGCTCCGGCCGACGATGCCGACATCGTCGCCGCATCCGCTCCCGTCGCTCTCGCGCCCAGCACCGACTACACGCTCAGCGTCTCTGCGCGAGTCCTCGCCGAGGAGAAGGTCGAGAGCGGCGTCCGGCTGACCGCGGCTGGTCAGACCTTCACTCTTCCCGAGCTGGATGCGGAGTGGGAGACGATCGAGTTCCCGTTCACGACCGCCGCCGACCAGGCTGCCGCATCCACGTTCGACGTCGTGCTCTCGGGCGCTGTGCGCGGTTTCGGCATCGACGACGTGTCCATCGCGGCGGACGGCGGCGACAATCTCATCCCGAACGGCTCGTTCGAGGCCGTGCAGACGCCGGCGGGCATCGTCAACGACTCCCTCGTGATGACCGACGAATCCGCTCTGCTCGCCGTCTCGCTCGCCGAGGGTGCCGTGCAGTGGAGCGCGACGTCGACGTCCGGCGGCGATCCGATCACCGGCGAGTCGAACTCGAGCGGACCGCTGTCCGCGCTGCCGCTGGCAGGCGTGCCGCAGGGGCACTACACCGTCGCGATCAGCGACGCCGCGGGCCTCCAGGTCCAGACGGACGTCGCCGTGATCGACGCCGACGGCTTCTCCGTGGCGCAGGACGGACGCTTCGGTGTCGGCGCGCACGTCGAGAAGGAGGCCTTCGTCGGCACCGGCTCGCTCGCGGCCGCCATCGGCTTCGCCGAGGTGCGCAACGACATCTCGTGGGAGCGCAACGAGAAGGTGGCCGGCCAGTACGCGTGGGACCAGAATTACGTACGCGAGTTCGAGCGCATGCACGCGAACGACGTGAAGCTGCTGGGCCTCGTCGTGTACGGCAACCGACTCTACGGCGCCAGGAAGGCACCAGGCGACGAGGCCGCGATCCAGGCCTATGGCGCCTATGCGAAGGCCGTCGCTGACAGGTTCGACCTCGTCGGCCTCGAGGTGCTCAACGAGTTCAATCACCGAGAGAATGACACGGCCTGCGGTTCGGCGCCCGCGTGCTACGTCCCGATCGCGCAGTCCGTTCGCGACCACGTCAGCACCGCGTACCCCGACCTCCCGATCGTCACGGGATCCACGGCCCTCTACGACCGCGACTGGTTCGTCGGGTTCTGGCAGGCGGGTGGGATGGCCGTGACCGATGCTGCGAGCTATCACCCATACGAGTCGTGGATCAACCGCGACGCCGATCTGATCGCCGGCACCGTGCAGCAGTCGTATGCCGACATGCAGGAGGCGGCGGGGGAGACCCGGCCGGTGTGGGTCACCGAGATGGGTTTCCCGACGCACTACGACGGCGTCTCCGCGCTCGAGCAGGGACAGATGATGGTTCGCAATGAGGCGCTGGCCTTCGCGAACGGGGTCGAGAAGTACTTCTGGTACGACCTGGTCAACGACACGCCCGATCCCGCGGCAGGCGAGGCGAACTTCGGACTCTACGAGCACGCACCGCGCGCGAACGTGGTGGCGTTGGCGCCGAAGCCGGGTGCTTTCGCCCAGGCGCTGATGATCACGCAGCTTCGCGACAAGGCATTCACCACCGACGAATCCGACGATACGAGCACGGTCCAGGTCTTCGGAGCCGGAGATGACGAGACCCGAATCGCCTGGGCGGCGCAGGGCGAGGTCCAGCGCACCTTCGCATCGGATGCGCCACTGACCGTCACGGACATGTCAGGCCTCTCGCAGTCGTTCGAGCCCGAGGACGGCGAAGTCACGCTGACTCTCGGCCCGTCTCCGGTGTTCATCACCTCCGCGGTGGAGTGAGGCAGTCGACGGCGGCCTCAGGGGCCGCAGGTACAATTCCCCAGATCAATCCAGCACGAGAGGCAAGTCCTTCATGAGCGCAGACCGTCAGGATGCGAAGGTCATCGACAACCCGAGCTCGGGCCGCCAGCGGCGCCGACGGCGGATCTGGGCGATCGTCATCGTGGTCATCATCGCGTTCCTCATCGCGGTGTGCTGGGTGGGCCTGCGAGCCATCACGGTGAAGGACGGCCTCGTCGAGAGCCAGGCGCTCATCGCTGAGATCCAGGACGGCGGTGACGTCGATGCGGTGCTTCCCGACCTGTCCGAAAGTGCCGCCAGTGCCGGAGCAGCGGCCTCCGATCCGGTGTGGTGGGTCATGGAGTGGATCCCCGTCCTGGGCGACAACCTCAAGGGTGTGCGTCTCTCGGCACAGTCGCTCGACACGCTCGTCAACGACGTCGCGCTGCCCGTGATGGGTGACGAGGACTCGACCGGCTCGATCACCGAGCGGCTTCTCGCCGCCACCGACGACCAGGCGAAGAACATCACTGAGCTCGCCGATGGGCTGGATTCCGTCTCGAAGTCGCCGTTCCTCGTCTCCGTCGTGCGTGACGGCGTCGACAAGGTCGACGAGGTCATGGGGTCCGCGGCGCCGATGATCGCCGCTCTCCCGACGCTGCTCGGAGGGGACGGGGAGCGCAACTACCTGCTCGTCTTCCAGAACAATGCGGAGACCCTCGCCCTCGGAGGCAGCGCAGCGGCCCAGACCCTCGTGCGCGTCGATGCCGGCTCGATCGCCATCGGGGGACAAGGCGACAGCGGAAACTATCAGAACGGCGTGGCCGTCGACGTCGATGTCCCGCAGAGTGCCATCGATCTGTACACGAGCTACCTGGTCGATCACATCAACACGAGCATGAGTCGCCCCGACTTCCCGACGGCGGCGAAGATCATGCGCGCATGGTGGCAGCGGGACATCGCCGACGATGAGATCGCCGGCGTCATCTCGATCGACCCCCTCGCCCTGTCTCGGATCCTGAAGGCGACCGGCCCCATCGAGCTGTCCTCCGGCGAGATGCTCTCGGAGGACAACGCCGTCTCTCTGCTTCTCAGCGAGGTCTACGGCCGCTGGGATTCGTACAAGGAGCCCGACCTCGTCGACGGGTTCTTCGCCGATACGGCGGCCGCTGTCTTCGAAGCGATCGCCGCCGGCGACTTCGATCTCAAGGACATGATGTGGGCGATCACGGAAAGTGCGTCACAGGGCAGCGTGCTGGTCTGGAGCGATGACTCGCAGGTCGCCGAGGCGATCGAAGGCGCCAGGATCAGTGGTGTGCTCCCCACCGTGAACTCCGACACGACGACCATGGGCATCTACTTCAACAACACCAACGGCTCGAAGATCGACTACTTCACCGAGACGGCGACGAGCGCCACGGCCACCTGCGAGGCCGACACCGCCACCTTCACCGCGACTGCGTCGCTCGGTCTACCACTCACGCAGCGCCAGGCCGAGGCTCTGCCGCGGTACGTGCAGAGTATGACCTTCGGCGCCCGCTTCCGAGACACGATCTATGTCTACGGGCCTCCGGGGACCACTCTCAGCGACGCGACGTTCAACGGCGACGAGGTATCGATCGCCCACCGCGACATCGACGATCTCGGACGCCCCGTCGTCGCATTCGAAGCGTGGTTCGATCCGGGAGACTCTGTCGACGTGACGGCCACATTCGTCGGACCGAGCGGTGATTACGGCCCGCTCGCGGTGCGGACGAACCCGATGGTCAACGGCACGAAGCCCGTGGTCACCGACGACTGCGCAGGCTGACGTGCTCGGACGCCCCGGATTCCGGGGCTTCCGAGACCGATATACTTGCTCCCGTTCTGGCGTCAGCACAGTAAAGGGGGGTGAGAGTCGTCGTCGTTCAGCTCGAGCACGGTGGCTCCGGCTCGTCACGCGAGCCGTCGGAGACGACTCCGGTGCGCGCGAAGAAGGCGCGGCGGGTCGCCTGGACTCGGCTCTACGCGAGCCGTCTCTTCTACAACGACGTGATCGTGGTCCTGGTCACGCTGGTCGTATCCTCGATAGTCGTCCTTCCCGGGCTGCTCACCGGTGTGTCCTGGCCCGGCGGTCCTCGCGTCTCGTATCTCGTGGTGCTGGGCGCGATCGGATTCCTCTGGCTGGTCGCACTCGACGTCACGGATTCGCGCGACCGCCACACGGTCGGGCACGGGGCTGACGAATACCGTCGCATCGTGAACGCCTCGGTCGCGGTGTTCGCCGTCACCGTCGCGATCGCGTTCTTCCTCGGGATGGAGCTGTCGAGGGCTCTCGTCGCGGTCGTCTTCCCGCTCGGCCTGGTGCTTCTCCTCATGTCGCGATGGATGTGTCGCCAATGGTTGAGGGGGCGGCAGAAGACCGGCCAGTATCTGCACAGGGCGGTGGTCATCGGCGAGCCGTCGAAGGTCGCCCTCGTCGCGCGCGAGATCCGGCGGGCGAAGAGCAGCGGGTACGAGATCGTCGGCGTGATCACCGAGAACACGTCGGCGGCAGACATCTCGGGCTTCGAGGTGCTGGGGGACATCGCCAACGTCGAGAAGGTGCTCGACGAGGTGCGCTTCGACGCGCTGATCATCGTCGGCTCCGACGACCTCGATCCGCTGACGATGCGTCGGCTGGGCTACTCGGTGTCCGACCGGGACATCCAGCTCATCATGGCTCCGGTGCTGACCGACATCGCCGGACCCCGCATGCACGCGACGCCTGTTGCCGGCCTGCCCCTCGTGCACGTCGACTTCCCTCGGATGGAGGGCTCCAAGCGGTTCCTCAAGCGCGCGTTCGACATCGTCGGATCCTCGTTGCTGCTGGTCCTCCTCTCGCCGGTCTTCCTCATCGCGGCCATCGCGATCCGCATCGAAGGCCCGGGAAGCATCTTCTATCACCAGGAGCGCATCGGTCGGGGTGGGAAGACCTTCGGCATGCGCAAGTTCCGATCGATGGTCGCCGACGCCGACGATCAGTTGGCGACGCTGCTCGATCTTCAGGGCGACGGTGGAACGCCGCTGTTCAAGATCAACGACGATCCCCGGATCACCAGAGTGGGACGCTTCTTCCGCAAGCACTCGATCGACGAGCTGCCGCAGCTGATCGACGTGTTCCTCGGGGACATGAGCCTCGTGGGGCCTCGCCCGCAGCGCGCTTCCGAGGTCGCGCTGTACGACGACTTCGCCCATCGTCGCCTGTTGGTGAAGCCCGGTATGAGCGGACTGTGGCAGGTGAGCGGACGCTCGTCGCTCTCGTGGGAGGAGACGATCCGACTCGACCTGTACTACGTCGAGAACTGGTCGCTCATCCAGGATCTCATCATTCTCTTCCGCACCATCCGTGCCGTGGTAGCCCCCGGTGCGAGTGCGCACTGACGTCCGTACGACACATTCGCGGCGACTGTCCGCGTCGTATCCAGGGCTGCGCGGCGTCGCTCGGTACATTCAGAATCATGAGATCCCCCCTTGCCCGGCATGTAGCCGCGAGTGCTCTGGCTGTCGTCGTCCTGATCGGTGGCATCTCGGGCTGTGCCTCGCTGCCGGGCGCGTCGAGCCCCGTGCCCACATCGAGCGCAGAGCCCGCGCCGTCGGCGACCCAAACCGGGTCGGAGACACCGACCCCGACGTCGACACCGACTCCGACGCCGACGTCATCGGCGGAGTTCGGCGAGTTCTCCGGTGAGGAGCTGGCGCAGATCTGTGTCGACGCGACCCTCTCGGCATTCCCTGCCGACGTCGTCTTCTCCGCCGAGAAGACACGCATCGAGCACCGACTGGTGTCTCCGGAATGGCTCGTCCTGGTCCCCGCACAGGCCTCCGGCCTCGAGGCTCAGGCTCAATGCACGATCGGGGGATCGGCCGCCGCGCCTCAGCTCGGCATGTCCTCGGCATCTCTCGAGCCCCTGCCCGAGGAACAGATCCAGAACCTCATCCGCGGCGAGAACGAAGGCGGCGATCGCTAGTGTGCGACGCGGGGGACTCCGAGCCCTCGTCGACCGAGGCGACGCAGTCGTTCGTCTCTCGCAGGGGAGTGCTTCTCGGCACCGGTTTCGTGCTCGGCGCGGCCGCGGTCGGGTGGGAGTTCTTCTCTCCGACCCTTCGCGCGAGCGCCGAGGGAACCTACCTGCGACCGTGCGGGATCGTGCCGATCTCGAGCTCGTGGATGGGGCACAGGAATCGGAATCCGCCGTCGGGCGAGCCGGGCACCGACTACGCGGTCGTCCGGGGCACGCCGATCCGCGCGGCCACCAGTGGGGTCATCGTCGATCGCAAGGACTCCACGACGACGGCGACCGGGCGCTACCTGGCGTTGCGGACGGACGACGGCAACTACATCCGCTACCTGCACCTGCAGTCGAGCACGGTGCCGCTGGGTGCACGCGTCTCGCGCGGACAGCTGATCGCCTATTCGGGTGCGTCCGGTTTCGGAAGCGAGACGGGCTACGGCCCACACGTCCATGTGTCCCTCTGGATCGGCGGAACACCGCTCCAGCTCGGGTTCACCAACTCGGTCGACTTCGAGAACTACGTCGAAGGCGGTCCCATCAAGCCACCATCGGAGGACCCCGTGCCCATCCATCAGTCGAGCACTTACCAGTGGAACGCCGTCGTGCCGAGGGGGCTCTGGACCAGGATCCCGGTGGCCGCAGATCTGTACTGGCTGGCGCACAGCAGTGCGACAGTCAAAGAGACCGGTGACGTCGCGATCTACCTGACGACGGCCAAGGTGACGAAGGGCTTCCAACTGCGCATCGTCGCCGAGACTCTGAATTCCAGCGGAGCCCCGATCGCCAGCGCGCCGCAGCCGCCGTTCGAAGTCCCGGTCACCAGAGCGGAGGCCCCCAACTCGCCGACTTACGGACAGTATTCGCTGCCGTACTTCCTCTCCGGTCCGGTGCGCCTCTTCGCTGAGATCCGCGCGCTGAACACCGGGATCATCGTGCAGGAAGTGACCGTCAAGAAGAACTACTGGCTGTCCTAGACCGGCCCGGATGCGTCTTCCGCCGACCACCGGTTGCGTGCAGAATGAACGTGCGTCGGGGATCCGTCGCACTGATCGCACACAAAGGGGGCCCGCATGGGTATCGATGAGACTGTCAACAAGGGCAAGGATCTGTACGAGCAGAACAAGGACAAGATCGCCGAGGCAGTGAAGAGCGAGCAGGCGGAAGACATCAGCGACAAGGTGCTCGACGGCGTCGCCGACTTCGCCAAGAAGATCGCACCGGGTGCCGCTGACAAGATCGACGAGATCCGCGACAGCGCCGACAAGGCCGTCGGCAACGAGTGAGACCAGGCGTCTGAGACGCAGAGCGGCGATTCCCCCCACGGGGGAGTCGCCGCTCCTCTGCGTGCGGCACCAAGTATTCGGCCCGCCGGTATCGCGTTTCACGCCCGGGTCCCCTTAGAATGGATGACGATCGCCTGGGGAACTTGCGATCAGGGATGTCGAAGGGGTTCGACTTCCCGAATTCACGCGGTTCGCCGCGTCAAACTGGGGATAACGATTTTGGGGATCATCGTGCGACGCGCGCACTCTGTGCGCTCAGACGTCTTCCCGCCCGCGCGGCGGTCTCTTCGCCGCGCCCTCGGTCGAGGAACCCGGCGTCCCTTCACGCCGGAGTCCTCGCGTTCGGTGTGCCCCCTCGCACTGAACGCCCTCCCCAAGCGGGGCGAGGCATGGGGATGCCTCGCCCCGCTCTCCTCAGCGCGCTGAGGGGTCGTCGGCGGCGTCGATCAGAGGCGCCGATCCGACGGCTGGGGTGCGCACTCAGGGGATGCTCAGCGACTGCGACACGCCCGGGTTTGCGCAAGTGAAATCGGCCGTGGCAGAATAGACAGGTTCGACATTCCGGCGCGCTCAGCGTCAGCCGGATCACCATCACGACAGTGCATAGGCGGCGCAGACGCGCAGGGACCTAGGCCGCGGGTGGCAGAACGATCCCGACATCTTCATCACGAGGGCTTCGCCGTGCGCGGCGGAGGTCGGACATCCGCTCGCCGAGGCGTGCGGGATGACAGCAGAACAGTGGTGCAGCAGATCGACTCGCGAGAGCCGTTCGAGTGCCGAGGCGCGAACAGCGCCGACGTGCGTCCAATGCCCCTGGGTCACCCGGCCCAGGTCGGTAAGACGCTTAAAGAGAGAGAGCAGACAATGGCGGGACAGAAGATCCGCATTCGCCTGAAGTCGTATGACCACGAGGTCATCGACACGTCCGCACGCAAGATCGTCGACACCGTGACCCGTGCGGGCGCAACAGTCGTCGGCCCCGTGCCCCTTCCGACCGAGAAGAACGTCGTGTGCGTCATCCGGTCGCCCCACAAGTACAAGGACAGCCGCGAGCACTTCGAGATGCGCACCCACAAGCGTCTGATCGACATCGTCGACCCGACGCCGAAGGCTGTCGACTCGCTGATGCGTCTCGACCTGCCTGCCGATGTCAACATCGAGATCAAGCTCTGAGGTCGGACATGGTTGACATCAACTCCAAGATTTCCAAGGGCATGCTCGGCACCAAGCTCGGCATGACCCAGGTGTGGAACGAGAACGGCAAGCTCGTTCCTGTCACCGTCATCGAGCTCGCCTCGAACGTGGTCACGCAGATCCGTACCCCCGAGAAGGACGGCTACAACGCCGTGCAGATCGCGTACGGCCAGATCGACCCGCGCAAGGTGAACAAGCCGCTGACCGCCCACTTCGAGGCCGCCGGCGTCACGCCGCGTCGTCACGTCACCGAGATCCGCACCGCGGATGCCGCTGACTACTCGCTGGGCCAGGAGCTCACGGTCGACGGCACCTTCGAAGCCGGCCAGCTCGTCGACGTCGTCGGCACGAGCAAGGGCAAGGGCTTCGCCGGTGTCATGAAGCGTCACAACTTCAAGGGCGTCTCGGCTTCGCACGGTTCGCACCGCAACCACCGCAAGCCCGGCTCCATCGGCGCATCGTCGACCCCGAGCCGCGTCTTCAAGGGCATGCGCATGGCCGGCCGTATGGGTGGCGAGCGCGTGACCGTCCTCAACCTCACGGTGCACGCCGTCGACATCGAGAAGGGTCTGCTGCTCGTCAAGGGCGCCGTCCCCGGTGCTCGTGGTCGCATCGTCTACGTCCGCAACGCAGTGAAGGGTGCCTGATCATGGCTGACTCCACTCTCGCGCTTGACGTCCTCAAGGCAGACGGCAAGAAGGCTGGCTCGATCGAGCTTCCCGCCGAACTGTTCGACGCCAAGACGAACATCCCGCTCATCCACCAGGTCGTCGTCGCGCAGCTCGCGGCGGCTCGCCAGGGAACCCACTCGACCAAGCGTCGCGGTGAGGTCTCGGGTGCAGGCCGCAAGCCCTTCAAGCAGAAGGGCACGGGTAACGCCCGTCAGGGCTCGATCCGCGCGCCGCACATGACCGGTGGTGGAATCGTGCACGGCCCCAAGCCGCGCGACTACTCGCAGCGCACCCCCAAGAAGATGATCGCCGCAGCCCTCCGTGGTGCACTCAGCGATCGCTTCCGCGGGGACCGTCTGCACGTGATCGACACGTTCGGCACCGATGGCGCCCCCTCGACGAAGGCAGCCGTGAGCTTCCTCTCGCAGGTCGCCACGTCGAAGAACGTCCTGGTCGTCATCGTGCGCAACGACGAGCTCGCGCTCAAGAGCATCCGCAACCTCAGCAACGTTCACGTTCTGACGTTCGACCAGCTCAACGCCTACGACGTTCTCGTCTCCGACGACATCGTCTTCACCCAGGCCGCGATCGAGGGCTTCATCGCCTCGAAGTCCGGCGCCAACCAGGAGGTCTCCGCATGAGCGAGCAGGCATCTGTTCTCCAGACGGCCCTGAACAAGGACCCGCGCGACGTCATCCTGAAGCCGGTCGTGTCCGAGAAGAGCTACGGTCTCATCGACGAGGGTAAGTACACCTTCCTCGTGGACCCGCGCGCTTCGAAGACCGAGATCAAGCTCGCCATCGAGAAGATCTTCGGCGTCAAGGTCGCAGGGGTCAACACCCTCAACCGCGTCGGCAAGGCTCGTCGCACCCGCTTCGGCACCGGCAAGCGCAAGGACACCAAGCGCGCCATCGTGACCCTGAAGTCGGGCACCATCGACATCTTCACGGCAATCGGCTGATCCGGGGGATAAGGACAATAATGGCTATTCGCAAGTACAAGCCCACGACCCCGGGCCGTCGCGGCTCGTCGGTGGCTGACTTCGCCGAGATCACCCGATCGACGCCGGAGAAGTCGCTGCTGCGCCCGCTCTCGAAGACCGGTGGTCGCAACAACCAGGGCCGCATCACGACCCGTCACATCGGTGGTGGCCACAAGCGCCAGTACCGTGTCATCGACTTCCGTCGCAATGACAAGGACGGCGTCGACGCCCGCGTCGCTCACATCGAGTACGACCCCAACCGCACGGCACGCATCGCGCTGCTGCACTACTTCGACGGCGAGAAGCGCTACATCCTCGCGCCGGCGAAGCTGAAGCAGGGCGACGTCGTCGAGTCGGGTGCTGGTGCCGACATCAAGCCGGGCAACAACCTCCCGCTGAAGAACATCCCGACGGGTACCGTCATCCACGCGATCGAGCTCCGTCCCGGTGGCGGCGCGAAGATGGCACGTTCGGCCGGTGCATCCGTCCGTCTCGTGGCCAAGGATGGCAACTTCGCCCAGCTGCGTCTGCCCTCGGGCGAGATCCGCAACGTCGATGCGCGCTGCCGCGCGACCATCGGCGAGGTCGGCAACGCCGAGCAGTCGAACATCAACTGGGGCAAGGCCGGCCGCATGCGCTGGAAGGGCGTCCGCCCGACCGTCCGTGGTGTCGCGATGAACCCGGTCGACCACCCGCACGGTGGTGGTGAGGGCAAGACGTCCGGTGGACGTCACCCCGTCTCTCCGTGGGGCCAGGCTGAGGGTCGCACCCGTCACGCCAACAAGGAAAGCGACAAGTACATCGTGCGTCGTCGTAACGCCGGCAAGAAGCGTAAGTAGGAGTAAGAGAAGATGCCTCGCAGTCTTAAGAAGGGCCCCTTCGTCGACGATCACCTGCTTCGCAAGGTGGTCGTGCAGAACGAAGCCGGCACCAAGAACGTCATCAAGACCTGGTCTCGCCGGTCCATGATCATCCCGGCCATGCTGGGTCACACGATCGCGGTCCACGACGGTCGCAAGCACATCCCCGTGTTTGTGTCCGAGACCATGGTCGGCCACAAACTGGGCGAGTTCGCGCCCACCCGCACCTTCCGCGGCCACGAGAAGGACGACAAGAAGGGCCGCCGCCGCTGACGCGGTGGCGATAGAGGAGAGAGAAATGGTGGAGTCCATCGCACGCGTGCGACACATCCGCGTGACCCCTCAGAAGGCTCGTCGTGTCGTCGCGCTCATCAAGGGCAAGCAGGCCCAGGAGGCTCTGGCGATCCTGAAGTTCGCACAGCAGAGCGCCAGTGAGCCGATCTACAAGCTTGTCGCGTCGGCCATGGCCAACGCACAGGTCAAGGCGGATCGTGACGGCGAGTACCTCGACGAGCAGGACCTGTACGTGGCTAACGCCTACGTAGACGAGGGGACGACGCTCAAGCGTTTCCAGCCTCGTGCACAGGGTCGCGCTTTCCAGATCAAGAAGCGCACGAGCCACATCACGGTCGTGCTCTCGACGCCTGAGGCGGCTCCGGCCGCTGCAAGCGACAGCAACAAGAAGGCGAGCAAGTAATGGGACAGAAAGTAAACCCGTACGGCTTCCGCCTCGGCATCACCACGGACCACGTGTCGCGTTGGTTCTCGGACTCGACGAAGCCGGGTCAGCGTTACGCCGACTACGTCGCCGAGGACATCAAGATCCGCAACCTGCTGAAGACGCAGCTCGACCGCGCCGGTGTCTCGAACATCGAGATCGAGCGCACCCGTGACCGCGTCCGCGTCGACATCCACACCGCCCGCCCGGGCATCGTGATCGGTCGTCGTGGCGCCGAGGCCGAGCGCATCCGCGGCGACCTCGAGAAGCTCTCGGGCAAGCAGATCCAGCTGAACATCCTCGAGGTCAAGAACCCCGAGGCTGACGCTCAGCTCGTCGCACAGGGCATCGCCGAGCAGCTGTCTGCTCGCGTGGCGTTCCGTCGTGCGATGCGCAAGGGTCTCCAGGGCGCGCAGCGCGCTGGCGCCAAGGGCATCCGCATCCAGGTCTCCGGCCGCCTCGGCGGCGCCGAGATGAGCCGCTCGGAGTTCTACCGCGAGGGTCGTGTGCCGCTGCACACGCTGCGCGCGAACATCGACTACGGCTTCTACGAGGCGAAGACCACCTTCGGCCGCATCGGCGTGAAGGTCTGGATCTACAAGGGTGACCTGACCAACAAGGAGCTTGCTCGCGAGCAGGCCAACGCCCCGAAGTCCCGTCGTGACGACCGTGGTGGCGACCGCCGCCGCGCGCCGCGCAACGAGGCCCCTGTCGCAGAAGGAGCGTCTGCCTGATGCTTATTCCCCGCAAGGTCAAGTACCGCAAGCAGCATCACCCCAAGCGTGATGGCCAGGCCACCGGTGGCACGAAGGTCTCCTTCGGCGACTTCGGCATCCAGGCCCTCACCCCCGCTTACGTGACCAACCGTCAGATCGAGTCCGCTCGTATCGCGATGACGCGTCACATCAAGCGTGGTGGAAAGGTGTGGATCAACATCTACCCCGACCGCCCCCTCACCAAGAAGCCTGCCGAGACCCGCATGGGTTCCGGTAAGGGTTCCCCCGAGTGGTGGGTCGCCAACGTCAAGCCGGGTCGCGTCCTCTTCGAGGTCGCAGGCGTCAATGAGGAGCTCGCTCGCGAGGCCCTCACCCGAGCAATCCACAAGCTGCCGCTGAAGGCACGCATCATCAAGCGCGAGGAGGGCGACGCGTAATGGCGATCGGCACCAAGGAGCTCGCTCCGGCAGAGCTCGACACGTTCGAAGACCAGCGCCTCGTTGAGGAGCTGCGTAAGGCCAAGGAGGAGCTGTTCAACCTCCGTTTCCAGTCGGCCACCGGCCAGCTGGAGAGCCACGGCCGCATCCGCGCCGTCAAGCGCGACATCGCGCGCCTGTACACCGTGATCCGCGAACGCGAGCTGGGCATCCGTGCGACGCCCGCTCCGGTCGAGGCTCCGGCCAAGAAGGCGACCAAGTCGAAGGCGAAGAAGGCGGACTCCGCTGACGACGCCGTGAAGGAAGAGGCTGAGTGATGGCCACCAAGAAGGAAGCTGCCGTCGAGGCTGAGCACGCAGAGCACGATGTTCGCGATGCGGATGCCCGTGGGTACCGCAAGTCGCGTCGTGGCTACGTCATCAGCGACAAGATGGACAAGACCATCGTGGTCGAGGTCGAGGACCGCGTGAAGCACCCGCTTTACGGCAAGGTCATCCGCCGCACCTCGAAGGTCAAGGCGCACGATGAGGCGAACTCCGCCGGCATCGGCGACCTCGTCCTGATCAACGAGACCCGCCCGCTCAGCGCCACGAAGCGCTGGCGTCTGGTGGAGATTCTGGAGAAGGCCAAGTGATCCAGCAGGAATCCCGCCTCAAGGTCGCCGACAACACCGGCGCGAAGGAACTGCTCACCATCCGTGTGCTCGGCGGCTCGCGCCGTCGTTACGCCGGACTCGGTGACACGATCGTCGCGACCGTCAAGGACGCGATCCCCGGCGGCAACGTCAAGAAGGGCGATGTGGTCAAGGCCGTCATCGTCCGCACGGTCAAGTCCACGCGTCGTCCCGACGGCTCGTACATCAAGTTCGACGAGAACGCCGCCGTGATCCTGAAGAACGACGGGGAGCCCCGCGGCACCCGTATCTTCGGACCGGTCGGTCGCGAGCTTCGTGACAAGAAGTTCATGAAGATCGTCTCGCTGGCGCCGGAGGTTATTTAAGTCATGGCGAAGATCAAGAAGGGTGACCTGGTTCAGGTCATCACCGGAGCCACGCAGGAGCGTGGCGGCGACCGCGGCAAGCAGGGCAAGGTCCTCGAGATCCTGTCCGACAAGAACCGCGTCATCGTCGAAGGCGTGAACTACGTCACCAAGCACACGCGCGTCGGACAGACGCAGCGTGGCACCAAGACGGGCGGCCTCGAGACTGTCGAGGCCTCCATCCACATCTCGAACGTCGCACTCGTCGACCCCTCGACCAAGAAGCCGACCAAGGTCGGCCACCGGGTCGAGGAGCAGACCAAGGACGGCGTCAAGCGCACCGTCCGTGTGCGGTACGCGAAGAAGTCAGGTAAGGACCTCTGATGGCAACCACCGACGCTGCGGTGGCTGGCAAGATCCAGCCCCGCCTCAAGGCGAAGTACAAGGCCGAGATCCAGCAGAAGCTGCAGGATGAGTTCGGCTACACCAACGTGATGCAGATCCCCGGTCTGGTCAAGGTCGTCGTGAACACCGGTGTCGGTGAAGCGGCCCGCGACAGCAAGGTGATCGACGGCGCGATCGACGATCTCACCAAGATCACCGGTCAGAAGCCGCTCGTCACGAAGGCTCGCAAGTCGATCGCGCAGTTCAAGCTGCGCGAGGGCCAGGCCATCGGCGCACACGTCACCCTCCGCGGTGACCGTGCGTGGGAGTTCCTGGACCGTCTCGTCTCGCTCGCTCTGCCCCGTATCCGCGACTTCCGCGGCCTCTCGGGCAAGCAGTTCGACGGAAACGGCAACTACACCTTCGGTCTCCAGGAGCAGAGCGTGTTCCACGAGATCGATCAGGACAAGATCGACCGGGTTCGCGGTTTCGACATCACCGTCGTCACCACCGCGAAGACGGACGACGAAGGTCGCGCGCTTCTTCGTCACCTCGGCTTCCCCTTCCGTACGGAAGACGCCCAGGCGTAAGCGGTTTCGGGCGGGGCGCACAGCGCCCCGCCCGATCCCGTACAATTGAAGATTGCGTGTCATCGCAGGCCGTCTGTCGTGTAACGGCAGCCGGAACCTCATGAACAAAGGAAAACAACAATGACAATGACAGACCCGGTCGCAGATCTGCTGACCCGTCTGCGCAACGCGAACTCGGCGCATCACGACTCCGTGACCCTGCCGTCGAGCAAGCTCAAGACGCACATCGCCGAGATCCTCCAGCAGGAGGGCTACATCGCTGGATGGGAGACGACTGACGCTCGCGTCGGATCGAACCTCACCCTGCAGCTGAAGTACGGCCCCAACCGTGAGCGTTCGATCGCGGGCATCAAGCGCGTGTCGAAGCCCGGCCTCCGCGTCTACGCGAAGTCCACCGAGCTGCCCAGGGTCCTCGGCGGACTCGGCGTGGCCATCCTGTCCACCTCCTCCGGTCTCCTCACTGACCGTCAGGCAGAGCAGAAGGGCGTGGGCGGAGAAGTTCTCGCCTACGTGTGGTAATCGAAAATGTCGCGTATTGGACGACTTCCCATCGACGTTCCCGCGGGCGTGACCATCTCGGTCGACGGCCGTGAGGTCGCGGTGAAGGGCCCCAAGGGTGAGCTCACCCTGACGGTCGCCAAGCCCATCGAGGTCGCGGTCGAGGAGAACCAGGTTCTCGTCACCCGTCCCGACGACGAGCGTGAGTCCCGGTCGCTTCACGGCCTGACCCGCACGCTCATCAACAACAACATCATCGGCGTGACCCAGGGCTACACCAAGGGTCTCGAGGTCGTCGGAACCGGTTACCGTGTCGCTCAGAAGGGCAGCTCGGTCGAGTTCGCCCTCGGCTTCTCGCACCCGGTCCTCATCGACCCGCCCGCCGGTATCACGCTCACGGTCGAGGGCACCAACAAGCTCACCGTCAGTGGTATCGACAAGCAGGCTGTCGGCGAGGCAGCTGCGAACATCCGCAAGATCCGCAAGCCCGAGCCGTACAAGGGCAAGGGCGTGCGTTACGCCGGCGAGGTCGTGCGTCGCAAGGCCGGAAAGAGTGGTAAGTAACCATGGCTCTCAAGTCAAAGTCTGACGCCCGCGCGCGTCGTCATGCCCGCCTTCGCAAGAAGGTCGTCGGCACCGAGGCGCGTCCGCGCCTCGTCGTCAACCGCTCGGCTCGCCACGTCTTCGTGCAGCTTGTCGACGACAGCAAGGGTCACACCGTCGCGTCGGCATCGACGCTCGAGACCGACCTGCGTTCGCTCGAGGGTGACAAGACCGCCAAGGCCCGCAAGGTCGGCGAGCTTCTCGCCGAGCGTGCGAAGTCTGCCGGCGTTTCCGAGGCAGTGTTCGACCGTGGCGGAAACCGCTACGCCGGTCGTGTCGCCGCCATCGCCGACGGCGCCCGCGAAGGGGGTCTGGCACTGTGAGTGACAACAAGGAGAACGAAGTGACCGAAGCGGCAGCTGCCACTTCCGAGACTGCCACCGGCACCACGCAGGCAGAGCCGTCTCAGCGCGACAACCGCCGTGGCGGCCGTAGCGACCGCAACCAGGGTGGCCGTGACCGCAACTCCCGCGACCGTGGGGACAACCAGTTCCTCGAGCGCGTGGTCACCATCAACCGCGTCTCGAAGGTCGTGAAGGGTGGTCGTCGCTTCAGCTTCACCGCTCTCGTGGTCGTCGGCGACGGCAACGGTCTGGTGGGCGTCGGCTACGGCAAGGCCCGCGAGGTCCCTCTGGCGATCTCGAAGGGTGTCGAAGAGGCCAAGCGCAACTTCTTCCGCGTTCCGCGCGTCGGCAGCACCATCCCGCACCCCGTGCAGGGTGAGGCCGCAGCAGGCGTCGTCCTGCTCCGTCCGGCCGCTGCCGGTACCGGTGTCATCGCCGGTGGTCCGGTTCGCGCCGTGCTCGAGTGCGCCGGCATCCACGACGTGCTGTCGAAGTCGCTCGGCTCGTCGAACACGATCAACATCGTGCACGCGACGGTGACGGCCCTGAAGATGCTCGAGGAGCCCCGTGCGGTCGCCGCACGTCGTGGCCTCGAGTTCGACCAGGTCGCACCCGCGCGTCTCGTCCGTGCGGAGGCTGACGCCATCGCCGCACAGAAGGTAGGTGCCTGATGGCTGCGCGCCTGAAGGTCACGCAGGTCAAGTCCAAGGTGAGCGAGAAGCAGAACCAGCGTGACACGCTGCGCAGCCTCGGTCTGAAGCGAATCGGTGACAGCACCGTTCGCCCCGACGACGCGCAGACGCGCGGTTACGTCAAGACCGTCGCCCACCTCGTCAAGGTTGAGGAGATCGACTAATGGCTGAGAAGAACGAAGCCGCAGGCGCCGAGAAGGCCCCGAAGAAGGCTGCCGCTCCCAAGGCCGCAGCCGAGAAGAAGCCCGCCGCCAAGAAGGCACCGGCGAAGGCGACCGAGGCCAAGGCCGACGCCGTCAAGAAGCCGGCTGCCAAGAAGGCTGCGCCGAAGAAGGATGCTCCGGCATCCCGCCCCGGCGTGCTGAAGGTGCACCACCTGCGTCCGGTCCCCGGATCCAACACCGCGAAGACCCGTGTCGGTCGCGGTGAGGGCTCCAAGGGTAAGACCGCGGGTCGCGGTACCAAGGGCACGAAGGCTCGCAACACCGTTCGCGTCGGCTTCGAGGGTGGGCAGATGCCTCTGCACATGCGCACCCCGAAGCTGCGCGGGTTCAAGAACCCGTTCCGCGTCGAGTACCAGGTCGTGAACCTGGAGAAGCTCGCGGAGCTGTACCCCACGGGTGGCGACGTCACCATCAGCGACCTGGTCGCCAAGGGTGCCGTTCGCAAGAACGAGAAGGTCAAGGTTCTCGGAGACGGCGACATCGCCGTGAAGCTCACCGTCGCGGTCGACAAGGTCTCGGGTTCCGCCGAGCAGAAGATCGTGGCGGCTGGCGGATCCGTCAAGTAACCACTTCATGAGAGGGGTCGGAGATTCTCCGGCCCCTCTTATGGGTTAGCCTGTTCTTTCAGCCGTCCTTCAGGGATCGGCAACCTTTCAGGAGGACGTCCTTGTTTAGCGCCATCGCGCGGATCTTCCGCACGCCCGACCTGCGTCGGAAGATCGGTTTCACCCTCGCCATCGTCGCCATCTACCGGCTTGGCTCGAATGTGCCTGCTCCGTTCGTGAACTTCCCGAACGTCGAGGAGTGCCTCGCGCTGAACTCCGGGACGGAGGGACTCCTCGGACTCGTCAACCTGTTCTCGGGTGGCGCGCTCCTCCAGCTCTCGATCTTCGCCCTCGGCGTGATGCCGTACATCACCGCCACGATCATCACCCAGCTGCTTCGCGTGGTCATCCCTCACTTCGAGGCTCTGCACAAAGAGGGCCAGGCCGGCCAGGCCCGTCTGACCCAGTACACGCGCTACCTCACCATCGCTCTCGCACTGCTGCAGTCGACGACGCTGGTCACGGTGGCCCGCAGCGGTCAGCTCTTCGGCACCACCGACATCGCCGCCTGCCAGAACCTCCTCACCAACGACGTGTGGTGGGCGCAGCTGCTCATCATCATGGCGATGACCGCCGGCACGGGCCTCATCATGTGGTTCGCAGAGCTCGTCACCGAGCGCGGTATCGGCAACGGCATGTCGCTGCTCATCTTCACCTCGATCGCCGCCACGTTCCCCGGAGCCATGTGGCTCATCTGGGAGAGCAAGGGCTTCGAGGTCTTCCTCCTGGTGCTCCTGGTGGGAATCATCGTCATGGGCCTCGTCGTCTTCGTCGAACAGTCCCAGCGCCGCATCCCGGTGCAGTACGCCAAGCGCATGGTCGGTCGCCGCACCTACGGCGGCACCAACACGTACATTCCGATCAAGGTCAACATGGCCGGTGTGATCCCCGTGATCTTCGCCTCGTCGCTGCTGTACATCCCGGCGCTCATCGCACAGTTCAACACCCCGCAGGACGGCTCCGAGCCGGCAGCGTGGGTCACCTGGATCAGCGCGAACTTCACGACCGGCAACAGCCCGATCTACATGGCCGTGTACTTCCTGCTGATCATCGGCTTCACGTACTTCTACGTCGCGATCACCTTCAACCCGGTCGAGGTCGCCGACAACATGAAGAAGTACGGCGGGTTCATTCCCGGCATCCGTGCCGGTCGTCCGACTGCCGAGTACCTCGACTACGTGCTCACGCGCATCACGCTGCCCGGGTCGATCTACCTCGGCCTCATCGCGCTGATCCCGCTCATCGCTCTCGCCACCGTCGGCGCCAACCAGAACTTCCCGTTCGGCGGCGCCTCGATCCTCATCATCGTGGGCGTCGGTCTCGAGACGGTCAAGCAGATCGACGCACAGCTGCAGCAGCGACACTACGAAGGGCTCCTCCGATGACTCGATCAGCTCGTCTCCTCATCGTCGGTCCGCAGGGCTCGGGGAAGGGCACGCAGGGCGTCCGCATCGCAGAGTCCTACGGCATCCCGGTCGTCTCGACGGGCGACATCTTCCGCGCGAACATCAAGGAGGGCACGCCGCTCGGCCAGCAGGTCACGGCGATCCTCGACAAGGGTGATCTCGTTCCCGACGAGCTCACCAGCGAGATCGTTCGCGATCGCCTCTCGCAGGACGATGCAGCGAAGGGCTTCCTGCTCGACGGATACCCCCGCAATGCCGCGCAGGTCGAGCACCTCGACGCGTTCCTCGGTGCCCGGGGGGAGTCCCTCGACGCCGTCATCCTGCTCGACGTCCCGCGCGAAGAGAGCATCGAGCGTCTCAAGCTCCGCGCAGCGGAGCAGGGTCGGTCGGATGACACGGATGAGGCGATCGCACACCGTCTCGACATCTACGAGCACGAGACGGCCCCGATCCTCGAGGTCTACGGCCCCCGAGGGATCGTCGACCGCATCGACGGCGTGGGCTCGCTCGACGAGATCGCCGAGCGCGTGTTCGCGGCGCTGACCGCGCGCGGTCTGCGCCTCGCGGCCTGATCACCGCACGATGTTCCGCAAGTCGATCTACAAGAGCGCGGCTCAGCTGCGTGCGATGGTGGAGCCCGGTCTCATCACGGCGGCTGCGCTCGACGCCGTGCGGCCGCTGATACGACCCGGTGTCACCACTCTCGAGCTCGACGCCGAAGCGAACCGTGTGATCCTCGCCCGTGGCGCGGAATCGAATTTCCAGCTCGTTCGCGGATACCGGCACACCACCTGCATCTCGGTGAACGAAGAGGTCGTCCACGGCATCCCGGGTGAGAGGGTCCTTCAGGCAGGCGACATCGTCTCGATCGACTGCGGCGCGCAGTACCAGGGCTGGAACGGCGACAGCGCCATCACCGTCGTCGTCCCTGATGAGACGCGCCGCGAGCTGGTCGCCCGGCGCGAGGAGCTCTCGCGGGTCACGGAGGGCTCGATGTGGTCGGGGATCGCCGCCATGGCGTCCGCTTCGCACCTCGGTGACATCGGAGCCGCGATCCAGGGCTACATCGAGGCGCAGGGCCCGTCAGCCGTCTCCGGCGAGACGTACGGCATCCTGCGCGAGTACGTCGGCCACGGCATCGGACGCAAGATGCACGAGGCGCCCAGCGTCTTCAACTACCGCACGCCCGACCCGGGCGCCGAGGTCAAGCCCGGTCTCGTGCTGGCGATCGAGCCCATGGTCACCGCCGGCAGCGACGAGACCTTCGTCGAGGACGACGACTGGACCGTCTCGACGGTCGACGGCACCGACGGCTCGCACTGGGAGCACAGCGTCGCACTGCACGCGGACGGGATCTGGGTGCTGACCGCGGCAGACGGGGGAGCGGCCGGTCTCGCCCCGTTCGGCGTGACGCCGACCCCGATCGCCTGAAGCCGGCGCTGTCGGTCACGACGCGATCGGCGATCCAGCGCTCGATCACAACGTGCGCATAGGTTTCTCCGGGCACAATGGGTGTATGGGTGCGCGTGCGCCCGAGGACTTCAAGCCGGGTCCGCCATCGGCGGACCGCGACAGAAACGGAAAGCAATGGCAGCCGCGAAGAGCAACACCAACTGGTTCGTGATCGGCGTCTCGGCGGCAGTGGTGGTCGTGCTGGCCGTTCTGGCCTTCGTCGTCGTGTTCCTGAACAACCAGGCGACCTCCCCGGGCACGGCCCCGCAGAGCTCGATCGTGAACGAGGAGACCGGCGCCATCTCGTTCGGGTCGGGCGAGGACGAGATCGACACCTACGTCGACTTCATGTGCCCCGTCTGCGGGCAGTTCGAGGACGTCTACGGCGAGCAGCTGCAGGCGGCAGCCGCCGACGACAAGATCACGCTGAACATCCACCCGGTGTCGATCCTCAATCGCTACTCGACGACGGGGGAGTACTCCTCGTTGTCGGCCGGCTCGATGTACTGCGTCGCCGCCGAGGCTCCCGACTCGACTCTCGACTACTTCAACCTGCTCTTCGCGAACCAGCCGGAGGAGAACTCGGCCGGTCTCAGCGTCGAGGAGCTGAGCGCGCTCGCCGAGCAGGCCGGAGCAGGCGCCGCGGCTGACTGCATCGCCGACGGCACCTACAACAAGTTCGCCGACTCGCAGACGAAGGCGCACGAGATCACCGGAACCCCGACCGTCGAGGTCAACGGGAACCGCATCGAGAACAGCGAGATCGAGGCGGAGTTCGCCAAGATCCTCGGCTGATCCCGTCTCATCCGATCAACGGGAGTTCCGGCATTCTGCTCAGGTTGCCGGAACTCCCGTTGTCGGATAACATAGATCCTTGGTGCCTTGCGCCTTGATTCGGCGTGTCTGAATCGGCAGAGGTATCGCAATCCAATCACCCACCGCAGATCGACCGGTCTGCAGAAGCGTCAGCGAGGCTATGGCTAAGAAAGACGGTGTCATCGAGATCGAGGGCGTGATCTCCGAGGCTCTGCCCAACGCGATGTTCCGCGTTGAGCTCTCCAACGGACACAAGGTCCTTGCAACGATCTCAGGCAAGATGCGGCAGAACTACATCCGCATCATCCCCGAAGACCGTGTGGTCGTGGAGCTCAGCCCCTACGACCTGACCCGCGGACGAATCGTCTACCGCTACCGCTGATCGGTCGAGAAGTAACACCCCAGGCACTCAGCCTGCCCGGTGAAGACAGCGAATAGGACACATCATGAAGGTCAACCCCAGCGTCAAGCCCATGTGCGATCACTGCAAGGTGATCCGCCGTCACGGCCGCGTCATGGTCATCTGCAAGAGCAACCCGCGCCACAAGCAGCGCCAGGGCTGAGCGCCCGTCGGCGATGCCGACGGACTCTTCGGATCTGACTCACAACTCAATACACACAACGGCAGGATCAGATCCCACGCGAGTGGGGGACACCTCGGGGCGGAGGCCCGAGCACCGATCCTGCTCCACACCTCCACAACACTCAGGAGAACCGCATGGCACGTCTTGCCGGCGTTGACATCCCGCGCGATAAGCGCGTGGTGATCGCCCTTACCTACATCTACGGCGTCGGCCGTACCCGCTCGGTCGAGATCCTCAAGGCTACGGAGATCGACGAGAGCATCCGCGTGAAGGACCTCAGCGATGACCAGCTGATCGCCCTCCGCGACTACATCGAAGGCAACTACAAGGTGGAGGGTGACCTGCGCCGCGAGGTCGCCGCAGACATCCGCCGCAAGGTCGAGATCGGCTCCTACGAGGGCATCCGCCACCGTCGTGGCCTCCCGGTCCGTGGTCAGCGCACCAAGACCAACGCCCGTACCCGCAAGGGCCCGAAGCGCACCGTCGCAGGCAAGAAGAAGGCCCGCTAAGCGCGGCCCCAGGGACTAGGAGAACACTTTCATGGCTGCACCCAAGGCCGCCGCGCGCAAGCCGCGCCGCAAGGAAAAGAAGAACATCGCGCTGGGCCACGCCCACATCAAGTCGACGTTCAACAACACGATCGTCTCGATCACCGACCCGTCCGGCGCTGTCATCAGCTGGGCATCGTCGGGTGGCGTGGGCTTCAAGGGCTCGCGCAAGTCGACGCCCTACGCCGCTGGAATGGCTGCCGAGTCGGCCGCCCGCCAGGCGCAGGAGCACGGCGTCAAGAAGGTCGACGTCTTCGTCAAGGGACCGGGCTCGGGTCGCGAGACCGCGATCCGCTCGCTGACGGCCGCCGGCCTCGAGGTCGGCTCGATCCAGGACGTCACGCCGCAGGCGCACAACGGCTGCCGCCCGCCGAAGCGCCGCCGCGTCTGATCCGGCTTGTTGAGCCGCTCGGTCCTTCGGGTCCGAGCGGCTCGACGCCCGCCAGCGCGGGCATCGACTCCCAAAACTCAAGACCTCACCCCACCACATGTCATATAGCGGGCATGTGATCGAAAGGAACACAGAGTGCTTATTGCACAGCGTCCCACACTGACCGAGGAAAAGATCGTCGAGAACCGTAGCCGGTTCATCATCGAGCCTCTGGAGCCCGGCTTCGGATACACGATCGGCAACGCGCTTCGTCGCAGCCTGCTGTCGTCGATCCCCGGCGCCGCGGTCACCAGCGTTCGCATCGACGGCGTGCTGCACGAGTTCAGCACCATCCCCGGCGTGAAGGAGGATGTCACCGAGATCATCCTCAACATCAAGCAGCTCGTGGTCTCGTCGGAGCGCGACGAGCCCATCACCGCTTACCTGCGCAAGACCGGTTCGGGCGAAGTGACCGCCGCTGACATCTCGGCTCCGGCCGGTGTCGAGGTCCAGAACCCCGAGCTCGTCATCGCGACGCTCAACGAGACGGCGAAGTTCGAGCTCGAGCTCACGATCGAGCGTGGCCGCGGCTACGTCTCGGCGACGCAGAACCGCAACGAGTACGCCGAGGCCGGTCAGATCCCGATCGACTCGATCTACTCGCCGGTGCTCAAGGTCAGCTACCGCGTCGACGCCACCCGTGCGGGTGAGCGCACCGACTTCGACAAGCTCGTCCTCGACGTCGAGACCAAGTCCGCCATCAGCCCCCGCGACGCCGTCGCTTCGGCTGCGAAGACGCTCACCGAGCTGTTCGGTCTCGCCCGCGAGCTGAACGTCGAGGCTGAGGGCATCGAGATCGGCCCGGCACCGGTGGAGGCAGTGAACTCCAGCGAGCTGTCGATGCCGATCGAGGACCTCGACCTCTCCGTCCGCTCGTACAACTGCCTGAAGCGTGAGGGCATCAACACTGTTTCCGAGCTCGTCGCCCTGTCGGAGACGCAGCTCATGAACATCCGCAATTTCGGCCAGAAGTCGGTCGACGAGGTGCGCGACAAGCTCATCTCGCTCGGTCTGTCGCTCAAGGATTCGGTGCCCGGTTTCGACGGCGCCCACTTCTACGGCGGCAGCGAAGACGAGTCCTTCTGATACCCGACCTTTCTGACCAGGAGTTAGACGATTATGCCCAAGCCCACTAAGGGTCCCCGCCTCGGAGGCGGCCCCGCACACGAGCGCCTGCTGCTTGCCAACCTCGCGGCGGCTCTGTACACCCACAAGTCGATCAAGACGACCGAGACCAAGGCCAAGCGCCTGCGTCCGCTCGCCGAGCGCCTGATCACCTTCGCCAAGCGCGGAGACCTGCACGCTCGTCGTCGCGTTCTCTCGGTCATCGGCGACAAGAGCGTCGTGCACACGCTCTTCGCCGAGATCGCCCCGCTGGTCGCAGACCGTGAGGGTGGCTACACCCGCATCACGAAGGTCGGCAACCGCAAGGGTGACAACGCCCCCATGGCAGTGATCGAGCTCGTTCTCGAGCCCGTCACCCCCAAGGCGAAGTCCACCAAGAAGGCTGCCAAGGCTGAGAAGCCGGCCGAGGTCGTCGAGGAGGCTCCCGCTGAGGAGGCTCCCGTCGAGGAGGCTCCGGCAGACGAGACCGTCGAGGCCGGCGCCGAGTCGCAGGCCGAGGGCGAAGCAGCCGAGGCTGCCGCCGAGGACGCTGTCGAGAAGAAGTCCGAGTAAGCACCTCGCTCACTCGAAGAAGCCCGCCGCCCCGTGAGGGACGGCGGGCTTCTTCGTGTATCCGGCGCCTGGACTCAGCGTGCGCGCAGATCCTTGCGCAGGATCTTGCCGGATGCCGACTTGGGAATGGCGTCGATGAACTCGACCTGCCTCACCTTCTCATGAGGCGCGACATGGGCGGCGACGTGCGCCATCACCGCATCCGCGTCGAGGTCTGCTCCCTGCTGCGCGACCACGAACGCCTTGGGTACCTCCTGTCCATCCGCGTCGGGCACGCCGATCACGGCCGCATCGGCGATGGCCGGATGCTCGAGCAGGACCGCCTCGAGCACGGCCGGCGCGACCTGGTAGCCCTTGTACTTGATGAGCTCCTTGAGACGGTCGACGATCCGGAAGATGCCGTCGTGCGTCACCGTCGCCACGTCGCCGGTGTGAAGCCAGCCGTCGCTGTCGAGCATCTCGGCCGTCGCATCCGGCCGGTTGAGGTATCCGGCCATCACCTGGGGACCGCGGATCAGGAGCTCGCCGGGGTCGCTTGCGCCCTCGGCCGGCGCAGTGACATCGGAGCCGTCCTCCGCGACGAGACGCGCCTCCGTGTTCGCGAGCAGCATCCCCACGGACGAGCGGTCGATGTCAGGGCGGTCGTACGGGATCGCGTGCGTGACCGGGCTCGTCTCCGTCATTCCGTAGCCCTGACAGACCGTGCACCCCAGTCGATCGGCCACTGCGGATGCGAGAGCGCCGTCGAGCGGAGCAGCCCCCGAGAAGATGACCTTGATCGCGGAGGTGTCGTACTGATCGATGAGCGGATGCTTCGCGAGCGCGACGGCGATCGGCGGCGCGATGAAGACCCAGCTCGTCCGGTGCTCCTGCACGACCCGGAGGAACTCCGTCAGGTCGAACTTCGGCATCGTGACCAGAGCCGCGCGCTGGCGCAGCGCGAAGTTCAGCAGCACCGTCATCCCGTAGATGTGGAAGAACGGCAGGACGGCGAGTACTCGGTCGTCGTCACGGAGAGAGATCGTCGAGCGGCACTGGCTGACGTTCGCGATCAGGTTGCGGTGGGTCAGCATGACGCCCTTGGGTCGGCCGGTCGTGCCCGAGGAGTAGGGGAGTACGGCGAGATGCGTCGCCGGGTCGAAGCTCACTTCGGGAGCGGGGCGACCCTCGCCGAGCAGGGCAGGCAGCGACGGATGCCCCTCGGCGCCGTCGAGGACGATCACGTGGTCGACGGCGAGTCCGACGGCGTCCGCGGCGGCCTTCGCGCCCGGCAGCAGCGGCGAGACGGTGATCAGCCACGTCGCCTCGGCGTCGGTCAGCTGGTTCGCGATCTCCTCGGCCGTGTACAGGGAGTTGATCGTGGTCGCCGTCGCTCCTGCCCGCAGGATGCCGTGGAAGACCGTCGCAAAGGCCGGGATGTTGGGACAGAGGACCCCGACCTTCGTCCCGACGTCCACCCCTCGCGCTGCAAGCGCGCCCGCGAAGAGGTCGATCTGGGCGATCAGCTGACGGTAGGTCGTGGTGGCGCCGCTGACTCCGTCGACGAGGGCGACTGCGTCGAGACGGTCTTCCTCGACGTCTCCGAAGAGGAACTGGTGGATCGAGACCGCGGGGATCTCGACATCGGGATAGGAACTGCGCACCATGAGATCTCCTTCGATCCGGGTCATCGACGACGCCGTCTGATGCGATCCAGTGTCGCACAGGAGGAGACCCGGTCCCAGGGGTATGGAGGACACATGACCGAGGTGCCGACGCCGCGGAGAGTAGGCTGATCCGGTGAGCGATGCAGAGACCCTGAGCAGAGGGCCTCGCGCCTATACGGCATTCATCGGAATCGGCCTGATCGCAGGCCTCCTCTCCGGCCTCTTCGGCGTCGGCGGCGGCACGGTGATCGTTCCGCTGCTCGTGCTCTTCCTGCATTTCAACCAGCGTCTCGGCGCCGGCACGTCGCTTGCAGCGATCGTCCCGACGGCGACGGTGGGCGTGATCTCCTACGCGATCAACGGATCGGTGGCGTGGATCCCCGCTCTCATCCTGGCGGCAGGCGCCGTGGTGGGTGCGCAGATCGGCACGCGGCTGCTGCCGAAGATCTCGCAGACGGTGCTGCGCTGGTTCTTCGTCGGCTTCCTGGCGATCGTGATCGTGAGCCTGTTCCTGGTCGTCCCTTCGCGCGACGCCGAGTTCGAGCTGGAGCTGCTCAACGGGCTCGCGCTGCTCGCGGTCGGAGTCGGCACCGGAGTCCTCGCCGGTCTGATCGGTGTCGGCGGGGGCGTGATCGTGGTGCCCGTGCTGATGCTCGCATTCGGTACGAGCGACCTCGTGGCCAAGGGCACGTCGCTGCTCATGATGATCCCGACCGCGATCTCGGGCACCATCGGCAACCTGCGCAATCACAACGTCGATCTCGTGGCCGCGGCGATCGTCGGGGTCTCCGCCTGCACGACCACCGCGCTCGGAGCCTGGCTGGCCACTCTGATCGACCCCACGGTGGGCAACATGCTGTTCGCGGCATACCTCGTGGTGATCGCGGTGCAGATGGCGATGAAGGCGATCAAGGGGCGCAAGAAGAAGGACTGAACGCCCTTAGTTCCGGCTTACGGGCACCGCGCCCCATGACCGAGAAAGTAGGATCGAGGGGTGGCAGTCAACCAAGATCTGGTCGGCCGGGAGTTCCCGCCGACGTCCCCCTACCTCGTCGGCCGTGAGAAGGTGCGTGAGTTCGCGCGTGCCGTCTTCGCCGATGCACCGCAGCACACCGACGTCGAGGCGGCTCGCGCAGCCGGTTTCGCCGACGTCGTCGCGCCCCCGACGTTCGCGATGGTCATCCAGGACCACACTCTCCAGCAGCTCCTCGCCGAACCGGACTCCGGCATCGTCCTGGCGCGCACGATCCACGCCGAGCAGAAGTTCGCGTACTCGCGCCCCATCGTCGCGGGTGACGAGCTCACAGGTCGACTGCGCGTGACCGGCATCCGCATGATGGGCGGCAACGCCATGATCACCAGCGCGGCCGAGATCACGGATGCCGACGGCGAGCACGTCGTCACCGCCACCAGCGTGCTGCTGGTCGGCGCGGAAGAAGGAGCCGAGTGATGCCGTTCGCTGTCGGAGACGTCGTCGCGGAGCGCACCGTCCATCTCACCCGCGAATCGCTCGTGCGGTACGCAGGAGCATCGGGTGACTTCAATCCGATCCACTACCGGGACGACATCGCCGCCGAGGTGGGTCTGCCGGGAGTGCTCGCGCACGGCATGCTCACGATGGGCATCGCGTCGTCGGTGGTCGTCGCGGCTCTCGAACCGGGAACGCGGATCCTCGACTACGGCGTGCGCTTCACCAAGCCGGTCGTGGTGCACCCGACCGAGGGAGCGGACCTCCACGTCATCGCGACCGTCGGTGCCGTCGACGACGAGTCGACTCGGATCGATCTCAAGGTCACGTTCGCTGAGACGACGGTCCTCGTCAAGGCGCAGCTGCGCGTCGCCTCCTGATGGGTGGCGCTGTGCACGAGGTCGAGCCGCTGAGGCTCGCGACTCTCACGACCCTGCGCACGGGAGGCGCCCCGGAGCGCATGCTCGAGGCATCGACCACGGCGGAGCTGATCGACGCGCTCACCGATGTCTGGTCACGCGGCGACGAGTGGTTCGTGCTGGGCGGAGGATCCAACCTGTTCATCGGCGACGAGTCGTTCGAGGGGACGGTCATCCGCGTCCTCACCCGCGGCATCGAGGAGCTGCCCTCGCCGCACGAGGGACGCATCAGGCTGCGTGTGCAGGCGGGGCATGGCTGGGACGATCTCGTCGCCTATGCGGTCGAGCACGGTTACGCCGGTCTCGAGGCGATGAGCGGCATCCCGGGCACCGTCGGCGCCTCGCCCGTGCAGAACATCGGGGCGTACGGGCAGGAGATCCAGGAGACCCTGGTCGAGGTCGAGCTGATCGACGAGGCCACCGGCGAGGTGTCGGTGGTGCCGGCATCCGAACTGGGGCTCGGTTTCCGCACCTCCGTGCTCAAGCATCACTACGGCAGCGTGCCGCAGCGTCGGGCCGTCATCCTGTCGGTCACGGTCGACCTTCTCGTCGCTGACGAGCGCGTGGTGCGCGGCGAGCAGCTCAGGAGGGCGCTGGGTCTGGACTCCGACGCCCCGGTGCCGCTGACCTGGGTACGCGAGCGGATCCTCGCCACCCGCGCCTCGAAGGGGATGCTGCTCGACGAGAACGATCCGGACACCCATGGCGTCGGCTCGTTCTTCCAGAATGCGATCGTGCCGGAGGTCGTGGCCCGTGCTCTGCCGCCCGAGTGCCCGCGGTGGCCGGTGACCCCGGATCTGGATACCGTCACGGTGATCCCGCTCGCCTCGTACGACGGGTATGTCCCTCCCGCCAAGCCGGAGGCCCCCGACGTCAAGGTGAGTGCAGCGTGGCTGATCGAGCAGGCCGGAATCCGCAAGGGGTTCAAGCTGCCGCGCTCGCGCGCCTCGGTCTCGACGAAGCACGCGCTCGCCCTCACCAACCGGGGCGGGGCGACAGCGGCCGAGGTCTCGGAGCTCGCACGATTCATCCAGAGCCGCGTCCATTCGGAGTTCGGTCTCGTGCTGCAGCCGGAGCCCGTGCTGCTCTGCGTCGAGCTCTGAGTCGCGACGCAGCGAGCCCGCGCCCGCCTGACAACGTCGCCCGTTCGCCGTACACTCGCGGCATGAGCGGACTGATCCCGTACCTGCTGTTTCCCGGAAACGCGGCCGAAGCGCTGGAGCACTACCGTGACGTCTTCGGAGGAGAGCTTCAGCTCGTCGACTATGCCAGTGCGGGTCGTGCAGACGGTCCGGCCGATGCGGTCGCCCACGGGCAGCTCTCAGGACCGGTCGAACTGGCGGGAGCCGATGCCGGCGCGGACGACGATGCCGTGCAGATGAGCGGGATGTTCCTCTCTCTGCTCGGCACCGCCGACGCGTCGACGCTGACGAGCTGGTTCGACCGGCTGTCAGAGCACGGCCGAGTGACCGACGCCCTGCAGAAGCGCGTGTGGGGCGACTACGACGGCACCGTCACCGACCGCTACGGCATCCGCTGGCTGATCGGCTTCCACGACGAGGACTGATCTCGTCGCAGACCGGCCTCAGGCGAACAGACGCTGCAGTCGCTGCACACCCTCGAGGAGCTGGTCGTCGCCGAGCGCGTACGACATGCGGATGTACCCGGAGGGACCGAATGCCTCGCCCGGGACGACGGCCACCTCGGCCTGCTCGAGGATGAGGTCGGCGAGCTCGAGCGAGGTCGTCGGCGTCTTGCCGCCCCACGTGCGTCCGAGCAGACCCTGCACGTCGGGGTAGACGTAGAAGGCGCCCAGCGGGTTCGGCACCACGAGTCCGTCGATCTTCGACAGTTCGGACACGATGAGGCGGCGGCGGCGGTCGAACGCCTCGCGGAACTGCTCGGCTTCGGTCTGGGGCCCGTTGAGGGCAGCGATCGCCGCCTTCTGTGCGACGTTGTTGACGTTGCTCGACAGGTGGGACTGCAGGTTCGCGGCGACCTTGATGGCATCCGCCGGTCCGACCATCCAGCCCACGCGCCAGCCGGTCATGGCGTAGGTCTTCGCGACGCCGTTGACGAGGATCGTCTGCCCCGCCACCGCGGGCACGGCCTCGACGATGGAGGTCGCCTTGACGCCCTCATAGGTGAGGTTCTGGTAGATCTCGTCGGAGATGACCCAGATGCCGTGCTCGAGTGCCCACTCGCCGATCGCCGCCGTCTCCTCGGCCGTGTACACCGATCCGGTGGGGTTGGAGGGCGACACGAACACGAGCGCGGTCGTGCGCTCGGTGCGAGCGGCCTCGAGCTGGTCGACGGTGACCTTGTAGTCCTGATCGGCGCCCGCGAAGACCTCGACCGGCGTGCCGTCCGCAAGACGGATCGCCTCGGGGTAGGTCGTCCAGTACGGCGCAGGCAGAAGCACTTCGTCGCCCGGGTTCACCACGGCCTGGAACGCCTGGTAGACCGACTGCTTGCCGCCGTTGGTCACGATGACCTGGCTCGGCGAGACCTCGAGGCCGGAGTCACGCAGCGTCTTCGCGGCGATCGCCTCGCGCAGCGCGGGCAGGCCCGGAGCCGGGGTGTACCGGTAGCTGGCGGGATCGGCGAGCGCCTCGGCGGCCGCGTCGACGATGAACTGCGGGGTCGCGAAATCGGGCTCGCCGGCGGCGTACGAGATGATCGGCTTGCCTTCGGCCTTGAGTGCCTTGGCCTTGGCATCGACCTTGAGGGTCGCGGATTCGGCGATGGCGGAGAGCTTGCGGGAGAGAGGAGCGCGTTCGGTCACGACTACGAGCGTACCCGGGTCGACCCCGCCGATGACGGGTGAATGGTCGTCAAGAATCACGGTTCTTTCGTGCTGATGCTCTCCGCTCAGGCGGTGTTCATGCCGTGCGCGCGCGCGACGGCATCCAGGGTGATGCGGCCGCCCTGGACGTTGAGGCCCTGGGCCAGTGCGGCGTCGTCGGCTGCTGCACGCTCCCACCCCTTGCCGGCGATCGCCGAGACATAGGGGAGCGTGGCGTTGGTCAGTGCGCGCGTGGCCGTCTCGGGCACCGCGCCCGGCATGTTCGCAACGCAGTAGTAGATGGAGTCGTGCACTGCGAACGTCGGGTCGTCATGCGTCGTGGGGCGCGAGCCTTCGAAGCATCCGCCCTGGTCGATGGCGATGTCGACCAGCACGGATCCGGGCTTCATGGTCGCGACCATGTCGTCGGTCACGAGCTTCGGCGCCGCAGCCCCGGGGATGAGCACGGATCCGATGACCAGGTCGGCCGTCGCGAGCTCTTCGGCGATGTCGTACCGGCTCGACGCGCGAGTCTGCAGAGCACCGCCGTAGCGGTGCTCGAGCTCGCGGAGTCGCGGCAGCGAGATGTCGATGACGGTCACCTGTGATCCGAGCCCGAGCGCGTTCGCGGCCGCGTGCTCACCGGCGACACCGCCGCCGATCACGACGGTCTTGGCGCGCGGGGCGCCCGCGATGCCTCCCATGAGCACGCCCCGTCCTCCTGCGGATCGCATGAGGGAGTATGACCCCATCGTCACGGACAGGCGTCCCGCGATCTCGCTCATCGGCACGAGCAGAGGGAGGCTGCGGTCGGGCAGCTGCACCGTCTCGTAGGCGACGGCGGTGGTGCCCGCGTCGACGAGCGCCGTCGTCAGCGCTCGGTCGGCGGCCAGATGCAGGTAGGTGAAGAGGGTGAGATCCGAGCGCAGGAACCCGTACTCCTGGGCGATCGGCTCCTTGACCTTGATCAACAGCTCCGCCTCGCCCCACGTCTCCTCGGCGGTGTCGACGATCTCGGCACCCGCGATCCGATAGGCCTCGTCGGAGATGCCCGAACCGACGCCCGCCCCGGACTGCACGAGCACGCGGTGGCCCTCGTGCACCAGACGGTCTGCGCCTGCGGGGGTGAGCGCGGTGCGGTTCTCGTTGTTCTTGACCTCGGTCGGCACGCCGATCTTCATCGATCCTCCAAGTGACGGTTGCGTGAGTGCATTTCAGAATCGCAGAAACTTCGATCATTCGACAGAATGCCTGAAGAAGATTCGCGCTTCGGCTGATTCCTGCATAATCGTTCGTATGGAGACGTCACCCGAAACCCCTCAGCCGAATACCCTTCGGGCGCCGGCGCTCGACGCGATCGATGCGAGGATCGTACAGCTGCTGAGCGCGGACGGTCGGATGACGAACGCCGAGCTCGCGGGTCACCTCGGAGTCGCGCCGTCGACCGCGCACGCGCGTCTGCGCGCACTCGTCGAACGCGGAGTCATCAGCGGCTTCCATGCCAGCGTCGACGAGCGGAAGTTGGGCGCCGGCCTGCAGGCCATCATCGGAGTGAGCCTTCGACCGAGCGCTCGACGCGAGAGCATCGTCGAGTTCGCCGACCGTGTGCGCGCTCTGCCCCAGGTGATCCAGGTCTTCTTCCTCGGCGGCGATGACGACTTCCTGCTGCACATCGCGGTGGCCGACTCATCGGAGATGCGGGAGTTCGTGCTCGAGCATCTGTCGGCCCAGAGCAGCGTCGCCTCGACCAGGACCAGCATCGTGTTCGACTATCACCGCAACTCGGTGGCTGCGTCGTTCCGCTGACGCGCGTGACGGCGGGCGGAGCGCCGCTCTCGCGGCCGCACGCAACGTATATTGCATGGCTTCTGGCGCGAACCTAGGGTGAGGGCGGGGACGGAGCAGCCGATGCGCACGCGGCGGGCTTCCGCTGGGGGTTGCGATGGGGCGAATGATCGACGACGCGGAGTTGGCCGGCTGGCTCGCCCGGCTCTCGGGCGGACTGTGGCCGTCATCGATCGGAGGCGCCGAGGCGTTCGCGTTTCCCTCGTGGTTCTCCGAGCAGATCATTCGCCTCGACGGTCGAATCGGCATGCTGCAGCTGTCGAACTTCGGCGCGATGAAGGCCGACGATCCGGATGCGTTCGAGGCGACGCTGCTTCGCAGGTCCATCGGCTCGACCATGCTCTACAGCACCCTCGAGACGGCGCACACCGTGAGCTACGAGCGAGCGATCGCCGAGGGCGAGGACATCATCATCGTCGGGATGGTGCAGCAGGGCGGGCAGCGCCTGAACACCGCGGCGGGGGTGCAGGCCATGGGCGTCGGCCGCGTCGGCTTCATGTCGAGCCTGGGCCCATCGGCCGTCGAGCAGTTCGGGGTCACCAACTCGACCGGGGTCGTCGTTCCCGTGGCGGCCCTCCCCGGCTATCGGCACGTCCTCGCTCGAGGGGCCGACATGTTCCCGGACACCCCACTCACCCGGGCAGCGGGAGCCTCACTCGCGCGGATGCTGTTCGAGTGGGCGCAGGATCCGGATCAGGGTCAGGGGGCGCTCGCCGGCACCGAGGCGGCGCTGATCGCGCTCGTGCGAGGGCTCTTCCGACAGTTCCCCGGCGACGGCGAGACCAGCCGGACGAGTGAGTTCCGCGCGGAGGCGGGGCGCATCATCGAGCGGCGGCATCGTGATCCGGCATTCGGCATCGCAGAGCTCGCCGCCGACCTGCACGTCAGCCGTCGCCAGCTGTTCCGCCTGTATGAAGGTGCCGACGAGAGCCCCGCGAGCCGCTTGCTGCGTCGGCGTCTCGTGACGGCGCGCGAAGAGCTGCTGTCGACGCCCCCGCAGGACCTTGCGGCGGTCGCAGCCCGCTCCGGTTTCGCCGACGCGTCCGCGCTTCGGGCCCAGTTCTCCCGGCACGTGGGGCACAGTCCCAGTGCCTTCCGCCTCGCGGCCCGCACGCAGCCGCCGCGTCTCGCCGAGGCGATGCTGCTCAGCGACGAGCAGTCCGCCCCGACCGCCTGACCGAGGCCGGCCCATCGGGCCGACCCGGTCGGGGCTGTCCGTCGCGGACCGACGCGCGCGCCCGCGGGCCGGCCGTGTGCTGTCCGGCTGCTTCGCCGACTCCGACAGAGAGTGACACATGATCGCGAATCTGGTGCCAACGCGGGTTCTGCGTGCCGGGCCGAGCGCACCGGGTGACGCAACGTCCTGCGGCGCTTCCGGATCGTCGGAGCCGCTCCTAACCTGAACCTGCCCGTGTCCCCAGGCGGGCCATGACGGCAGATCGCGACGGAGCTCCGCTCCTGGCGCATCGGCCGTCACGGCTTCCGGACGCGGCGGGATCGCCCGTCCGGAAGTTCGGGGGACAGGCGCGAAAGCGTCGGGCATGACGGACCACCTGCGCGAGGGCGCGGGTGGACGTGCGGGTGCTTCGGTCAGGGGAGACCGGGGCACCCGCGAATCCCCCTCGGCGTCACGCGCCGAACGAGGAAGGCAGCGCGCAGTAGTCGGCGAAGCGCCGCGTCGGAGCCGCCGGGTCCGTCACGTCGACGATCGCGCCGGCGATCGAGTGCGGGGCCTCATCACCGGCGAGCTGCCACACGATGAAGTTCCAGAGGCCCCTCGCCGTCGGGCTGAGCAGCACTGCCGGGCCCGAGACGATCAGGACCGTCGCCGGATCGGAGCCGGTGCGGAACGGAGCGATCACGTCGCCGCGCAACGCCGCTTCATCGGCATCCGTGCTGTGCGCACGCTCGACGTGCTGCCCGGCGGCGATCAGCGCCGTCGCGAGGTCGTCCGCCGCTCGACGCGAGCGCTCGGCATCCGCTCCGGCGACCGCGATCAGTCGGCGCCCTCGCGGGTAGAGGTGAAGGAACTCGGACGAGATGTCGGACCACACGTCGCTCATGTTCTCAGGCTACGCCCGCCGGCGACGGCGGGCTCCGGCGGTCCTCCGCATCACGCACGAGGAGCCCCTCGGCTGCCGATGGCGGCATCCGAGGGGCTCCTCGTCAGAGTCTCAGGCCTCCTCGACGAGGAACCTGCTGTAGGCGCCGAGTGTGAGGAACGCCGGGAACTCCTCCTGCAGGGCGACGTCGCGGAACACCGACGCGGCATCGTCGAACCTGTCGCCGTCGTGCCGGTCGACCTCGCCGAGGACCTCCGCGATCAGGCTCTCGACGTAGTCGGCGGTGATCGCGGTGCCGTCCTCGGTGGAGCGGTCCTGGTGGATCCACTGCCACACCTGCGAACGGCTGATCTCCGCCGTCGCGGCATCCTCCATCAGGTTGTCGATCGCCACGGCGCCGAGCCCTCGCAGCCATGCCTCGAGGTAGCGGATCGCCACCGACACGTTGTCGCGCACGCCCTGCGCGGTGATCGGCCGCCCGATGTGCAGGTCGAGCAGCTGCGACGCGGTCACCATGACCTCGGGGCGCTGGCGGCCGACCTGGTTCGGGTGGTCGCCGAGCACGGCGTCGAACTCCGCCAGCGCTGTGGGGATCAGATCGGGGTGCGCGACCCACGTGCCGTCGAAGCCGTCGCCGGCCTCGCGCTTCTTGTCGGCGGAGACCTTCTCGATCGCCCGCTCGGTCACCTCGGGGTCGCGGCGGTTCGGGATGAAGGCGCTCATGCCGCCGATCGCGTAGGCGCCCCGCTTGTGGCAGGTCTGCACGAGCAGCTCGGTGTACGCCCGCATGAACGGCACCGTCATCGTGACCTCACTGCGGTCGGGGAGCACGAAACGCGCGCCGCGGCCGCGGTAGTTCTTGATGATCGAGAAGATGTAGTCCCAGCGCCCGGCGTTGAGACCCGCGCAGTGGTCGCGCAGCTCGTAGAGGATCTCGTCCATCTCGAAGGCCGCGGGCAGGGTCTCGATCAGCACGGTCGCGCGGACGGTGCCGTGCGGGATGCCGATGTACTCCTCGCTGAAGGAGAACACGTCGTCCCACAGCTTCGCCTCCTCGCTCGACTCGATCTTCGCGATGTAGAAGTAGGGGCCCCGACCGTTCGCGATGAGCTCCTGCGCGTTGTGGAAGAAGTACAGGCCGAAGTCGACGAGCGAGCCGGATGCCGCCGTGCGGCGCCCCGCGCGGTCGGTGAACTGCAGGTGCTTCTCCGGCAGGTGCCAGCCACGCGGACGCATCACGATCGTCGGTGTGCGCTCGGCGGTGACGTGGTACTCCTTGCCTTCGGGGGAGCGGAAGGACAGCTCGCCGCGGATCGCGTCGCGCAGCGACAGCTGCCCCTCGACGACGTTCTTCCAGGTCGGACTCGTGGCATCCTCCTGGTCGGCGAGCCACACGCGAGCACCCGAGTTCAGTGCGTTGATCGTCATCTTCGGGTCGGTCGGACCCGTGATCTCGACGCGGCGGTCCTCGAGACCCGGCCCCGCGCCTGCGACCCGCCAGTCGGCATCCGCGCGGATGTGCGCGGTGTCGTCGCGGAAGCGCGGGTCGTGGCCGTTGCCGATCTCGAACCGACGGCGCATCCGGTCGGCGAGCCGATCGTGGCGGCGCGAGGCGAATCGGTGGTGCAGCTCGGTGAGGAAGGCGATCGCCTCGGGGGTGAGGATCTCGTCGTAGCGGTCGCGCAGCGGACCGGTGACCGCGATCGCCGGACCCTGCTGCGTGGTCTGGATCGGAGCCGTGGTCGGGCTGGTGGTCGGGGGAGCGATGGGAGTGGTCATGATCGTGTGTCCTTCACAAGTGGCTCAGTGGAACTGCGCGGCTTCGGTGGAGCCGGCGAGGGCGAGGGTCGCGCTGTCGGGGTTGAGCGCGGTAGAGATGACGTCGAAGTAGCCGGTGCCCGCCTCGCGCTGGTGCTTGGTGGCGGTGTAGCCGTTCGCCTCCGCGGCGAACTCGGCCTCCTGCAGCTCGACGTACGCGCTCATGGCGCGTTCGGCGTAGCCACGGGCGAGGTCGAACATCGAGTGGTTCAGGGCGTGGAAGCCGGCGAGCGTGATGAACTGGAACTTGTAGCCCAGGTCAGCCAGCTCCTGCTGGAACGTCGCGATCTCGGCGTCCGACAGGTGGCGCTTCCAGTTGAAGCTCGGTGAGCAGTTGTAGGCGAGCAGCTTGCCCGGGAACTCGGCATGGATCGCGGCGGCGAACTCACGTGCCAGCTCGATGTCGGGTTCACCCGTCTCGACCCACAGCAGATCGGCGTACGGCGCGAAGGCGAGGCCTCGGCTGATGACCGACTCGATGCCGGGGCGGATGCGGTAGAAGCCCTCGGTCGTGCGCTCGCCGGTGGTGAACTGCTGGTCGCGCTCGTCGACATCGCTGGTGAGCAGGTCGGCCGCGAGAGCATCCGTCCTGGCGATGATCACCGTCGGGACTCCGGCCACGTCGGCGGCGAGACGCGCGGCGTTCAGGGTGCGGATGTGCTGCTGCGTCGGCACGAGCACCTTTCCGCCGAGGTGGCCGCACTTCTTCTCGCTCGCGAGCTGGTCCTCCCAGTGGATGGCTGCGGCACCGGCCTGGATCAGCGACTGCGCGAGCTCGTAGGCGTTGAGCGGTCCTCCGAAGCCCGCCTCGGCGTCGGCGACGATCGGCGCGAGCCAGTCCTGCGTGACATCGCCCTCGGCGTGCTCGAGCTGGTCCTGACGGATCAGCGCGTTGTTGATGCGACGCACGACCGCCGGCACCGAGTTGGCGGGGTACAGCGACTGGTCGGGGTAGGTCTGACCGGCGAGGTTGCCGTCGGCCGCGACCTGCCAGCCCGAGAGGTAGATGGCCTTGAGGCCCGCCCGCACCTGCTGCACCGCCTGCCCGCCTGTGTAGGCGCCCAGTGCCCGGACGTAGTCCTCGGTGTGCAGCAGGTTCCACAGGTTCTCGGCTCCGCGGTGCGCGAGCGTCGCGTCCTCGCGGACCGAGCCGCGGACGCGGATGACGTCCTCTGCCGTGTACGTGCGCTCGACGCCGTCCCAGCGGGGATCCGTCTCCCAGATCTCCCGGAGCTCGGCGGCCGTCTGAACCTGGTCCCCGGCGCGCAGCCCTGCGGGGCGGGGGGTGTGGTTCTGGGCGGTGTTCGTCATGGTGTCTCCTCCGTTGGATGCCCGGACCGTGAAGCCGGGTGGCGTGTTTCCACTGTGTGTGAAGTTCGCACCCTTCGATGGCCGATGGGGGAGTGAAGATCAGCTAAAATTCTGTTTCTGTGACAGAATCGGCCGCATGAGCACTCCAGCGGTCGAAGAAGACGCCGACGCCCTCACGATCGGACGCCGCATCCGTCAGCTGCGCACGGCGCGCGGGATGACCCTCGACGACCTCGCGGCGGCGGTCGATCGAGCGCCCAGCCAGATGTCGATGATCGAGACGGGCAAGCGCGAGCCCAAGCTCACGCAGCTGCAGTCGATCGCGCGCGCTCTCGGCGTCACGATCGACGCGCTGCTCGAGGGCGAGCCGCTCGATGAACGCAGTGCGATCGAGATCGCCCTCGAACGGGCCATGAAGGGGCAGACCTTCCAGGCTCTCGGCATCGAGCCCTTCCGGATCGCGAAGAGCATGCCGACGGACGCGCTCAAGGCCCTGCTCGCACTGCACGGCGAGATCGACCGGCTCAAGGATGAGCGCGCGGCCACTCCCGAGGAGGCCAGGCGCGCGAACGTCGAGCTCCGCCACCTCATGCGGCGGCAGGACAACCACTTCGCCGATCTCGAGACGAAGGCGGCGGAGATCCTCGCGGCGGTCGGGCACCCCGGCGGACCCCTCACCCAGCGGACGGCCTCCGAGATCGCCGCCTACCTCGGATTCACCCTGCACTACGCCCCGGACCTGCCGCAGACCACCCGCAGCGTCGCCGACCTCGCGAACGGACGTCTGTACCTCTCGAGCAGCGTCCCGGCCAAGGGGGATGCCCGGACCGCGGTGCTGCAAGCGCTGTCCAGCCGCATCCTCGGTCACTCCGAGCCGCGCAGCTATGCCGAGTTCCTGCGCCAGCGCGTCGAGACGAACTACCTCACCGGGGCGCTGCTGGTGCCGGAGGCCCACGTCGTGCCGGCGCTGAAGGATGCGAAGACGCGCAGGGCGATCTCGATCGAGGATCTGCGCGACGCGTACTCGGTGTCGTACGAGACCGCTGCGCACCGATTCACGAACCTCGCGACGCGCCACCTCGACATCCCCGTGCACTTCCTCAAGGTGCACGAGTCGGGCACGATCACGAAGGCGTACGAGAACGATGACGTGAACTTCCCGACCGATCGCCTCGGATCGATCGAGGGGCAGATGTGCTGCCGCCGATGGACCAGCCGCGTGGTGTTCGACGAGGACGACCGCTTCAACCCGTACTACCAGTACACGGACACGGGCAACGGCACCTACTGGTGCACGGCCCGCGTCGAGGCGTCGAGTGAGGGACTGCACTCGGTCAGCGTCGGCGTGCGATTCGACGACACGAAGTGGTTCGTCGGGCGCGACACCCCGCATCGCGGAGTCTCGAAGCACTCGGTCGAGGTGTGCTGCCGGCGGGCGCCCGCCGACCTCGAAGGGCGGTGGCGCGAGAACTCCTGGCCGAACGTCAGGACCCCGCGCACTCTGCTCGCCACACTGCCGACCGGGGCCTTCCCGGGCGTCGACACGACGGATGTGTACGAGTTCCTCGAGGCGCACGCGCCGCGCTGAGCGCCCGCACGCGCCGCGCTGAGCGCCCGCACGCGCCGTCGATTCCGGTCGCCTTCCTGTCACGAGGAGGGGGTTGAGCGAACAACGAACACGTGTTAGGTTTTCGCAGGTCGGAGCGCCGCGCTCGGCGGCGCCGTTCTCGATGAGGAGACACGATGAAGCGATGGATGAGCACGCTGGCGACGATCGGACTCGTGACTGCGGGCCTGACGGTCGCCGGGCCCGCGACGGCCGGCGGTGGACGCCCCGGCACCGGTGACCTGAACCGCTGGGCGGTGGACACCTGGCACTCCCTCGACGCGATGACCGATGAGGAGACCGGCCTTCCCGCCGACAACGTGAGCGGCGACCTCGAGACGCCGAGCGCCTACACCTCGCCGACGAACATCGGCGGATACCTGTGGTCGACGGTCACGGCTCGCGACCTCGGAGTCATCAGCGACGAGGAGGCGCGCGATCGCATGTCGACGACGCTGGAGACACTCGGAACCCTCGAGCGCAACGACGCCAGCGGCATGTTCTACAACTGGTACTCGCCGACGACCGGCGAGAAGCTCACGACATGGCCCGACTCGGGAGACCCGGTGCACCCGTTCCTCAGCACGGTCGACAACGGGTGGCTCGCCGCCGCACTGCGCATCGTCCGCGAAGCGGAGCCCGACCTCGCGCAGCAGGCGGACGCGCTGTACGACTCCATGGACTTCGCGGCGTTCTTCGACCCCGAAGGCGCGGCAGGACTCCCTGCAGGCACGAACCGCGGGGGCTTCTGGGATGCGGCTCCGCCGGACTGCAGCGTCGAGGCGCCGATGTACAACGGCTCGGGGGACACCGCGTTCTACACGTGCCACCACTACGACACGACCGTGAGCGAGAGCCGCATCGCGACCTACCTCGGCATCGCGAACGGTCAGATCCCGGCCACGGCCCTGTACGGCACGCATCGCACGATGCCTCCCGGGTGCGACTGGGCGTGGCAGGAGCAGCTCCCTCAGGGCGAGTACCGCACCTATGACGGCGTCGAGGTGTGGGAGGGCGCCTACGCATATGACGGGATGTCGTTCGTGCCGAGCTGGGGCGGCAGCATGTTCGAGTCGCTGATGCCCGACCTGCTCGTGCCGGAGACCACGTGGGGTCCGCGTTCGTGGAAGCTCAACCACCCGATCACCGTCGCCGTGCAGAAGCAGCACGGGCTGGACGAGGCCGGATACGGCTATTGGGGCTTCTCGCCCGCGAGCGACCCGTTCGGCGGGTACGCGGAGTACGGGGTCGACGTAGCCGGGATGCGGGCGGACGGGTACACCTCGGACGCGGAGAAGACCGACGTCGACATCGACAGGCCCGGATGCACCACGGGGACCGATCCCGCTCCGGAGTTCGGTGACGGGGTCGTGACGCCGCACGCCGCGTTCCTGGCGCTTCCGTACGATCGCACGGGCGCGCTCGACAACCTGCGCGGCATCGAGACGGACCTCGGCGCCTACGGCCCCGGCGGGTTCTTCGACGCGGTGGCGGTGAAGAGCGGCACGATCGCCGAGCGCTACCTGTCGCTCGACCAGTCGATGATCATGGCCGCGATCGGCAACGAGCTCACGAAAGATACACTCAAGGACTACTTCGTGGATCGCGACATGGAGCAGCGCCTGCGGCCCGCCATGCGGCAGCAGGTGTTCGGCTCGTCGTGGGGAACGGGGAACGGCCACCACGGCTGAGGTCCGCGCTTTCGCGCCGAGAGACAGGACGGGCGCATGAGCACGGATGAGCAGCCGATGGCGGCGCGACGGCCTCGCGGTCCCTACGCCACCGGCCAGGCGCGCAGGCAGGCGATCGTCGACGAAGCGCTCGCGGTGTTCTCCCGCACGGGATTCCACGGTGGATCCCTGCGGGAGATCGCGAAGCGCGTCGGCGTGACGCCGACCGGCCTGCTGCACCATTTCGCGGGCAAGGAGGAGCTCTTCGCCGAGGTGCTCCACCAACGTGACGAGAAGGTGCGGGAGGCGGCGGGCGACCCTGCCGAGCACACCCTGATCGAACAGGCCACGCGCGTCGTCGCGCACAACCAGACCTCGCGGGGTCTCACCGCCCTCTACGCGATCGTCTCGGCGGAGGCCACAGACCCCGGCCACCCGTCGCACGCCGACTTCGCCGCCCGATACCGCGAGCGCGCCGTGGCCGCAGAAGAGATCCTGCGGCGAGGTCAGGCCGACGGAGAGGTGCGCGAGGACATCGACCCCGCTCGGGCGGCCCGGCTGATCAGCGCGGTCATGGACGGCATCCAGCTCCAGTGGCTCCTCGACGATTCCGTCGGCATGGTCCCGCTCTTCGAGGAGTTCGTCGGGCGCTACCTCCACCCCGCCGAACGACGGCCCGACTGAAGGGCGCGCGGATGGCGGAGGCCCGGCATCCGCCCACTCCGCCGGGCGGGGACCGCCGGCCGTTCGGTCGAGGACCCCGGTTCAGTCCCGTGCGGTCTGCAGCAGCGTCCACAGCTCGGCGCGGGCGGGGAACGACGAGAGGTCGCTTCCCAGGAGCGCTCCGGCCTGGGCGATCCGCGACCGCAGCGTGTGGCGGTGCACACCGAGTGCCGCCGCCGCAGGATCCGCCTTCGCATCGTGCTCGAGCCAGGTGCGCAGGGACCGTTCGAGGTCGCCGCCGGATCGCGCGTCGTGGTCGCGGATCGGCGCGAGCCGCGATTCGGCGACCAGCCGGGCCTCATCCGTGGCCAGTGCGCTGAGGATGCTGGATCCGGCGGCATCGGCGAAGTGGAACACCCCGGCGCCGGACTGCTGGCGCAGCGCCGCGAGCGCCTGTGCGTGGGCTCGGGAGAACGCGTCGTACGACTCGGAACCGGACGCGCCGATGCGGATGCCGAACCGGGTGGCGACCTCGTCGAGCAGTGCGTCATCGGCCATGGACAGGCAGAGCACCACGCCCTCGGATGATTCGGCGAGGAAGCTGGCGGTGCCGTGCTCGGCCCTGCGCCGATCCCACCAGTCGGCGAACGGGCCGGTCGGAGCATCCGCGGCGATCGCGACCACCACGGGTGCCGAGGGCATCGAGCCGAGGACCTTCCGCGCGAGGGACGGATCGTCGTCGAGCAGCGAGCTCAGCAGCTGCGAGTTCAGCCGACGCTTGCTGCGGGCGAGCTGGTCGCTCTGCTCGAGCGCAAGTCCGGCCATCGCGATCACCGACGTCACGACCGTGCGCGCCTCGGCGTCGAGCGCATCGACAGCCAACGCGATCACCCCGCGCAGGTGTCCGCCGCGCCCCACCGTGAAGAGCGTGAACGTCTGATCGTCGATCGTGAGCGACTGCCCGGCCTCGAGCCCACGGGTGAGGATCTCGGTGACCCGTTCGCCGAGCTCGGTCAGTCGTCCTGCAGTGACGGCCGATCGGGGGTGCGACAGCTGCAGGGCGCCGGACGCGTCGTACATTCCGGCCCAGACATCCAGACGGCGGCCGAGCTCTGCGACGGTCGCGTCGAGTCCGCGGGGGCGCAGCGCGGCCAGTGCGAGTGCGCGCTGGGTGTCGAGCGCCCACGACCTGCGGGCGTAGGCCTGCGCCGCGATCGCTTCGGAGTGCGCGCGGGCGACGGCGATGAAGGGCGTGCGATAGGGGACTTCGAAGAGGGGGATCCCGCGGCGTGCGCACTCGAGGATCAGCTCGTCGGGGATCGCGGCACGGTGCACGTCCGTGCCGAATCCGAGGCCGAGCACCCCGCGATCCGCCAGCCGCCCGACGTAGACGTCGAAATCGGTGCCGACGTCGAACTGGGTACCCGTCGTCAGCAGTGCGAGGTCCTCGGCGAGGAACGGCGTCGGGTCGGCGAGGTCGGAGCTGTGCACCCACCGCAGGGCGCGATCGAGGGCGCCGTCCGGAAGGCCGTCCGCGTCCGAGATCAGCACGAGCCCGAGATCGCGGCGCCGGAAGAGAGCGCGCAGCGTGGGCTGTTCGGCGTCGTCCATGCGCTGCGGTCCTCTCGGCATCCGGATCAGCGCTTATACGGTCGGGCGATGACCTCTCCCAGATTGTACAGCCGGGCGAATGCGCCGACGCCGGATGCGGTCGTACGCTCACGGACATGGCTCTCCTCGACACCGCAGCTGTTGCAGTCCCGCTCGGCGGACCCGACCTCCCCCAGGAGCGTCGTCTCGTCACCGACCTTCCCGGCCCCCGCTCGGCCGAGATCCTCGCCCGCAAGGCCGATGCCGTCGCCGCCGGCGTCGGGCACACGGTTCCCGTCGCGGCCGTCGCCGCCGGCGGGGGAGTGGTCGTGGATGCCGACGGCAACTCGCTGATCGACCTCGGCTCCGGCATCGCCGTGACGACCGTCGGCAACGCGCACCCCAAGATCGCCGCAGCCGTGGCCGCGCAGGCCGCGCAGTTCACGCACACCTGCTTCATGATCTCGCCGTACGAGTCGTACATCGGTGTCGCCGAAGCGCTCAACCGCCTCACTCCCGGCGACTTCGCCAAGAAGAGCGCCCTGTTCAACTCCGGCGCCGAGGCCGTCGAGAACGCGATCAAGATCGCCCGCAAGCACACCGGTCGCCAGGCCGTCGTCGCCTTCGACCACGGCTACCACGGCCGCACCAACCTCACCATGGCGCTGACCGCGAAGTCGATGCCGTACAAGAGCGGCTTCGGCCCGTTCGCCCCTGAGGTGTACCGTGCGCCGATGTCGTACCCGTTCCGCGACGGTCTCGACGGCGCAGAGGCCGCCGCCCGCGTGATCCTGCAGCTCGAGAAGCAGATCGGCGCCGACAACCTCGCCGCCGTCATCATCGAGCCGATCCAGGGAGAGGGCGGCTTCATCGTCCCGGCGGAGGGCTTCCTCCCGGCGATCGCCTCGTGGTCCCGCGCGAACGGCGTCGTGTTCATCGCCGACGAGGTGCAGACCGGCTTCGCCCGCACCGGCCACATGTTCGCGAGCGAGATCTTCGGCATCGAGCCCGACCTCATCACGACCGCCAAGGGCATCGCGGGCGGTCTGCCCCTCGCCGCCGTCACGGGGCGCTCCGAGATCATGGACGCCTCGCACGCAGGCGGCCTCGGCGGCACCTACGGCGGAAACCCGATCGCCTGCGCTGCGGCGCTCGCCGCGATCGATGTGTTCGAGAACGACGGCGTGATCGAGCGCGCTCGCGAGATCGGCGAGATCCTCACGGCACGCCTCGGAGCCATGCAGGAGAAGGACACCCGCATCGGAGACATCCGCGGCCACGGCGCCATGATCGCCGCCGAGTTCGTCGACCCCGAGACCAACGCGCCCGACGCCGCCCTCACCTCCGCGGTCGCCAAGGCCTGCGTCGCGCAGGGCGTCATCGTCCTGACGTGCGGCACCTACGGCAACGTCATCCGGTTCCTCCCGCCGCTCTCGATCGGCGACGACCTCCTGAACGAGGGCCTCGACGTCGTCGCGGCCGCGCTCGCCGCCACCGCGGGCTGACAGACCAGCAGCCGCGGTTCGTCCGCGACTGCCACCACACGTCCGGCCGCGACGAGGATCGGGGGATTTCGAGTCGCGGCCGGCACAACCTTTCCAATGAAGGAGAAGCAGATGGCTGAGATCACTCGCGACGTGCTGATCGTCGGAGCCGGAGCCGCAGGGCTCACGGCGGCGAACGACCTGCGCAAGGCCGGCCTGTCGGTCGCCGTACTCGAGGCGCGTGACCGCGTCGGCGGACGACTGTGGACCGACGTCATCGACGGCGCCATGCTCGAGATCGGCGGCCAGTGGGTCTCGCCCGACCAGGACGCCCTGAAGGACACCATCGAGGAGCTGGGGCTCGAGACCTACAGCCGCTACCGCGAGGGCGACAGCGTCTACGTCGGTCCGGACGGGCAGACGCATCGCTTCACCGGCGAGATGTTCCCGGTGTCCGCTGAGACCGAGGCCGTCATCGCCGAGATCACCGAGCGCCTCGACGCCATGGTCGCCGAGATCGACCCCGACCGTCCGTGGGAGCACCAGCTCGCGAAGGAATGGGACTCGATCACCTGGGACGCCTGGCTGCGTGTGCAGACCGACGATGACGAGGCCGTGCGCAATCTCGCCTTCGCCACCGGCTCCGCGATGCTCACCAAGCCGACGCACTCGTTCTCGCTGCTGCAGTCGCTGCTCATGGCGGCATCCGCCGGGTCGTACTCCAACCTCGTCGACGCCGACTTCATCCTCGACAAGCGGGTGGTGGGCGGTCTGCAGAAGGTGCCGCTGCTGCTCGCCGAGCGCCTGGGCGACGACGTCATCCTCAACCAGCCGGTGCGCTCGCTCGAATGGGGCGTCGACGGTGTGACCGCCTCGACCGACGACACCACCGTGCGCGCCCGCTTCGCGATCCTCGCGCATGCTCCGGTGCTCTACAGCCGTATCGCCTTCGTCCCGCCGCTTCCCCGACGCCAGCACCAGATGCACCAGCACATCTCGATGGGCTTCGTCATCAAGGTGCACGCCGTCTACGACCGCCCGTTCTGGCGCGAGCAGGGCCTCAGCGGCACCGCGTTCAGCCCGTACGAGCTCGCGCACGAGGCGTACGACAACACGAACCACGGCGACGAGCGCGGCACCCTGGTCGGCTTCGTCAGCGACCAGAACGCCGACGACCTGTTCACGCTGTCGGCCGAGGAGCGCAAGGAGCGCATCCTCGAGTCCCTCTCGCACTACTACGGCGACGAGGCGAAGAACCCGGTCGTCTACTACGAGAGCGACTGGGGCACGGAGGAGTGGACCCGCGGAGCGTACGCGGCGAGCTTCGACATGGGCGGACTCCACCGCTATGGCGCCGACCTCCGCTCGGCCGTCGGCCCCATCCACTTCGCGTGCAGCGACATGGCGGGCGCCGGATATCAGCACGTCGACGGCGCGATCCGCATGGGGCACCTCGTCGCCTCGAACATCGTCGAAGCGACGCGCGCCGCCGGCGACACCGCCGAGGTCGGCTGATGACCGGCGCGGTCGTCGTCGGCTACACCGCGACGGATGCGGGAGCGGATGCCGCAGCGCTCGGCGCGCGGCTCGCCCGCAGCCTCGGCGCGGTGCTGCACCTCGTGATCGTGCTGCCGTCGGAGGGCACCCGCAGCGCGGCCGTTCCCCCCGAGCGGGCGTATGAGGACCACATCCGCCGCCAGGCGAAGGAATGGCTCGAGGATGCGGTCGTCCGACTGCCGCAGGAGCTCACCCGCACGGGCCACGTGCGGTTCGGCGAGTCCTTCGCCGAAGGGCTGATCGCCGCGGGCGAGGAGTTCGGCGCCAGGCTGATCGTCATCGGCACGGCCGGCGGCAGCATCTTCGGCCGCCACCGCCTCGGCAGCGTCGCGTCGGAGCTGCTGCACTCGTCGACCATCCCCGTCGCGCTCGCCCCTGCGGGCACCGCGGACCAGGACGATCACGTGCTTCCTCGCGTGACGGCCGCGGTCGGCAACCGCGCGGGTGCCGACAACCTCCTCGACGAGGCCGCCGCGATCGCCACCGAGTCCCGTGTCGGCCTGCGCCTCGTCTCGCTCGTGCCGTTCGACGTGCCGCCCGGTCTCGACACCGGCGCGATCCGCGTGGTCGGCGACGCGCACGCGAACGACGTGCTCGAGGTCGCCAAGAGCCTGCTGCCCGACGAGCTGAAGGCCGAGGTCGAAGAGGCCCCCGGCGACACCGTCGAAGATGCCGTCGCGAACCTCTCGTGGCTCCCCGGCGAGGTCGTCCTCGTCGGCTCCAGTCGCCTGGCGCAGCCGCGCCGCCTGTTCCTGGGCTCGACCGCAGCGAAGATGCTGCACGAACTGCCCGTTCCCATGATCGTCGTCCCGCGCACCCGCGCCGAAGCAGGAGTCCGCTGATGAGCAGCACGAACCGGGCGACGGAGCCCGCATCCGGTGTGACGACCGGCATCTCGCAGAAAGGGCTGAGCGCGGGTGCCGTCGGAGTGCTCGGAGCCGTCGTCATCGGCGTCTCGACCATCGCGCCGGCCTACACGCTCACCGCATCGCTCGGCCCGACGGTCGCCGTCGTCGGCACCCAGGTGCCCGCGATCATGCTCGTCGGCTTCATCCCGATGCTCCTGACCGCCTTCGGCTACCGCGAGCTCAACCGCATGATGCCGGACTCCGGCACCTCGTTCACGTGGGGAGTGCGGGCGTTCGGGCCGTGGATCGGCTGGATGACGGGCTGGGGCCTGATCGCCGCCACCGTCATCGTGCTGTCGAACCTCGCCGGCATCGCGGTCGAGTTCCTCTTCCTGCTGATCGCCCAGCTCAGCGGCAACCCCGAGATCGCCGACCTGGCGTTCAACCCGATCATCAACGTCGTCGTGTGCCTGCTCTTCATGCTCGGCGCGACGCTCGTGTCGTACCGCGACATGCAGACGACGCAGAAGTTCCAGTACATCCTCGTCGGCTTCCAGGTGCTCGTGCTCGTGGTCTTCGCCACCGTCGCGATCGTCAAGGCCGTCTCCGGAGACGCTCCCGAGCCGACCCCCTTCTCGTGGTCGTGGTTCAACCCGTTCGAGGTTCCGTCCTTCAGCGCCTTCGCCGCAGGGCTCTCGCTGTCGATCTTCATCTTCTGGGGCTGGGACGTCGTCCTCACCATGAACGAGGAGACGAAGGACCCGGCCAAGACGCCGGGGCGCGCCGCGATGGTCACGGTCGTCGTCGTCGTCGCCCTCTACCTGCTGCTGGCCATCGGCCTCATCATGTTCGCCGGCGTCGGCACGGGCGACTACGGGCTCGCGAACGAGGACATCTCGGCGAACGTGTTCTTCGCGCTCTCGGATCCGATCCTCGGACCGCTGGCGTTCCTGGTCTCGCTCGCGGTGCTGTCGAGCTCGGCGGCCTCGCTGCAGTCGACCGCAGTCGGACCCGCTCGCACGCTGCTGGCGATGGGGCACTACGGCGCCCTGCCCAAGAAGTTCGCCCGGGTCAGCCCGCGGTTCTTCACGCCGGGCTACTCGACGATCGTGTCGGCCGTCGTCGCATCCGTCTTCTACGCCGTGATGCGCCTCGTCAGCGAGAACGTCCTCACCGACACCATCCTGTCGCTCGGCATGATGATCTGCTTCTACTACGGCCTCACCGCGTTCGCGTGCGTCTGGTACTTTCGCAAGCAGTGGTTCGACTCCGCCAGGAGCTTCTTCTTCACGTTCCTGTTCCCGCTCGTCGGCGGTGCGATTCTCGCCGTCCTGTTCGTCACGACGCTCATCGACTCGATGGACCCCGCGTACGGCAGCGGATCGAACATCGGGGGCCTCGGACTCGTGTTCGTCCTCGGCGTCGGCATCATCGTGATCGGCATCGTCATCATGATCTGGCAGTCCATCAAGCGCCCGGCGTTCTTCCGCGGCGAGACCCTCAGCATGGATGCTCCCGCGAGCAACCGCCGGCGCTGACGGAATCCCGCGGCACCGGCATCCCATCCTCCCCACAGAAAGAGATTCCATGAGCACTCAGACTGAGCAGGCGCTGCTCGACAGCATCCCCACCGGCCTCTTCATCGGGGGAGAGTGGATCGACGGCGAGACCGGGGGCACGTTCGACGTGAAGGACCCCGCGACCGGTGCGGTCATCCGCACGATCGCCGACGCGACCCCGGGTGACGGCATCCGCGCGCTGGATGCGGCAGTCGCCGCGCAGGACGCATGGGCCGCGACCGCACCTCGCACCCGCAGCGACATCCTGCGCCGGGCATTCGACCTCGTGCAGGAGCACAAGGAGGATCTCGCGCTGCTGATGACCCTCGAGATGGGCAAGCCGCTCGCCGAGGCGCGCGGCGAGGTCGGCTACGGCGGCGAGTTCCTCCGCTGGTTCAGCGAGGAGGCCGTGCGCATCAGCGGTCGCTACGGCATCAACCCGGAGGGCACCGGCCACATGGTCGTCTCGCAGCGGCCCGTCGGCCCCTCGTTCTTCGTGACGCCGTGGAACTTCCCGTTCGCGATGGCCACCCGCAAGATCGCGCCGGCGCTCGCCGCCGGCTGCACCGTGGTGATCAAGCCCCCGGCACTCACGCCGCTGACGACGATGTTCTTCACGTCGCTGCTCGAGAAGGCCGGCCTCCCCGCCGGTGTCGTGAACGTGGTGCAGACCTCCAAGTCGTCGGCGCTCTCGGCCCCGATCATCGCCGACCCGCGCCTGCGCAAGCTGTCGTTCACCGGTTCGACGGAGGTGGGCCGCAAGCTCATCGCCCAGGCCGCTGAGGGCGTGCTGCGCGTGTCGATGGAGCTCGGCGGCAATGCGCCGTTCGTCGTCTTCGACGATGCCGACCTCGACAAGGCCGTCGACGGCGCACTGGCCGCGAAGTTCCGCAACATCGGCCAGGCGTGCACCGCTGCCAACCGCTTCATCGTGCACAAGGACGTCGCCGAGGAATTCGGCCGCAAGGTCACCGAGCGCGTCAACGCGATGAAGATCGGCCGCGGCACCGAAGAGGGCGTGGCCATCGGCCCGCTGATCGACGAGGATGCCGTCGCGAAGGCCGGCGAGCTCGTCGACGACGCCGTCGAGCGCGGCGCGACCCTGCTCGCGGGTGGCAAGGCCGTCGAGGGCACGGGCACCTTCTACGAGCCGACCGTGCTCACCGACGTGGTGGCGGGCTCGGCGATCCTCCGCGAGGAGATCTTCGGCCCGGTGCTGGCGATCGCGACCTTCGAGGACGAGGACGAGGCCGTCCGTCTCGCCAACGACACCGAGTACGGACTGGTCTCGTACGTGTTCACCGAGAACCTGCAGCGCGGGCAGCGGATGATCGACCGGCTCGAGACCGGCATGATGGGTCTCAACGTGGGCGTGGTGTCGAACGCCGCCGCCCCCTTCGGCGGCGTCAAGCAGTCCGGCGTCGGCCGCGAGGGCGGTCTCGAGGGCATCCACGAGTACCTGTCCACCAAGTACACGCTGATCCCGGTCTCCTGACCGGTCGGCCAGAGGAGGAGAGAACATGACCGATTACGCCGTCATCAACCCCGCCACCGGAGAGACGCTGGCGTCCTTCGACACGTTCACGGATGCGCAGATCGAGGCGGCTGTCGCGGCCGCCGACGAGGCGCACCGCGAATGGTCCCGGTCCTCGACCGTGGCTGAGCGCGCAGCGCTCCTCCGTCGCGCCGCCGAGCTGCACCGCGAGCGCCGCGAGGAGCTCGCCGACGTCTTCGTGCGCGAGATGGGCAAGCCCCGCGAGGCCGCCCTCGGGGAGGTCGACTTCGCCGCCGACATCGCCGAGTACTACGCCGACCAGGCCGAGGCCATCATGGCCGACCAGCCGATCGCGATCCTCGGCGAGGGCTCGGCGATCGTGCGCCGGTCGTCGCTCGGACCGCTCGTCGGCATCATGCCGTGGAACTTCCCGGCCTATCAGATCGTCCGCTTCGCTGCGCCGAACCTGATCGTCGGCAACACGATCCTGCTGAAGCCTGCTCCGCAGTGCCCGGAGTCGTCGACCGCGATCGAGGCGATCTACCACGACGCCGGATTCCCGACGGGCGCGTACCAGAACGTCCTCGCGACCAACGAGCAGATCGCCGACATGATCGCCGACCCGCGCGTGCAGGGCGTCTCGCTCACCGGCTCGGAGCGCGCAGGCGCAGCGGTCGCCGAGATCGCCGGACGCAACCTCAAGAAGGTCGCGCTCGAGCTCGGCGGGTCCGACCCGTTCATCGTGCTCTCGACCGACGACCTCGACGCCACCGTGCAGGCGGGCGTCGACGCGCGTCTCGACAACAACGGCCAGGCGTGCAACGGCGCGAAGCGTTTCATCATCGTCGACGACCTGTACGACTCGTTCGTCGAGAAGTTCACGGCCGCGATGGCATCGGTGCAGGCGACCGACCCGACGCTCGACGACACCGTGCTCGGCCCGGTCTCGTCGGAGACGGCGGCGGAGACCCTGCAGAAGCAGATCGACCAGGCCGTCGAGCAGGGAGCGACGCTGCTGACCGGCGGCACCCGCGACGGGGCGTTCTTCGCCCCGACCGTGCTCGCCGACGTGACGCCCGACATGAACGTCTACCGCGAGGAGCTCTTCGGCCCCGCGGCGGTCGTCTACCGGGTCGCCGATGAGGATGCCGCTGTCGCCCTCGCGAACGACACGACCTTCGGGCTCGGCTCGTACGTCTTCACGACCGATGCCGAGCAGGCCGAGCGTGTCGCCGACAACATCGAGGCGGGCATGGTCTACGTCAACCTGGTGCTGGCCGACAGCCCCGAGCTGCCGTTCGGTGGCATCAAGCGCAGCGGCACGTCGCGTGAGCTGGGTCACCTCGCCGCCGACGAGTTCGTCAACAAGAAGCTGATCCGCATCGGCTGAGCGACTCTCCCTGATGGGGGCGGATGCCACGGCATCCGCCCCCATCGTCGTCTCCGCAGTGCGGCATCCGGAGAGCGGATGTTCGACGGATGCCGGATCCCTCCGCGGCACCCGGGCGTAGGTTGGAAGCATGGCAACCGTCGCAGCGAACATCGTCAAGACCCTCCGCGCCAACGGGATCGACCGTGTCTACGGCCTCCCGGGCGACTCCCTCAACGGGTTCACCGACGCCCTCCGGAAGGACGGCGGCATCCGCTGGGTGCACGTGCGGCACGAGGAGTCCGCGGCATTCGCGGCGGCGGCCGATGCGTCGCTCACGGGTGAGCTCGCGGTGGTCGCCGGTTCGTGCGGTCCGGGCAACCTGCACCTGATCAACGGACTCTTCGACGCGAACCGCTCGCGGGTGCCGGTGCTGGCGATCGCCGCGCACATCCCCACCACCGAGATCGGCACAGGGTACTTCCAGGAGACCCACCCGCAGGAGCTCTTCCGCGAGTGCAGCGTCTACGTCGAGTACGTCGCCGACCCCAAGCAGATGCCGCGCCTGTTGGAGATCGCGATGCGCGCCGCCATCGAGCAGCGCGGGGTCGCGGTGCTCGTGATCCCGGGCGACGTCGCGCTCTCGGAGATCGCCGACGACCGAGCCGTGGTCATCGAACGCTCGCACCCCGTGATCGTGCCGAGCGGAGACGAGCTCGCGCGCGCCGCGACGCTGCTCAACGCCTCGAAGAAGACAACGATCCTCGCAGGCGCGGGTGTCGAGGGGGCTCACGACGAGGTCATCGCACTCGCCGACCGACTCGGTGCGCCGATCGTGCACGCGCTCCGGGGCAAGGAGTTCATCGAGTACGACAACCCGTTCGACGTCGGCATGACGGGGCTGCTCGGCTTCGCCTCCGGCTACCGGGCGATGGAAGCCGCCGACACGCTGCTGGTGCTGGGCAGCGACTTCCCCTACGAGCAGTTCTATCCCGAGCACGCCACGACGATCCAGGTCGACATCCGCGGCTCGCAGCTCGGCAAACGGCATCCGCTCGATCTGGGCCTGGTCGGCGACGTCGGCGCGACCGTCACGGCGCTGCTGCCGCGACTCGCCGAGACGAACGACCGCGGTCACCTCGACGACTCCACCGCGCACTATCGCAAGACCAGGGCCAAGCTCGACGACCTCGCGACGCCGACCAAGGCAGGCCGCCCCATCCATCCGCAGTACCTCGCCCGGCTGCTCGATGAGCAGGCCGCGGATGACGCGATCTTCACCGCCGACGTCGGCTCGCCCACCGTGTGGGCCGCCCGATATCTGTCGATGACCGAGAACCGACGCCTGATCGGCTCGTTCACACACGGGTCGATGGCGAATGCGCTGCTGCACGGCATCGGCGCGCAGGTCTCGCATCCGGCTCGTCAGGTGGTCGCGCTCGCCGGCGACGGCGGGCTCGCGATGATGCTGGGCGAACTGCTCACGCTCACGCAGAACAAGCTGCCCGTGAAGACCGTCGTCGTGAATAACTCGTCGCTGAACTTCGTCGAGCTCGAGATGAAGGCCGCGGGCTTCGTCAACTACGGCACCGCGCTCGACAACCCGAGCTTCGCGGCCATCGCCGAGGCCATGGGGATCTTCGCCCGTCGGGTCGAGAACAGCGAGGACCTGCCGGATGCCGTCCGCGAGGTGCTCGCGCATGACGGCCCTGCGCTGCTCGACGTCGTGACCGAGCGCCAGGAGCTGTCGATGCCCCCGGCGATCGAGGCCGAGCAGGTCAAGGGCTTCGCTCTGTACGCGATCCGCACGGTGATGTCGGGCAAGGGAGACGAGCTGCTCGACCTCGCGCGGGCCAACTGGCGTCAGTTCCTCTGAGTCAGCAGTTCCTCTGAGTCAGCTGTCGAGGAGTGCCCGCACCTCGGTCGCCTCGCCGTGGCGTCCGAGCGCCTCGAGCACGTTGCCGAGTTCGAGCGCCGAGACCTGCTGCAGCGGCGGGTAGCCGTCGGAGTGCTCGAGGGCGCTGCGGTAGATCGGCACGGAGTCCGCAGCCCGGTCGTCGCCGACCAGCAGACGGGCGGCGAACAGCTCGGAGCCGCCGGCCGAGCCCGCATCCCCGATCGCCGCGAATCCGTCGGCCGCGGTGAGCGCAGCGGCGACGGCCTCGTCGGTGCGGCCGAACTGGGCGAGCGCCCGGCCCCGCGAGTCGGTGACGTCGGCGAGCAGCCACGCCGCCTCGTGCTCGTGAGCGAGCGCGGCGACCTCGTCGAAGAGGGCGAAGGCGCGGTCGTCCTGCGTGGCCGCATAAGCCTGTCCGAGGTTGTGCAGCACGTCAGCGAGGGCGCCGACCGCCTCGGGGGCCCGGCGCACGATCTCGGATGCCGATTCGAGTGTCGCGATCGCCTCCGCGTGCTCGTCGAACCGGGCGAGGATCTTGGCGCGCTCGGTCAGCGCCATCGCCTGGTCGGCATGCTCCTCCGCCTCGCCGAAGAGCTCGCCCGCATACCCGAATGCGCCGACAGCCTGTCCGAACTCGCCGGCCGATCCGAGGGCGCGCGCGAGAAGAGACGCCGTCATCGCTCGGGAGGCGGCGGGTACCTCGGCCTGCTCTTCGCGCTCGAGTACCTGTCCGAACAGCTCGGCCGCCACCTCGGCGTCCCCGGCCGCGAGCATCGCGCGCGCGAGCCGGAAGTCCGCGCCCGCCTGGTCGCCGCCCTCCTGCGCGACGAGCCGCGAGGTGACCCGGTAGCGGGTGACGGCCTTCTCGGGGTCGCCCGCGTCCTCCCAGAGCGCCCCCGCGAGCAGGTGCGCGGCGGCCAGGGCCGTGGTCGCACCGAGCCCGGCGAGAAGACGGGTCGCCTCGTCGGCATCCGCAGCGCCCTCCGCGAACGACTCGCTTCCGCCGCGCACCTTCGCGCGCGTCTGCAGCGCCTGCGCGCGATGACCGATGCTGAGATCGTCCTGGGCCAAGAAGCGATCGAGCAGAGCGGATGCCGCTTCGATGTCGCCCTTCTGCAGCACGGCCGAGATGGCGACGAGCGTCGTCGTGTTCGAGAGGCGCGCGTCCTCGGCCTCGGCGAAGGCGCGAGCCGCGATCTCTGCCATGTCGAGGGCGGCGCCGGGTTCATCCGCGTGCAGGTGCAGCGACGCGCGGCTGATCGCCAGATCTCCGCGCGACCATGCGGGCAGAGCGTCCGTGTTCGCGAGCTCGTCCTCGAGCGCCGCCGCAGCCTCGGGGGTGTTCAGGCCGAAGGTCGCGAGACCGAGGCGCAGTTCGAGATCGGCCTGTGCGTCGAGCCCTGCGGCGCGCAGGGCATCGATCCGCGCGGGCAGCAGGTCGGCGGCCTCTTCTGCTCGGTCGAGGGCGATCAGGATGCCGAGGCGCATCGACAGGAGCTCGGCGAGCTTCGAAGGGTCCTCGACGCTCAGCGCGTGCGGCAGGGCGCGCAACGTCTCGTGCTCCGCGCCGAACTGGGCGAGGTTCATGACCCGTTCGAACCACGCGTCGGGATCGTCGGGTGTCGCCGCGTCCGGAGCCGTGACGAAGGCATCCGAACGGATGGGCACGTCGTAGTGCTCGTCGGCGAGAGCGCGCAGGCGGGTGAGGCTGCGGGCGTGGCCCTCGGTGCCGTCCCGCAGATCGAAGTCCGAGCCGATGCGCTCGGCGGCAGCCCACGCGGTGGCGGCGAGTTCGGCGGCGCCCCAGGCTCCGTCGTGCTCGCCGAAGAACTCCTCGAGCGCGGGGGAGTCGGCACCGCGCACCGTGGCATCGCCGTGACCCGCCGCGGTCACACGATCGAGGGCGAAGGCGAACGCCGCCAGCGCGGCGAAGTGGGCATCGACGTTGAGTCCGTCGTGAGCGAGCCAGCCGATGTGACGCTCGACCTGCGCGAGCGCGCGTGCCTCGTTGCCGGTGAGGGCGGCGAACACGATGTTGTGGGCGACGATCCGCAGGTTGTCCGGGTTGTCCTTCGCGAGCCGGTAGCTGCGCAGGTGCGCGCTCCTCGCCTCGTCGAAGCGCCCGGCACGAAGGTAGGGCACGAGCACGCGTGACAGTGCGTGCTCGGGCTCCTCGCCGCACGAGAAGCCGCCTTCGAGCATCTCCTCGACGAGTCGGATGGCCTCGGCATCCCGATCGGTCTCGGCGAAGAAGCCGGCGAACTGGCTGCGTCCGCAGGCGTCGCAGTGGCTGTGGTCGTCTCGGGGTGTGGCCTCGAGCTGCGCGCGCAGAGCCTCGGCGTCGTCGAGTCGACCGGCGTCCCAGGCGTCTTCGAATCGGGCCGTGAGCACTCCGCTCATGCCGAGCCCTGCCTTGCGATAGTGCGTCTCCATGTCGTCGAGGACCGCGGTGATCTGCTCGGTCGAGAACGCGGGCGACGAACGCAGAGAAGACGCCATCCATTTGAACTGCCACATCAGATCGGCGCCGCCGTAGTCGAGGTCGGCGGGGAAGCGCTGCGGGTCGGAGTCGTGTCGGGCGAGGCACCACGCGAACGAGTTCAGCATCACATCCGTCGCGCCGTTCATGTTCGCGGAGGCGGTCTGCCTCATCCGCGCCTCGTACTCGAGCCGCTCGTCGCCGAGCTCGACGGCGAGCGAGACGGCATCCGCCACCAGCGCCTGCTCCGCCGGACCCCAGGGCGTGCGGTCGATCTCCTCGATGAGCTGAGAGAAGCGCTTCTTCGGACTGGTCATGGGGGGATCCTTCGAACGGAGCGAGCGGTCGGAGCGAGCGGTCGGAGCGAGATCAGGGGGCGTCGTCGAAGGGGATCGAATCCGCTTCGATGCCGGCGGACAGCGAGACGAGGTCCGAGAGCGCGGTCGACATGAGTGCGCGATCGGCGTCGGAGAGCGGATGGTGTCCCGCCAGCAGCGCCTGGATGTAGAGCAGCTGCACGGTGCGGGCGAACACCGCGTCGTCCTGCACGCGGACGAGCGCGCGCACGACGCGGTTCGACCAGTTCAGGCACAGGCGCGCGCTGAGATCGTCGTCGCGGGAGGCCGAGAGGGTCGAGTCGATGCGGTCGAGCACCCCGCCCCACAGCGATCCGGTGATGCCCTTCGTGCGGCCGCGGTCGATCCTGCGCAGCACCTCAGGGTCGGCGACGTACAGCGCTGCGAGTTCGGGCTGGTCGATCGACCGCACGGTGACGGAGCAGCCGGATGCGGTCAGCACGCCGCCGGCGCGGGCCTCGAGGGCCAGCGCGGCGTCGCGGTCGTCCAGCGGCGGAGGGTCGAGACGATCGAGCTCCCCGGCCACGTCGACGAGTTCGATCGTCACGTGCGGGTAGAGCTCCGGCAGCATCCGCACGAGGTCCGCGTCGTACAGGTAGCCGCCGTTGACCAGCACCTCGGACCCGGGGGAGATCCCTGCGACCTGGCGGAACTCGTCGACCGACTGCGCGAATCGCACGTGCGGGTATCGTTCGACGAGGTCGCCGATGCGCATCGTTCCGTGGGTGGTCTCGAGGGTCAGCCAGCGCGTGATGAACTGCGCGAGCTCGTCGTCGTGCCGCACCAGCGACTTCAGACCGACCTCGTGGATCGCCACGAACTGGGCGAGTCTGTGCGGTTCGCGCAGGCCCAGCTCGAGCACCCAGCGGCGGATGCCGGCACCGAGCTGCTCGCGCACACGCTCGAGGGCCGCGTCGTCGACGAGCGATTCGCGGCTCGCCGTCGGGGCGAGGCCGGTCGAATCGACCACGGCGCGCACGAAGAACGCCCATTCGGGCAGCACGTCGTCGACCCGCTCGCCCAGGAGCATCCTGCCGAGATACATGCGCGTCGCCTGGCGGGCGCCCGGCGGGGGAGCGTAGGGCAGGACGTAGGCGAGTCCCCGTGTGCCGGTGGCCGGCTCGCTGAGCTCGATCACGTCGAGCGGGCTCGCACCGAGCAGGTCGCGCCCGTACTGCACGGCGCCGTCGATGTCGTCGGCGGGGTCGAGGAACGGCGCGCGCCGGGTGATGTCGACGTCGCCGCTCGGAGAGTCGAGGATCACCCGCACGGGGAGGAACTCGGCGAAGGCGGTGGCCAGCTCTCGCACGGCCGCGGGGCGCAGCAGCTCGTCGGCGTCGAAACGAGGGCGGAGATGCACACTCGTGCCGATCGGCAGATCGTCGTCGATCTCCACGACGCGGAAGGTCCCGTCCGCGCTGCCCGTCCACTCGACGGCCGGGCCGCCCCGGACGCTGCGCGAGCGGATGACGATCGAATCGGCGACCATGAAGCAGCTCAGCAGGCCGATGCCGAACTGACCGAGGTAGTCGCTGCGCGGGAGGTCGAAGATGTCGCGCTTCGAGCTGCGGCCGACCGTGGCGAGCAGGTCGCCTACCTCGGCTGCGGTCAGGCCGATCCCGTCGTCGCGCAGGACGAACTCGCCCGTGGTGTCCGTCAGCGCGGTGATGCGGATGCTCCCGCCCTGCCCGTCGACCTCGCGGCGTGCGGTGATCGCATCGCGGGCGTTCTGCAGCAGTTCGCGCAGATACACGCGAGGACTCGAGTAGATGTGGCGGCTCAGGAGGTCGACGACACCGCGCAGGTCCACCTGGAACTGCTGCACGTCAGCGCTCACTGCGCCCCCTCCCGTTTCGTCCGCCCGCCGAGCCTAACAACAACGACGAGAGCGGGCCCGGTTCGGCGCTGACCGACGGATGCCGTATGCTTGACGAGCAGTTGTTGTCTGCATTCTTTCGCCGTGCCCCGGTCCTTGCGGTCGGGTAACGATGGCAGGATGGAGATGACACCCCGAGACCTCCCGGTCTCTAGGGCGGTAGCTCAATTGGCAGAGCAGCGGTCTCCAAAACCGCAGGTTGCAGGTTCGATTCCTGTCCGCCCTGCGCGTCAGCACACGCTGACACACGAAAGGTACATTCAGGATGGATCAGGACGAACCGCGCGGCGAGGTCGTCGCGGCCGGCGCCACCCGCGAGAAGAAGCGTGGCATCGTGGGCTTCTTCGGGGGCATCGCTCTGTTCTTCCGTCAGGTCATCGCCGAGCTGCGCAAGGTCGTCACGCCGACCCGCAAGGAACTGGTCAAGTTCACCGCAGTGGTGCTCGTCTTCGTTCTCATCGTCATGGGCATCGTCTACGGACTCGACACCCTGTTCGCCTGGGTCACGCACATCGTCTTCGGGGTCCCGGGCGCCTGACGCCCTCGCGGCCCTGGCCGCAGTGATTGGAAAGAAACAACGTGTCTGAACGATATTCCGACGACGCCGACTGGGCGACTGCTGCTGAGCAGTCCAGCGAAGAGGACGAGGCCCAGGAGGGCAACGTGCTCGCTGCGGAAGAGCAGTCGGTCACCTCGGCCGAACATGTCGCCCTCCACATCGAGGACGTCGACGGAGACGCCGACGCCGATGTGCAGGACGACGACAACGACATCGAAATCGACGACCCGGAGGCGGACGCGATCGTGAACGACGCTCTCAACCTGGACGAAGCGGCCGAGTCTGAGGCTGCCGCTGAGGTCCTGAACGATTCTGTGGCGGAAGAGACCGCCGAGCTCGAGGCCGCTGAGGCCGACGAGGTCACCCCTTACGACGGACCCGACATCAACGGCGACGATGACGCCGTGGCCGAGTCCGACGACGATGAGTCCGAAGAGGGCGACGACGCCGAGGAAGACCCGTATGAGGCGTTCCGCCTCGACCTGCGGATGCTTCCGGGCAAGTGGTACGTCATCCACTCCTACGCCGGATTCGAGCGCAAGGTCAAGGCCAACATCGAGCAGCGCAAGTCGACGCTCGAGGTCGAGGACGAGATCTATCAGATCGAGGTCCCGATGGAAGACGTGGTCGAGATCAAGAACGGCCAGCGCAAGATGGTCACCCGCGTGCGCATCCCCGGCTACGTGCTCGTGCGCATGGAGCTCACCGAGGACACCTGGTCGGTCGTGCGTCACACGCCTGGCGTCACCGGCTTCGTGGGCAACGCCCACAACCCGACGCCGCTGCGCTTCGAAGAGGCCTTCAACATGCTGAAGTCGCTCGTCGAGGTCAAGGACGTCCCGACCGCCAAGAACATCGCGTCGAAGGGCGGCCTCGCCGTCGCTCGTCCGCTTCCGGCCGAGGTCGACTTCGAGGTCGGCGAGACCATCACGATCAAGGAGGGCTCGTTCGCGGGTCTTCCCGGTTCGATCAGCGAGATCAAGCCCGAGAGCGGCAAGCTCACGGTGCTCGTGTCGCTCTTCGAGCGCGAGACCCCGGTCGAGCTGTCGTTCGACCAGGTCACGAAGATGGTCTGACCTACGCTTCTCCGAGAACGGCCGTCCCATTCGGGGCGGCCGTTCTCGCGTTCCCGGGCCCGCTCCGCATCAGGTAGACTTGTCTGGTTTGTGTGCCGCTTCGGCGTGCGCGCAGACGACCGCAGCCCGGAGATGCCGGGTTCGCGGGAGAGCGGATGCAACCGGCATCCGTTCGATGAAAGGAAGAGGATATGGCACCGAAGAAGAAGGTGACCGGCCTGATCAAGCTTCAGATCAACGCCGGTGCAGCCAACCCGGCGCCGCCGATCGGCCCCGCGCTCGGTCAGCATGGCGTCAACATCATGGAGTTCTGCAAGGCGTACAACGCCGCGACCGAGTCGCAGCGCGGCAACGTCATCCCCGTCGAGATCACCGTCTACGAGGACCGCAGCTTCACGTTCATCCTGAAGACCCCGCCGGCCGCGGAGCTCATCAAGAAGGCCGCCGGCGTGCCCAAGGGCTCGTCGACGCCGCACACGGTCAAGGTGGCGAAGATCACCAAGGACCAGGTCCGTCAGATCGCCGAGACCAAGCAGGCCGACCTGAACGCGAACGACATCGAGGCTGCCTCGAAGATCATCGCCGGCACCGCCCGTTCCATGGGCATCACGGTCGAGGGCTGAGGAGAATAATCATGGCTACGAAGTCCAAGGCTTACAAGGCTGCCGCCGAGAAGATCGAGGCAGACCGTTTCTACACTCCCACCGAGGCAGTCGCCCTCGCCAAGGAGACCGGCTCGTCGAAGTTCGACTCGACCGTCGAGGTCGCGCTGAAGCTCGCCGTCGACCCCCGCAAGGCAGACCAGATGGTGCGCGGCACCGTCATCCTGCCCCACGGCACCGGTAAGACCGCCCGCGTCATCGTCTTCGCCACCGGCCCCGCGGCCGAGGCAGCGATCGCCGCAGGTGCAGATGAGGTCGGCGGCGCCGAGCTCATCGAGAAGGTCGCCGCAGGCTGGACCGCGTTCGACGCGGCCGTCTCGACCCCGGAGCTCATGGGCCAGGTCGGTCGTCTCGGAAAGGTCCTGGGTCCGCGTGGACTCATGCCGAACCCGAAGACCGGCACCGTGACCCCCAACACGGCCAAGGCCGTCGAGGAGATCAAGGGCGGAAAAATCGAGTTCCGCGTCGACAAGCACGCCAACGTGCACTTCGTCGTGGGCAAGTCGTCGTTCTCGGCCGAGCAGCTCGACGAGAACATCGGCGCAGCGCTCGAGGAGATCGTCCGCCTCAAGCCGTCGAGCTCCAAGGGCCGTTACATCCAGAAGGGCGCCGTGTCGACCACGTTCGGCCCCGGCATCCCGCTGGACGTCAACGCCATCTGAGTGTGATTCCGGAAAGGCCCCCGCATTCTGCGGGGGCCTTTCTGCGTGCAGTACGACATCGGACGTCATCGGATGTTGGGATGCCGGTCCGATGCCGCGTACTGTGAATGAGTTCCGCGTCACAGCACTCGCGCCTCACCGCACCCCAGGAGGGTCACATGTCCCGTCGCATCATCGCCGTCACCGCACTGGTCGTCGCCGCAGCAGCACTCACCGCGTGCAGCGGAAGCACCACGCCTGCCGACAGCAGCTCGAGTGAGAGCGGATCCGGCTTCGGCCTCGTCACGGACGGCACGCTGTCGGTCGCCACCGAGGGCACGTACCGTCCGTTCAGCTTCCACGATGACGGCGGAACCGGCGAGCTGACCGGATTCGACGTCGAGATCATCCAGGCGGTCGCCGACAAGCTCGACCTCGAGGTCGAGTTCCAGGAGACCCAGTGGGATGCGATCTTCGCCGGTCTCGACGCGGGCCGTTTCGACGTGATCGCCAACCAGGTGAGCATCAATGAGGAGCGCCAGGAGAAGTACCTGTTCAGCACCCCGTACACCGTCTCGCCGGGAGTCATCGTCGTCGCCGAGGACGACGACTCGATCTCGTCGTTCGACGACCTCGAGGGCAAGACGACGGCGCAGTCGCTCACCAGCAACTGGTACGAGCTGGCCACCGAGTCCGGTGCCACCGTCGAAGGCGTCGAGGGGTGGGCGCAGGCCGTCGAGCTGCTGCGTCAGGGCCGCGTCGATGCGACCGTCAACGACAAGCTGACCTTCCTCGACTATGAGACCACCAACAGCCCGTCCGGCCTGAAGATCGCCGCCGAGACCGACGAGGCCGGTGAGCAGGCATTCGTCTTCACCAAGGACAAGACGGACCTCGTCGAGGCGATCGACGGCGCTCTGGAAGAGCTGCGTGCCGACGGCACCCTGGCCGAGATCAGCGACAAGTACTTCGGCGAAGACGTGACCCAGTAACCCATGGAGAATCCGTGGCAGCTGTTCTTCGACTCGCTCGGACCGATCGCCCTCGCGGGGGTGACGGTGACGGTTCCGCTCGCGCTGATCTCTTTCGCGCTGGGTCTCGTGCTCGCCATCGGCGCAGCGCTGATGCGGATCTCGGTCAATCCCGTGCTGTCGGGCATCGCCAGGTTCTACATCTCGGTCATCCGCGGCACGCCGATGATCGTGCAGCTGTTCGTGATCTTCTACGGGCTCGGATCGATCGGACTCAAGCTCGATCCGTGGACCAGCGCGATCATCGCACTGTCGCTGAACGTCGGCGGGTACGGAGCCGAAGTGGTGCGCGCCGCCATCCTCTCCGTCCCGAAGGGGCAGTGGGAGGCGGCGTACACGGTCGGCATGAATCGCACGCGCACACTCACGCGGGTGATCCTTCCCCAGGCAGCGCGGGTCTCGGTGCCTCCGCTGTCCAACACGTTCATCTCGCTGGTGAAGGACACGTCGCTGGCCTCGCTGATCCTCGTCACCGAGCTCTTCAAGGTGGCGCAGCAGATCGCGGCGGCGACCCTGGAGTTCATGGTCGTCTACCTGGCTGCCGCGCTCGTGTACTGGGTGATCTGCCTGGTGCTGTCGTTCGGCCAGAGCGCACTCGAGAGGAGACTCGATCGCAATGTCGCTCACTGATCCGGCGCACTCGCCCAGGTCCGCCGCCGACGCCCTGCTCACCGCCCGCGGTCTTCACAAGCGCTTCGGCGACAACGAGGTGCTCCGCGGCATCGACCTCACGCTGCACCGCGGAGAGGTCGTCGTGCTGATCGGTCCGAGCGGATCGGGCAAGACGACGGTGCTGCGTGCGCTCAACGGGCTCGAGACGCCGGATGCCGGGACCATCGTCGTGGCCGGGGGCCCTGACATCGACTTCGCCCCGTCGGATCCGGTGTCGAAGCGCACGCGCGCGCAGAAGCGTCTCGCGCTGCGCGATCGGTCGGCGATGGTCTTCCAGCATCACAACCTCTTCCCGCACTTCTCGGTGCTCGAGAACGTGATCGAGGGACCATGGCGGGTGCAGGGCAGACCCAAGGCCGAGGTGGTCGCCGAGGCCCGCGTCCTGCTCGCCCGCGTGGGGCTCGCCGACAAGGCCGATGCTCGACCTCACGAGCTCTCCGGCGGTCAGCAGCAACGGGTCGGCATCGTCCGCGCTCTCGCGCTGCGTCCCGACCTCCTGCTGTTCGACGAGCCGACGAGCGCACTCGACCCCGAGCTCGTGGGGGAGGTCCTGCTCGTGATCAAGGAGCTCGCCGACGAGGGGTGGAGCATGGTCGTGGTGACGCATGAGCTGAGCTTCGCGCGCGAGGCGGCGGATCATGTGCTCTTCATGGACGCGGGTGTGGTCGTCGAGCAGGGCGCGCCGGCCGATATCTTCGGCGCGCCGCAGCACGAGCGCACCCAGAGGTTCCTCACTCGCATCCTTCGGCCCCTCGACGGCGACTGACGGGCGTCCGCTCACGTCTGCGACGCAGGGTCAGCCGCCGAGCACCGGCAGCACCAGGCTGACAGCCAGGGTGATCATGACGACGGCGATCAGCGCGTCGAGGATGCGCCACGCTCGTTCCGTGCGCAGCCAGCGGCCGAGATAGCGGGCGCCGAACCCCAGCGCGGTGAACCACAGGATGCTGGCGGCGATCGCTCCGGCGGCGAACAGCCAGCGCTCGTCGCCGTGCGTCGCGGCGATCGACCCGAGCATCAGGACCGTGTCGAGGTAGACGTGCGGGTTCAACCAGGTCAGGGCGAGAGCCGTCGCGATCACGGGAGCGAGCGCGGTGCGGGTCGCCGTCGTGGCTCCGCCGCCCGACCCGGGCGCCGAGCCCTCCGCACCGGTCCGGTCGACTCGCAGCTCCTCCCCGCCCCTCCAGGCGCGGCGGGCGGCGAGGATGCCGTAGGCCAGGAGGAACAGGGCCCCCGCCCAGCGCGCGACGACCACGAGCCACGGGGCTGCGGAGATGACGAAGCCGAGTCCCGCGACGCCGGCGGCGATGAGCAGGGCGTCGGACACGGCGCAGATGATGACGACCGGCAGGACGTGCTCTCTGCGGATGCCCTGACGGAGGACGAACACGTTCTGCGCGCCGATGGCGACGATCAGGGAGAGGCCGAGTCCGAGACCCGAGAAGACGGAGAGCATGAGTCCACGGTACGGATGGCACGGACATGAGCACCAGCGATGATTCCTTGTGCGCCATTAGCATGGCTAATGTGAAGATCGATCCGGAGCTTGCCGCCACTGTCGCCGCCGTGGCCGACGAGGGAACCCTCGACGCGGCGTCGCGGGTGCTGCGGGTGACTCCTTCCGCCGTGAGCCAGCGGCTCAAGACGCTCGAGGAGCAGCTCGGACGGGTCCTCGTCGTGCGCACCAAGCCTGCCCGTCTCACCGAGGCGGGCGAGGCTGTCGTGCGGCTCGCACGACAGCTGGCACTCCTCGAGCACGATGCCCTCGCAGGACTCGGCCTCGAGGGCGACGAGGCGCCCCGCACCCGCATACCGCTCGCCGTGAACGCGGACTCGATGGCGACGTGGTTCCTGCCTCCGCTCGCACGGCTCTCGGCAGCCCACGACCTCGACTTCGACCTGCACCGCGACGACCAGAACTTCACGGCTCGGCTGCTCGAGTCCGGCACGGTGATGGCGGCGGTCACGAGTGAGGCGGCGCCGGTCGCCGGGTGCTCCGTCGCACCGCTCGGCGTGCTGGAGTATCACGCGATGGCAGAACCGGCGTTCGCTGATCGCTGGTTCTCGTCCGGTGTCACCAGAGAGGCGTTGAGCGCGGCGCCCTTCGTCGACTTCGACAGACGAGACACGCTTCAGCACGAATGGCTCGAGCGGATGGGGGTCGCGCACCACGGGGCCCCTCGGCACTACGTGCCCGCGTCGCACGACTACGCGCTCGCCGTGCGGCTCGGCCTCGGATGGGGGATGCTGCCGCTCCTGCAGAAGGAGCGCGAGCTCGTGCCGCTCGGCGGGCCGCCGCTGCGAGTCAGGCTGTACTGGCAGCAGTGGAACCTGCGCTCCGCGCTGCTCGACACCATCGCGGCCGAAGTCTCCGTCGAGGCGCAGCGTGTTCTCGCGAGCTGAGCTGCAGCTCTGGACGAACTGCAACCATCCGATCGGTCGCAGAAACCGATAGACGTTTCTGCGCAATTCGTGAGCCGGAATGCGCAATCGTGACACGGACGGCCTTGAACAGGCGCAGGAAGTGGACAAAGCTGTCGGGAACGACACGAGTACCGGATGCGGGCCGCGAAGGGCGACCATCCCCAGCCATCTGCGTCTCGTGAGATTCCTGAGGGGGAATGTCATGGCTGAGAAGGACACGCAACGCAAGGTTCTGGCAGTGCTCGCCGGTGGGCTGGTGCTCGGCGTCGGAATCGGGGTGACGCTCGCTGCATGGAACGACTCCGAGTTCGCGACCGGCACCTTCACCGCAGGCTCGTTCAATCTGGAGGGATCCACGACGAGCGCGACCGACGGGTACGACGATCACAACGTCGATCTGGGGGACACTGCAGCGGCGCTCGTCTTCCAGCTGCCCGCCGTGGCGTCGTCGATGTCTCCGGGCGACGTCGTCTACGCACCGTTCTGGGTGCGTCTCGACAGCACGACCACCAACGGCGCCACGCTGGTGCCGTCGGGGATCACCGCGGGCACGGGTGGCAACGAGGCCAACCTGTCGTACACCGTGACGGCCATCGACGCGGGCGACGTGTGCGACGCCACGGCGGCAGGAACCGTCGTCGCGACGGGCACCACATTGAGCGCTCAGACCGGAGCCACGTCGGTTCCTCTCGCTGAGGGCGCACCGGCAGGGACGGCGGGAACGCCTGTGCAGTTGTGCTTCGCGGTGACCGCGGGCGCCGGTCTCACGCAGGGCGCCGCCGCGACCGCGACCTGGGAGTTCACGGCCACCTCGACTGCGGACTGATCATGGCCGACACCCGCAGAGGCATGCGGGAGGGGAAGCGACTGCTCTCCCGTCGGATACGCGCTGTGCTCGCGGGCGGGCTGGTGTTCGGCGTCGGCGCGACGATGACCCTGGCCGCCTGGAACGATTCCGAATACGGCAATGCGACCTTCACCGCCGGGCGGTTCGACATCGTCGGGGCGACAGACGGTGCCACGTTCTCGAGCCACCCGGTGGGCACCCCGGCGGCGCTGTCGTTCAGCGCACCGTTCTCGGCCATGGCTCCCGGCAACACCACGTACGCGCTGTTCAGCGTGCGGACCGCGAATCCATCGGTGGCCGGCACGCTGCAGCTCAGCGTGACGTCGACGGCGGGAACCGGGCTCGGCACCTACCTGCGATACGGAGTGAGGGCCATCGCGGGGACGGCCTGCAACAGCACGACCTACACGGCCGGGACGGCTGTCGTTCCCGACAACTCGCTGCTGTCGGTCGGCGGCACCGGCACCCAGGCGGTCGCGGCCAACGGCGGAACGACCGTGAACTACTGCTTCGCAGTGACGTTGCCGGCAGCGACCGACAACGGCGCGCAAGGGCTGACGGCGATCCAGACATGGCAGATCGCCGGAGTGTCGAGCTGACGTGCGGGCAGAGCATCGGATGACGTGAGGAGGAGACATGAGTGCACCGACGAGGCGCAGCCTGCGTGAACAGGCGACGGTCGATGATGCGTCCGCGTCGCCGGCACCCGCCGCGGCGTCCTCGCGAGGCACTCTCGGGAGGGCGCTCGCCGATGTCCTCCTCTGGCTCGCCGCCGCCGCAGGGGTCATCTGCATCGTGCTCGTGATCGTCGCCTTCACGGCGAACATCACCCTCATCATGTTCCGCACGGGATCGATGGCGCCGACGATTCCCGCCGGTTCCGTGGCGGTGGTCCAGAGCGTCCCGGCATCCGAGGTGCAGGTCGGCGACGTCGTCACCGTCGATCGAGCAGGCGATCTGCCGGTCACGCACCGCATCACCTCGATCGCTCCCGGTGCGAGTGCGGACGAACGGGTGATCACGATGCGCGGAGACGCGAACGCGGCCGACGATCCGTATCCGTACACCGTGCAGACCGTTCGGATCGTGCTGTTCTCGATCCCCGGCATCGCGACCGTGATCGTCGCGATGGGCGATCCGTACGTACTGGGCGGACTCACGATCGGCGCGACGGTCCTCGTCGTCTGGGCGTTCTGGCCGCGCTCCCGGAAGGAGAGTCGCGAGCAGGTCGATCCGGCGGGAGTCGACCGATGAACCGGCGGGTGGCGTGCGTCGCGGGTGCCTGTGCGGTCGTCTGCGCAGCGCTCGTCGCGGTGAGTCCGGCGTGGGCGGCCCCCTCGACCGAGGTCGTGCAGGGACAGGTGCTGCGGCTGGTCTCCGTCGCCGACTGGGATGCCGCGTCGAGCCTCCTGCCTGGCCAGCCCGTGCAGTGGGATGTGACGGTGAGCGCTGAGGCACCGGACCCCGGGACCGTGGCGGTAGGAGTCAGTGCGAGCGGCGGTGCGGCGCTGGTGATGGACGTGCTCCGCTGTGCGCAGGAGTGGGATGAGAGCGGATGCCGGGGAGGCGCGACCACACTCGAGTCCGGCTGGTCGATACCTCGTGACGGCCTCGAGGTGCCGCTCGTCGAGATGGCCGACACAGAGGTGGCCCACCTCAGGCTCGTCATCGCGTTGGACGGCGCGGACGACGGCAGCACCCAGGTGCGCGTGCATGCACGCGGCGCCGGAGAGTCCGCGACGGTCGGACCCGACGGCGGGCTGGCGACGACGGGCGGTGCGACCTTCGCTCCCTGGGCGATCGGCGGGGCGCTGGCCCTGGTGGCCGGTGGTGCCGCGCTGAGTGCGACCCGGCGCCGCCGCAGCACCGGAGCTCACCGAGGCGAGTCGTGATCGTGCGGCGGCAGCGCGTCCTGGCCGGAGTCGCCGGTGCGGCGCTGCTCTGCGGAGTGGCCCTCGCGCCGCCGGCGCAGATCACCGACGCGGCATTCACCGACCCGGAGTACGGTCGAGCCACGATCACGGCGTTCCGCGTTCCCCCCGCCACGATCATCGCCTGCACGGTGGCGAACAACGGTCTGGGCGTCTTCCAGAACGTCCGGCTCGTGTGGACGTCGGTGTATCCCGCCAGCGGGGTCAGGCTCACACTCACCCAGGGAGCGACGACAGCAGTGGTCCCGGCGGCGAACATCACCACGACAGGTCCTGCCGGCGGCCTCTACACCCACACCGCCGTCCTCACTCAGAGTCTGCTCGCCAGCCTCATCTCCAACCTTCTCGGCAGCACCACGACATTGACGGTGACCAACCTCCTGGCCGGTACGTCCTGGGTGTCGGCCGGGACCTCGCGCCAGCTGTCGATCGCGCTGCTCGGGCTCAACGCGTCCTGCACGTGAGTTCGTGCGGTGCGGACCGGCTCAGTCGGCGAGTGCGAGAGCGCGGAACGCATCGCGCTCGCGCAGGTGCTCGCGCCGGCTGGCGGCGGCGGCCGCCGCGGCATCCGCGATGCGGGTCGGCACCTGCTGACCGGTGGTGCGCCGGTAGAGCTCGTCGATGAGATCTGTGGCGAGGCCGACGAGCTTCGCGATCTCGCGGTCGTCGCGGTCGATCCAGACGCAGCGGGGTTCGTCATGGATGGGGGAGAAGTCGACGTGCTCCTCCCAGACGAAGAGCGTGCGCTCGGCGCCCAGCACGTGCTGCTGCCACCACACCTGACGCAGGTAGGTGCGGGGGATGCCGCGGAACGCCTTGTTCGTGGTCTTGATCTCCGCGAGCTTCACGCGACCGTCGGCGTCGACGGCGATACCGTCGGGAGTCGCGAGATGGCGGTGCTCGACCTCAGCGCGGAACAGGGCGGAGGAGGGGAGGATGCCGTGCGTCGCCGCCACCCAGGCGGCGATCTCGGGCTCGCGGCGGCGTCCGTGATCGGTGTAGGCGTTGCCTCCGAACCGGGGCCCGCCGCCGAGCTTGGAGTCGGCGGCGCGGGCGATGGACCGCTCGCTCGTGAGTCCGGCGACATCCGTGGCGGTGATCCCGCGGGACCGTGCCCGCATCCAGGCGACGCGGTCGCGGGAGTCCGCGACGATGCGAGCTTGGAGTTCGGGGGTCACCTATCGAGGGTAACCCCGGTCGCCGACTCTCCCTCCCGCACACGCCGCCCGGGCCGTTCCCTCGGGCGTTCGACCCCGGCAGAGACTCAGCTGTGCGTCGGCCACGCCTCCGGGCCGGCGGATCCGGCGACGTAGTCGTCGAGCGGCACATCGCCCCGCTGCCACGCCTCGAGGATGGGGGCAACGATCCGCCACGACTGCTCGGCGGCGTCTCCCCGCACGGCGAGCATCGGATCCCCGTCGAGGACGCCGGACAGCACCTCGGCGTACGCCTTGAGCGCGCCCTCGCCGAGCTCCGCGGACAGGATCGCGCGTTCCAGCTCGAGCGGGTCCTCGGATGCGTTCAGGTTCAGCTCGAGCGACATCCGGTCGGGACCGAGCGAGAAGCGCAGCACCGCTCCGTCGGACGTGCCGGTGAGCCCGCGGGGCAGATGGCGGACAGGACGGAAGCGCACGACGATCTCTCTGGCGGGCGTTCCGAGGGCCTTGCCGGAGCGGAGCCGGAACGGGATTCCCGCCCAGCGCGCGTTGCGGACCTCGAAGGTCGCCTCGGCGAGCGTCTCGGTCTCCCGACCCGGGTCGACGCCGGGTTCGTCGACGTACGAGGGCTTCGCGGTGCCGTCGATCTCTCCCGCGGTGTAGCGGGCGCGGCGAGACGACCCGGCGGGGTCGTCGCCCCACACGGTGGTCGCGCGGAGCACCGCGCCGGTCGCGGCGCGGAAGTCGACCTCGTCGAGGGTGGCGGGCTCTTCCATCGCGAGCACCGCGAGCACCTGGAGCAGATGACTCTGGATCATGTCGACCAGTGCGCCGGCCTTGTCGTAGTAACCCTCACGCCCCTCGAGCGCCAGCGCTTCGTCGTAGACGATGTCGATGGACTCGATGCTCTCCGCAGACCAGAGCGGTTCGAGGATGCGGTTCGCGAACCGTGCGCCGAGGAGATTCAGCGTGGTCGAGCGACCCAGGAAGTGGTCGACGCGGAACACCTGGGTCTCGGGCACGAGGGCGGTGAGGATGCGATTCAGCTCGCGGGCGCTCGACTCGTCGGTGCCGAACGGCTTCTCCATCACGAGCATCGCGCCCGCGGGCAGCATGTCGGGCGTGAGTGCGGCGATGCACGCCGCCGCCACGGCCGGAGGCACTGCGAAGTAGAGGGCCACGCGGCCGGTGAGGCCGCCGAGCAGCGCACGCAGATCGTCGGCGCGCGTGATGTCGGTGCGGGCGTAGGTGACGTCGACACGGGCTGCCGCGTCCTCGGCGTCCATCGAGGCGAAGGCCGTGTCGACGACGGCCCGCAGCTCGGCATCCGTCCACTCCTCGCGATCGGCGCCGACGATCCGCACCGAACGCGCGGGTTCTCTCTTCAGCAGCTGGCCCAGAGCGGGCAGGAGGAGCCGAGAGGTGAGGTCGCCACCTGCACCGAGGATCACCAGCGTCGTCGCATCGGTCATGTTCTCACCGTAATCGCTCCGACCCTCGGGTGAACATGCCAGACTCGGTCGATGCCCGCTCCGATCGAGGACTACGCCCTGCTCAGCGACTGCCGCACCGGCGCGCTCGTCTCGCGAGACGGCAGCATCGACTGGCTGTGCCTTCCGCGTTTCGATTCGTCCTCGGTGTTCGGCGCTCTCCTGGGCGACCCCGGTCACGGATGCTGGACGCTGCGCCCGAGCGATGCCGGGGCGACATCGACGCGGTTCTACCTCTCGGACACCTTCATCCTGGTCACCCGGTGGGAGACGGCGGAGGGCGTCGCGGAGGTGCACGAGTTCATGCCGATCCAGCCGACGCGCACCGAGGTCATCCGACGGATCGTCGGCGTCTCGGGCAGCGTCGAGTTCGACACCGAGCTGCGCCTGCACTTCGACTACTCCCGTCGGCTGCCGTGGGTGCGGCAGGTCGGCACTCCGGATCACCCGGCGCTGCATGCGACGGCCGGGCCCGAGTCGGTGATCGTGCGCGGCGTGCGATTCCACGCCGAGGACCATCGGCACCGGGCGACGGTGACGGTCGGCCCCGACGAGATCCGGGACCTCACGCTCAGCTGGTTCCTCTCCTATGAGCAAGCGCCGAAGCCGCTCGACGTCGAAGAGGCGATCGCCGGGACGCGGGCCTGGTGGCAGGGATGGGCGAGCGGGATCCGCCACGACGGCCCGCATCGCGACGCCGTCGTCCGCTCTCTGCTGGTGCTGCGTGCGCTCACCAACAAGGACACCGGAGGCATCGTCGCCGCGGCCACGACCTCGCTGCCCGAGGACTTCGGCGGCTCGCGCAACTGGGACTACCGCTTCGTCTGGCTGCGGGATGCCGCGCTGACGCTCGAGGCGCTGATCGCTCATGGCTTCCTCGCCGAAGCGCATCAGTGGCGTCGCTGGCTGCTCCGGGCCGTCGCGGGGGAACCGCGGGAGGTGCAGATCATGTACGGGATCGCCGGTGAGCGCGATCTCCTCGAGCGCGAGCTGACCAGTCTCCCCGGTTATGACGGTTCAGCGCCGGTGCGCATCGGCAACGGGGCCGTCGACCAATACCAGGGTGATGTGATCGGCGAGGTCCTGGTCGCTCTCGAGGCGGCCAGGATCGCGGGTCTGGAAGAGGGGGACTTCTCCTGGCCCTTGCAGCGCGCGCTCGTCGAGCAGGTGATCGCGTCGATCGATCGCCCCGACAACGGAATCTGGGAGATCCGGGGCGAGCCGCAGTGGTTCACGCACTCGCGGGTCATGATGTGGGCCGCGCTCGACCGGGGAGTCCGTGCCGTGCGGGAGCATGGTCTCGCCGGCGATGCCGAGCGGTGGGAGGGCGTGCGCGATCGCCTGCGTCGCGAGATCGACGACCGCGGTGTCGATGCGGAGGGCGGCCACTTCGTCCAGCACTACGGATCCGGCGACGTCGATGCCTCGCTGCTGCTGCTGCCGCAGGTCGGGTACTGCGCCGCCGACGATCCGCGCATGCTGCGCACCGTCGCCGAGATCGAGAGTCGCCTGCTCGTGAACGGATTCGTGCGGCGCTATCGCACCGAGTCCGGGGTCGACGGACTCGGTGGAGGGGAGCATCCCTTCATCGCCTGCAGCTTCTGGCTCGTCGAGCAGTATGCGGCGAGCGGGCGCACGGGCGACGCGCAGAACCTCATGGCCGGAGTGATGGCGATGGCGAACGATCTCGGCCTGCTCTCGGAGGAGTACGACGTCGGACACCAGCGGCAGGCCGGCAACACTCCGCAGGCGCTCTCGCACCTGAGTCTCATCCGGGCCGCCGACGCACTCGCCGGGCACCGGGGACGCGCGGCGCACCGGGACTGACGTCCGATTTGAGGGTCGGCGGTCGATGAGGTAGCCTGGGAACAACCGAAGACCGCTGGTCATCGTCGTGCGTGAGAACGCGAGGCGATCGAAGCTCTGCTCAGCAGGGGCCCGCGCAGGACACGAACTTTCAGAGCTCCGTGCGCTTGCGCCGGAGCTTTTCTGTTGCATGCGGTCAGGGGTCGGCGCCTCACCTCCGTGAGGCGCCTCGTACACACCAAGGAGTGACCATGGCGCAGAAGGACGCATCGGTTGCCGAGCTCACGAAGTCATTCGAGAACTCGACTGCCGTTCTGCTGACCGAGTACCGCGGTCTGACGGTTGCCCAGCTCAAGGAGCTGCGCAACAGCATCCGTCAGGACGCTGAGTACGCCGTGGTGAAGAACACGCTGACCAAGATCGCCGCCAACAAGGCTGGCATCACCGCGCTGGACGACGACCTCAAGGGTCCGTCGGCTGTCGCGTTCGTGCATGGCGACTTCGTCGCCACTGCCAAGGCTCTTCGTGACTTCGCCAAGGCCAACCCGCTTCTCGTGATCAAGTCCGGCATCTTCGAGGGCAACGCCCTCTCTGCCGACGAGGTCAACAAGTACGCCGCGCTCGAGAGCCGTGAGGTTCTGCTGGCGAAGGCTGCGGGCATGATGAAGGCGACGATGGGCAAGGCTGCTGCCACCATCGATGCTCTTCGCGAAAAGCTGGAGACCGCTGAGGCCGCGTGAGCGACCCACGATCTCGTTCAACAAACCCACCTATCTAGGAGATACATCATGGCTAAGCTCACCACTGAGGAGCTGCTCGAGCAGTTCGCAGGCCTGACCCTCGTCGAGCTCAACGACTTCGTCAAGGCGTTCGAGGAGAAGTTCGAGGTCACCGCTGCTGCCCCCGTCGCCGTTGCAGGCGCAGGCGGCGGCGCTGCTGAAGAGGTTGAGGAGAAGGACTCCTTCGACGTCATCCTCGAGGCTGCCGGCGACAAGAAGATCCAGGTCATCAAGACCGTCCGCGAGCTCACCTCGCTCGGTCTCGGCGAGGCCAAGGCCGTCGTCGACGGTGCTCCCAAGGCCGTGCTCGAGGGCGCGAACAAGGAAGCAGCCGAGAAGGCCAAGGCTGCCCTCGAAGAGGCAGGCGCCACGGTTACCCTCAAGTAATCCGTTCCAGGTCGCGGCGTGACGCCTCGCCCTGGAAGCGTCTGAACGCTTCACGAAAGCCCCGGGTCCGCCCGGGGCTTTCGTGCGTCCGGAGCGCAGATCCGCAGAGGAGCGGTCAGCGTCGTCCGGCGGTGGAGCTCCGGACGACCAGCGAGGATGTCGTCACGGTGCGCTCGCGCGGAGAATCCGGGTGGTCGATCTGCTGCCGCAGCAGGCGCACTGCCTCGTGGCCCTGTTCGCGCGGTGACTGCCTGATGGTCGTGAGCGCGAACATCTCGGCGTGCTGGTGGTCGTCGACTCCGACGATGCTGAGCTCGGTCGGCACGGCGATGCCAAGGCGACGTGCCGCGATCATCGCGCCGATCGCCGCCTCGTCGCAGACGCCGACGATCGCGGTGGGGCGTCCTCTGCGGTCACCGAGGAGCTCGACGGCGGCGGCGTAGCCGCCGGGCATGGTCGGGCGGCTGTCCGCGATCCTCGCGACCGCCTCGAGTCCCGCCGCGGCGAGAGCCTCGAGATATCCCTCCACGCGCTGGGCGTCGCCGAAGCTGAGATGGTCCGGATCCGTGGATCCGCCGACGAACGCGATATCAGTATGGCCGAGTTCGATCAGGTGCTCGGTGGCGATCCGGGCGGCGGCGATGTCGTCGATCGACACGGCACTGGATCCCTCACTGTACGGACCGACGCTGACGAGCGGTCGCTCGGAGCGGTGCAGACGTTCGAGCTCCTGTGCGCTGGGCTGGATGCCGACGGCGATGATCCCGTCGAACCGTCGCCCGGGCAGCACGACGTCGAACAGGCGCTCGCGGGTCTCGCTGCCTTCGCGGATGCCGTAGAGCGCGAGCTCGTAGTCGAGGGCGAACAGCGATTCCTGGATGCCGGCGAGCAGCTCCGAGAAGAACCAGCGGTCGACCGGCGGCATGATGACTCCGACGGTCTGCGTGCGACCCGTGGCGAGACTCGTCGCGGAGGAGTGTGCGACATAGGCGAGTTCTCCGGCAGCATCGGCGACCCGCTTGCGGGTGTCTTCCGAGACGTAACCGCGTCCGCTGAGTGCTCGGCTCGCCGTCGCCTTCGACACGCCAGCGCGCGCCGCGACGTCGGCGATCGTGCTCATCCGGTCCTCCTCGACCATGACTGCGACGCGAGCCCCCACCCCTGCGCCGATGACAGCGTAACGGGTCGCAGGGACGAAAAGGAACCGGTTCCACAGGAATTGTGAGGGAGCGCTCCCATGGTTCGTGCCAGGGCGCTGCGAATGGTTGTCAGTCTGTGATCCTGGCTTATTGTGCCGCGGCGTCGGACCCCGATAGGTTGTCCTGGAATCGGTTCCCGATTCTGTGCCGAGGGGCGGCGCGGAATGTCGTGGGAGCCGGGAAACTCGAAGAGGAGAATTCACATGGGTCTGTCACAGCGTTCCCGGCGTTACGCGCCAATCGCACTGCTGGGAGTCGCGGGCATCGCGCTCGCCGGTTGTGGTGCTCCCGGCGGCACGGACGGCGGGGGAGAAGGCGGCGGCGGAGACAACACCGTCACGATCTACGGCACGATCGTCGAAGGAGAGGCAGAACTTCTCGCAGAGTCCTGGGCGGACTTCGAGAAGGAGAACGACATCACGATCAAGTACGAGGGCAGCCAGGACTTCGAGACTCAGCTCGGCACCCGTGCACAGGGCGGCAACCCGCCCGACATCGCGATCTTCCCGCAGCCGGGTCTGTTCGCGGACTACGCGGCTCGCGACTTCCTGAAGCCGGCCCCTGACGCCGTCGAGGCGAACGCCAAGGAGTACTGGACGCAGGGGTGGGTCGACTTCGGCACCTACGAGGACGAGTTCTACGGCGCGCCGCTCATGGCGAGCGTCAAGGGCTGGGTCTGGTACTCGCCGACGAAGTTCGCCGAGTGGGGAGTCCAGGAGCCCACGAGCTGGGACGAGCTGCTCACACTGACCCAGACCATCCAGGAGAAGAGCGGCAAGGCACCCTGGTGCGCCGGCTTCGAGTCGGGTGTGGCGACCGGCTGGCCCGGCACCGACTGGATCGAGGACCTCGTGCTCCGCAACGCGGGCGCCGACGTCTACGACCAGTGGGTCAAGAACGAGATCCCCTTCACCGACCCGCAGATCAAGGAGGCGTTCGACGCCACCGGCGAGATCCTGCTCAACCCGGCCTACGTCAACGGCGGCTTCGGCGACGTGCGTTCGGTCAACTCCACGGCATTCGGCGACGTGGCCCCTGCGGTCGCGAGCGGCGAGTGCGCACTGACGCACCAGGCGTCGTTCCTGTCGGGCTTCTTCCCCGAGGGCACGAACATCGCCGAGGACGGCGACGTGTGGGCGTTCCTGCTTCCGAGCCAGAGCGAGGACGAGACGTTCATCACCGGTGGTGGCGAGATCGTCGGCGCGTTCAGCGACGACGAGGCGACGCAGAAGGTGCTCGAGTACCTCTCGAGCCCCGAGTGGGCCGACAGCCGTCTGGCGCTCGGTGGCGTGACGTCTGCGAACAAGGGCGTCGACATCGAGGCCGTCGAGAACCCGATCCTGCAGGAGTCGATCAAGCTGCTCCAGGACGACTCGGTCACGTTCCGCTTCGACGGATCCGACCAGATGCCCGGCGCCGTCGGCTCGGGAACCTTCTGGAAGGGCATGGTCGCCTGGATCAACGGCACCTCGACCGACGAGGTCCTGACCCAGATCGAGACCGGCTGGCCCTCCAGCTGATCGGATGAGGTGGGCCGCCCCGTCGGGCGGCCCACCTTCTCCCTCTCGGTCCGCGCATCGCCGCGCGGACCGCTGATCAGCTCCGTCTCATGAAGGGGAATCCATGAACGCGACTGTGTTCTTCCAATGGATCGGGTCTCTGCCCCCGATCGCCCAGGCTCTCGCCGTCGTCATCGCGTTCGCGGTGGTCGTCGTCGTCATCCTGCTTCTCGTCGACATCGCGCCCCGCAAGGGCGCGCTCTACACCGGCATCCGCCTGGCGATGTGCCTGCTCATCCCGTTCGCGGTGATGTGGTTCTTCAACTCCTATTACTGGGCGATGGGAGTAGCGGTCGCCGTCGGCGCCCTGTTCTTCTTCCTCGACTACCGTTCCCGCGACGGAGCCGGGTACCTGATCCAGCTCGTGGCATTCATGGCCCCGGCCATGCTGCTGCTGCTCGCGGGCCTGATCCTGCCGTCCATCCAGACGGTATACGCGTCGTTCTGGAACTCCACCGGCAGCGACTTCGTCGGCTTCTCGAACTACCTCTGGATCTTCACGCAGTCCGACGGCGTCACCTCGGTCGTGAACACGATCGTCTGGGTGCTCCTGGTCCCGACGCTCTCGACCATCGTCGGTCTGGCCTACGCGGTGTTCATCGACAAGACCCGCGGCGAGAAGATCTACAAGCTCCTCGTCTTCATGCCGATGGCGATCTCGTTCGTCGGCGCGAGCATCATCTGGCGCTTCGTCTACGCCTACCGCGGTCCGGAGTTCGAGCAGATCGGTCTGCTCAACCAGATCCTGGTCTGGTTCGGCGGAGAACCGCAGCAGTTCCTGCTCAACGGACCGTGGAACAACCTCGCCCTCATCGTCGTGCTGATCTGGGTGCAGACCGGTTTCGCGATGGTCGTCCTGTCGGCGTCGATCAAGGGAGTTCCCACAGAGCTCCTCGAAGCGGCCGAGCTCGACGGCGCGAACGCGTGGGAGCGATTCCGTTCGGTGACGATCCCGTCGATCCGCCCCGCGCTGATCGTCGTCCTCACCACCATCTCGATCGCCTCGCTGAAGGTCTTCGACATCGTCCGCACGATGACCGGTGGCAACTACGGCACCTCGGTGCTCGCGAACGAGATGTACACGCAGTTCTCCAAGTTCGAGGCGGGACGCAGCGCTGCGCTCTCCGTCATCCTGTTCATCCTGGTGCTCCCGATCGTGATCTACAACGCGCGCCAGATCAAGAAGCAGCGGGAGATCCGATGACCGACACCGTGAACTCAGACACCGGAAAGAGCACGAGGGCGATCACCACCGCCGGACGCTTCGAAGCCTCGGCCGGCCGCGCGCGCAAGCGCCTGAGCCGTCCGTGGGCCACCGTCGCATCGATCGTGATCGCCGTGGTGTGGACGATTCCGACGCTCGGCCTGTTCATCTCGTCGTTCCGTGAGAGGGACGCGATCGAGACGAGCGGCTGGTGGACGGTCTTCACCAACCCGCAGCTGACGCTCGACAACTATGTCGCCGTGCTGCAGTCCGGAACGACGCAGCTGACGATCCTGGAGTCGTTCTTCAACTCCATCGTGATCACGATCCCCGCCACGCTCATCCCGCTGATGATCGCGGCGATGGCGGCCTACGCGTTCTCCTGGATCGACTTCAAGGGACGCAACGCGCTGTTCATCTTCGTGTTCGCGCTGCAGATCGTGCCGATCCAGATGGCTCTCGTGCCGCTGCTGTCGTCGTTCTCGCGGGGCATCAACCTGTTCGGCGTCCAGGTGACGCAGGGACTGGACGCCTCGGGCGGCTACGCACAGGTGTGGATCGCGCACACGATGTTCGCGCTGCCGCTGGCGATCTACCTGCTGCACAACTTCATGTCGGAGATCCCGGGGGAGATCATCGAGGCGGCTCGCGTCGACGGCGCATCCCGCGGACAGATCTTCTTCCGGATCGTGCTTCCGCTGACGATGCCGGCGATCGCGTCGGTGGCGATCTTCCAGTTCCTGTGGGTGTGGAACGACCTGCTCGTCGCCCTCGTGTTCGCCGACGGCGCCGCCTCGCCGATCACGAAGGTGCTCGCCGAGATCACCGGTCGCGGCGAGGGATGGTACCTGCTCACCGCAGGAGCCTTCGTGTCGATCATCGTCCCGCTGATCGTCTTCTTCTCGCTCCAGCGGTACTTCGTGCGAGGACTCCTGGCGGGGTCCACCAAGGGCTGATCGGCTCTCGGAGACAGGTCGAGCACACGATGCCGCGATCGGGCGCAACACAGCCCCGGTCGCGGCATCGTCGCACGTACGCTGTGAACATGAAGTACGCAGACTCCATCGTCGACCTCGTCGGCGACACGCCCCTCGTGAAGCTCCAGCACGTCACCGAGGGCGTGGAGTGCACGGTTCTCGTGAAGCTCGAGTACCTCAACCCCGGCGGCTCCGCGAAGGACCGCATCGCCTCGCGCATCATCGACGCGGCCGAGGCCTCGGGCGACTTGCGGCCGGGCGGCACGATCGTCGAGCCGACCAGCGGCAACACCGGCGTCGGACTCGCGCTGGTCGCCCAGCAGCGCGGGTACAAGTGCGTCTTCGTGCTGCCGGACAAGGTCGGCGAGGACAAGATCGACGTGCTGCGCGCCTATGGTGCCGAGGTGGTCGTCACGCCCACCTCGGTGGCGGCCGACAGCCCCGAGTCGTACTACAGCGTGAGCGACCGGCTCGCCCGCGAGATCCCCGGGGCGTTCAAGCCCAACCAGTACGAGAACCCCAACGGGCCGCGCAGCCACTACGAGACCACCGGCCCCGAGATCTGGCGAGACACCGACGGCCGCGTCACGCACTTCGTCGCCGGGGTCGGCACCGGGGGCACGATCACCGGAACCGGCCGGTATCTGCGAGAGGTGTCGGACGATCGGGTCCGCATCGTCGGAATCGACCCCGAGGGCAGCGTCTACAGCGGCGGCACCGGGCGCCCGTACCTGGTCGAGGGCGTCGGCGAGGACATCTGGCCCGGCGCCTACGACCCGAGCGTGCCGCACGAGATCGTCGCCGTCGACGACGCCGAGTCGTTCGCGATGACCCGGCGGCTCGCGCGAGAAGAGGGAATCCTCGTCGGAGGCTCCAGCGGCATGGCCGTGGTCGGCGCGCTGCGGGTGGCGCGTGATCTGCCGGCGGACGCTGTGATGGTGGTGCTGCTGCCGGATGGCGGGCGCGGGTATCTCGGCAAGATCTTCAACGACGGCTGGATGCGCTCGTACGGCTTCAGCGAGGTGGAGGAGGGCGAGACCGTCGGCGACGTGCTCGCCGCGCGCACGGCCCGCCTGGGGGAGGGCATCCCCGATCTGGTGCACGCGCATCCGACCGACACCGTGCTCGAGGCCATCGGCATGATGACCGAGTACGACGTCTCTCAGCTGGTGGTGCTGAGCGCCGAGCCGCCGGTCATGATGGGCGAGGTGGTCGGCACGGTCGACGAGAAGGGGCTGCTGGACCTGCTGTTCCGAGGCGATGCGAAGCCCGCGGACGCCGTGGGCGATCATGTGGGGGACAGGCTGCCCCTCATCGGCATCCACGCGCCGATCGCGCAGGCACGTGCGGCGCTCGCCGACGTCGACGCGCTGCTCGTCACCCTCGACGGCAAGCCGCACACGGTGCTCACGCGACAGGACCTGCTGTCGTACATCTCCCGCTGATCCCGCACGGACGCCGGACGCCGGACGTAACAGGAGCGGATGCGGTCGCCGGAGCGGACGTAGGCTGAGGGACATGTCCGAGCATGCCTTCGCCACCAGAGCCATCCACGCAGGTCAGGCGCCTGACCCGACCACCGGGTCGATCATCCCGCCGATCTATCAGGCCTCGACGCATGTGCAGGACGGCATCGGCGGGTTCCGAGACGGGTACGAGTACAACCGAGCCGGCAACCCGACACGGTCATCGCTCGAGACGCAGCTCGCCGCACTCGAAGGCGGCGCGAACGCGCTGTCGTTCGCGTCGGGGCTCGCTGCGGAGGATGCGCTGCTGCGCGGCATCCTCCGACCCGGCGATCACATCGTGCTCGGAAACGACGTCTACGGCGGCACCTACCGCCTGCTCACCAAGGTGCTCGCGCCCTGGGGCATCGAGACCACGACGGTCGAGCTGTCGGACGTCGACGAGCTGCGCGCGGCGATCCGGCCCGAGACGAAGATCGTCTGGGTCGAGACGCCCAGCAACCCGCTGCTGAAGATCGTCGACATCGAGCTCATCGCCGAGATCGCCCACGCGGCCGGGGCGATCGCCGTCGTCGACAACACCTTCGCCTCACCGGCACTGCAGCAGCCGCTCTCGCTCGGCGCCGATCTCGTCGTGCACTCCACCACGAAGTACCTCGGCGGGCACTCCGACGTGCTGGGCGGTGCTGTCGTGTTCCGCGACGACCGTTTCTTCGAGCAGGTCAAGTTCCAGCAGTTCGCGGTGGGTGCGGTCTCCGCGCCTCTCGACGCCTGGCTCACGACCCGCGGCATCAAGACGCTCGCGGTGCGGGTGCGCCAGCACTCCGAGAACGCGCAGGCCATCGCCGAATGGGCAGCCGGCCGCCCGGAGTTCGCGACCGTGTACTACCCGGGGCTCGCCTCTCACCCGGGGCACGATGTCGCCACGCGGCAGATGAGCGGGTTCGGCGGGATGCTGTCACTCGGTCTCTCCGCCGGTGCCGATGCAGCCAAGTCGTTCGCGGAATCGACCGAGCTGTTCCAGCTCGCGGAGTCCCTCGGCGGTGTCGAGTCGCTGATCGGATACCCGCCGGACATGACCCACGCCTCGGTGCGGGGCACCGCGCTCGCCGTGCCCGAGAACGTCGTTCGGCTGTCCGTCGGCATCGAAGGCGTCGACGACCTGATCGCCGACCTCGAGCAGGGGCTCGCTCGCCTCGGCTGACCCCTCAGCGTCGATGGCGCACGCAGGTGGGCGCGAGCGGGCTGTAGCATGGAGACTTCGCCCGGATCGAATCGATTCGACTTCCGTCGCGGATTCGGCCGCTCTCGCGACGTGATCCCTCGCGACTCACCTGATCCCCCCCAACTCCGGAAGGACCGTCGTGCCCGACGCTCCACGCACTGACTCCATCCCGACCGCCCCCGCTCCTGAGCGGACCGCCACGGGCAGCATCCGCATCCCGTCGTCGACGGGCGCGATCCGCACGCTCGGCTCGAACCCGGCCACCGCGCCGATCATGCTGCACCCCGGCGACTCGATCTCGAACGGCCGTCGAGCCCTGTACATCGTGCTGCTCGGCGCGCTCACCGCGCTCGGCCCGTTCACGATCGACCTGTATCTGCCTGCCTTCCCGGTGCTGGAGCAGGACTTCGAGACCACGGCGGCAGCGATCCAGCTGACCCTGACGGGCACGATGATCGGCTTCGCGCTCGGCCAGCTCGTCGTGGGGCCGCTCAGTGACAAAGTGGGCCGCCGAATCCCGCTGATCGTCGTGACAGCGCTGCACGTGCTCGCCAGTGCGGCGGCGGCGTACGCGCCCACCCTTCCGCTGCTCAGCGGCGCGCGAGTCTTGATGGGCGTGGGAGCGGCCGCGGGCGGCGTCGTCGCCATGGCCATCGTCCGCGATCTGTTCGGCGGCCGCAGGCTCGTGGTGATGCTGTCGCGGCTCGCCCTCGTGTCGGGCGTCGCCCCGGTGATCGCCCCGCTGATCGGCTCATGGCTGCTCACGCTGATGCCGTGGCGCGGCATCTTCGTCGTGCTGGCCCTGTACGGCGTCGTCATGCTCGTGTCGGCCATCGTCTTCATCCCCGAGACGCTGCCGATCGCACGCCGCCAGGAGAAGGGCGGCGCGACAGTTATGCAGCGCTACCGCTCGGTGTTCTCCGATCGCGTCTTCATCGGCGTGCTGATCATCGGGGGCATGACCTTCTCGGGTCTGTTCTCGTACCTGTCTGCCTCGCCGTTCCTGTTCCAGCAGACGCACGGGCTCGACGCGCAGCAGTACGGTCTCCTGTTCGCGGTCAACTCGCTCGGTGTCGTCGCCGGCGTGCAGACGGCCTCGCGACTCGCCGCGCGCTTCGGACCGCAGTGGGTCATGGCCTACTCGACGGCGGTCCTGCTTCTCGCGGGCATCGCCATCATCGTGACCGATCAGCTCGGCCTCGGGCTGTGGGGCACGGTCATCCCGCTGTTCGTCTTCATGACAGCCTGCGGCTTCACCTTCCCGAACGTGCAGGTGCTCGCTCTCGACAGGCACGGCAAGGCCGCGGGCACCGCGGCGTCCGTGATCGGAGCCACGAACTTCGGCGTCGCAGGGCTGATCTCGCCGGTCGTCGGCTGGGTCTCTCAGGGTGCGGGGATCACTGCCACGACCATGGCCTCCGTGATGGTCGGATGCGCGGCCATCGGGGTCCTGTCACTGTGGCTGATCGTGCGTCCACGGACTGTCGGCATGCTGGCTCCCTGACTTTCAGCTTCCGACCGGCAGAATGGTTCGATGAGATCACGAACGCTGCTGTGGTGGGGAATAGGGATGCTCGTCGCGGCGACGCTCCTCGGAGCGGCGATCGTGTTCGGGTACACCGAGCCTCCCGGCTTCGACACCTGGTGGAACGAGACGATCAGCACGTACCGCACCGACGCGATGCTGTCGTTCGCGTTGGTGCTGAACAGCATCGGCGGCGGGTGGATAGCGATCCTGCTCGTTCCGCTGCTGCTGATCACCGCTCTTCTCGTGGCTCGGCGATGGCAGGCCGCCGTGTTCGCCGCTGTGGCGTTCCTCGCGAGCGCCGGCGCCGTGCAGCTGCTGAAGCACCTGTTCGGACGAGCGCGCCCGGAGGACATGATCGTCGTGAGCGACTACGGATCGTTCCCCTCGGGGCACGCCGCCAACGCGGCGACGATCGCGATGGTCCTGTGGCTGGTCTTCCCTCGCGTGTGGACCGCGATCCTCGGCATCCTCTGGGTGGTCGCGATGGCGCTCTCGCGTACTCTCCTGTCGGTGCACTGGGCCACCGACACGCTGGGCGGTGCGCTGGTCGGCGCCGGCGTCGTTCTCGTGCTGGGGGCCTGGCTGCTGCCGTGGGTGCAGTCGACGTCGCAGCGGGACGACCCCGCAGTCGCGCCGGTAGGCTGACACCGTCCACATCGCATCGAGGAGCAGCATTGTCGCGCATCCGTCCGTATCGTCCGTCCGACCGCGCCGCCCTCTACGACGTCTGCGTCAGGACTGCGGATGCCGGAGCCGACGCGACCGGGATCTTCTCGGACGACTCGCTCTGGGGTGACCTCTTCGCCGTGCCGTACGTCGAACGCCACCCTGACCTCGCCTGGGTCGTCGAGACCGACGACGAGCGCGTGATCGGCTACATCGTGGCGACGGACGACACGGATGCCTTCGCGACCTGGTTCCGCGACGAGTGGTGGCCTATGCGACAGGAGCGGTACCCGAGGGTCGACGAGCCGAGCACCCGTGAGGATCGCATGATCGAATACGGCTATGCGCAGGCCCCGGGCCGGGACGCGAACGCGGAGGAGTACCCCGCGCACCTGCACATCGACCTCCTGCCCGAGACCCAGGGTCAGGGACTCGGGCGCCAGCTGATCGAGACGCTCTTCACCGAACTGCGCCGCCGCGGAGTGCGGGGGCTGCATCTGGGCATGGACCCGAACAACACGGGCGCCGCCGCCTTCTACAGGCGGCTGGGCATGACACCGCTCCCTGCGGAGCCGGGCGGACAGAGCTTCGGCGTGACGTTCGACTGAGCTCTCGGCCGGGCGGCGGGTCCGGTGCTCGCTGCGCTCGCGCCTCCCCGAATCCCCAGCGCTCGATAAAAAGCATGAAGGGCCCCCGCTGGCGCGGAGACCCTTCATGCTTTTGGCGGTGACGGCGGGATTCGAACCCGCGGTTGCTTGCACAACACACGCTTTCCAAGCGTGCTCCTTCGGCCGCTCGGACACGTCACCAAGGAACAACCTAAACAGTCTATCCGATCGGGTGGGCAGCCCATGACCAGCTCGTGTGGAGGCCATCATCCGGCGGGATGCCGCTCCACCGGTATGCGATCTGTCCGAGCCTTGCGCCCGCAAAGCGATGCTCTCTAGCCTCGAACGTAGACACTGTGCAGTCATATAAGAGCGCACGGCCAGGGTGTGTGAGCCCGGCCGCGCAGCCGACACCGATCGGCGAACTCGTCTCGGAAGGACGTTCATGGCGACAGACCCTTTGCCCACCGTGGCCAGCACTCCTGTGCGCACCGCGTTGCGCCTGGCACACTCCCGCGCTCTCGCAGACCTCGGCCTCGATGCGATCGGCCGTTCCCGCTTCGGATGGCGCGACCGGTCGATCGGCTCAGCCGTCGAACGGGCCGGCTCCTCATACTGGTTGCGAGTCGTCTGGGCTCGAAGCGAGTGGGCGAGGAGCTCGTGGTGGGTCGGCAACCAGGACGCGATGACCATCACCGGGGTCGAGAAGCCCCGACTGATCGACGCGCGGGCGTGGGAGGAAGGACCGCTGGTGTATCGGGCCGACCTCATGAGCCTGCTTCCCGGTCGGGTGTGCGCTCCGACATCCGTGCTCGAGCGGACGCCCGGGCTGGACGAGACGTGGTGGACCGCGCTCGAACGCAACCTCGACGCCGTCGCGGCGACGCCGACGGAGCGCACCGTGCTCGATTCCGAGATCATGCGCCGCAGGATCGGCGTGTTCTTCGGCATCGACCTCGACGTCGACCAGGACGACTGGGTGGCGAGCCACGGCGACCTGCACTGGAACAACCTTCACCGGGAGCCGTTCGCGATCGCCGACTGGGAGTCCTGGGGTCTGGCGCCGCGCGGCTATGACCCGGCGTTCCTGCTCGGACACTCCCTGGCCGTTCCGCACGTGGCAGATCAGATCGCGCGGCGATTCCGTCGGGACCTCGAGACCGAGAGCGGCATCGTCTCTCAGCTGTACGTGATGACGAAGCTGCTCACGCGTGCGGACGCCGGAGAGCACGTCGGACTCGTGCCCGCGGTGCATCGTCACGTCGGGCGGCTTCTCGGCACTCGGGTGCCGCTGCGGCGTCGGGCTCCCGCTCGTGCGACGTAGGATCTCTGGGTGGCAACCCCCAAGATCGTCCTCTTCTACGTCTTCACCCCGCTCGCCGATCCGGATGCGATCCGGGTGTGGCAGCGCGACCTCGGCGAAGCGCTCGGGCTGCGCGGACGGCTCCTCATCTCGAAGGACGGAGTCAACGGCACGTTGGGCGGTGACCTTCTGGCGCTGAAGAAATGGGCGCGGTCATTCCGGGCCTATGCGCCCTTCAAGAACGCCGACATCAAGTGGAGCGAAGGCACCGGCGTCGACGCCGATGGTCGCAGCGTCGACTTTCCGAAGCTCAGCGTCAAGGTGCGCGACGAGATCGTGTCATTCGGAGCGCCGGGCGAATTGCGGGTCGATGAGAACGGCGTCATCGGCGGCGGCACTCGGCTCACACCGGAAGAGCTGCACGAGCTGATGGGGGAGCGAGGCGACGAGGTCGTGTTCTTCGACGGACGCAACGCGCTCGAGGCGCAGATCGGCCGCTTCCGGGGAGCTGTCGTTCCCGACACCGAGACGACTCGCGACTTCGTGCAGCTGCTCGACTCGGGTGCCTACGACGACCTCAAAGGCAAGCCGGTCGTCACCTACTGCACGGGCGGCATCCGCTGCGAGGTGCTCTCGAGCCTGATGACAGCCCGCGGGTTCGGCGAGGTGTACCAACTCGAGGGCGGCATCGTCCGCTATGGCGAGCAGTACGGTGACGAGGGCCTCTGGGAGGGGTCACTCTACGTGTTCGACAAGCGTGGCTCCGTCGACTTCTCCGACCACGCGGCCGTCATCGGCGAGTGCGTCGGCTGCGGTGTGCCGACCAAGCGCACCGCGAACTGCCCGGACCCCGCCTGCCGCACCCAGTTCGTCGTCTGCGAATCCTGCGACTCGGTGCGCTGCGAGCTGCACGCCGCCTGATCCCCTCGCCACCACCTTCGGCAGTCGCGGTACTACTCAGACGAGCAGCGGCACGTCGGTGCGGCGGCTGACGAAGAGCGATCGCGGCAGCAGGAACGCGTGGACCCTCGTCCAGCGATCGACGCTGCGGCGCAGTTGAGCCGTCACATCGATCAGAGCGGCGTCGAGATCTCGGGCCGCGCTCGCCGAGGGGCGCGCATAGCTCGCCTGCTCGACTGCGGCGACGAGCACTCTGATGGCGTCGGCATTCACGCCGCTGTCTCTCACGAGGTCATCGCCGCGCATGCGAGGGGTCTCGGCGTCCGACAGGGGTACGCGCAGATCCTGCATGGTCGCCCGCAGCTCGGCCCACGCGGCTCCGGCGTCACCGTCCCGCGCGCGCCCGCGTCGCGCGAACCGCAGCGCGAGACGAGCGAATGCGGGAATCAGCAGCACCACCAGCACCCCGAGCGTCGTCAGCACGACGGGAGTGGGGTCGAGCTGACGACGCTCCCCGGTCGCGCCGGCGTTGTCGCCGGCATCCTCACGCTCGAGCTCCGGTCCCGAGGTCTGCTCGGTGCTGGGAGCCGCCGTCGGAGCGGGCGTCGCGGCGCCGCCCGTCCCCCCGCCCGTCGTCGCCGCGGCGCTGAAGGCCGTCGGAACCCCGAGAGACGCCGTCGGTTCGAACGGGACCCAGCCCACGCCGGGGAAGAGGACCTCGGGCCATGAGTGCAACTGGTCGCTCGAGACCGAGTACACCGCCTCATCGCCGCGCGTCGTCTCGGTCAGCGCCCCGGGGAGGTACCCGACGACGATGCGCACCTCCATGTCGAGGCTCTCCGCCATGAGCGCGAACGCCCCGGCGAAGTGGATGCAGTATCCCGACCGCACCTCGAGGAACTCGGCGACCGCATCGGCTCCGGTGCCGTCGAAGCCCTCATCGACAGGGGTCTCGAGAGAGTAGGCGAACTGGCTCCGGAACCACGACTGGAGCGCGACCAAGCGGTCGTAGTCGTTCGTGGCGTCCGCCGTTACCTCGGCCGCCGTCTCGCCGATCACGTCCGGCAGGTCGACCGGCTCGGCATCGGGGTCGACGATCGGCGAAGCGGCGGGAAGCGCGCGGATCTGCTCGAGAGTCGGTGAGACCTCGAGCGACCGCACCGTGTAGTCGTTGCCGACGGCATCCCCGTTGCGAGACGCGAGAGTGCGGTTCTCGGGGCTCACCCGCCAGGCGGCGGAAAGTCCCTGCACGCCGGTCGCGGGGTACGGCACGGGGAGCCATGAACTCGACATCCGGATCACGCGGATGGAGGTGTTCTGGTCGGTCGTCTCGATGTCGTCCGCCCACTCGTCGGGGCCGAATCCCTCGCTCTGCGCCTGCAGGTCACCGCGATCGGGCTCCCACACGCGCCCGTCGAACGACGACAGCGTCGTGAGTCGCAGGTAGGGCGCGGTGTCCGCCGTCGTCGCCAACGTGAGCACCTCGACAGGGTTCGGCTGTCGCAGGTCATCGCCGAGGCGTAGCGACGCATCGACGGTGACCCCCGTACCTGTACCCGTGAGAGTGGCCGAGACCGGCAGCACCGGTGCGACGATCACCGTCGCCGCGAGCGCAGCGACGCCGACGCCAGCGGCGACCGCCACGGATGTCCGCCGCGGCGAATCGGGATTCTGCGCCGCCGTGTACCGCAGTAGCACGAGGATCAGGATGCCGAGCAGCACGAACCAGACGACGTTCACACCCCCGAGAGTGGCGATCATCGGCATGGATCCGACGACGGCGGTGAGGAGGCTGGCGAGGATCGCGCCGCGCTGGGCGACGAGCTGGTCGAGCAGGATGGCGACGACGCCGAACCCCAGGCCCATCACCGCCTGAAGCCCCGGTGATGCGGCGAGCGGGGCCGAACCGAAAGCGATCTCCTCCCAGGCGGCGGCGGCGAGAGCCTGGAAGGTGTAGAACGTCGCTTCGGTGGGCACGACGCCGAACACCGCGGTGTCGCCCGCGACGAGCAGGATGACGGTGCCCATCACCACCAGGATCTGGACGGCGATCGTGACGAGGTCGCGTGCCCAGGCCGGACGGCCGCGCATCAGCGTGCGACACGTCATGCCCGTGAGCGCCGTGACGACGATCACGGCGAGGACCGCGAACGACCAGCTGCCGGGTTCGATGACCGAGGTGAACGGCCACATCGCGACGAGCCCGGCCGCCGCAGCCAGCACCGACGGCAGGACGGTGCCGACGGGCAGCTCGTGCTCGCGGTGCCACGACAGGCGGGATCCGCGTTCGGCCTGTCGTTCAGCTCGGGACATCGGTCGCTCCCCGGTGGTCCGCGGTGCCGCCGATGCGGTCGGGCAGCACGTCCTCCCACGCCTCTGCGATGTCGTCGCCGAGTCTCGCGAAGCGCCAGCCGTTCCGCTCGGCCGCCGCGACGACGCCGGCGCCCGGTGCGGTCGCGAACAGCATCGGCGCTGCCGCTCCGGACGGGCGCAGCAGGGCGGCATCCTCGTCGTCGATCTCGCCTGTGATGTAGACGAGCGGACCCGGAGGTGTGCCACCGACCAGAGTCGGGAGGTCGCGGGGCTCGCCGCGCGGGCCGACCAGCGCGAGGGCGACGAGAAGGCCGTCCCGATCGTCTTCGTGGCCGCGCAGCGTGCCCAGCAGAGTCCCGCCGCTGTCGATCACATCGACGCCGTATCCCTCCTGCACGAGGTGCACGGCGACGGAGGCGCACATCGACACCGCGGTCTCGAAAGCGGGGTCCTCGGCATCACCCGGGCGCGCCCAGCGTGCGGCGCTGCGGTCGAGGATCACGAGAGCGTCGGGGCTGGACTCCTCCTCTTCCTGCCGCACCATCAGCTGTCCGCGATGCGCGGTCGCCCGCCAATGGATGCGGCGCATCGAGTCGCCCGGGATGTAGCGGCGCGGCGAGAGATTGTCGCTGCCCTGCCCGAGCCGACTCGAGGACGTGTGCGCGGTCCCGCCGGCGGCCCCGACCTTGACGGTCAGCGGCGCGAGCGTGAACACCTCAGGGACGACGGTGACCGTGCGCGTCTCGCCGAACGCCTGCTCGCGCTGCGCGAGACCGAACGGGTCGACGGTGCGCACCACCAGTGGGCCGATCGGCCACACGCCGCGACGGACGCCGGTGATCAGATAGGTCAGCTGGCCGGTCTCGGACGGGTACTCGCCCGCCGAGTCGCCGCTCACCGCGGGCGGTAGCACGTCGCGCCAGAGGCCGCGGGGAACGCGCAGGGCCCGCAGGGTGAAGCGCAGGGTCACTCGCGAGGTCTCCGACACGGTCAGCAGGTCGGTCGAGACCTGCCGCGTGACGGTGCCCGTGCGCCGCGGCAGCCGCACGACGAGAACCGAGAAGACGGTGAGCACGAGAAGGAGGATGCCGATGTAGAGGAGGATCGGCGCGCCCAGCATGTTCGCCGCGATCAGGCAGCCGAGACCGGAGAGGAGCGCACCCGTTCCCCGCAGGGTGAGGGTTCGACGGCGAGGCATGGCGAGCGGCGGGTCAGGAGCGCGCGGTCACGGGCACCCGCACGCGCTCGACGATCTGCCGCAGGGCCGCCTCGACCGGCTGGGCTCCGGCGCGGTGCGCGCCGCGGGCGGGAAGGAGTCGGTGGGCGAAGACCGGGACGATCAGCGCGGTCACGTCGTCCGGGATCACGAAGTCGCGTCCGTCGAGTGCCGCCCACACCTTCGCGGCGCGGATCAGCTGAAGAGTCGCCCTCGGGCTCGCACCCAGGTGCAGATTGGGGTCGGCTCGGGTGGCCTGCGCCAGAGCGACCGTGTACTCCTCGAGCGCCGGCGCGACATGCACGGAGCGCGCCCAGGCGATCAGTCCCGAGATCGACGCCGCGTCGGCGACCGCTCGCACCGCGGCGAGCGGGTTCACGGTGTCTCGCTGTCGCAGCATGAGCGCCTCGGCCGCCGCATCCGGGTAGCCCATCGAGATGCGCATCATGAAGCGGTCGCGCTGTGCTTCGGGCAGCGCATAGGTCCCCTCCATCTCGAGCGGATTCTGGGTCGCGACGACCAGGAACGGATCGGGCAGCATGTGGGTCGACCCGTCGACCGTCACCTGCCCCTCCTCCATGGCCTCGAGCAGCGCCGACTGCGTCTTGGGCGACGAGCGGTTGATCTCGTCGGCGATCACGATGTGCGCGAACACGGCGCCGCGTTTGAACTCGAACTCGCGATCGACGGGGTTGTAGACGCTCACGCCCGTCACATCGCCGGGGAGGAGGTCGGGAGTGAACTGGATGCGGCGGACGGTCGCATCCACGCTCGCGGCCAGCGCGCGTGCCAGCATCGTCTTGCCGACGCCTGGCACGTCCTCGATCAGCAGGTGTCCCTCGGCGAGCAGGCACACGAGCGCGCTCCGCACGGCATCCGGCTTGCCGTCGATCACCCGTCCGACGGACTCGACGATGGCAGACGTCTGCGCGGCGAACTGCTCGGCGTCGACGACGGCCGGGATCAGGGGCGGGTTCTCTGGCATGCGTTCCCTCTCGCGTGGGCGCTGCGGTGCGCGTGAACCGATCGTAACCCGGCTGCCTACGGTTGGGGTGAGAACCGGCGTCGGGCATCAGCCCCAGACACGAGCCCGGGGTTCTGCGGGGTCCACCCGGCTGTCGGCGCTGCGCGCGACACGCAGCAGAGCGAGTCCCTGCACCCCGCTCAGCTCGTGCAGTGAGCACGTGCCGATCAGGGCCCGCCAATGGTCGCAGAAGCGCTCGGCGTCTCCGCGCCGCCGGGCGATCAGGCGAGGCACTGCGAGAAGCGTGCGTCCGGGGGAGAGGCGGTCGGCGAGGCGTTCGAGCACCCGGACCCGCGGCAGCCCGGCCGCGTCGATGCGCAGCAGGAACCGGGGTGTGCGCACCGGTGCGAAGAGCTCCTCGACGGCATCGGCGATCACGCGTGCGTCCGAGACGGAGCCGCCGAGCTCGATGCGGATGCAGGTGGGGTCGGCGTCGTCCGGCCGCGCAGTGATCGCTGACTCGTCGATCCGCCCGACGCGTCCTGCCTCCTCCAGCGTGCGGGCGACGGCGACCGCCGCGGCTCGGTAGATCTCGGCCGGCCTCGAGCGATCGCGCAGAGAGCGGACGAGCATGCGCACAGCGGATGCGGTCGCAGCGACAGCGCCCCCGATCAGCGCGAGCGCGACCCCGAAGGCAGGGGCGAAGGAGACCCCGAAGAGCGCGAGCAGGGTGACGAGCACGCCTGTCGTCGCGGCGCCGGCGAGGAAGCCGCCGACCGCTCCCGCCCTCGCCGTCTGCGCGGCGCGAAGCAGTGGGGCGCGGGTCGTCCGACGGATCGACACCGTCTCCCGTTCGTGGGCACGGTACGGCTCGCCGATCCGCCACTCCTCCCTCGTCCGACTCCGAGAGGGCCACTGCGCGCGCGCGAGGGCGCCGAGATCCGCGATCGTCGTCGACGGGTCCTTGTCGAGCACACGAGTCCACGCCTCGACGGCGGGTGGGGTGAGTGCATGACCCAGTCCGCTGACGATGCGGCCGTCGCCCTCGGCGCTCAGCCCCCACAGATGCGAATGCCGACGACGGAGTCGCAGGGACTCGGACGCATCGTCGAGGTCGACGTGCGACGGGATCAGGCAGACGACCGACCAGTTGTGCGCGACCTTCTCGGGCCATGCCGGATCGAGCCTCAGGGTGCGCCCCCGCAGCTGCTGGGTGCCGGATGAGGTGGCCACGGTCGTGAGATCGACGAGGGTGTTCACCGACGGGCAGTCCCAGCCTTCGCCGAGCAGCCCCCGGGTGCCGACGAGCAGGCGCACATCGCCTCGGCGGATCAGCTCGGACACGGCCGCGACGACTCGTCCGCTTCCGGCGGCGCGCACCTGCAGGTCGCGCACGGGACCGGTGCCCTCCGCGATGCCGACCGGCTCGCCGAGCAGTTCTTCGAGCGCGACCGCGATGTCGGCGGCGTCGTCGGCGCGGACACGCAGGTGCTGCGAGGTCAGCAGCACGGGGCGCAGTCGGGAGGTGACAGCGTCGACGGCGAGGAGGCCGAACGTGCGGAGCGCCCCGGCGGGTGCGTCACCGGCCAGACCGCGGCTGTTGCCGTGCTCGACGAAATCGGTCACGACGACCGCGCGGATCCGATGGCCGTCGGCGCCGGCGAGTTCTCGCTGGAGGATCTCGACGGCCGCGTGGTCCTTCGCGGCGGAGAACGCCAGAGTGGTCTCGATCGGGTTCCGGCCGCGTCGGATACCCCGGTCGGTCAGCGCGTACCCGAAGTCCGCGAGCGAGCGCCGCACGTACTCCCACTGGCGCACGGCAGAGGGATCCGAGAGCAGCCGTGCCTGGGCGAACCGTGCCAGGACCGTCAGCAGGTCGTCGGTCGTGCATCGGTCGAGCAGGGCCGGCGGGATGGAGGCGATGAGCGGATGCTGCGGAGAGACCTCGCGCAGCACGAGAGCGCATGACCGGGTGAGGGCGAAGTCCGTCGCGAAGGCCCGGTCGAGGCGGGCGAGCGGGGTCTCGGCGAGAGAGGCGTCCTGCGGCTCTGCGGGTTGGAGGTGATGCTCGAGGTACGACAGCGCGTCGGGGGTCGACAGCACCTGCGTGATCAGGTCGTGCAGCAGCGATTCGTGCCGTCGGATGAACGCGGCCTCTGCGGGCAGGGGCTCGGTGAACATCACGTGATCGCGATACGGAGCCAGGTGGCCCTCCTTGACCACCGCCGGTGTCGGCACCTCGTAGTCGACCTCGCCGAGCAGGTGGCTGTAGTTCTCGTACTCGGTCTCGTCGTCGGGCGACGGCAGGGTCGCGGTGAGGCCGATCAGCGTCGGCTCCGCGCCGCTCTCTCGGATGCGGGCGACCAGATAGGCCACCACGATCGCCCAGTGGTCGAGCAGATGATGGCACTCGTCGAGCACGACCGTGCGCACCCCCGCCTCGACGAGTCGGTCGATGAGCGCGACGGCGTTCGGGTGCAGCACGCGAGCGAGCTCCGAAGGGCGCTGGCGGGTGAAACGCGAACGCAGTCGGCGCGCACGACTGCGGATGCCGGAGCGGTGGCGGGCGGGGTTGTCGACCGCCAGCTCGGCGAGCCACGTCGCGGCATCCGCCTCGGTGCGGCCGCTCGCGACGAGTTCCTCCGTCCAGATCGCCCTGGCGAGGTCGTCGAAGGGTGAGCCGTCTCCCGTCACGCTGAGCAGCTGATACGTGAGCACCGTCAGATCGCCGAGACGCTCGGGATCATCCGAGACGGCCGCCGCGTCCGGCGCCAGCTCCGACGCGGTGCGCACCCACTGATGGCGGATGGTCACCGTCGGCGACAGCACGAGAGTGCGGTGGCCTTCGCGTGCGGCGAGCAGCAGGCCCAGCAGCGTCTTCCCGGAGCCTGGCGGGGCGACGATGTGCAGCGGGGCTGCGCCTCCCGGAGGGATCCGGTCGAGGACCTCGGCCTGGTAGGTGCGCAGCGTGCCCGGAAAATGCCACGTCGAGAGGGGAGGGGCGGCGACGGGATCCATGACCTGCCCAGTCTGTCAAAGAGCAGGGGCAGACATCGGCTAGACTTGTCGACGGCTCTCCGCGTGGCGGCATCCAGGCCAATTCCCCCAGGGCGGAAACGCAGCAAGGGTAACCGGGCTCTGCTGGGTGCGCGGAGGGTCACTTTCTTTTTGTCAGGGTCCTCCGGGGCAGTCCTGACAGGATCGTGACGTGACAAGGCCCGACGTGACCCGCACCGCCGACTCCCCGCGCTCCAGCGCTCTCGGCCGTTTCGCGGCGCCTCTGCTGCTCGTCGCCCTGATGTGGCTCGTGCAGCTCGTCGACGCGATCCTCCCCGGGTCCTTCACGGGCTTCGGTCTTCGGTCCTGGGACCTCTCGGGGCTCGGGGGCATCGTGGTCGGGCCTCTCCTGCACGCGGATTGGGCGCACCTGATCGGCAACACCGTGCCGCTTCTCGTGCTCGGCAGCCTCGTCGCTGTCGAGGGCACCCGCAGGTTCTGGACCGTCACCGCATTCGCCGCCGTGGTCGGCGGCCTCGGCACCTGGCTCGTGAACGCGCCAGGAGCATTGACCGTCGGGGCATCAGGACTCGTCTTCGGATACTTCGGATACACCGTGATGCGGGTCTTCGCGCCGGGACGAGTCGCTCATCGCGTGCTCTATGCGATCGTCGCGCTCATCGTGATCGGACTCTACGGCGGCTCGATGCTCGCCGGCGTCGTCGGCGTTCGCGAGGGCATCTCGTGGCAGGCGCATCTGTTCGGTGCGATCGGGGGCGGCCTCGCCGCGTTCGTCGGCAGAGGCGGACGCGAGACCCGCAGCGTATGAGCTCTCGGGGCGCGACCACGAGGAAGACGCCGTCGACGAGGAAGACGGCGGCTCGCAGGAAGGCAGGCGCCCGCAAGGCGACTGACGGCAAGACGGCGAGTCGGCAGCGCGCACGCACGCACCGCGCGTCGCCGCGACGTCGAGCGCAGCGGCGGATGCGGCGGGCGAAGGTGCTGCGACGCGTCGCACTCTCTGCGGCGGCGGTGATCGTGGTCGCGCTCGCCGCGGTGCTGATCCCGCTGGGACTCGCCCACGAGAAGCCGCTGGCGATCTGCATCTCCGATCCGACCACGTTCCCGGAGGCGGGTGTCGCGGGCTGGCAGGGGGAGCAGCTCGAGAACGCCGCGACCATCATGCAGACGGCGACCGCGCTCGGCTTCGGTCGAGACGGGCAGATCCTGGGCGTCATGACGGCGATGGGCGAGAGCAGCCTGAACAACATCGACTACGGCGACTGGGAGACGAGCGGGTTCACGAACCCCGACGGCAGCCGGACGACGAGCATCGGACTCTTCCAACAGCAGCACTGGTGGGGTTCGGCCGAGCAGCGCATGGACCCGGCGACCGCCGCGACGCTGTTCTACGAGCGCCTCGCGAGGGTCCCCGACTGGCAGTCGATGGATCCGTCGCTCGCGATCCACCGGGTGCAGATCAACCTCGACCCCACCTATTACACGCGCTACGCCTCGGACGCCGCAGCCGTGGTCGATGCGCTCTCGACGCCCTGCTGAGCTGTTTCGCACGGCTGTCAACCCAGCGAGATCATGAGGTCGTGCACCTAGGGTGGGACTGTGGCGCAGAGCATCTACATCACCTCGGCCGAAGGCCATACCGGTAAGTCGACCATCGCCCTCGGCGTGCTCGACGCGCTCATGCGCGTCACCCCGCGGGTCGGCGTCTTCCGCCCGATCGCCCGGTCGGTGACCGAGCGCGACGACGTGCTCGAGCTGCTGCTCGCACACGACGGGGTGCACCTCGACTACGAGGACTGCATCGGCGTGACCTACGACGATGTGCGAGACGACCCCGACCGGGCGCTGTCGACCATCGTCGCCCGGTTCAAGGCGGTCGAAGCCCAGTGCGACGCGGTCGTCATCATCGGCAGCGACTACACCGATGTCGCCAGCCCCGCAGAGCTGGGGTACAACGCCCGGATCGCCGCGAACCTGGCGGCGCCCGTGCTGCTCGTGCTCAGCGGTCGCGATCAGCAGCGGCAGGCCGAGCAGCTGGGCACGACCACCGCCCGCACTCCCGCCGCGGTCGGACAGATCGGGGCGCTCGCGCTCGCCGAACTCGAGGTCGAGCGTGCGGAGCTGTTCGCGATCATCGTGAACCGGGCCGACCCCGATCGGCTCGACGACATCGAACAGGCCGTCGCGGCGGTGCGCCCGCAGAAGACCACGCCGGTGTGGGCGATCCCCGAGGACCGCACCCTGGTGGCACCGTCGATCGACGGCATCCTCGCCGCGGTCGACGGCCGGCTCATCAAGGGTGACCGCGACCGTCTCGCACGCGAGGCGCTGACGATCGTCGTCGCGGGCATGTCGATGGTGAACGTGCTTCCCCGGCTCACGGAGGAGTCGGTCGTGGTGATCCCCGCCGACCGCACCGAGGTGCTGCTCGCGACGCTGCTCGCGGATGCGTCCGGCACGTTCCCCCGAGTCGCCGGCATCATCCTGAACGGCCCCTTCCCGCTTCCCGAGCCGATCGTCCAGCTGCTCGACGGCTTCACCTCGACCGTGCCGATCATCGCGACCGACCTCGGCACCTACGACACCGCGGTGCGCGTGATGGGGGCCCGTGGCCGCATCTCGCCCGAGTCGCGGGGCCGCTACGACCGGGCGCTGGGGCTCTTCCAGACCCACGTCGACATCGCCGAGCTCACCACTCAGCTCGGTCTCGCGGAGTCGCGCGTCGTCACTCCGCTGATGTTCGAGTACGGCCTCATCGAGAGAGCACGCTCCGACCGTCGACGCATCGTGCTGCCGGAGGGCGATGACGACCGCATCCTCCGAGCGGCGGCGACCCTGTTGGCCCGGGAGGTCGCGGATCTCACGATCCTCGGCGACGAGTCGGCGGTCAGGGCTCGGGCGGTCGAGCTGGGCGTCGACATCTCGGCGGCCCAGGTGATCAGCCCGAACGATCCCGAGATGGTCGAGCGCTTCGCGGCCGAGTACGCGCGGCTGCGGGCGCACAAGGGCATCACGCTGGCCCAGGCCGCCGACACGGTCACCGACGTGTCGTACTTCGGCACGATGATGGTCCACCTGGGCCTCGCGGACGGCATGGTCTCGGGTGCCGCGCACACGACGGCGCACACGATCCGCCCGTCGTTCGAGATCATCAAGACCAAGCCGGGCGTCACCGTCGTGTCGAGCGTCTTCCTCATGGCGCTCGCCGACCGGGTGCTCGTCTACGGCGACTGCGCGGTGATCCCGGATCCGACGAGCGAGCAGCTGGCCGACATCGCGATCTCGTCGGCAGCGACCGCACAGCAGTTCGGCATCGAGCCGCGCATCGCGATGCTGTCGTACTCGACGGGGGAGTCCGGCTCGGGTGCCGACGTCGACAAGGTCAGAGCCGCGACCGCACTCGTGCACGAGCGTGCACCCGAGCTGCTCGTCGAAGGCCCGATCCAGTACGACGCCGCGGCCGACGCAGCGGTGGCGAAGGCGAAGCTCCCCGACTCGGCGGTGGCAGGGCGGGCGACCGTCTTCGTCTTCCCCGACCTGAACACCGGCAACAACACGTACAAGGCGGTGCAGCGATCGGCGGGTGCCGTCGCGATCGGCCCCGTGCTGCAGGGTCTCAACAAGCCGATCAACGACCTCTCGCGCGGTGCGCTGGTCGACGACATCGTCAACACCGTCGCGATCACGGCGATCCAGGCGCAGTCCGAAGGAGCGACCGCATGAGCGCGATCCTCGTCATCAACAGCGGTTCCTCGTCGCTCAAGTACAGCCTGATCGACATCGAGAACGAGAACGAGCTCGCGACGGGACTCATCGACCGGATCGGACAGGACCTCAGTGCCGTCCGCCACACGGTGCGTCCGGAGGCCGGAGGGGATGCCGTCGTCACGATGCTCGATGCCTCGTACGACTCCGAGCAGCCCGTAGCCGATCACGATGCCGCGTTCACGGTGATGCTCGACCAGTTCGCCGAGCACGGTCCGCTGCTCGACGAGCATCCGCCCGTCGCCGTCGGACACCGGGTGGTGCACGGCGGGGCACGGTTCTACGCACCCACCCTCGTCACACCGAACGTCGAGGAGCAGATCGAGGAGCTCTCGGTGCTCGCCCCCCTGCACAACCCCGCGAACCTCGCCGGGATCGTCGCGGCGAGGGCGGTGTTCTCCGGCGTCCCGCACGTCGCCGTGTTCGACACGGCGTTCCATCAGACACTGCCTCCGGCCGCCTACACCTATGCGATCGACGCAGAGCTCGCCGCGGAGCACCGGGTGCGCCGATACGGATTCCACGGCACCAGCCACCAGTTCGTGAGCGAGTCGGCCGCCGCGTTCCTCGGGCGCGACCTCGGCACACTCCGCCAGCTCGTCTTCCATCTCGGCAACGGCGCCTCGGTGACCGCGATCGAGGGCGGCCGATCGGTGGAGACCTCGATGGGGCTCACTCCGCTCGAGGGGCTCGTCATGGGGACCCGGTCCGGGGATCTCGATCCTGCGGCGCTCGTGCACCTCTCGCGTCGAGCCGGGTACTCGATCGACGATCTCGACGCGCTCCTCAACACGCGCAGTGGGCTCAAAGGCCTCGCAGGGCGCAGCGACATGCGCGACATCCTCGCGGGCAGGGAAGCGGGAGATGCGGCGGCGACGCTCGCGTTCGACGTCTACATCCACCGGCTCAGGGCGTATGCGGGGTCGTACATCGCGCAGCTCGGCGGAGTCGACGTGATCTCCTTCACCGCGGGGGTCGGCGAGAACGCAGCGGCCGTGCGCGCGGAAGCGATGGCGACGCTCGGATTCGCCGGCGTGGAGATCGATCACGGGCGCAATGCCGCCCGCCAGCGCGGAGTCCGGCGGATCTCGACGGACGCGTCCAGAGTCGCTGTGCTCGTGGTGCCCACGAACGAAGAGCTCGAGATCGCCCGGCAGACGTTCCGTCTGCTCTGACCGATACGCCCTCGGGGGTTACCGCTCGGTGCCGAGCCGCACTACGCTTGCACAGTGGCACGGAGAGGTGCCGGAACCCTCGTCCTTCTCCTGGAGGCTGCTGTGCCCGAAGCCCTGCCCGATCCGCTCCGCGCCGAAGGCGTCCTGTTCGATCTCGACGGCGTGCTGACGCCGACCGCCGAAGTGCACATGCGCGCGTGGAAGGTCGTCTTCGACGACGTGTTCGAGCGCTGGGGCATCACTCCTCCGTATTCGGATGCCGACTACTTCGACTACGTCGACGGCAAGAAGCGCTATGACGGCGTGGCCAGTCTGCTGCGCAGCCGCAACGTCGAGATCCCCTGGGGTGCGGTCGACGACCCGCCCGAGGCCGAGACGATCTGCGGCATCGGCAACCGCAAGAACGCCGCGTTCGCCGAGTCCCTGCGTGGCGAGGGCATCGCCCCGTTCCCCGGATCGCTCGCACTCGTCGAGAAGCTCTCCGCCGCCGGCATCCCGCTCGGTGTCGTCTCGAGCTCCAAGAACGCCGAAGAGGTGCTGGCTGCCGCCGGCATCCGCTCGTTCTTCCGCATCGTGGTCGACGGTGTCGTCGCAGAGCGCGAGAACCTCGCCTCCAAGCCCGCCGCCGACATGTTCAGCGCCGGCGCGGTGGCGCTGGGCGTCGACCCGGCCCGCAGCATCGCCGTCGAGGACGCGACCTCGGGCGCGGCCTCTGCCGCCGCAGCCGGATTCGCCACCGTCGTCGGCGTCGACCGCGGCACCGGGGCCGACGCGCTGCGCGCCGCCGGCGCGACGGTCGTCGTCGACGATCTCGACGTGTTCCTCGACCCCGCGGCCGACGAGTCCGCGCCGTCCGACTCCGCCGCTCAGGCACCCCGCTCCGACAACGAGGAGACCGCATGATCGACCGCGACCGCTTCCCCGTAGACCCCTGGCGCCTCATCGAGACGCGTTATTCCGAAGACGGCGTCGCCGAGACCCTGTTCGCCGTCGGCAACGGCTACCTCGGACTCCGGGGCAACCACATCGAGGGGCGCGGCGCCCACGAGCACGGCACCTTCATCAACGGACTGCACGAGACGTGGCCGATCCGGCACGCCGAGCAGGCCTACGGCTTCGCCGAGGTGGGGCAGACGATCGTCAACGCCCCCGACGCCAAGGTCATGCGCGTCTATGTCGATGACGAGCCGATCTCGTTCGACGAGGCGGACGTGCGCGAGTACCGCCGCACGCTCGACATGCGCACCGGCGTGCTCGAGCGCACCGTGGTGTGGGAGACCCCGTCGGGCAAGCGCGTGCGGATGCGCGATGAGCGCATCGTCAGCTTCGAGGAGCGCCACCTCGCCGTGCTGCGACTCGAGGTCGTCGTCGAGAACGCCGACGCCCCGGTCACCGTCAGCTGCCAGATGATCAACCGCCAGGACGGTGCCGGCGTGTACGCGGGCACCCCGAACCAGGCCAAGGGCGGATTCGATCCGCGCAAGGCCGAGAAGATCGCCGAGCGCGTGCTCGAGCCCGGCGAGTACTGGCAGGACGGACTGCGCTCCGCGCTGTCCTACAGCGTCGCGGCATCAGGCATGACGGTCGCAGTGGTCGCCGACCACATCATCGAGACCGAGAACGACTACACCTCGCGCACTCTCATCGAGGCGGACATCTCGAAGAACGTGTTCCGGGTGCAGGCGAAGGCCGGGGTGCCCATCACGGTCACCAAACTCGTCAGCTACCACACCTCCCGCGGTGTGCCGGCCCGTGAGCTCGTCGACCGCTGCCGTCGATCCCTCGACCGCGTCGCGGTCGAGGGCGTCCAGGCGCAGTTCGATCGACAGGCCGAGTGGCTCGCTGCCTTCTGGGCTCGCAGCGACGTGCAGATCGGCGGACAGGACGACATCCAGCAGGCGACCCGCTGGTGCCTCCTGCAGCTCGCACAGGCCTCGGCCCGCGCCGACGGAACCGGCGTGCCCGCGAAGGGCGTCTCGGGGTCGGGATACAGCGGACACTACTTCTGGGACACCGAGATCTACGTTCTCCCGTTCCTCACCTACACGTCGCCGCAGTGGGCGCGCAACGCGCTCCGGGCGCGAGTGCTCATGCTTCCGGCGGCTCGCCGACGGGCCGCGCAGCTCAACGAGGCGGGCGCGCTGTTCCCGTGGCGCACGATCAACGGCGAAGAGGCCTCCGCCTATTACGCGGCCGGCACGGCGCAGTACCACATCAACGCCGACGTCAGCTTCGCGCTCGGCAAGTACGTGCGCGCGACGGGCGACGACGACTTCCTGCGGCGTGAGGGCATCGACATCGCGATCGAGACGGCGCGACTGTGGGCGACACTCGGGTTCTGGCGCACCTCGCGCCTCGTCGCCGACACGAAGGACGACGACGGCATCGAGACCTTCCACATCCACGGTGTGACAGGTCCTGACGAGTACACCACCGTCGTCAACGACAACCTCTACACGAACGTCATGGCGCGCTACAACCTGCGCTACGCGGCGAAGGTCGTTCGTGAGGCGCAGGAGGCCAACGGCGAGGAGTTCGCCAGGGTCGTCGAGCGCACCGGACTCGCCGAGGGCGAGGCGGAAGGCTGGGAGCGCGCCGCCGACGCGATGTTCATCCCGTTCAGCGAACGGCTCGGCATCCACCCGCAGGACTCGCTGTTCCTCGAGCGCGAGGTCTGGGATCTGGCGCACACGCCGAAGGAGCAGCGACCGCTGCTGCTGCACTTCCACCCGCTCGTCATCTACCGGTTCCAGGTGCTCAAGCAGGCGGATGTCGTGCTCGCGCTGTTCCTGCAGGGCAACCACTTCACGCCCGAGGAGAAGAAGGCCGACTTCGACTACTACGACCCGCTGACCACGGGCGATTCGACGCTGTCGGCCGTCGTGCAGTCGATCCTCGCCGCCGAGGTGGGCTACCAGGATCTCGCTCTGCAGTACTTCCGGCAGTCACTGTTCGTCGACCTGCACGACCTGCACCACAACGCGGCGGACGGTGTGCACGTCGCGTCGGCCGGAGGCGTGTGGACCGCTCTCGTCTGCGGTTTCGGCGGTATGCGCGACTATGCCGGCGAGCTCAGCTTCGACCCGCGGCTGCCCGCCGACTGGCCGTCGCTGTCGTACCCGCTGCAGTGGCAGGGGGCCTCTCTGCAGGTCACGCTCACGACGGGTGAGCTGCGCGTGCGAGTGCTCTCCGGAGACCCGGTGCCGTTCACGGTGCGCGATGTGGCATACATCGCCACGACCGAGCAGGAGGTCGTCGTCCCACTCGCGGATCAGGGACCGCTCATCCCCGGTCGCCCGTCGCTGCGGCAGTTCGCCGACGCGCTGCGCGAGGACGGCACGCGGCTGTCCGCATCCGTCCCGGTGATCACGACCGCCATCCCCATCATCGAGCCGATCGACTGAGGTGCTGATCACCGCAGCGCTGTTCGGACTCGCGCCCGCGCTGCTCCTGTTCGTGCTCGCGGTGGTCGAGCGGGCGCGCTCGGTGCAGCGCGTCGCGTCCCCCGGTGCGCGGTTCAGCCCGGCCGAGGGTGCGACCGTGCTGCACGACGCGCTGCTGCTGAACGCGGATCGGAAGGCCGTAGCCGCCGCGCTGATCGATCTGGCCGTGCAGCGCAAGGTGCGGCTGCTGGTCGACGCCGACGCGGCGACGACCGGCAGGTCGCACCGGCGTGCACCCGTCGGCATGGAGGTCGTCGACGGTGCGACGTTCACGTCCGAGGAGCTCAGCGTGCTCGAGGCGCTGTTCGGGCCGGATCACACCCCGGGGCGGGTGCGACGGTTCAGTGCGGATGCCCGGGCTCTGCACCGCCGGGTGCGCGGTGTCCTCGACGAGGCGGAGAAGCGGCTCGCGGCCGCGGGGCTCATCGACCGGAGTCGACGCGGGTGGGCCACGTTCCTGATCCGCGTCGCCGCGGTGCTGGTGGGGGGCATCTGCCTTCTGCTGCTCATCGCCGCCTGGTCGGTGAGCGAGCCGGGTGCGGCTCTCTACGCCGTGCTGGTCGTCGGCCTGGTCGCGGCGGTCGCGGCGATCGTGGTCGCTCCGCGGGCGTGGCGCCGGTTCCGCCCTGCGGCGCAGCCGCTGCGCGCGCACCTCGCCGGGATGCGCGAGTACATCGCCCTCGCCGAGGCGGAGCCGCTGCGGTTCTCGCAGTCGACGGACGGGGCGGATCTGCGGGCGGACGTCTCGTCGGCGGCGTCGGCGGAACGACTGCGGAGGTTCCTGCTGAACGAGCGACTGCTGCCCTATGCGGTGCTCTTCGGTCTGGAACGGTCATGGACGGCTGTGCTGCAGACCGAGTCGCAGGCCCTGCGGGTCGCCGAGGGGATCGAGGGCGCGATGGAGGTCGCGGGAGCCGTGGTCGAGGTGATCGAAGCGGTGGGTGGCGTCGTGCATCTGGTGAGTGCGGTCGGCGAGCTGGTCGACGCGACGGGCGGGGTCGTCGAGGTGGTCGGCGGCGTCTTCGAGGCCGCGTCGTCGTGAGCCTTCGCCGAACCTCGGCCGTCTCAGCGGCGCGTCGCGGATCCCGGGCGCGATCGTCGGCGCTCGTCTGCCTGAACGTCCGTGGCACGCCGTAGGCTGTTCTGGTGACCACAGCCCTCTACCGCCGCTACCGCCCCGAGTCGTTCGGCGAGATGATCGGGCAGTCCCAGGTGACCGAACCGCTGATGACTGCGCTCCGCGGCGACCGTGTCGGCCACGCCTACCTCTTCTCCGGACCCCGTGGATGCGGAAAGACGACGTCTGCGCGCATCCTCGCCCGCTGCCTGAACTGCGCGGAGGGCCCGACCGACGTGCCCTGCGGAAAGTGCCCGAGCTGCGTCGAGCTGTCGCGGGCGGGCGGTGGCTCGCTCGACGTCGTCGAGATCGACGCGGCCAGCCACAACGGCGTCGACGACGCACGTGATCTGCGCGAGCGGGCGACGTTCGCCCCCAGCCGCGATCGCTACAAGATCTTCATCCTCGACGAGGCGCACATGGTGACGCCGCAGGGGTTCAATGCTCTCCTCAAGCTCGTCGAAGAGCCGCCCGAGCACGTCAAGTTCATCTTCGCGACGACCGAGCCCGAGAAGGTGCTCGGCACGATCCGCTCGCGCACGCACCACTACCCGTTCCGACTGGTGCCCCCGGCGGCGATGCTCGAGTACGTCGAGAAGCTGTGCGGCGAAGAGGGCGTGGTCGCCGAGCGCGGTGTCCTTCCTCTGGTGGTCCGCGCCGGGGGAGGGTCGCCGCGAGACACCCTGTCTCTTCTCGACCAGCTGATCGCCGGTTCCGACTCGCCCGCAGGTTCCGAGACCGTGACCGTCGCCTACGAGCGCGCCGTGGCGCTCCTCGGCTACACGCACGCCGCGCTGCTCGACGAGATCGTCGATGCGCTCGCCGGCGCCGACGCCGCAGCGGCGTTCCCGGCGATCGACCGCGTGGTGCAGACCGGCCAGGACCCGCGTCGCTTCGTCGACGATCTGCTCGAGCGTCTGCGCGACCTCATCGTGATCGCGGCTGTGGGTGCGGGAGCGTCGTCGGTGCTCCGTGGAATCGCCGACGACGAGCTCGCGCGCATGCGCACGCAGGCCGATTCCTTCGGGTCGGCCCGACTCTCGCGCACGGCCGACATCGTCAGCGCCGCCCTCGACGACATGTCGGGCGCCACCTCGCCCCGACTGCACCTCGAGCTGATGGTCGCTCGCGTGCTCGCTGCGGGAGCGGATGCCGTCGCCGCCGTCCCGTCCGCACCGGCCGCTGCCGCCTCCGCCCCGCCGCGGGCGTCCGCGCCTGCACAGGCGGCTCCCGCCGCTCCCGTTGCTTCGTCGGCTGCTCCCGCAGCTGCTGCTCCCGCCGCTCCCGCCGCTGCTCCTCAGGCTGCGGCCGATCGGCCGGCGACCACGACCGAACCGGCCGGCGGGGAGACCGGGGAGTCCGACACGGCCGAAGCGACCCCTGCCGATGCGACGTCGAGCGCTGCACCGGCTGTCGACGCCGCACCGGCCGCCGAGGTCGCAGCGCCCTCCGGGCCGGTCGCCTTCGAGCAGATCACCGCCGCCTGGCCGGCCGTCCTCAAGCGGCTCGAGAGCGTCAGCCGCACGTCGTGGCTGCTGGCCACCGCCGTCCAGCCGCTCGCATACGTCACGGACACCGAGGTGCTGACTCTGGGCTTCACCAGCCAGCACGATGTCGCCAAGTTCAAGGGCACGACGCCGGGTTCGGGTCCCTCCGACCATCTGCGCGGCGCCATCGAGCAGGAGCTCGGCGTGCGCGTCAAGTACCTCCCTGCTCCGATGCCAGCGGGGGGAGCGCCTCGCCAGCCCGCGACGCCTTCATCGGCACGCCCGACCGACGACGCGCCCGCATCGGAGCCTGCGTCAGCGGAGTCACCGCGAGCTCAGTCACCGCGATCGCAGACCCCGCACGCCGAGAAGCCGCGTGGTGAGTCGCCGAAGACGGAGACCGTGGCCGCTCGGTCGTCGGCTCCTCAGACAGGGAGTTCCTCGGCCCCCGTCACCGAGTGGGCGGTGGCGTCGATCCCGGCATCCGAGCTCGCTGAGCCCGCTCCGGTGACCGCTCCGCCGGCGGCGTCTGTGCCTGCTGCCACCTCTGCCGCAGCGGAGCCTCAGACGGCGGCGCCTCAGACGGCGGCGCCTCAGACGGCGGCGCCTCCGAGCCGCGCGACGAGTGACGTCTCACCGGAGATCCGAGACGACGCACCTCCGCCCATCGACGATGAGCCGCCGTACTTCGACGACGAGCCGCCCTACGACCCGTCGTACGAGCCGGCGCCGATGTCGCAGGCGGCGCCGCCCGCCGGAGGCTCGCCGTCGACCGCTCCCTCCGCGCGGTCGACGACCGCACAGGCATCCCCTGCGCGCAGAGTGGCTTCGGCCGCCGCAGCCCCGGCGATCACCGAGCGCGCCCCCGCCGGGGGAGTCCAGCGCTACGGCGAGGCCGTGATCCGCCAGGTGCTCGGCGCGACGTTCGTTCGCGAAGAGCCCTACGAGCCCCCGACGAGGTTCTCCTGATGTATGACGGCATCGTCCAGGAGCTGATCGACGAGTTCGGTCGGCTCCCCGGAATCGGCCCCAAGTCCGCGCAGCGCATCGCTTTCCACATCCTGCAGACGCCGACATTCGACGTCGCGCGTCTCTCCGAGCTGCTCGTGGAAGTGCGGCTGCGGGTGCGCTTCTGCGAGATCTGCGGCAACGTGGCAGAGCAGGAACGCTGTGCGATCTGCCGCGACCCCCGACGCAATCCGGCCGTCATCTGCGTGGTCGAAGACGCGAAGGACGTCGCCGCGATCGAACGCACCCGCGAGTTCCGTGGCCTGTACCACGTGCTCGGGGGCGCGATCAGCCCGATCGCCGGCATCGGCCCCGACGACCTGCGCATCGCCCAGCTGATGTCGCGTCTCGGCGACGCCACGGTGCAGGAGGTCATCCTCGCGACGAACCCCAACCTCGAGGGCGAGGCGACTGCGAGCTACCTCAGCCGCCTGCTCACCACGATGCAGATCACCGTGTCCCGCCTCGCCTCCGGCCTTCCGGTCGGTGGCGACCTCGAATACGCCGACGAGGTCACCCTCGGGCGCGCATTCGAGGGTCGGCGCGTGCTGTGAACGCACAGGGCGGCTTCTCGCGACGCGGGTGGCTGCTCTTCGGGGCCATGGCGCTGCTGTGGGGCGTGCCGTACCTGTTCATCAGCATCGCGGTCGAGTCCCTGTCGCCCCCCGCGATCGTCGCCGGGCGCACCCTCATCGCGGCGCTGCTCCTCCTCCCGTTCGCGCTTCGCGGCGGTGCGCTGAGAGCGGCGTGGAAGCACTGGCCCTGGGTGCTCGCGTTCGGCCTCGTCGAGATGGCGGGTCCGTTCGTGCTGCTCGGCCACGCCGAGATGACCCTGCCCTCGGGCATGACGGGTCTGCTCGTCGCGACCGTGCCGCTGTTCGCGGCGCTCATCGCACTGGGCGGGGGAGACCGGGGAGTCCTGCGCCCGGCGCGGGGGATCGGTCTTCTCGTGGGATTCATCGGCGTCGCGATCGTCGTCGCCGGGCCCGGACTGTTCGGAGGCGAGGTCAGTCTGCTCGCGGCCGGCGAGGTGCTGCTGGTCGCGATCCTCTATGCCATCGCCCCCTTCATCGTCGCCCGAAAGCTGAACGACGTCCCGTCGCTCGGCACCATCACGCTGTCGTTGCTCATGATCGGCGTGATCTACCTGCCCATCGGGCTGCTCACGCAGCACCAGATGCCGACGCTTCCCTCGATCTTCGCGCTCCTCGCGCTGGCCGTCATCTGCACCGCCGTCGCCTTCCTGGCATTCTTCGCTCTCATCCGCGAGGTCGGCCCCGTCCGCGCGCCGCTGTTCACCTACGTGAACCCGGTCGTGGCGATCATCCTCGGTGCGATCGTGCTCGCCGAGCCGCTGACGCCGGGGCTGCTCATCGGATTCCCGCTGATCATCGCGGGCTGCTGGTTCGCGGCCACCGGCGGACGCCTCCGTCCCCAGGCCGCTGCCCGAGCCGACCTGCCTGCAGTGCCCCTGCCGCCCGCGCCCTGACCCACCCGGGCGCGACCGTCACATGCGAAGAAGCGCATATGCGCCAAACGTAGAATGGGGGTGGGCGGATCCGCCCGACATCCCAGGGAGTGAACGTGGCCCTCATCGTGCAGAAGTACGGCGGCTCCTCAGTCGCCGACGCAGAGAGCATCAAGCGCGTCGCCAAGCGCATCGTCGACACGCGTCGCGCCGGCCATGACGTCGTCGTCGCCGTGAGCGCGATGGGCGACACGACCGACGAGCTGCTCGACCTCGCCAACGAGGTCGCGCCGATTCCCGCTCCGCGTGAGCTCGACATGCTGCTCTCGAGCGGTGAGCGCATCTCGATGGCGCTCCTGGCCATGGCCATCCACTCGATGGGCTTCGAGGCGCGGTCGTTCACCGGCAGCCAGGCGGGCATGATCACCGACTCGCAGCATGGCGCCGCCCGCATCGTGGATGTCACCCCGATCCGTCTGCGCGAAGCGCTCGACGAGGGGGCCATCGTCATCGTCGCCGGCTTCCAGGGCTTCAACCGCGACACCCGCGACATCACCACGCTCGGACGCGGCGGCTCGGACACGACGGCCGTCGCTCTCGCCGCGGCCCTCGACGCCGACGTCTGCGAGATCTACAGCGACGTCGACGGCATCTTCACGGCCGACCCCCGCGTCATCCCGAAGGCGCAGAAGCTCGACCACATCGGCAGCGAGGAGATGCTCGAGCTCGCCGCCAACGGCGCGAAGGTGCTCTACATCCGCGCTGTCGAGTACGCACGCCGTCACGGCGTCCTGATCCACGCCCGTTCGACGTTCTCGTCGTCCGAGGGCACATACGTTCTGGGCGAGGGTATGAAGAACCCTCGCGAAGCCGAGGGAGCAGCAGCCATGGAAGAACCGATCGTCGCCGGTGTCGCCACCGACTTCGGCCAGGCCAAGATCACCGTCGCCGGCGTTCCGGACGTGCCGGGCAAGGCGGCGGAGATCTTCAAGATCGTCGCGAAGTCCGGCGCCAACGTCGACATGATCGTGCAGAACGTGTCGGCCACGGGTCGCACCGACATCTCGTTCACGGTTCCCAAGGCCGATTCCTCGGCTGCGCTCAAGGCGCTCGCGGGGGAGCAGACCGAAGTGGGCTTCCAGAACCTGGTGCACGACGACCAGATCGGCAAGCTGTCCGTCGTCGGAGCGGGTATGCGGACGCACTCGGGCGTCTCCGCGACGCTGTTCGAGGCGCTGTCGGCCGGTGGCATCAACATCGAGATGATCTCGACGTCCGAGATCCGCATCTCGGTCGTGCTCCGCGACACCGACCTGGCCGAGGCCGCCCGCACCGTGCACACCGCGTACGGACTCGACGGCGACGCCGAGGCCACGGTCCACGCCGGCACCGGTCGCTGACCTCCGCCGATCGCGCACGATCTGCGGATGACCGCACGATCTGCGGAAGTGTCAGCTGATCCCGTCCGCGAATCGTGACCCGATCCGCAAAACTGACTCGGGATGCTGACCCGGCCCGCACCCCGCCCGACGGTCGGTCCTCGATCACCGGACGGCACGGTAGACTCACCGAAACCCTGACATCGGCGCCAGGCGCGGCATCCGCATCCCGACGTCGCGCCTGAAGCCTCGCATGCAGCACTGCACGACGCCAAGGAACATCATGACCCGCATCTCCGACTCAGGACTCTCCGTCGCCATCGTCGGCGCCACCGGCCAGGTGGGCACCGTGATGCGCGAGATTCTCGCCGAACGGTCCTTCCCGATCCGTGAGCTGCGCCTGTTCTCGTCGTCGCGCTCTGCAGGCACCGCCATCGAGTTCGGCGGCGCGACCGTCATCGTCGAGGATGTCGAGACGGCGGATGCCGCGGGCATCGACATCGCCCTCTTCTCGGCCGGCGCGACCGCCAGCCGCGCATACGCTCCCCGCTTCGCCGAGGCCGGAGCCGTCGTCGTCGACAACTCCAGCGCCTGGCGCAACGATCCCGAGGTTCCGCTGGTCGTCAGCGAGGTCAACCCGCACGCGATCGACGACCGCCCTCGCGGCATCATCGCCAACCCGAACTGCACGACCATGGCCGCCATGCCGGTGCTGAAGGCGCTGCACGCCGAAGCGGGTCTCGAGCGCCTGATCGTCTCGACCTACCAGGCCGTCTCCGGTTCGGGTCTCGCCGGTGCGCAGGAGCTCCTCGGGCAGGTCGAGGGCGTCCTCGCCCAGGGCGACACGCTGCGCCTCGTGCACGACGGCTCGTCGATCGACTTCCCGGAGCCCGAGAAGTACGTCGCTCCGATCGCGTTCGACGTCATCCCGTTCGCGGGCAACCTGGTCGACGACGGTCAGAACGAGACGGACGAGGAGAAGAAGCTCCGCAACGAGAGCCGCAAGATCCTCGAGCTGCCCGACCTCCGTGTCGCCGGCACGTGCGTGCGGGTTCCCGTCTTCACGGGCCACTCGCTCTCGATCAACGTCGAGTTCGCCCGCGACATCACGCCGCAGCGCGCCGCCGAGGTGCTCGCCGCAGCCCCCGGTGTCGTCCTCGACGAGGTGCCCACGCCGCTCCAGGCCGCGGGCAAGGACCCGAGCTTCGTCGGACGAATCCGCGCCGACCAGTCCGCTCCCGAGAACAAGGGCCTCGTGCTGTTCATCAGCAACGACAACCTGCGCAAGGGCGCGGCGCTGAACGCGGTGCAGATCGCCGAGATCCTCGCCGAGCGCCTGGTCGCCATAGCCTGACCGCATCGCGGTCATGCGGATCCGGTCTCGCCGGACGGCCCCGCGTGGTCTGTCGTGCCGTGACCGCGAACTAGACTGTCGTGGTGACCGAAACCGTCGATGTCGTCTTGATCGGTGGTGGCATCATGAGCGCCACCCTGGGTACCCTTCTGCACGAGCTGCAGCCGGATTGGAAGATCGTCGCGTTCGAGCGACTCTCCGATGTGGCTCAGGAATCGTCGAACCCGTGGAACAACGCGGGCACCGGCCACGCGGCGCTCTGCGAGCTGAACTACATGCCGCAGCAGAAGGGCGCTCCGCTCGACCCCGCCAAGGCCGTCTCGATCAACGAGCAGTTCCAGCAGAGTCGTCAGTTCTGGTCGTCTCTGGTCGATCGCGGCGTGCTCGATGCGCCGTCGACCTTCATCAACGCGACGCCGCACATGACGTTCGTACGCGGTGAGAAGGACGTCAAGTACCTCAAGGACCGCTACGAGGTCCTGAAGAAGCAGCCGCTGTTCGAGGGCATCGAGTACAGCGAGGATTCCCGCGTCATCAACAAGTGGGCGCCGCTGCTCATGCAGCAGCGCCGTAAGGGCGAGCCGTTCGCGGCCACCCGCGTGCCCGCCGGAACCGACGTCGACTTCGGTGCGCTGACGCACCAGCTCTTCGACCACCTCACCGAGTCGGGCGTCGCGCTGCGCACCAACCACGAGGTCAAGAGCCTGAAGAAGCAGAAGGACGGCACCTGGCTCATCAACTACCGCACGACCATCGGTCGCACGCCGAACCAGATCAAGGCGCGTTTCGTGTTCGTCGGCGCCGGCGGCTGGGCGCTCAAGCTGCTGCAGCGCTCGGGCATCCCCGAGATCAAGGGCTACGGTGTCTTCCCGATCGGCGGGCAGTTCCTCAAGACCTCGAACCCGAAGATCGTCGCACAGCACAAGGCGAAGGTGTACTCGCAGGCCTCGGTGGGCGCCCCGCCCATGTCGGTCCCGCACCTCGACACGCGCGTGGTCGACGGCGAGGCCTCCCTGATGTTCGGCCCGTTCGCGACCTTCAGCCCGAAGTTCCTCAAGAACGGCTCGATGCTCGACATCGTGTCGCAGGTGCGCACGCACAATCTGTGGCCGATGCTGCGCGTCGCGTTCGCGAATCCCGACCTCATCACCTACCTGGTGGGGGAGCTGCTGAAGAACCACGCCAAGAAGGTCGACAGCCTGCGCACGTTCATGCCGACGGCGAAGGACGAGGACTGGACGCTCATCGACGCGGGGCAGCGCGCCCAGGTCATGAAGAAGGACCCCAAGAAGGGCGGCATCCTGCAGTTCGGCACCGAAGTGGTGTCCGCGGCCGACGGTTCGATCGCCGGTCTGCTCGGGGCCTCGCCCGGCGCCTCCACCGCCGTGCCGATCATGCTCGATCTGCTGAAGAAGTGCTTCCCCGACGAGTACCCCGGCTGGGAGTCGGAACTGCGCGAGCTCATCCCGACATTCGGCGAGCAGCTGAACAAGGATCCCGAGCTGGCGGCGAAGTCCACCGCGGCGACCGCGGCCACGCTCGGCATCAACGAGTAGCGCGCCGGTGGCGAAGCTCTACTTCCGCTACGGGGCGATGAACTCGGGCAAGTCCACCTCGCTGCTCCAGGCCGCGTACAACTACGAGGAGCGCGGCCAGCACGTGCTGCTCGCGAAGCCGGCGATCGACACCAAGGGTGCATCCGAGATCGCGAGTCGACTCGGTGTCACGCGGCACGTCGACTATCTCATCGCTCCCGATGCGGACGTCCGCGAGCTCTTCGACGAGCACCGGGATCGCGTGCGCCGTGCGGTCGCCGATGAACCGGTCCGCGGGGGGTCGATCGATGTCGCCTGCCTCCTGATCGACGAGGCGCAGTTCCTCACGGCGGAGCAGGTCGACGACCTCTTCCGCATCGCGATCGAGGACGGCATCCCGGTGATCGCCTACGGCATCCGCAATGACTTCCTCACCCACGCCTTCCCGGGGTCGGCTCGTCTGCTCGCGATCGCGCACTCCCTCGAGGAGCTGAAGACCATCTGCCGCTGCGGGCGCAAGGCCGTCTTCAACGGTCGTGTGATCGGTGGTCGGTTCGTCTTCGACGGCGACCAGGTCGCCATCGACGAGGGCGCTGACGGATCGCTGGCGCCGGAGATCACGACCTACGAGTCGCTGTGCGGCGCGTGCTACCTCGAAGAGTCGGGTGGGCGGCTGGGCTGAACGCCCTCGCGTCATCCTCCGCCCTCGGGCGGTGTGTCGGCGTACCCCGGTTGCGTGGTCTGACCACACACGCTACTGTGGTCAGACCACAGGTGCGTCGGGGATCGATGCCGCCGATGCACACGATGAGGAGAGCGGATGCCGGAGCAGCCAGCGCGCGCCTGGAGGCTCGTGCTCGAACATGTCGAGCGCGACCTGCTCGACGGGCGTCTCGGCCCCGGTGATCGTCTCGCCTCGGAGCGCGAGCTCGCCGCGGACCTGGGTGTCGGGCGCTCGAGCGTCCGAGAGGCGCTGCGCGTGCTCGAGGTCATGGGGCTGATCCGCACCTCGACCGGCTCGGGGCCGCAGTCGGGCGCGATCGTGATCGCGACCCCGTCCGGTGGCATGTCGACGCTTCTGCGCCTCCAGGTCGCCGCACAGGGCTTTCCGCTCGCGGACGTGGTGCAGACCCGACTGCTGCTCGAAGACGCGGTCGTCGCCGCTCTCGCGAGCCAGCACGCGCCCGATCTCACCGCGGCGCACAGCGTGCTCGATGCGATGGACGTCGGCGCCCTGACGCCTGACGAGTTCCTCGCCCTCGATGCCCAGCTCCACCTCGCCCTCGCGGAATCGAGTGGCAACACCGTCGTCGCCGCGATCATGGCGGGCCTGCGCACCTCCATCGAGTCGTACGTGCAGCAGGGCGCCTCATCCATCGCCGACTGGGATGCCATGGCAGATCTGCTGCGCGCCGAGCACCGAGCCATCATCGAGGCCATCGCCGCGGGTGACGCGGCGACCGCCCAGACCCTCGTCCGAGCGCACATCACCGGCTACTACACCGCGGCGGGGCTCACCCGCAGCGTCCGACCCACCGACTGAGAGGACAGCCATGGTCCAGCGCCAGGTTCCCAACCCCGCAGAGCTTCTCGACCTGATGAAGTTCAAGAAGCCCGAGTTCAACGGCAAGAAGCGCCGTCTCGACTCGGCGCTCACGATCGACGACCTGCGCACGATCGCCAAGAGGCGCACGCCGAAGGCCGCGTTCGACTACACCGATGGCGCCGCCGAGGGCGAGCTGTCGCTCACGCGGGCACGCCAGGCATTCCAGGATGTGGAGTTCCACCCCGGCATCCTCCGGCCGGCTCCGGACGTCGACACCGCGGTCGAGATCCTCGGCGGCCCGTCGGCGCTCCCGTTCGGCATCGCGCCGACAGGCTTCACGCGTCTCATGCAGACAGAGGGCGAGGTCGCCGGCGCGGGAGCGGCGGCGGCGGCCGGCATCCCGTTCACCCTCTCGACCCTGGGCACGACGTCGATCGAGGGCGTGAAGGCGGCCAACCCGCACGGACGCAACTGGTTCCAGCTCTATGTCATGCGCGACCGCGAGATCTCCTACGAACTCACTCGCCGTGCTGCCGCCGCGGGCTTCGACACGCTGCAGTTCACGGTGGACACCCCGGTCGCCGGAGCGCGGCTGCGTGACAAGCGCAACGGCTTCAGCATCCCGCCGCAGCTCACGCTCGGCACCATCATCAATGCCATCCCGCGTCCGTGGTGGTGGTACGACTTCCTGACGACCCCGAAGCTGGAGTTCGCGTCGCTGAGCACCACCGGCGGCACCGTCGGCGAGCTGCTCGACGCGGCTATGGACCCCACGATCAGCTACGACGACCTTGCGGTGATCCGTGACATCTGGCCGGGCAAGATCGTGATCAAGGGCGTGCAGAACGTCGAGGATTCGGTGCGCCTGCGTGACGCGGGCGTCGACGGCATCGTGCTCTCCAACCACGGCGGGCGGCAGCTCGACCGCGCGCCCATTCCGTTCCACCTTCTGCCGGAGGTCCGGACCGCCGTGGGTGACGACTTCACGGTCATGGTCGACACGGGGATCATGAACGGCGCGGACATCGTCGCGGCGGTCGCGCTCGGAGCGGACTTCACCCTCATCGGACGCGCCTACCTCTACGGCCTCATGGCTGGCGGCCGTGCGGGCGTCGACCGCACGATCGAGATCCTGCGGACGGAGATCGAACGCACCATGCGTCTTCTGGGCGTCGCCTCACTCGCGGAGCTCGAGCCGTCGCACGTCACTCAGCTCACGCGCCTCGTGCCGGTCGCACGGGCAGCGTCGGAGGCCGTCGTCCGCTGACCTCGTCCCCGGATTCGAGGGGAGGGGTGGGCGGTCAGAGGGTCGCGAGAAGCTCGTCGAGCTTGTCTGCGGTGTCCTCCCACCCCTCGACCGCGACCGAGGGCACTCCGATCGCCAGGACGGGGTAGTCGTTGCCGCCTTCATCGAGTCGGTCACCGTAGAACAGCATCGAGGTGAGGGGGATGCTGGTGTGCTCGGCGAGCTGCTTCATGCCGAAGGCCTTGTCGATGCCGGCCAGAGTGATGTCGATGGAGGTCGAACCGCCGGATCGCACTTCGAGCTCGGGGAGTCTCGCCGCCACGGCGTCCCGAAGAGCTTCTCGTTTCGCACCGGACGGGTCCCACTCGTGCTTGGCATCGCGGGGAGCCTTCTGCCCGAGCGCAGAGAAGGTGATCTGGGATCCGCGGTCCTCGAGGATCTCACCCCAGGGCTGAGACTCCCACAGCCCCAGACGCTCCGCCTCCTCGCGCAGGGCGGCGAGAGCGCCGGCCTTCTGCTCCGCGGTGAGGTCATGGGCGTAGAGCGGCGAGAAATCCGTGCCGTCGTGGCGCAGGTACCGTGTGCCGCAGGTGGGGAGCAGGTGCAGCCGCGCCGCGGCCGCCTCGTCGATGGTTCCGAGCCGCGCGATCACCTGAGCGCGGAACTGCGCCTCGTTGCCGCCCGAGATGATCGCGACCTCGACCCGCTGCAGCAGCGCGAGCAGCAACGAGGCGATGCGAGCATCGATGGGCTCTTTCGACGGGGCGAGGGTGTCGTCGAGATCGAAGGCGACGAGTGCAGGCGAGGTCATGATGCTTCCAGAGTAGACGGGCGGTGCTGAGAGACACGCGGAGCGAAGAGGAGGGTGCACAGGATCGCGAGCGCTACGCCGATCAGCGCGCCGCCGGAGTTCGCGATCACATCGGACACGGTGGCCGTACGATTTGGCAGGGCGAGGCGCTGGGCGGCCTCGATGGAGAGGGACACTGCCGGGCCCAGGGCGAGCGCCAGCGGCCAGAGGCGGCGGGGGATGAGAATGAAAGCCAGGATGCCGATGGGCACGAAGACCAGAACGTTGGCGATGACCTCGAGGCGGGTGAAATCAAGAGACTCCCACCCCAGTCGGTGCGAAACGGACAGCACGAGATCGAGCAGGTTCGGCATGGACTGCTCGATGCGCGTCGGCGTGAGCGTCAGCAGCGCGATGCCGCCGAAGAACGGCAGGGCGAGAGCGAGGGCGATGCCTCGGGTCAGTCGTCGAGGCGGGGGGAGCAAGCGACTCATGCGGTGCCTTTCTCCTCGTTCCGGATACAGAGAAGGCCGCCCGTGAGGACGGCCTTCCGGTGTTACTTGTCGGGGTGACAGGATTTGAACCTGCGACCTCTTCGTCCCGAACGAAGCGCGCTACCAAGCTGCGCCACACCCCGTTTTGCAACCCTCCGAGTCTACAGCGAAATGCTCCCAGCGCCGAATCGAGGCATCAACCGCGCGCCGTCAGGGTCAGCAGCGTCGCCTCGGGGCGGCACGCGAAGCGTATCGGCGCGTAGATCGAGTGTCCGCAGCCCGCGCTGACATTGAGGGGCACGGCGCGATCGCCCTGAGTCCACGTGCTGAGACCCTTCGCCTGCTTCAGCGGGATGTCGCAGTTCGCTACGAGAGCACCAAAACCGGGCAGGCACACCTGACCGCCGTGCGTGTGGCCTCCCAGGATGGCGTCGGCGCCCATCTCCACGAACCCGTTCAGGACGCGCTGATAGGGCGCGTGCGTGACGCCGAGAACGGATGTGCCGGCAGTCCGCGGGCCGAGAGCATCGATGGCGTCCGGCAGGTCCTCGAGCCGGTCCCAGTCGCAGTGCGCATCACTCACGCCGAACAGGTCCAGGGGACTGCCGGCCACCGTGAGTCGCGCTGCGGCGTTGTTCAGGCTCGTCCATCCGAGCTCGTCGGTGAAGTACGCGTCCATCGCATCGGTGTCGAGGAAGTTCAGCTCTCGCGGGCGCTGCGACGGGCCGGCGAAGTAGCGGATCGGGTTCCGCGGCGAGGGGCCGATGACGTCGTTGGAACCGTGCACGAAGACACCGGGGATTCCGGCGAACGGCTCGAAGGCACGTCTGATCCCGGCGAGACCGTCGCGGTGTCCGAGATTGTCGCCGGTGTTGACGATGAGATCGGGCTTCAGCTGCGCGAGTGACGCGAGCCAGTCCTGCTTGCGGTGCTGCCACGGAGCCATGTGCGCGTCCGAGATGTGCAGCACGCGCAACGGTGCGGAACCCGGGGCGAGAGCGGATGCGGTCGCCTCACGCACCGTGAAGAGGTAGCGCTCGATGCCGATGCCCCAGACGGCGGCTGCGGCACCAGCGGCCCCCACCGCGCCGAGCGCGATGAGGGCCGGGTGCGCCGCGTGGCGAGACGTCACTTGCAGCGGACCTTGATGGACGTGCTCTTCGTCGTCGGTGTGTTCGCGGCCGGGTCGGTGGACGTGACCGCGGCGTTCTGACCGTTGCATGACCCGTCGAAGTCGATCGACGAGAACCCTGCCCCGAACAGCGCGCTCTGCGCTTCGGCCTTCGATTGTCCGGTGATGTCGGGCACCGTCGCGCCCTGGCCGTTGCTCGGCGAGATCGTGATCGTCGCGCCGCTCGGGGCCTGTCCGGACGGGTCCTGCGCCATGACGACATCGCCGGCGGGACCGTCCACGGCGGGTCCGACGGCTGCGGTGAAGCCCGCAGCCTCGATGAGAGAGGTCGCTTCGCCGACGGACTTGCCCACCACGTCGGGAACGTTCGTCAGAACCTGACGAACCAGCTTGTCGTCGGGGCGAGGGAAGTCCTCCGCGGGGTACACGGCATCCGCGGCACCCTGGATCGCCTTGGCGAGGCCGTAGCGGATGTCGCCGAGTCGCGTCCCGTCGCCGTTGCGGAAGTCGTTCAGCGGCACGCGGCCGTCGACGTTTCCGACCCACACCGCTGTCGTGACCTTGGTGCTCGACTCGACGAGCATGGTGTGCTCCTTCTCGGCGGTACCGGTCTTGCCGATCAGCTGGGTTCCGTCGTACGGGTTGGCCCTCGTTCCGGTGCCGTTGCCCTCCATGACGCCTCGCAGTGCGTACGCGGCAGTCGCGGCGACCTCGGGGGTGAGCTGCTGGGAGCACTTCTGCGCGGGAGGGGTGATCTCCGCGCCGTCCTCGCCGACGACCCGGTCGATCACGCGAGGCTCGCAGTAGACGCCGTTGTTGGCGACGGTGGCGTAGGCGCCGGCCATCTGCAGAGGAGCCACGCTCTTCGAGCCCAGAACCGTCGGGAACGGATCGTTCGGAGCGGTGTTGGCGTTCGTTCCGCCGACCGTGATGTCGTCGCCGTTGCCGTAGTGGACGCCGAGTCGCTTCGCCACCTCGTTGATGTCGCAGAGATCGAGCTGCTGCGCCATCGCGAGGAAACCGGTGTTCAGGGACTGCGCGGTGAACTGTCGCACGCTGCCCACCGAGCCGCCGGAGTTGCCGAAGTTGTTGATCTTGGAGCTGTTCGTCACCTTGTCCCCGCACCTGGTGAAGGGGCTGAAGGTCTTGAGGCGACCGTCGAGGACCTGGTTCACGGAGTGGCCGGACTCCAGCCAGCTCAGAAGCGTGAACAGCTTGTAGGTCGATCCCGTCTCGAACCCGTAGGTCGAGCCGCCATGCGCCTTGTCGGCCGCGAAGACCTGAGAGGTCTCGCCGGCAGCCAGGTTGGCCTCGGTCGTCTCGTTGAAGACGGTGTTCTGTGCCATGGCGAGTACCCGACCCGTGGACGCCTCGATCGACACTCCGGTGCCACCGACGAGGATCCCGGGCATCGCCTGCGGGACCTGCGCCCTGACCGCGTCGATCGCGGGCTGCTGGACCCGCAGATCGAGGGAGGTGTAGATCTCCATTCCGCCGCGGCGGAGGTTCGAGCGACGCTCCTCTTCCGTGGCGCCGAACGCCTCGTCGTTCTCGATGACGGCCTTCACGTACTGGCAGAAGTACGCGTTGTCGCCCGCGGCCGCACAGCCCTGCTGGGGCTCGCTCAGCAGCGGCGTGACCGGCGAGGCGACGGCCTCGTCGTGCGCGGCCTGCGTGATCTTCGCGTCCGCGAGCATCCGATTGAGGACGTAGTCTCTGCGATCCTTCGTGTCCTTGTAGCCGTCGGCGTCCCCGTTGTGCGCCACGCCGGCGTCATCCGTCCAGATTCCCTCGGGGCGGTCGATGCGGAATCGGTTGGGCTCCTGCACCATGCCGGCAATCGTCGCCGCCTGCGCGAGACTGAGATTCGCCGCGCTGGTGGAGAAGTACCGGTTCGCTGCGGCCTCGATGCCGTAGATGGTGCCGCCGAAGTTGGCGATGTTGAGGTAGCCGAGGAGGATCTCGTTCTTCGAGTAGTCCTTCTCGATCTTCAGCGCATAACGCATCTCCTGCAGCTTGCGCTCGACGCCCTTGCCGCCGTCCGCGACCGCCGCATCGAGGAAGCACTGCTCGATCTGCTTGGAGTAGTCCTCGGCCGCGGGGTCGACGTCCTGCTCGCACTCCTGCACCTGGACGTTCTTCACGTACTGCTGCGTGATCGTGGAGGCTCCTCGATCGGTCGTGCCTGCGACGTTGCCGACCGCGGCCTTCAGCGTCGCGCCGAGGTTGATGCCGCCGTGGGTGTAGAAGTTCTTGTCCTCGCTCGACAGGATCGCGTCGTACATCACCGGCGCGACCTGGTCGTACGCCACGGGGATGCGCTTCTGCTCGTAGAACGACGCCAGGGCGACGGGGTTGCCGTCGAGACCGGTCGCATAGATGGTCGACTGCTGCATCGGCGCGCCGACCTGAAGGTTCTCCGGCAGGTCTTCGAAGATGGTGAGGGCCTGCGACCCGGCGATACCGGTCATGGCGAGGACCGGGGTGACGCTGGCCGCGACGAGGAGGCCGGCGACGGCGCTCAGCCCGACGAGTCCGAGGACTCCGCCGAGCGCACCTTTCACCGTGCGATTCTTTTGAGGCATACGCTTGATCGTAGGGGAGTTCCCTGAATACCGCCTTTGACGCAGCCGCCAGCGCGGATGCCGCCAGACAGGAGTGCCATGACCACCTGGGAGTACCTGACCACCCCGTTGCTGATCCACAACACCGCAGCGATCCTCAACAACTGGGGCAAGCAGGGCTGGGAGCTCGTGCAGGTCATCCAGGGCCCCGAGGGTGGGCTCGTCGCCTACTTCAAGCGCCCGGTGACGGCGGATGCCTCGGGCAACGCCGGTCTCGCTGCCGCAGCCGAGGCGTCCCGCCAGTTCGAAGGGGGAGCGGCATGAGCGTCTCTGAGCGCCTGACCGAGCTGGGCATCGAGCTCCCCGTCGTCGCGGCGCCGGTCGCAGCCTACGTCCCGGCGGTCGTGCACGACGGACTCGTCTACACCTCCGGCCAGCTGCCTTTCGTCGAGGGAGCGCTTCCCGCGACGGGCAAGGTCGGGGCAGAGGTCACGGCCGAGGACGCCAACGCCTATGCGCGCACCTGCGCCCTGAACGCTCTCGCGGCGGCTGCGGCTGCGGCCGGGGGCGTGGACAGGATCGCCGGAGTGCTGCGGCTCGGCGGCTTCGTGGCATCCACCCCCGATTTCACCGGCCAGCCCGGCGTGATCAACGGGGCGAGCCTGGTCCTCGGCGAGATCTTCGGCGACGCCGGGCAGCATGTCCGCGCGGCCGTCGGTGTGCCGGTGCTCCCGCTCGACAGCCCGGTCGAAGTCGAGGCCACGTTCATCCTGGCCTGAGGTCGCCACCCCTCACCACGCGCACACGGCAACGCCCCCTTCCGGATCGGTTCGGAAGGGGGCGTTTGCTGCATCCGCGCTATTTGACCTGCGCCGAGATGATGCTCATCACCGCGGTGTCGGCCAACGTGGTGGTGTCTCCGACCTCGCGCCCCTCAGCCACATCGCGCAGCAGACGCCGCATGATCTTGCCCGAGCGCGTCTTCGGAAGCTCGCCCACGATGTACACGTCGCGGGGCCGTGCGATCGCGCCGATCTGCTCACCCACCCAGAGGCGCAGCTGCTGCGCGAGTCCGGCGGGGTCGTGCGCCGAGAGGTAGCTCTCCTTGATGATCACGAATGCGACGACGGCCTGACCGGTCGTCTCATCTGCCGCGCCGACGACCGCCGCCTCGGCCGTCGCCTCGTGTGCGACGAGCGACGACTCGATCTCGGCCGTCGAGAGGCGGTGTCCGGAGACGTTCATGACGTCGTCTACCCGGCCGAGCAACCAGAGGTCGCCGTCCTGGTCGAGGCGCGCACCGTCACCGGCGAAGTAGTAGCCCTGCTTCTCGAACTTCTCCCAGTACGTCTCCGTGAACCGCTCAGGGTCGCCCCAGATGCCGCGGAGCATGCTCGGCCACGGTTCGGTGACGACGAGGAGGCCGCCGTTGCCGTTGCCCACCTCGGCGCCCGACTCGTCGACGACGTCGATCGAGATTCCGGGCAGCGGCACCTGGGCGGATCCCGGCTTGGTGGCGGTGACTCCGGGCAGTGCAGAGACCATGATCGCGCCTGTCTCGGTCTGCCACCAGGTGTCGACGATGGGCGTCTTGCCCGCGCCGATCACGTCGCGGTACCAGATCCACGCCTCGGGGTTGATGGGCTCGCCCACCGAGCCGAGCAGGCGCAGCGACGACAGATCGAACTTCGCGGGCACGCTGCGGCCGATCTTCATGAACGAGCGGATCGCGGTGGGCGCCGTGTAGAAGATCGAGACCTTGTACTTCTCGATGATCTCCCACCAGCGCCCGGGGTGCGGCGCGTCAGGCGTGCCCTCATAGATGACCTGGGTCGCGCCGTTCGCCAGCGGACCGTAGGTGACATAGCTGTGTCCGGTGATCCACCCGATGTCGGCGGTGCACCAGTACACGTCGGTCTCGGGATGCAGGTCGAACACGTACTTGTGCGAGTAGGCGGCCTGAGTGAGGTACCCGCCGGAGGTGTGCAGGATTCCCTTGGGCTTTCCCGTAGTCCCGGAGGTGTAGAGGATGAACAGCGGGTTCTCGGCGGGGAAGGCCACGGCAGTGTGCTCGGGGGAGGCCGCGGGGACGACCTCGTGCCACCAGAGGTCGCGACCGTCCTCCCAGTCGACCTCGTTCTCGCCGCGCTTGACGACGAGCACGTGCTCGACCGTCTGCTGCTCGCCGTCGCCGCGGTCGGCGAGCGCCTGGTCGACGGCCGGCTTGAGCGCGGACACGCGGCCCTTGCGGTAGCCGCCGTCGGCGGTGATGACGAGCTTCGCCCCTGCGTCATCGATGCGCGAGCGGAGGCTGTCGGCGCTGAACCCGCCGAACACGACCGAGTGGATGGCGCCGACGCGGGCGACGGCGAGCATCGATGCGACCGCTTCGGGGATCATCGGCAGGTAGATCGCGACGCGGTCGCCATGGCCGATGCCGAGCCCCTCCAGCACGTTCGCGACGCGCTTGACCTCCTCGGTCAGCTCGGCGTAGGTGATCGCCCGGGAGTCGCCCGGTTCGCCCTCCCAGTGGAGAGCGACACGGTCGCCGTTGCCCGCCTCGACGTGGCGGTCGAGGCAGTTGTACGCGACGTTGAGCTCGCCGTCGTCGAACCACTTCGCGAACGGCGGGGTCGACCAGTCGAGCACGCGAGTGAACGGCTTGTGCCACTCCAGCAGTTCGCGTGACTGGTCGGCCCAGAAGGCTTCGCGGTCGGTCGACGCGCTCTCATACAGCCGGGGAGACGAGACCGACTGGGCGACGAACTCCTCGGACGGCGGGAACTGGCGGGTCTCATCGAGAAGGTGATCGATCTGGCTGCTCATCGGCAGGCGCTCCTTTGCGGCGTGGCAGGTCGTGCGGGCATGAACGCATCTCTGACGCGATCAGGTCAGGGCGAATCTAGTCCCGGGCACGGACATCGCATTACTGCCGAAAGTCGGTAGTCCGACGGGTTTTGTCAGGACGGTCGCCTTGCGTACACTCGACGACAGCCGAATTCTCATTCTGGCCTTGGCGTGCCCGATTCCCCCATGAGGGACGCCGTGGGCGGCATCTCATTCCCCCCGTGAGGTGCCGCCCATCTCTATGCCGGGAGCGCTCCCATCCTGTGGCTCGCGATCTGACGCCGTCCACACCCGCTCTGCACGGATGCCATCGTCCAGACGTTGCTCACAGTGGTCGTCGCGGGAGCGCCGCGGCGACCCCGCGGATCCGCCGTGAGCCCTAGCTTCGGGGCATGCCTGATCCCTTCGTCATTCAGCCGCGCGGCTTGGCGGCGCTCGTCGACGGAACCGTCCGGGGTGCTCCTTCGCCGCTGCAGGTCGATCCCGCCTTCGGCCTCCTCGCCGAGCACTGCGCAGACGAGGAGGTCACCGACATCTTCGTCAACGGCGCATCCGGGCTGTTCATCGACCGAGGGCATGGTGCGGAACCCGTGCTCGGGTGGAGCGCGTCCGAGCGGGAGGTCCGCGACCTCGCGGTCGGGCTCGTCGGACTCGGCGGTCGACATCTCGACGACCAGGCTCCGTGCGTCGATGTCAGGCTCGACTCCGGCATCCGCGTCCATGCCGTGCTCGCGCCGATCTCGACGTCGGGGACGGCGCTCTCGATCCGTGTGCCCAGAGTGCGCGCTGCCGATCTCGACGCGCTGGCGGCGCTCGGCTCCTTCGACGCGGCCCAGCACAGCTGGCTTCTCGAGCTCGTCGCCGAGCGCGCCAACATCCTCATCACCGGCGGGACGGGAACGGGCAAGACCACGCTGCTGTCGGCATTGCTGTCAGCCGTCCCGGCCTCTGAGCGCATCGTCACGATCGAGGACGTCGCCGAACTGCGCCCGCAGCATCCCCACCACGTCGCTCTGGAGGCACGGCAGTCGAATCTCGAGGGAGCCGGCGGCATCAGCCTCGCCCGGTTGGTCCGCGAGTCGCTGCGCATGCGCCCCGACCGTCTCGTGGTCGGAGAATGCCGCGGCGAGGAGGTGAGAGAACTCCTGACTGCTCTGAACACCGGACACGACGGGGGAGCGGGAACTCTCCACGCGAGCGGTCTCAGCGACGTGCCGGCCCGGCTCGAAGCGCTCGGCGCCCTCGCGGCGATGGATGCCACGGCGCTCGCGCGCCAGGCTGTGAGCGCCTTCACGATCGTCCTTCATCTCGACAGGGCGCCTGGCGGGCGGAGACGCATCGCGCACGCCGGCGAGCTCGCGGTGAGCGGGGATCGGCTGAGCATCGAGGAGGTGCGGCCGTGGTGAGGGGATGGCGTCGTCCGGTCGTCGAGACCGGGGGCGACGCCGCGACATCGGTGCAGACGCTCGCGGTGCTTCTCCAAGCCGGCGCGGTGCCGATGGTCGCATGGCGCCATCTTGCCTCGATCGGCGACCGTCACGCTGCGTCCGTGATCGCCCGTGTGGATGGCGGCGTCCCGCTCATCGCGGCCATCGAAGCGGAGGGTGGCGCGTGGCGTGACCTCGCGGCCGCCTGGGAGATCGCGACGACCGTCGGCGCACCGCTCGCCGAGGTGCTGAGGATGCTCGCTGAGACGCTGCGCGACGCGTCATCCGCCGCGGACGACGTGCGCATCGCGCTCGCCGAGCCCGCGGGAACCGCCAAGCTCCTGCTCTGGATGCCGTTCGCCGGCCTCTTCCTCGGCTTCGCACTCGGCTTCGACACTGTCGGCGTCATCGTCGGGACGCCCGCCGGCGCCGGGTGCGTGGTCGCCGGGCTCCTGCTCGTCGCCGCGGCGCGCGCGTGGACCGGGCGACTCCTCACGCGGGCGCGTCCCGAACCGGGAACACCGGGCATGCGAGCCGAGCTCATGGCGGTCGCCCTCTCAGGAGGCGCGTCGATCCCACGAGCCCTGCGCCTCGTCGCCGAGAGCCCGGCATCGTCTCCCGGTGACGACGCTCGCATCGGCGCGGTGCTCGAGCTGTCGCATGCTGCCGGGGTCGCGGCGGGTGAACTGCTTCGGGCTTCCGCCGGCCAGGAGAGACACGCGTCACGGGTGGACGGACGCCTTCGCGCGGCCAAGCTCTCGACGACGCTGCTCATCCCGCTCGGAGTCTGCACTCTCCCGGCCTTCCTGCTGCTCGGCGTCGCACCGCTTCTGCTGAGCGTGCTCGCCTCCACTCCGCTGCCGCTGTGACGGCCGAGTTCCACCGGATGCACCGCGTATCCGTCCCATAGAAAGAAGGAACACATGAACACCATCCCCTCGCTCACCCGGCGCAGCGCGGCAACCCTCTTCGGCGACGACAGTGGCGCGGCCACCGCCGAGTACGCCATCACCACGATGGCGGCCGTCGCCTTCGCCGGCCTCCTGGTCGTGATCATGAGGTCAGACGAGGTGCGTGGCATCCTCACGGACCTGGTGCGTCGGGCACTGACGGTGTCGTGATGACTTCCGTCCATGCCGGCGAGCGCGGCTCCGTGACTGCGGAGCTCGCGCTCGCGGTTCCCGCCGTCGTGCTCGTCCTCCTACTCGGAGCCGGCGCTCTGGGCGCAGCCTCCCGTCAGGTGGCACTGCAGGATGCGACCGCTGACGCGGCCCGGCTCCTCGGCAGAGGGGAAGACGAGGGGGCCGCCGCACATGCGGTGTCGGCTGCAGTGCCCGGTGCGTCGATGTCGAGCAGCACGTCGGGCGATCTCGTGTGCGTGTCCGCAGAGACCGACTTCACCGTCGGCGGCTTCGTGAGGGTGGGCGTGCGCGCGTCGAGTTGCGCGCTCGCCGGAGGACTCTGATGTTCTCGACGGTGGAGGTGGAGCACTGATGGCGGGGTCGGTGCTCGCGGCCGGCGTGCTGGTGGTCGGCGCGACTCTGTCATTCGGACTCGCCGCCGTCGGCGGCGCGGCAGTCACTGCGCAGCGCGCAGCGGGAGCTGCCGACGCCGCGGCCCTGGCAGCGGCCGACGCTGCCAGCGGCGCAGTCGTCGTCACGGTCGACCCGTGCACCCTCGCCGCGCGGGTCGCCGCGGCCTCCGGTGCAGCACTCACCGAATGCGCCGTCGACGGCTTCGTGGCGACCGTGCAGGTCAAGGCGAAGTACGCTGGACTCGCTGCCGTCTCCCGAGCCCGTGCTGGGCCACCCGAGGGGATCTGACTGCGGCGCGAGGCACTTTCCGGCGAAAATGCAGGCGACCTCTGTGACCAACCCATCACGGCGGTGTGTATGGTGTGCTTCGAAGAAAGGATGCTCCCTTGGCTGAAGGCAAGAAGCTCGTCATCGTCGAGTCTCCGACGAAGATGCGGTCGATCCAGGGGTACCTCGGCGATGGCTACGAGGTGCTCAGCTCGGTCGGCCATATTCGCGACCTCGCAGACAAGAAGGACATCCCCGCCGCGGACAAGCAGGCGTACGGAAAGTACTCGATCGACGTCGACAACGACTTCGACCCCTATTACGTGGTCTCCGATCGCAAGACGAAGACCGTCGCCGAACTCAAGCGGGCGCTCAAGACTGCCGACGAGCTTCTGCTCGCCACTGATGAGGACCGCGAGGGCGAGGCCATCGCGTGGCACCTGCTCGAGACGCTGAAGCCCAAGGTCCCCGTCAAGCGGATGGTGTTCCACGAGATCACCAAGGACGCGATCCAAGCGGCCATCGGCAACACGCGTGAGCTCGACACCGACCTGGTCGACGCGCAGGAGACCCGCCGTATCCTCGACCGACTGTACGGGTGGGATGTCTCGCCCGTGCTCTGGTACAAGGTCAAGACCGGTCTGTCTGCCGGCCGAGTGCAGTCCGCCGCCACCCGCATGATCGTCGAGCGTGAGCGCGAGCGCATGGCGTTCGTGTCCGCCGAGTACTGGGACGTCGAGGCGCTCGCGTCCTCGTCGTCCGGATTCAAGGTCCGTCTGGTCCGCGTGGACGGCGGTCAGCTCGCCCGAGGCACCGACTTCGACGACGACGGCAAGCTCAAGAAGGCCGTCATCATCCTCGACGAGGCGAAGGCGGCGGCCCTCGCGCTGGCGATCGACGCCGCAGGCACGGGCACGGTCACCAAGGTCGAGGCGAAGCCCGGCACCCGCAGCCCATACGCGCCGTTCACCACCTCCACCATGCAGCAGGAGGCCGGGCGAAAGCTCTCCATGAGTGCCAAGCAGGCGATGAGCGTCGCCCAGCGGCTCTACGAAAAGGGCTACATCACCTATATGCGAACCGACTCGGTGGCGCTGAGCACCCAGGCGGTGCAGGCCGCTCGCAGCCAGGCCGTCGCGTTGTACGGCGACAGCGCCGTGCCGCTCAAGCCGCGCGTCTACAAGTCGAAGAGCAAGAACGCCCAGGAGGCGCACGAGGCCATCCGCCCGTCGGGTGAGAACTTCCGCACCCCGAAGTCGGTCGCCGCCGAACTCGACCGCGAGGAGCACCGCCTCTACGACCTCATCTGGAAGCGCACCGTCGCCAGCCAGATGGCCGACGCGAAGTACGAGACCACGACCGTCACGATCGCGGTCGACGCCGACGGGCAGAAGGCCGAGTTCACCGCATCGGGCACGGTCTACACCTTCAAGGGCTTCCTCGAGGCATACGAAGAGGGACGCGACGAGAAGCGCAACGACAAGGACGCCGACGAGAACCAGTCGCTCCCTGCGGTCGCCGTCGGCGATGACCTCCGGATGTCCGATGCCGAGGCGAAGGGGCACCGCACGACCCCGAAGCCGCGCTTCACCGAGGCATCGCTCGTCAAGGCGCTCGAGGAGCACGGCATCGGCCGCCCTTCGACGTTCGCGAGCATCATCGGCACCGTGATCGATCGCGGCTACGCCACCAAGCGCGGCCAGGCTCTCGTGCCGACGTGGCTCGCCTTCAGTGTCGTGCGCCTGCTCGAGGAGCACTTCGCCGACCTGATCGACTACGACTTCACCGCAGCTCTCGAAGACGACCTCGACGCGATCGCCCGTGGCGAGCAGAAGCGCGTCGAATGGTTGCGTTCCTTCTACTACGGCTCGGATTCGCACGTCGGACTGCGCCAGACCGTCGACAACCTCGGCGAGATCGACGCACGTGCGCTCAACTCCACGCCGATCACCGAGACCGCCACCCTGCGATTCGGCAAGTACGGACCCTACCTCGAGGTCGCGAACCCCGACGCTCCGGACGAGAAGCCGCGCATCGTCAACGTTCCCGAAGACCTCGCTCCTGACGAGCTGACCGAGGCCAAGGCGCAGGAGCTCATCGATGCGCCGGTCGCCGGCGACCGCGTGCTCGGCACGAACCCGGACAACGGCAAGATCGTCGTCGTGAAGGACGGCCGATTCGGTCCCTACGTCCAGGAGAACGACCCCGTCTCTGAAGATGCGGCGGTCGACGAAGCCACCGGCGAGGTCGTCGAGGCGCCCAAGCCCAGGCGTGGGGCGAAGAAGGATGCCGCGCCGAAGCCGCGCACCGCTTCGCTGTTCCGTTCGATGTCGGTCGACACGATCGATCTCGACACGGCGCTGCAGCTTCTCAGCCTGCCGCGCGTCGTGGGAGCCGACCCGGAGAGCGGCGAGGAGATCACCGCGCAGAACGGCCGGTTCGGGCCTTACCTGAAGAAGGGCACCGACTCGCGCTCGCTCGAGAGCGAATCGCAGATCTTCGATGTGACCCTCGAGAAGGCCCTCGAGATCTATTCGCAGCCGAAGTACGGCGCCGGATCGCGCCGAGCATCCAGCGCGCTCGCCGAGTTCGAGGCAGATCCCGTGAGCGGCAAGCCGATCCGCATCCGCGACGGACGCTTCGGCGCCTACGTCACCGATGGCGAGACCAACGTCACGATTCCCCGGGGCCAGAAGGTCGAGGACATCACCTTCGAGACCGCGGTGCAGATGCTGGCAGACAAGCGAGCCAAGGGGCCGGCGCCCAAACGCGGTGCGGCCAAGAAGCCCGCGGCGAAGAAGCCCGCCGCGAAGAAGCCCGCGGCCAAGAAGGCGCCCGCGAAGAAGGCGCCCGCGAAGAAGGCGACCGCGACCGATGCGGAGAAGGCAGCCGCTCGGTCCGCAGCCGCCAAGAAGGCCGCTGCCACCCGTGCCGCGAACGCCGCGAAGAAGGCCGGTTCGTGACGTCTGACTCCGGAGTCTGGATCACGCTCGAAGGCGGAGACGGATCGGGGAAGACCACGCAGTCGAACCTGCTCGGGCAGTGGCTGACGGATGCGGGGCGGACGGTCGTGCGCACCCGTGAGCCGGGTGGGTCGGAGGTCGGCCAGCTGATCCGCGACATCGTGCTCCACCATCGCGGCGACATCGCCCCGCGGGCAGAGGCTCTGCTCTACGCGGCCGATCGCGCGCACCACGTCGCGACCGTCGTTCGACCGGCGCTCGCCCGCGGCGAGGTCGTGCTGCAGGACCGCTACCTCGACTCGTCCGTCGCCTATCAGGGCGCGGGGCGTGTGTTGGACGGCGACGAGATCCGCGACCTGTCGCTCTGGGCAGCCGAGGGAGCGCTTCCCGATCTCACCGTGCTGCTCGACCTCGATCCCGAGTCGGCGCGCGTGCGACTCGACTCCGCCGACAAGCCGTTCGACCGGCTCGAAGCCGAGAAGACCGAGTTCCATGCCCGCGTCCGTGACGCGTACCTCGCCCTGGCCCAGGCCGAACCGGAGCGGTTCCTGGTTCTCGATGCCGCCGCGACTCCGGAGAACATCGCCGAGCAGATCCGCGATCGGGTCTCGACGCTCATCGGCTGATCCGCCCGGCGGTGCGCCCGACCACGTCATGGCCAGGGCTTCACCCGGTCGGTGCCGCGTACATCGCCCGGCGGTGCCGCGTACGTCGGTGCTCCCGATTAGGCTGAGGGCATGCCCCAGACTGTCGCCGCCCCTTTCCCGTGGGCCGACGTGTGGGGGCAGGATGCCGCGGTCGACACGCTGCGCAATGCCGCATACGATCCGTCCGCGCTCTCGCACGCCTGGCTGATCACTGGTCCTCCCGGGTCGGGACGATCCACCCTCGCGCATGCCTTCGCCGCGGCGCTCGTCGCGGATCACCCGGACGACGAGGCGGCCATGCGTCAGGTCCTCGCGGGAACACATCCCGATGTGACGGCCCTGCGCACCGACAAGGTCATCATCACGATCGCGGAGGCCCGTGCGCTCGTCGAGCGCTCGTACTTCGCGCCCTCTGCGGGCCGCTACCGCGTGATCGTGGTCGAAGATGCCGACCGCATGGTCGAGCGAACCTCCAACGTGCTCCTGAAGGCGCTCGAGGAGCCGCCCGAGCAGACCGTCTGGATCCTCTGCGCGCCGAGCGAAGCCGACCTGCTGCCGACGATCCGCTCCCGCGTCCGCTCGCTGCGACTGCGTGAGCCCGATGTCGCAGACGTGGCACGTCTGATCACCCTCCGCACGGGGGTGGACGAAGCCATCGCCGAGCAGGCCGCCCGCCACGCACAGCGTCACATCGGCATGGCCCAGCGTCTGGCCACCGACGAATCCGCCCGTCGCCGCCGCGACGAGACCCTGAGGTCGGTGCTGGGAGTTCGCGGTGTCAACGACGCCGTCGAGGTCGCCGGGCGCATCATCCAGGCGGCCACGGACGACGCCAAGGCGCTCACTGCCGAGCGCGATGCGGCCGAGCGCGCCTCCCTGCTCCGCACCGTCGGGATCGCCGAGGGGCAGGCTGTCCCGCCCGCCCTGCGAGCGCAGATCTCAGCCCTGGAAGACGATCAGAAGAAGCGCGCGACCCGAAGTCTGCGCGACGGGATCGACAGGGTGCTCACCGATCTCCAGTCGCTGTTCCGTGACGTCGTGATGCTGCAGTTCGGCAGGGACGACGAGCTGATCAACCGTGAGCTTCGTGAGGATCTGGCTGCTCTCGCGGCGGCCTGGCCCGAGACCCGTACTCTTGTCGTACTCGACCACCTTGCCGACACACGCCAGTCGCTGGAGCGCAATGTCGCACCGCTGCTCGCCCTGGAGAGCTTGCTCGTGACTGTCACGAGCGGGAGGACACCGTGAACAATCGACCGACTTCCCGCATCCGACGTGCCGTCGCTGTGATCGCGGGCCTCGCCGCGGCATCGGTCGCACTCTCCGGGTGTCTGTATTCGATGATCCCCGAGCAGGCCGAGCCGAAGCCGTCGACCACCAACGCTCCTGACACGGAGGGCGTCGCCGACGACCTGCTGCCGTTCTACGGGCAGACGCTCACCTGGAGTCAATGCGGCACGGGCTTCGACTGCACCGACGTGACCGCGCCGCTCGACTGGGAGAACCCGGGGGAGGGAGAGATCACCCTCTCCGTCGTGCGCCACCAGGCGACGGGAACGGCTCAGGGCTCGCTGCTGACCAACCCGGGCGGTCCCGGCGCCAGTGGAGTCGAACTCATCCGCGACAGCCTCGACTTCGCCGTCGGAGCCGCCCTCATCGAGAACTACGACGTGATCGGCTTCGATCCCCGCGGCGTCGGCGAATCGACGGCCGTGACGTGCTTCGATGCTGCGGGCATGGACGACTACCTCTACTCGATCCCCGCGGGCAAGCGCGGGAGCGCCGAGTGGGAGGCGGAGCTCCTCGATGCGCACAAGGAGTTCGCAGACGCGTGCGAGGCGAACAGCGGCGGCATCCTGCCGTACGTGACGACGATCAACGCGGCGCGTGACATGGATCTGATCCGTGCGGTGCTGGGCGACAAGCAGCTCAACTACCTGGGCTACTCGTACGGCACCTTCCTCGGTGCGACGTACGCCGACCTCTACCCCGACAAGGCGGGTCGCCTCGTGCTCGACGGCGCGATCGACCCTGCCGTCTCGGGCCTCGATGTCGGCGCGACCCAGGCGCTCGGATTCGAGTCGGCCCTTCGCGCCTACATGCAGGACTGCCTCGACTCGGGGGAGTGCCCGTTCACCGGCACGGTCGACGAGGCGATGGCCGACCTCGGTGCGCTGCTGGCGAGTGTCGACGCCGCTCCGCTCGAGAACGGCGACGGACGCATGCTCGGCGCGGACTCGCTGATGACCGGCATCATCGCGGCACTGTACTCGGCGGACAGCTGGCAGTACCTCACCCAGGCCCTCGACGAGGCGCTGCAGGGCGACCCGACGACGGCGTTCTTCCTCGCCGACTTCTACAACGGTCGCGAGAACGGCACGTACCTCGACAACTCGAGCGAGGCGTTCCGCGCGTACAACTGCATGGACTACCCGGTCGAGGACGATCCTGCCGCCGAGGCGGCGACCGAGAAGAAGATCGCGGACGGAGCTCCGACCATCGCTCCGTACTGGAACGGACCCGACTCCTGCTCGGTGTGGCCTTATCCGCCGACCGGCACCCGGGGCGAGATCAACGCCGAGGGCGCGGGCCCCATCCTCGTGGTCGGCACGACCAATGACCCGGCGACCCCGTACGAGTGGTCCGAGTCGCTCGCTCAGCAGCTCGAAGAGGGCGTGCTGATCACCCGCGTGGGCGAAGGGCACACCGGATACAACAAGGGCAGCAGTTGCGTCGACAGCACTGTGGAGGCCTTCCTGCTCGACGACGTGGTGCCCGAGAGCGACGTCCGCTGCGAGTGATGTCGGCTCGATTCGCGGTGCGGCTCCGGAACGGGTAATATCGATGATCGCGCCGCTTTAGCTCAGTCGGCAGAGCATTTCACTCGTAATGAAAAGGTCGTCAGTTCGATTCTGACAAGCGGCTCCAGCAGGCCCCGTGATGTGAACAACATCCCGGGGCCTTTTGGTTTCCCGGGGTTGGGCGGGCGCGCGGGGGCGGCGTACCCTCGGATCATGAGCAGAGCGCTTCTGATCGTCGATGTCCAGAACGACTTCACCGAGGGCGGGGCGCTGGCCGTGGCGGGCGGCGACGACGTGGCATCCGCGGTATCGGACTTCCTCGCCCTGCATGCATCGGAGTACGACGTCATCGTCGCCTCACGCGATTGGCACGACGCCGAGGGCGACAACGGCGGCCACTTCGGGGAGGTTCCGGATTTCGTCGACACCTGGCCCGTGCACTGCGTCGCGGGCACGCCGGGTGCGGATTACGATCCCCTGCTGGTGACGGAGGCCGTCACGCACCATGTGCACAAAGGGCAGGGTCGCCCGGCATACTCGATGTTCGAGGGCGCGACCGAGTCGGGGGAGACGGTCGGAGCGATCCTCACCGCCGCCGGGGTCATCACGGCCGACGTCGTCGGCATCGCCACAGACCACTGCGTGCGCGCCTCTGCTCTCGATGCGATCGCACACGGAGTCCGCGTCCGGATCCTCACCGACCTGATCGCGGGTGTCGCTCCGGAGCCGAGCACGGCAGCCCTCGCAGAGCTCGCACACGCAGGCGCCGAGCTCATCGCGAGCGACGCTGCGTGAGCCGCAGTGTCCTGCTCCTGCGAGCGGTCAACATCTCGGGCCGCAACAGGGTGCCGATGGCGCGGCTGCGCGAACTGATCGCGCCCGAGCTGGGGGAGGTCTCGACCTACATCGCGAGCGGCAACATCATCTGCGAGCAGCCGAGTGACCCGCGATCGGTCTGCGCCGACGTGCGCGCAATGATCGCGACCGAGTTCGGCGTCGATACGCCCGTCGTCCATCGCACGCACGACCAGCTCGTGCGGTCGCACTCGAACCAGCCGTTCCCCGGGGCATCCGAGAATCTGCTGCACGCCATGTTCCTCGAGGGCCCCGCGTCGGCAGGTGCGGTCGACGCCCTGCAGGAGCGGCTCGTGCCGGGGGAGCGGATAGCGCTCGTCGACGACGATCTGTGGATCGACTACGCCGAGGGAGGCGTGCACACCACCAAGCTCACCAAGGCGGTGCTCGATAGGCTGCTCGGCGTCGCCGGGACGGCACGCAATGCGCGCACCGTGCGCAAGCTCATCGAGCTGACGGAATGACCCCCTCGGAGCCGGCGGTGCTGTCCCTGCCCTTCACGGGGCGATGGCTGGTGCAGAACAGCCCGGCGTCCCGCGTTCCGAGCCACGGCACCACGCTGTTCGGCAGCTCGTATGCGATCGACTTCGTCCCGGTGGGCGCGGACGGGCGCAGCGCGCCGCGCACGGTCCGGAGCCTGCTCGGCACCGAGAGCCCGGAGGGTTTCGTCGGTTTCGGGCGCTCGATCCTCTCGCCGGTGTCGGGCGAGGCCGTCCGTGTCCATGACGGCGAGGTCGACCACGTCGCGCGTCGTTCGGTGGGTGCCCTTCTCGGATACGCCCTCACGCAGCCCTCGCGTGTGCGTCGGGGCGCGGGGGCTGTCGCCGGCAACCACGTCGCCGTCAGATGCGACAGGGGACTGGTACTGCTGGCGCACCTGCGTGCGGGCAGCGTGACCGTGCGGGTCGGCGATCTCGTCGTTCCGGGTGATCGGATCGGCGACTGCGGAAACTCCGGCAACAGCACCGAGCCCCACCTGCATCTGCAGGTGTCGGACACGCTGGAGCGGGATGCGCGCGGCATCCCGATGGCCTTCCAGCGGTCAGGGCAGCAGCCGTGGATGCCGCACAACGGAGACATCGTCACGGTCTGATGTCTCGTCTCGGCGGGTCCGGACGAACTCGGCGCTGAAGGCCGTCGCCGGCCGCTGCGGGTGCGTCTCGAGATCGACGCGATGCGTGCCGCACTCAGCGCAGCGGACGTACACGACGACGCCCTCGCTGGTCGGATGCCGGGAGTCCGCGGTCCAGGCGTGCTCGTGGATTCTCGCTGTCTGGTGAGGGATCGGCAGAGTGTGCAGGGAGGTCATGACTCCAGCGTGATGTAATGGCCTTATGCATCTCAACCCTTACGGAGAATACGCGGTGCTTCTCGCGGCATCCCTCGCCGACGACTTCCCCGCCGACCGTCCGGGCATCGAGGAGCGCACACTCGAGATGGGGATGACGATGACGTTCCCACCCGCGGCGGACGACCGCGCACGCGTGAGAGAAGTGGTCGACGACTGGTTGACGATCGTCGACGCACGGGACCCGGACGCCCGCGCGGAGATCCTCAACGCGCAGATGGCCCAGGCGGCGGCCTACCCTCGCCTCACGAACCACGACGGCGAAGGCTGGCACCTGCACTACCGCGACGACGTCCAGTCTCTGCCCTACGTTCTCCGTGCGATCTTCGCCGTCGGAACCTCGCTGCACCTGGTCACCCGCGGCATGGATCGACTCGGGCGCTGCGAGGCCTCGCCCTGCACGAACGTGGTCGTCGATGTGACGCGCAACGGCCGCCAGCGGTTCTGTTCGGTGCGCTGTGCGAACAGAGCGGCGGTCCGGCGTCACCGGGCGCGCGCGGGCGCCTGACACCGGACCGCCCGGTGCTCAGATCACGCGGTCTGCTCGGCGTGCTTGCCTTCAGCGACCTCTTCGATCAGCTTCGCGTTGAACGCGGGAAGGTCGTCGGGCGTGCGGCTCGAGACGAGCCCCGCATCGACCACGACCTCCTCGTCGACCCAGGTGGCTCCGGCGTTGCGGAGGTCGGTCGCGAGGCTCGGGTAGCTGGTCAGCGTCCGTCCGTCGACCACGCCGGCCTCGATCAGGATCCAGGCGCCGTGGCAGATGACGGCGACGGGCTTGTGCTGCTCGAAGAACGAGCGCGCGAGGTCGATGGATGCCTTGTCGAGCCGCAGGTGGTCGGCGTTCACGACACCGCCCGGAAGCACGAGAGCGTCGAACTCGTCGGCCGTGGCCTTCTCGGAGGTGAGGTCGACGTGCTGCACGTGACCGTTCTTGCCGGTGATCTGCTGTCCGTCCGGTGCGATGAGCGTGGCGCTCGCGCCCTCGCCCTGCACCGCTTCCCACGGACTGGTCAGCTCGCTGTCCTCGAATCCGTCTGTCGCGAGGAATGCCACTCGGCTGTCGGTGAGAGTCGCCATGATGCGTCCTTTCGTGGGGTGGATGTCCCGGATGGGGATGCCACGACTCTCTCGCAGGACGCGAATGCGGTGAAGGGGGTGGCCGGATCCGGCCGACGGTGATAACGGTGGGCCCCGTGGGGCTCGAACCCACGACCCGCGGATTAAAAGTCCGATGCTCTGCCAACTGAGCTAGAGGCCCGCCCCTCCAGTCTAGGGCGCAAAGAAGGAGCCGCTGACGACGATGTCGTCAGCGGCTCCTTGCACCATCCCACCGACCTCCCCCGAGAGGTGAGATGGCCTACCGAGTGTCCGCCTCGGCGTTCCCGGGCCTTACTCGGCCGGGGGCATCAGAACCGTGTCCACGAGGTACACGGTGGCGTTCGCGGTCTGGACTCCACCGCAGATGACGGTCGCGTCGTTGACCATCAGGTCGTCGCCGCTGCCGGTGACCTCGACGTCTGCACCCTGCACGGTGGCGTGCGTTCCGACGATCTCATCGGGGGTCAGCTGTCCGGGGATCACGTGGTACGTCAGAATCGAGCTCAGCGTGGCGCTGTCCGTCTTGAGAGCCTCGATGGTGGCCGGGTCGATCTTCGCGAAGGCGTCATCGACCGGAGCGAAGACGGTGAACTCGTCGCCGTTGAGCGTGTCGACGAGGTTGACGTCGGGGTTCAGCTGTCCGCTGACTGCCGCCACCAGCGTGGTGAGCAGCGGGTTGTTCGATGCGGCGGTGGCGACCGGGTCGAGAGCCATGCCCTCGACGGAGCCTGCGCCGTCCGGCACAGCCTCTGCGTATGCGGCGCAGCCGGGGCCGACCAGGTTGGCGGCCGGGTCCATCGTCTCGGTCTCGGGAGCCATCGTCTCGGACGACTCGGGGGCCGTCGACTCTGCCGGCTCTTCGGTGGTGCCGCCCATGGAACATGCGGAGAGCAGGAATGCGCTCGCAAGGCCGAGGGTGATGGCTGCGGTGACCTTCTTCTTGGTGCTGAACATCTCAAGCTCCTTCAGAACACTGCCACGGCCTCTCCGTGGCGTTGACAGTCGTTCGGAGCCCCGTCGGGATCGGATGGGAGAAATCGCAAAGTTTTTTTCGAGTCGTCGAATCCAATCCGTTCCGGGGGTCGGCCGCGAACATCATTCGACGAACCGCACTTAAGAGGACTCATTTCCGTCACTTTCGGGTGGCGGTTGCACGGGAAAGCGGGGTGAATGCGGCATGCTGGTAGAGATGGTCATCGACGGAATGGACGTACCGGAAGACGGTACGGCTCGGGATGCTGTCGCTGACCTGCTTCTGCGCATCGGCGGCGGCGATCAGCGCGCGTTCGCGGAGCTCTACGACAGTCTGTCGTCCCGTGTCTTCGGCCTCATCCTCAGGGTTCTCGTCAATCGCTCGCAGAGCGAAGAGGTGCTTCAGGAAGTCTTCTTGGAGATCTGGCAATCCGCTACGAAGTTCGCTCCGAACAAGGGACAGGGAAGAACCTGGGTGATGACGATCGCGCACCGTCGTGCGGTCGACCGGGTTCGGGCGTCCCAGTCCAGTGCGGACCGAGACGTGCGAGCCGGGTTCAGGGATATCGGAGTCGCGCACGACAGTGTCGCGGAGACGGTGGAGCTGGGCATCGAGGGCGAGAAGGTCGTTCACGCACTCTCGGGCCTTCCTGAGGCTCAGCGCGAAGCTCTCGTCCTGGCCTACTACGGCGGTTACAGTCAAAACGAAGTGGCAGTGCTCGTCGGGGCACCGCTGGGGACGATCAAGACACGGATGCGAGATGGGCTCTCGCGTCTGAGGACAGCTATGGGGGTGACGGCATGAACGAGCAGGAATTCGCAGAACTCGCGGCAGGAGCGGCACTCGACGCGCTGTCGCCCGATGACCAGCAGCGCTATCACGCCGCTCTCGCAGCGCATCCCGAGTGGCAGAGCATCGTCGATGCGGATGCCGACAGCGCAGGATTCCTCGCCGACGGCGCAGCTCCGGTGGTTCCGTCGCCCGACATCCGCGCGACGCTGCTCGCACGTATCGCGGAGACACCGCAGAACGGCGACATCGTGCTCGCCGATTCGACACCTGACGCGCTGGCGGACGAGACGTCGGATGCCGCGCCTGCGGAGGACTCCGCTCCGACCGCTCTCGGTGGGGAAGCCGCGCCGAAGGCTCCGGCACACCGCCTCCGCTTCCTCTTCGCGCTCGCCGCGTGCCTCGCACTGCTCGTCGGTGTGGGAGCGGGCGCTGTCGCGATCAACACGTACATCAACCGTCCGGCCAGCGTCGTCGCTCTCGAGGACATCCAGTCGGCCGATGATGCTCAGCAGGCCAGCGTCTCTCTCGAGAGCGGTGGCACGGCGACCGCGCACTGGTCGGCGTCGCTCGGCAAGTCCGTGCTCGTGACCGACGGCATCCCGTCGCTCGCCGAGGGGGAGACCTACGAGCTCTGGTACGTCCGAGGCGACACCCCGGTGCCGGCAGGCGTGTTCGCGGCCGAAGACGGCGAAGCGACGGCAGTGCTCGCCGGAGAGATGCAGGCGGGCGACGTGATCGCGGTCACGGTGGAGCAGGACGGCGGTTCGCCCTCCGGCCTGCCGACGACCGACCCCGTCGTCGTGATTCCGACAGCCTGACCTCCCGGATCGCGCGTACCCTGGACTGATGCCTGAGCAGTTCTCCCGTCCGGTGCGCCGGCCCACCAGCGCCTTCGACAACATCGTCGGCAGTCACGATCCCGCCGAGGAGACGCGCATCGCGCACGCGACGGCATCCGCTCTGCTGACCCGTGTCCGTGCCGACGAGAGCGGTGTGAGCGCTGACAGACTCGTCGCCTTCACCGATGAGCACGGCATCGACGAGATCGCCGAGCTCTGGTCGAAGGCACCGTCCCGCACCCTGCCGGGCGCCCTCTGGCGGCTCTACATCCTGCAGCTGGCGATCCACGGCGACCCGCAGACCGCTGCCCTGCTCTACGAGCGCGGCAGGGTGGAACTGGCGTCGGTGGATGCCGTGATCGCCGGGGCGCCGGTGCCGGCGAACCCCGATGAGCTCGTCGCGCTGATCGACACGATCCTCCGTGGCGCGTTCCGGGGGGACTTCGCGGTCGCCCTCGACCGGGCGGCCGCGTTCTGCCGGGTCCAGGCCTCGGGAGCGACGCACACGGCGGACGACTACGAGCCGACCGAGCCGTCGCGCGCCAGCGAGCTCACCACCCGCGCCCTGCGGCTGAGCAGCTATGCGCAGGATCTGTCGGCCTCCGCTGTGCTGTGGCGTTCCGGAGCCCTCGCCTGAGCGGACGCGTCCGGGTGAGTGCGCGCCCTCGCGGACTCGCCACGGGCACAACCCCGGCCCGGGTATGAAAAGACCGGGCCGCAAAAACGCCTCTCGGCGGAAGGCCGCTCGCAGCGGCAAAAATTGGAGCCCGGGGTTATGCGGCCCGGCCACTCCATTGTAACAAGATCATGCTGCAGCTATTCCCGGGGCCCTAGGCTCGGATCATGACACGGCGCTTTGCTCTGATGATCGATCCTGCGGCGGCTGACGTCGACCGTTCCGACTTCGCAGAGACTTTCACTCTCGTCGATGCGGCCGCTCCCGCGCTCAGCGTGGGGGAGCTGAGCACGCAGCGCGGCGACGGAGTGTTCGAGTCGATCGGCGTGATCGACGGTCATGCGCAGGAGGTCGTGCCGCATCTCGAGCGGTTGGCTCACTCGGCGCAGCTGTGCGATCTGCCGCTCCCCAACCAGGCGCAGTGGCACCAGGCGATCGAGCGGGCCGCCGCACACTGTGAGCAGGGCGAGTACGTCATCAAGCTCATCCTCAGCCGAGGCGTCGAGCACGGCCCCACGCCGACGGCCTGGGTAACGGCGGCGCCGGCATCCGACTTCTCGACTGTGCGGGAACAGGGAATCCGCGTCGTCACCCTCGACCGCGGATACGACCTCGACGTGGCCGAGAAAGCACCGTGGCTGCTGCTGGGCGCCAAGACGCTCTCCTACGCCGTGAACATGGCGGCGCTTCGCGAGGCGCATCGACGAGGAGCCGACGACGCCATCTTCCTGTCGCGTGACGGCTTCGTGCTCGAGGCGCCGACCGCGTCGCTGATCCTGCGTGTCGGGGATCGCTTCGTGACACCGGCCCCGAACGGCGGCATCCTGCACGGCACGACGCAGCTGAGCGTCTACGACTACCTTGCCGGGAAGGGGCTCGTCGCAGAATACAGCCGAGTGCCGGCATCCGACCTTCCCCGGGCTGACGCCGCATGGCTGGTCTCGAGCGTTCGCCTCGCCGCCCCGATCACCGCCGTCGACGGAGTCGACATCCCGGTCGATCACGCCCTGACGGCCGAGCTGAACGACTACCTCCTCTCGCCCCGCGACTGAGGTGCCGTGCGCCTGTCCCGACCGCCCGCTACGGGCACAACTTCGGAGCTCTCGACCGACCCGCCGCGCGCAATCACCCGGATCGGCGCGTCGTCGACCGGCATCCGAAGTTGTGCCCGTAAATGGGGCGCTGATCCGAGTATGATCAGGGCCTGAGCGCCATCATTCCGACAATCGCTCGCTCGACGAGATCCCAGTCATGTATGACCATCGCATAGTCGAACCGAAGTGTGGCGTGCCCCCACGCTGCGGCCGTGGCGTCCCGGGTGAGATCGCGGTGTCGATGCGACTGTCCCTCATGATTCGCCTTGCCATCCGTCTCGATGAGAAGCCAATCATCGATCATGAGATCGACGATGCCGCTCGCGACGAACCGCACTTGGCAGCGGACGAACCATCCGTACTTGCGGAGTCGCAGCCGAACGAGTGACTCCAGGCCGCTGTCGGCATCCGCGCGGGAGAAGTCGATCAGGTCTCGTCCAAAGGTATCGACGTGCAGCCGCAGCCATCGCAGCCCATCGCCGTCGATCAGGCCGAGGCGGCGCGCGGACTCGAGCGCGACGAAGAACGCCTCGCCGCCGCGGCAGTGGAGCATCTGCAGCAGTATCCGAGGTGCCGAAGGGAGCCCGAACGTTCGCGAGGAAGCGCCTGAATCCCAATGACGGATGCAGGTGCACTCACGGCTGACGCCTGGGTGATGGTGTCTGTCTGCGCGAAGCCAGACGTGCAGAGCTGGATCCTCGAGAACCCAGATGCCGAGGTGCCGTGCTGCGCTGGCGCATCCCAGAGAGCCTCCATGCTCAGCAGCCTCGACGGCGCTCGCGCAGGCCGTGTCGGCAGCGTAGACCCCCCGTCGGATTCGACGGAGCTGCCCGCGCCGCACGCGAGCGTCGAGAGCCCGGCGTGAGCTTCTCGCCCGAAGATCGCGCCAGGTCCAGATCTCGATCGATGATGAGCTGCACATCAGAGGAGCATCCGCGATCCCGATGCTCGTTCTCGACCATGATGCCGGCATCTGTGGACGCAATTCGTCCTGGCTCGTCTCTGCAGGATGAGTGCCGCGGTCTGGCCCCGGGCACCGATTCGGACTAAAACGACGAAACGCCGTGGGACCAGAGGGTCGCACGGCGTTTCGGACCAGCAGCTCCGAAGCTGTGCCCGCGAAGAACGGGCGTCCGGGTCGAAGCTGAGGCGGATGCTTATCCGAAGCGACCCGAGACGTAGTCCTCGGTGGCCTGGACAGACGGAGTGGTGAACATCGTGCGGGTGTCGTCGTACTCGATGAGCTTGCCCGGCTTGCCGGTGCCCGCGATGTTGAAGAACGCCGTCTTGTCGGACACGCGGCTCGCCTGCTGCATGTTGTGCGTCACGATGACGACCGTGTACTGGGTCTTGATCTCGGCGATGAGCTCCTCGATCGCGAAGGTCGAGATCGGGTCGAGCGCCGAGCAGGGCTCGTCCATGAGGATCACGTCGGGGGAGACGGCGATGGCACGCGCGATGCAGAGACGCTGCTGCTGACCGCCGGACAGGCCGGAGCCCGGGCGGTCGAGGCGGTCCTTGACCTCGTTCCAGAGGTTCGCCCCACGCAGCGACTTCTCGACCAGGGCATCCTGGTCGCTCTTGGCCATGCGCGTGTTGTTGAGCTTGACGCCCGCGAGCACATTCTCCTTGATCGACATGGTCGGGAACGGGTTCGGGCGCTGGAAGACCATGCCGACCTGGCGGCGCACGAGCACGGGGTCGACCCCGGTGCCGTAGAGGTTCTTGCCGTCGATCAGCACCTCGCCCTCGACGCGCGCGCCGGGGATGACCTCATGCATGCGGTTCAGGGTGCGCAGGAACGTGGACTTGCCGCAGCCCGAGGGGCCGATGAAGGCCGTGACGGTGTTGGGCTTGATGTCGATGCTGACGCCTTCGACCGCGAGGAAGTCGCTGTAGTAGACGTTGAGGTCGTTGACTTCGATGCTCTTGGACACGTGAAATCCTTCTTCTTCTTCAGTCGGGTATGACGGCTCAGCGGCCGTTGATCTTGGGGGCGAACACCTTGGCGATGACGCGAGCCAGGAGGTTCAGCACCATCACGATGACGATCAGGGTGAGGGCGGCTGCCCAGGCCCGCTCGAGGTAGGCATCGACGGGGATGCCGGGGTATTTGGCCTGCATGTACGAGAACACCGGCAGTGTGGCCATCTGGCCGCTGAACATGTTCAGGTTCATGCCCTGCACGATTCCGACGGTGAGCAGCAGCGGGGCGGTCTCGCCGATCACTCGCGAGATGGCCAGCATGATGCTCGTCAGGATTCCGGCGATCGCGGTGGGCAGCACGACCTTGAGGATGGTGAGCCACTTCGGCACGCCGAGTGCGTAGGCCGCCTCGCGGAGCTCGTTCGGCACGATGCGCAGCAGCTCTTCCGAGCCGCGCACGACGACCGGGATCATCAGCACCGAGAGCGCGAGCGAACCCATGATGCCCATTCGCGTGCCCGGTCCGACGATGATCGAGAAGACCGAGTAGATGAAGAGACCGGCGACGATCGACGGGATGCCGGTCATGACGTCGACGAGGAAGGTGATGCCGCGCGCGAGCTTGCGGCCTTCGCCGTACTCGACGAGGTAGATCGAGGTCATCAGGCCGATCGGCACCGAGATGATCGTCGCGCCGAGGGTGATGAGCAGCGTGCCCCAGATGGCGTGCACCGCGCCGCCGCCCTCGCCGACGATGTTGCGCATCGAGAAGCTGAAGAACTCTCCGTCGAACCGCATGAGGCCGTTGACGACCACGGTGTAGAGCAGCGAGATCAGGGGCAGGAGCGCGACCACGAAGGCGCCGGAGACCAGCGCCGTCATGAGACGGTCGATCGCGTGGCGACGGCTCTCGACCACGGTGGAGATCACCATGATGAGCACCATGTAGAACAGCAGGCCGACGACGAGCGTCAGCGCGATGTTGAAGTCGGCGGGGTCGTTGCCCACGTTCATGAAGGCGAAGATCGTCGCCGACACGACGAATGCGACCAGCAGCAGTGCCCAGGGGGCCCACTTGGGCAGGTGGCCGGCCGAGGTGATGTGCGTCGGGGCGACGACGGACGCGGGCGACGGTGAGGGCGTGAGAGTGGCGGTCATGTCAGTTGGCTCCCGAGAACTCGGCGCGGCGCGAGACGATCCAGCGGGCCACGAAGTTGACCGCGAAGGTGACGATGAAGAGGATCAGACCCGCGGCGATCAGCGTGTTGACGCCTTCGTCGTGGGCTTCGGGGAACCGCAGCGCGATGATCGCAGGGATCGTCGTGGGGTTCTCCGGGTTGATCAGGTTGAAGGTGACGATGCCGAGCGGCGAGAGCACGAGGGTCACTGCCATCGTCTCGCCGAGTGCGCGACCGAGACCGAGCATCGCGCCCGACACCATTCCGCTGCGTGCGAAGGGGAGCACGGCCATCCGGACCATCTCCCAGCGCGTGGCTCCCAGCGCGAGGGCCGCCTCTTCGTGAAGCTTCGGCGTCTGCAGGAAGACCTCGCGGCAGATCGCGGTCATGATCGGCAGGATCATCACCGCGAGCACCAGGGAGGCGGTGAGGATCGTCTTGCCGGTTCCGGAGGGCGTTCCGCTGAAGAGCGGGATGAAGCCGAGGTTCGTGTTCAGCCACTTGTAGAAGGGCACGAGCATCGGCGCGAAGGTGAGCGCTCCCCAGAGGCCGAAGACGACCGAGGGCACGGCTGCCAGCAGGTCGATGATGTAGCCGAGGACGCCGGCGAGGCGGCGAGGGGCGTAGTGCGAGATGAAGAGCGCGATGCCGATGGCGATCGGGGCGGCGATGACGAGGGCGATGAAGCTCGACCACAGCGTTCCGAAGACGAACGGCCACACCCACGACAGGAACGACTGCCCTTCGAGGATGTGGTTGTTGGAGGTGTCGGACGACAGTGCGGGGATCGCCTGCACGATGAGGAAGACGGCCACCGCGGCGAGGGTGACGAGGATGATGATTCCCGCCGCCAGCGCGGTGCCCGAGAAGACGAGGTCGCCGCGGCGGCGGGGAGCGGTGCGCGTCCCGGTGGAACGGGTGGTATCGGGACCCGTTGAGGTTGTGGTCATCGGAGCGACTCCAGGCTCTGAGGGACGTTCGGGGTTTTCATGCGGGTGCCCCCGCGGTGTCGGTCGAGTCCTACGACCGACACCACGGGGGCGTCGGGACCGGGGCTCAGCGGTGTGCTGAGCCGTCGATCACTCCGTGACGATCGCGTCGATCGCCGTGTTGATCTGCTCGCGCAGGCTGTCCGAGATCGGGGCGCTGCCCGCGGCCTCTGCTGCAGCGTCCTGGCCCTCGGCCGACGCGACGTACTGGAAGTACGCCTTCACGAGACCGGCGGTCTCGGCGTCGTCGTACTCGACGCAGCCGATGAGGTACGAGACGAGTGCGATCGGGTACGAGCCGGCGGGCGCTGCGGCCGGGTCGACGGCGTACGCGAGGTCGTGGTCGGAGCGACCCTCCTCGAGCGGGGAAGCCTCGACGAGCGCTGCGGCTGCCTCGGCGGAGTACGCGACGTACTCGCCCTCGACCTCGACGGCGACCTGGCCCAGGTCAGCGGTGCGCGATGCGTCGGCGAAGCCGATGTAGCCGACACCGTTGGTGATCGCGTCGACGACGCCCGAGGTGCCGTCGCCGGCCTCACCGGTCGACAGCGGCCACTCGTCGCTGGCCTCGTAGGTCCACACGTCGGGGGCGACGGCGCTGAGGTACTTCGTGAAGGTCTCCTGCGTGCCCGACGCGTCTGCGCGGTGCACGGGGACGATCGCCTGGTCGGGAAGCTCCACGCCCTCGTTCTGCGAGGCGATGGCGGCGTCGTTCCAGTTGGTGATGGCGCCGGAGAAGATCTTCGCGATGGTCTGGCCGTCGAGGTTCAGCTCGTCGATGCCCTCGAGGTTGAACGCGACGGCGACGGGCGAGATGTAGACGGGGATCTCGACGATGTCGTCGGAGGTGCAGGAGCCGAAGCCGCCTGCGGCGAGCTCGTCGGCGTCGAACGCGCGGTCGGAGCCGATGAAGTTCGAGGAGCCGGCGATGAAGTTCTCGCGGCCGGTGCCCGAACCGGTGGCGGTGTAGTTCACCGTCGTGTCGGGGTTGGCGGTCTGGAATGCGGCGACCCAGGACTGCTGCGCGGCCTCCTGCGAGGAGGCGCCGGTGGCCTCGATCGTGCCGGAGAGCGTGGACTCGCTCGGGGCGTCGGTGGAGCCGCCGGTTCCGCCTTCGTTCGCGGCACAGCCGGCGAGTGCGAGAGCGGCAACGGCGCCGACGGCGCCGATACGTGCGATTCGGGAGATCTTCACTGTGGATCCTTCGATCTTTGATGGGTGGGGCCCGGTGCAGGGCACACAGTGACGCTATGTGCGGCGGTTAACGAGACTCTCCCGCGCAGGTGAACGGGAGGTGAACGGCACGCGTCTCTCTGGGGCATGCGAAAGGCCGCACCCGGAACCGGGTGCGGCCTTCCCACAGCTCGCAGCGCGAGCCGGTCCGTGTCACGCCTTGGGGATGTGCGTCTCGATCGCGATGATCCCCGACCCCGGATTCGACGCCGAGAGGTGGACGACCGAGAAGGCGGCCGGTTCGAGGTCGGCTGCGCTGCTCACGTACGAGCCGCGGACGGTGCCGGTCGCCAGCGCGATCTCCGTCAGGATTCCGGGGAGGACCGGGCCATGGCTGCACAGCACCGCGGGCTTGCCGGAGCGCACGCGCCGGCCGACCACGGAACGCAGATCGTCGTCGCCGTCCTCCCACGCATCCTGACTGATCTTCGGGGTGGTGACGGTCTTGCGGTCGAGGGCTTTCGCGAGGGGCGCCACGGTCTGCATGCAGCGCACGGCATCGCTCGTGATGATCTTGCGCACACCGAAGGCCCGCAGCGGACCGACGATCGACTTCGCCTGCTGCTCGCCGCGGTCTGTCAGAGGCCGTGCGGCATCCGCCCCGTCCCAGTCCGAGCGCGACAGCGCCTTCGCATGACGCAGAGCGATGATCGGGAAGGTGCGCAGCACGCCGTCGTCGACGAGCTGCGTGAAGAAGTCGAGGATCTCGATGTCGACGGGGTAGCTCAGCCGGGCGCGGGCCTTCTTGACGCTCACCCATTCGAGCGCGGCGATCTCGCGGTTCGGCACGAAGGTCGAGGCGCGGATCGCGTCGGCCGTCGCCTCGGCCGCCCAGTAGTGCACGACCTTCTGCTTGCTCGACGGCAGGTGGTACCGACTGACGCCGACGGGCACGCCGAGGGAGACGCGGATGCCGGTCTCCTCATGCACCTCGCGCACCGCGGTCTCGGCGAGCATCTCGCCAGGATCCACCTTGCCCTTGGGGAGCGTGACGTCGCGGTACTTCGTGCGATGGATCAGGAGGATGCGCAGCTTGCCGTCGATGAGCCTCCACACGACCGCGCCGGCCGCATACACGGCCTTGTCCGTCCATTTCGACCGTGCGGTCTGGGTGCTCGTGTGCGCGCTCATCGAACCGCCCGTGCTCGACGACGCCGCTGGATCAACCCCATGGTCTTGTCCTGCAGGTCGACGAGGGGCTTGCCTGCGGCATCCTCGGCGTGGCGGGTCCAGACGCCGTCGGCTCCGAGGCGCCACGACGTGGTTCCCGGGTCCATGGCGAGATCGAAGAAATCGAGCAGATCCTTCATGTGGACGGGGTCGGTGACGCGCACCAGCGCCTCGACGCGGCGGTCGAGGTTGCGATGCATCATGTCGGCGCTGCCGATGTAGACCTGGGCGTCGCCGTCGTTGTGGAATGCGAAGATGCGCGAGTGCTCGAGGTACCGGCCGAGGATGCTGCGGACGGTGATGTTGTCGCTGATGCCCTCGAGGTCGGTGCGCAGGCTGCAGATCCCACGGACCCACACGTCGACCTTCACGCCGGCGGCGCTGGCGCGGTACAGCGCGTCGATGACCTCTTCGTCGACCATCGAGTTCACCTTGATGCGGATGCCGGCGGGCTTGCCGTCCTCGGCATTGCGGCGCTCGTGGTCGATCTGGCGCACCAGTCCCTTGCGCAGGTGAAGCGGCGCCACGAGGAGGCGCTTGAACTTCTTCTCGATCGCGTAGCCGCTGAGCTCGTTGAACAGACGCGTGAGGTCCTTGCCCACCTGGGCGTCGGTGGTGAACAGCCCGAAGTCCTCGTAGATGCGGCTGGTCTTCGGGTTGTAGTTGCCCGTGCCGATGTGCGAGTAGTGGCGCAGCACGCCGTCCTCCTCGCGGATGACGAGGGCGAGCTTGCAGTGGGTCTTGAGTCCGACGAGGCCGTAGACGACGTGGACTCCCGCCTTCTCGAGCTTGCGCGCCCAGACGATGTTGTTGGCCTCGTCGAAGCGGGCCTTGACCTCGACCAGCGCCAGCACCTGCTTGCCGGACTCGGCGGCGTTGATCAGCGCCTCGACGATCGGGCTGTCACCCGAGGTGCGATAGAGCGTCTGCTTGATGGCCAGCACGTGCGGGTCGCGCGCCGCCTGCTCGAGGAACGCCACGACGCTGGTGGTGAACGACTCGTACGGGTGGTGCACGAGCACGTCCGACTTGCGGATCGCCTTGAAGATGTCGGCCCGCGTGTTGCTGCCGGTGGGCTGGAAGGCGACCGCGGTGGTGGGCAGATGCGGCGGGTAGCGGAGATCGGGTCGGTCGATGCGCGACAGGTCGAACAGGCCGCGCAGATCGAGCGGCCCGGGCAGGCGGTAGATCTCCTGGTCGGTGATCTCGAGCTCGCGCACGAGGAGGTCCATCGTGACCTCGTCCATGTCGTCCGTGATCTCGAGGCGGATGGGCGGGCCGAAGCGGCGCCGCAGCAGCTCGGCCTCGAGCGCCTGGATGAGGTTCTCGCTCTCGTCCTCCTCGATCTCCACGTCCTCGTTGCGGGTCAGGCGGAAGGCGTGGTGATCGAGGACCTCCATACCGGGGAAGAGGTCGCCGAGGTGGTTGGCGATCAGTTCCTCGAGCGTCAGGAAGCGCTTGATCTCGCCGGTTCCGGGCACCTCGACGAAGCGGGGAAGCATGGGCGGCACCTTGAGGCGGGCGAACTCCTGGCGGCCGGTGCGGGCGTTGCGGATGCGGATGGCGAGGTTGAGCGACAGTCCCGAGATGTACGGGAAGGGGTGCGCGGGGTCGACCGCGAGCGGCATGAGGACGGGGAAGACCTGCGCGCCGAAGTACTCGGAGAGCTTGGACCGCTCGTCGTCGCTGAGCTCGGACCATTCGGTGATCTCGATGCCGGATTCGGCGAGAGCCGGTCGCACCAGCGACTTCCACGCGTCGGCGTGGCGCAGCTGCAGCGCGTGCGCCTCGCGAGCGATGTCGGCGAGGGCGTCGGCGGGGGAGCGGCCGATGTTGGTGGGCACGGCCAGGCCGGTCACGATGCGACGCTTGAGCCCGGCGACGCGGACCATGAAGAACTCATCGAGGTTGCTCGCGAAGATGGCGAGGAAGTTCGCGCGCTCGAGTTCGGGGAGCGAGGGATCCTCCGCCAGCTCGAGCACGCGCTGGTTGAACGCGAGCCAGCTCAGCTCACGATCGAGGTAGCGGTGGTCGGGGAGGAGCGCGTCCGGGGACTCGATGGCATCGAAGTCGTCATCTTCAGCGTCACCGAGACCTGCGTCGGCGAGTGCGGGATCGATCATGGGGTACATCTAAGCACCGTGAGGTGTCGCGCGCGTGAACTGACCTCTCGTGCGTCAGCGCGCAGCGGCGACCGGCTCCTCGTCGTAGACGTTGAATCGGTAGCCGACGTTGCGCACCGTGCCGATGATCTGCTCCTGGTCGCCCAGCTTCGCCCGCAGTCGGCGGACGTGCACGTCGACCGTTCTGGTGCCGCCGAAGTAGTCGTATCCCCACACCTCGCTGAGCAGCTGCTCGCGGGTGAACACGCGAGAGGGGTGCGTGGCGAGGAAGTGCAGCAGCTGGAACTCCTTGTAGGTGAGGTCCAACGGGCGTCCGCGGAGCTTCGCCGAATAGGACTGCTCGTCGATCGTGACGCCCGACGCCTGTACGCGGGTCGGTTCGGCGACCTCGTCACGGCGTGCGAGTGCGAGCCTGACCCGCGCGTCGGTCTCGGCCGGCCCCGCAGTCGACAGCAGCACGTCGTCGATGCCCCACTCGCCCGAGAGGGCGCTCATGCCGCCCTCGGTGACGACGAGCAGCAGCGGGGCGTCCTGCCCTGTGGCCCGCAGCAGGCGGCAGAGGGACTTCGCCCCGACGAGATCGAGACGACCGTCGACGATCACGATGTCGTACTCGGGGGCGCTCACGAGTTGGGCGGGCTCGGCCGGGATCTGACGCACTCGATGGCTGAGGAGCTCGAGTGCGGGCAGGACCTGCTCCGAGACCGGAGCATTGGTCAACACCAGGACCTGGGCCACACGCACTCCTTCCGGACGGCGGGGTACGCCGTGCCGCAATGATACCGGGCGCTGATGGGTGACAATGGAGTCATGACGGATCCAGCGCTCGCACCGCGTAATGCTTTCGTCGGCGTGCTCATCGTCTGGGCCGTCGCCTTGGTGGCCGCTGTCGGCGTGGGCATCTTCGTCGCCGAGGAGTGGCGGGTGCCGTGGCTGCTCGTCGCGTTCGGCGCGATCGTGCTCCTCTCCTTCGCCGTGCAGCTGCAGTACGGGCGCACACAGGGCTTCATCTTCCGTGTGGGTGCCAGCACGATCGGTGCGCTGCTGCTGATGGGCGTGATCTCCGTCGGCTTCGGCCTGGCCGCACTCCTCACCTGATCCGCAGACGAGACACCGGGTCTACCGCAGGGTAAAGTGGTGGCCATGGACCTCATGGCGCTCGAACTCTTCTTCATCGGCCTCCTGGGCCTGGCGAGCCTCGCGATCGCCTTCGTCTCGGTCGTCGTGCTGAGAAACCTCTTCCGCGGCCAGCGCTGAGCATCGTGCTCGAGCTCCCCACCGATCTCCCCGCCGACCTCGCGCCGCTCTCGTGGCTCATCGGCGTCTGGGAGGGAACCGGCGTCATCGACTATCCGGTCGGCGACGAGCGTCTACAGGGTGAGTTCACGCATCGCGTGAGCTTCAGCCACGACGGCGGCCCGTTCCTCAACTACTCGGCCACTGCGACGTTCACCGGCGACGACCAGGCGGTCTCCCTCCCGCTCGTCGCCGAGACCGGTTTCTGGAGACTCAGCCGTCCGGCCACCGCCGCCGATCCCGGCCCCGGGCTGCTGCCGCCGCTGACCGAGCCGGTCACGCGCGGCGTCGACGACGTCGAGCAACTGCGCGCGGCATCGGGCGGATTCCCGATCGAGGTCTCTCTCGCACACGCCGACGGGACGCTCGAGCTCTACCTCGGCGAGATCAACGGTCCGCGCATCGACATCGCCTCCGACGCGATCGTCCGCGGTGCGGGTGCCAAGGAGTACGGCGCCGCGACGCGCATGTACGGACTCGTCGACAACCACCTGCTCTGGGCCTGGGACATCGCGGCTCTCGGCACTCCTATGCGGGCGCACGCGTCGGCACGATTGGCCAAGGTCTGACATGACCGGTTTCTCCGGCATCCCCGGCGCTGTGACCGGCGACGGCGGGATCGCCCACTTCGGCGACGCGTTCCGTGAGCAGCGTCGCCTCGCCTCAGGCGGGGCGATCGTGCCGCTCGACGACCGGACGGTCATCGAGGTCGCGGGCCCCGAACGACTCGGATGGTTGGATTCCATCACCTCGCAGTCCGTCGGTCGGCTCGCGCCCGGCGAGAGCACCGAGATGCTCGTGCTCGATCCCCAGGGGCGCGTCGAGCACGCCGCCGGCGTCCTCGACGACGGGGCATCGACCTGGCTCATCGCGGATGCCGGCGACGCCGAGGCGTTGGCGACCTGGCTGACGCGGATGAAGTTCCGCACACAGGCCACCGTCGCGGTGCGTCCCGATCTCGCGCTGCTCGGCTTCGTCGACGGAGGCGCGGCGGCTGAGCGTGGGACTGCTGCGGCATCCGCTCCTGCAGGCGCACCGCTGATCTGGACCGATCCGTGGCAGCGCGTGAGCGCGGGCGGTCACCAGTACGCCGAGGTCCTCGATCACCCGGGTGCAGACCTCGCCTGGAAGGTGGCCATCGCGACCGCCGAGGCAGCAGATGCGCTGGCAGCGACGCTCTCACCGGAAGAGGTCGCCGGACTCCTCGCCGCCGAGGCACTGCGCATCGCCGCCTGGCGACCGCGGTGGTCGGCCGAGGTCGACGAGCGCTCGCTGCCGCACGAGTCCGACTGGATCCGCACCGCCGTGCACCTCAACAAGGGCTGCTACCGCGGACAGGAGACCGTCGCGAAGGTCCACAACCTGGGTCACCCGCCGCGCAGGCTCGCGGCACTGCACCTCGACGGCAGCGAGGCCGTGCTGCCCGCGGTCGGCGATGCGGTGCTCGCGGGCGACGACGAGGTCGGTCACATCACGTCGGTCGCCCGGCACCATGAAGACGGACCCATCGCGCTCGCGATCCTGTCGCGTCGCACGCCGGTCGGCGATCTCGTCGTCCGCGCCGAGGGGGTCGACATCGCCGCGACGCAGCAGGTGATCGTGCCGGCGGATGCCGGTGCCACGGCCGACATCCCTCGTATCACCCGACTGTCCCGACGCCCGAGCGCACCGGATCCGCGCCAGGCGGGCTGACTCGCGGGGCGAGAAGCTCCCTTCAGGGGAGCGGCGCGACCGCATCCCAGGGGAGCGTGAGCTCACCGAGTCGCCACCGGCTCTTGACGCCGAGCACGGGCCAGCCCTGATCGCGCAGAGCGGCGACCGCGCCCAGGAATCTCTGCGTCGCTCCGAAGGCCGACAACGGCGCCGCACGGCTCCACTCGCGATCGAGGTCGACGAGCAGGGCGTGCACGCGCTCGCCGGGCACGTTGCGGTGGATCAGCGCTTTCGGCAGCCGCTCCGCGACGATGCTCGGATGCTCGAGATCCGCGAGACGCAGCGAGATCGTGAACCGGAGCGGCGATCCGGTCGGGTCGACGTCGACCCAGCTCGACACCCGACCGATCTCGTCGCAGGTGCCCTCGACGAGCAGGCCCTCGGGAGCGAGGCGCCCGGCCATCGTGCTCCAGGCCGCGGCGACATCGGACTCGTCGTACTGGCGGAGCACGTTCATCGCGCGGATCACCGCGGGGCGCCGCCCGGCAGGCAGAGGCACCTCGAATCCACCGCGGGCGAAGGAGACGCGCAGATCGGGCGAGAAGGCGGTGTTCCCTGCCTGCACCTCGACCAGCTGCTGAGTCGCGGTCGCGACTCTGACCGGATCGATCTCGAGGCCGCGCACCTCGGCATCCGCTCGCACGCGCTGCAGTCGGGTTGCGAGCTCGAAGGCGGTCACCCCGCTGGCGCCGTAGCCGAGGTCGATGACGAGCGGATCCACGGCGCGGCGGAACGCGGGGCTCACCGCGATCCAGCGGTCGTTGCGGCGCAGCCTGTTCGTCCCGGTGGTGCCGCGGGTCGGCCGACCGAGGGGAGATGACGCCATGCGTCAATCCTCGCAGGGCATGGGCGTGTACGCGTCCGGCTGCGCCGATAAACTGGGGCCATGACTTCGAAGCGCACCCTGATCCTGCTCCGTCACGGCCGGAGCGAGTGGAACGAACTGAACCTCTTCACCGGATGGGTGGACGTCCGCCTGAACGAGCAGGGCCGGAACGAGGCCCGCCGAGGCGGCGAGCTCCTGGCCGAGGCGGGCATCCTGCCCGACGTGCTGCACACCTCGCTGCTCAGCCGTGCGATCCAGACCGCGAACATCGCGCTCGACGCGGCCGACCGCCTGTGGATCCCGGTCACGCGCTCGTGGCGCCTCAACGAGCGTCACTACGGCGCTCTGCAGGGCAAGGACAAGGCGCAGACGCTCGAGGAGTTCGGTCCGGAGCAGTTCCAGCTGTGGCGCCGTTCGTTCGACGTGCCGCCGCCCGTGCTCGACGACGACAGCGAGTTCAGCCAGGTGAATGACGTGCGCTACGCCGGCATCGACGGCGAGGTGCCGCGGACGGAGTCGCTGAAGCTCGTCATCGATCGCCTGCTGCCGTACTGGGACGACGCGATCGTCCCCGACCTCGAAGCAGGCAAGACGGTCCTCGTCACCGCGCACGGCAACTCGCTGCGCGGCCTCGTGAAGCACCTCGAGGGCATCAGCGACGATGACATCGCCGAGCTGAACATCCCCACCGGTATCCCGCTCGTGTACGAGCTCGACGAGAACAACGTCCCCACCGGTCCCGGCCGCTACCTCGACCCCGAGGCTGCCGCCGCCGGTGCTGCCGCCGTGGCAGCGCAGGGCAAGAAGTAACACCGCAGACGAAGGGGGCGGATGCTGACAGCATCCGCCCCCTTCGTCGTGTCATCGGCGCTCAGGCGTGGCCGAGCTCCTGCTGCTGCTCGACCGCGAGGGCGATGTCCTCCTCCTCGATGCGCCAGTCGCCGGTCGCCAGGTAGATGACCTTCTTGGCGACCGCGACCGCGTGGTCTGCGAAGCGCTCGTGGTAGCGGCTGGCGAGCGTCGCGTCGACCGTCGCCGTGGCCTCGCCCTTCCAGTTGTCGCTGAGCACCTTCTCGAAGACGCTGGCGTGCAGCTCGTCGATGTCGTCGTCGGTGTTGCGGATGGTGTCGGCCAGCTTCAGGTCCTGGGTTCGCAGCAGCTCGGAGAGCGTGCGCGAGATCTCGACGTCCAGCTCGCCCATCTTCGTGAAGGTGCCCTTGAGGCCCTTCGGGATCGCGCGCTCGGGGAAGCGCAGGCGTGCGAGCTGGGCGATGTGCTCGGACATGTCGCCCATGCGCTCGAGCGAGGCGCTCACGCGCAGCGCGGTGACGACGACGCGCAGGTCGCGCGCGACCGGCTGCTGGCGGGCCAGGATCTCGATGGCCTGCTCGTCGAGCGCCACGGCCAGCGCATCGATCTTGGCGTCATCGGCGATGACCTCTTCGGCCAGCTCGACATCGCTCGTGGCGAAGGAGCGGGTGGCCTTGTCGATGGAGACCGTGACGAGGTCGGCGATCTCCACGAGCTGGGACTGCAGGTCCTCGAGGGACTGATGGAAGACTTCGCGCATGTCGGCGCAACCTTTCGTTCGGGTCTCGGCTGTGGTGTCAACGCGAGACGGCCGGGCCGCTCGCACGAGAGGAGAGCACAGCGCTCCCGCACAGGCCCGAAAGCGATTGTCTGCTCCGAAGGTTAACGAACGGTGCCCAGCACGTGAATAGTACTTCTCGCCGTGGCTCAGGGGCGCGCGAACCCGCCGATCCGCGGGTGAACGCACTCTACGCTGGGGTTATGACCTTGCCGCAGATCGCGCTGCTCGCGTTGGCCGTCGGCCTCGTGATCGGCGTCGGCCTCTCCCTTCTCGTGGCCTGGGCATACCGTGCGCGGGCGCGCGTGGCCGATGAGACCTCGCTCGTGGTCCCGGACGGTGTGACCGCCGTGCTCGGCAGCATGGACGATGCGGCATGCGTGGTCGACTCCTCCGGACTCGTGCTCGCCGTCTCGAAGGCGGCGACCAGGTTCGGCATCGAGGTGGGCGCACCCCTGGAGAACCCCGAGCTGCGTCAGCTCGTGCGTGGCGGACGCATCGAGGGCAGTTCGGCGACCGAGTCGCTGCGCATCACGCGCGGCGGGCTCAGCCTCGATCCACGGCTCGTGTCGGCTCGGGCGAGCGCCATCAGTCCGCGCATGACGCTGCTGATCATCCGCGACGTCACGGAGCAGGAGCGCCTCGATCAGATGCGCCGAGACTTCGTGGCGAACACCAGCCACGAACTCAAGACCCCTGTGGGAGCCGTCACTCTGCTCGCCGAGGCGATCGAATCGGCGGCCGACGACCCTGCTCAGGTGCGCCACTTCGCCACCCGGATCTCGGCCGAAGCCGCACGTCTCGGTCAGCTGACCGGTCGGATCATGAGTCTCTCGAGACTGCAGACCGACGATGCGCTGTCCGATGTGCGGCCCGTCTCGATCGACGAGGTTCTCGCCACCGCGCTCGAGGCGCACGTGGTGCAGGCCGACTCCGCCGGGGTCGAACTCGCCCGCGGTGGCGATCGCGGAGTCTGGGTGCGCGGCGACTCGCAGATCCTCATCGAGGCCTTCGGCAACCTCATCGCCAACGCGATCGTCTACTCCCCGAAGGGATCGCGCGTCGGCATCGGTGTGAAGGCCGATGAAGGGGTGGTCGAAGTGGCGGTCTCGGACCAGGGCATCGGGATCGCGGAGGCGGATCGGGAGCGGATCTTCGAGCGCTTCTACCGGGCGGACGAGGCGCGGTCCCGCCGCACCGGCGGAACGGGGCTCGGACTCTCGATCGTCAAGCATGCGACACAGCGCCACGGCGGCGAAGTACGCCTCTGGTCGCGCCCCGGACGAGGCTCGACCTTCACCATCAGGCTTCCGAGGATCGACGCTCCCCCGAGCATCGACAAGGACCAGAAGAACAAGAAGAAGCGCGAGCGCAAAGCGGCCAAGGCCGCTGCTCGCGTCCGAAACGGAGAGAACGCATGACCCGCATCCTTCTCGTCGAAGACGAGCCCGACCTCGCCGACCCGCTCGCCTACCTCCTGCGCCGAGAGGGGTACGAGGTCGAGATCGCCGAGGACGGTCCAGGGGCGCTGGCCGCCTTCCGCGAGCGCGGCGCCGACGTCGTGCTCCTCGACCTGATGCTGCCTGGCATGCCGGGCACCGAGGTGTGCCGGCAGATCCGCTCGACCTCGGCGGTGCCGATCATCATGGTCACGGCCAAGGACTCGGAGGTGGACATCGTCGTCGGACTCGAGCTCGGCGCCGACGACTACGTCACAAAGCCGTACTCGTCCCGCGAGCTGCTCGCCCGGATGCGCGCGGTCCTTCGTCGCGTGGTGCAGGCCGACAGCGAGCTCGACGAGCGCGTGCTCGACGGGGGACGCGTCTCGCTCGACATCGATCGCCACACCGTCTCGGTCGCCGGACAGCAGATCAACATGCCTCTGAAGGAATTCGAGCTCCTCGAGGTGCTGATGCGCAATTCGGGTCGAGTGCTCACGCGCGGTCAGCTGATCGACCGCGTGTGGGGGAGCGACTACTTCGGAGACACGAAGACGCTCGACGTGCACATCAAGCGGATCCGCTCCCGCATCGAGGAGAACCCGGGGGAGCCCGTCATGCTCGTCACGGTTCGCGGTCTCGGGTACCGCTTCGAGGGCTGACGCAGTCGTCGGACGGCACGCCCGTCCCCATGACGGAGAAGAGGCCGGCACCCCGCAGGGTGTCGGCCTCTTCGTCAGCGTATGCGCCGGCTCACTCCGCCGGAGCGGGGGCAGCCGTGTCCGTGGGGGCCGGCTCGGGCGTCGGTGTCGACTTCTGCTCCGTGGGCACGAGGTCGGCGTAGTACGGCAGAGTGCCGTCGAGAACGGGAACCTGAGTCTTCGTGCCGGCACCGTCGCCCGACTGGAAGTGGATCTCGATGGTCGCGCCGGGCATGGTGTCGAGTCCGTCGATGCGCAGCGGTTCCTCGTCGGCACCGAAGCTGACGGTCTTGCCCGCGGGCACGGAGACGGTGAACGGCTCATCGGAGCCCGACACGGTCATCGTGAGCGTCGCCTTGTCGGCGGTCGGGTTGACCACGGCGCCGATGAAGTTGCCGACCGATCCGTCTTCGTTCGCGACGATGAAGGCATTGCGCACGTCGATGGGACCGTCGGAGTCCGAGACGTTGACGCCGTCGGAGGCGGAGTATTCGATCGTCGTCGCCTGCGGCGAGATGAACGTGCAGCCCGTCGCGCCCAGAAGAACGAGGGCGCTGATGGCGGCAGACGCAACAAGGCGCGATTTCACGGGTCCTCCTGAGGTACGACGGGATATCCGCGTCCCATTCTATGCGCATGCGGGGCACCGCCCGAGGACGCGGCGGCGCGAACCTTAGCGCATGTCCCCTGTGGTATCCTTGAGGTTGCCGAAAGGACAAGTTTTTATGCTTTTTGAGGTTGGCGAAACTGTCGTCTATCCGCACCATGGCGCTGCGACCATCATCGAGGTCAAGGAGCGCATCATCAAGGGTGAGGCGAAGAAATACCTGAAGCTCAACGTGACCCAGGGGGACCTCATCATCGAGGTGCCTGCGGAGAACGTCGATCTGGTCGGGGTCCGCGATGTCATCGGCCGGGAGGGGCTCGACAACGTGTTCGAGGTGCTCCGCGCTCCGTTCACCGAAGAGCCCACGAACTGGTCTCGTCGTTACAAGGCGAACCTCGAGAAGCTCGCCTCCGGCGACGTGATCAAGGTGAGCGAGGTCGTCCGCGACCTGTGGCGTCGGGATCAGGACCGCGGTCTGTCGGCCGGTGAGAAGCGGATGCTTGCGAAGGCTCGTCAGATCCTCATCTCGGAGCTGGCTCTGGCGGAGAAGACCGACGAGGACAAGGCGAGCGCGCTGCTCGACGAGGTCCTCGCTTCCTGAGCGGATCGAGACAAGGCGGGTGCTTCGGCATCCGCCTTTTTTCGTGCGCGCCGGTAACGTGAACCTGGTGAGCATGCTTCCCGTCCCTGACACCGCGATCATCGTCGTCGCCGCCGGCTCCGGCACGCGACTGGATGCCGGAGCGCCCAAGGCGTTCGTCGGCATCGACAGCCATTCGATCCTCCGCCACGCGCTCGACGGCGTCTTCGCGGCGGCGCCCGCGCAGGTCATCGTGGTCGCCCCCGCAGGGTTCGAGGGCGACGCGGAGACCGAGGTGCGTGCTGCGGCCGGCGATCGCGTCGACCTCGGCAGGGTCGTGACGGGCGGAGAGACCAGGCAGCAGTCGGTCGCCGCCGGTCTGAAGGCCCTGTGGGGAGACATCACGCGAGTTCTCGTGCATGACGCGGCGCGCGCGCTGACCCCGCCGGAAGTGATCGACGCCGTGGCCCGGGCGATCGACGGCGAGACAGGGGTCATCCCGACGCTCCCCGTCGTCGACACGCTCAAGCGGGTCGACGGAGACGCGGTCATCGCGCCGGTGGATCGCTCCGAGCTCGCGGCAGCGCAGACGCCGCAGGGGTTTCCGCGAGCCTTGCTCGAGGCCGCCTACGATGCTGCGAGCGGCTCGGACGTCGAGTACACCGATGATGCGGCGCTGTTCGCCGCTGCCGGACACCTCGTGCGTCAGATCCCGGGTTCACCCAGCGGATTCAAGATCACCACGCCCGCCGACCTCGAGCGCGCCCGCCAGCTGCTGGCGGCTGTCGCCGTTCCGGCACCCGAGCTCGCCCCGACGTGGACGGGGCCCCGGGTCGGCCTCGGCACCGACGTGCATGCATTCGGTGGAGACGGGAACCTGTGGCTCGCCGGCCTGCAGTGGCCGGGGGAGCCGGCGCTCTCCGGGCACTCCGACGGCGATGCCGTCGCTCACGCGATCGTGGACGCGCTGCTCGGCGCAGCAGGGCTCGGAGACATCGGCGAGCACTTCGGCACCGCACACCCCGAGTACGCCGGCGCACACGCGGACGTCTTCCTCGCCCGCACCCGGGAGATCCTCACCGAGGCCGGTTTCGCGATCGGCAACGTCTCGGCGCAGTTCCAGGGCAATCGACCGCGCTTCAGCACGCGACGCGCGGAGGCGGAGCAGGTCCTGTCCACCGCGCTCGGTGGCGCGCCGGTCTCCGTCACGGCGACCACGACCGACGGACTCGGGTTTCCCGGGCGAGGCGAGGGGATCGCGGTGACGGCAGTCGCGATGGTGCATGCGGTCTGACAGGCGTCGCGGATTGCGCGGGAATGTCTCAGCATCCGCGCTCGTTGTCGGAGAACGTCGTGCGATCGTCGCGCGATCCGGAGGAGGCAGCATGAGGATCCTGGTCATCGGAGCCAGTGGACAGGTCGGCCGCACGGCCGTCGACGCGTTGGCCGGACACGAGGTCATCTCGGCGTCGCGCAGCAGCGAGCCGTCCGTCGATGTCACCGACTCGGCGTCGGTGGAGCACCTCTTCGCCTCGGTCGGACAGATCGATGCCGTGATCGTCGCCGTGGGAGAGGTGCCCTTCCGCTCGCTCGACGAGCTGAGCCGGAGCGACTACGAAGCGGCTTTCCGTGGCAAGGTGCTGTCGAAGCTCGACGTCGTGCGCATCGGCACGTCGTATGTGCGCGACGGCGGCTCGATCACGCTGACCTCCGGCATCCTCTCGCGCGAGCCGATCGCCACCGGCGCCGCGGCGTCGCTCGCGAACGGAGCCATCGAGTCCTTCGTCGTCGCCGCGGCGACCGAGCTGCCCCGCGGCATCCGCATCAACGCCGTGAGCCCGTCGGTGCTCGCGGATGCGCCGTCGTATCACTCGTCGTTCCCCGGCTTCGTGCCCGTGTCGTCGCACCGCGTGGGGCAGGCCTTCGCGAAGAGCGTGCTCGGCGTGCAGACCGGGCAGGTCTACCCGGTCGACTGAGCGGCGGCAGGGCCGGGGTCACACCCAGTCTTCGGATTGCGCCGCCCGGTAAGCTTGTGCGGTGACTCTCCGCCTCTACGACACCCGCGCACAGCAGCTGCGCGACTTCGTGCCTCTCGATCCCGAGAACATCACGATGTACGTCTGTGGAGCCACCGTGCAGTCCGGCCCTCACATCGGTCACGTCCGAGCGGCGCTGAGCTTCGACCTCCTGCGGCGCTGGCTGACTCACCGCTACGGCCGCGTCACGTTCGTGCGCAACGTCACCGACATCGACGACAAGGTGCTCGTCAACGCGACGGACGTCGAGCCGTGGTGGGCGCTCGCATACCGCATGGAGCAGGAGTTCACCGCAGCGTATGCCGGCATCGGCATCCTGTCCCCGACTTATGAGCCGCGCGCGACGGCGTCCGTCCCGCAGATGCAGGAGCTGATCGCGATCCTCATCGAGCGCGGCCACGCGTACCCTGCACCGGACGGTTCCGGCGACGTCTACTTCGACGTCCGCTCGTGGACGGAGTACGGGTCGCTGACGAACCAGTCCGTCGACGCGATGGAGGCGGCGGAGGATGCCGACCCTCGCGGCAAGCGCAACCCGCAGGACTTCGCGCTGTGGAAGGGTGCCAAGCCCGACGAGCAGGCGGATGCCGTGTGGCAGTCGCCCTGGGGCGCAGGTCGCCCTGGCTGGCACATCGAATGCTCGGCGATGTCCAAGCGCTACCTCGGATCCGAGTTCGACATCCACGGCGGAGGCCTCGACCTGCGCTTCCCCCATCATGAGAACGAGCTCGCCCAGTCGACCGCCGCCGGAGACGGCTTCGCACGCTACTGGGTGCACAACGGCCTCGTGACGGTCGGCGGGCAGAAGATGTCGAAGTCTCTGGGCAACTTCACCCTGGCGAGCGACGTGCTCTCGGAGCGGGATCCGCAGGTGGTGCGCTACGCACTCGCCGCCGCGCACTATCGCTCGAGCCTCGACCTCTCGGAGTCGTCGTGGACCGAGGCAGAGGCGGCACTCGGCCGCATCCGCACGTTCGTCGAGCGCGCAGAGCGAATGCTTCCGAAGACCTTCGGCTGGGGGGAGCGCACGTCGCTGCCCGAGGCGTTCGCCACCGCGATGGATGACGACCTCGGCATCCCGCAGGCGCTCGGAGTCCTGCACGACACCGTGCGCGCGGGCAATGCGGCGCTCGACGCCGGTGATGCCGACGGCGCCGGGACGGCGAGGAGCGAGGTGCTCGCGATGCTCGACGTCCTCGGATTCGAGCGCGTGGGTGTCGCGTCGACGGGCGATGCGCAGGCCTCTGCTCTCGACGCGCTCGTGCAGACGATGATCACCCAGCGCGCGCAGGCGCGCGCTGACAAGGACTGGGCGGCGGCCGATCGCATCCGTGATGCGATCGCCGCGGCAGGAATCACGCTGGAGGACTCTCCGGCCGGAACTCATTGGAGTATCGATGGCTAAGCCACAGCGCCCCGGCGCAAGCAACGGCAAGAAGAAGGGCCCGACCAAGGGCACCGGCGGACTCGGACGCAAGTCCCTCGAGGGACGCGGACCGACCCCGAAGGCGGAGGACCGCGCCTGGCACCCGGCCGGCAAGCGCAAGGCCGCGGCCGAGCGCTATGCGGCATCGGGCGGAAAGGGCAAGCCGGGGCAGCGTCAGACGTCCGGCGGCAACCCGAACCGCTCGGCCCGCGCGAAGGACAACACCACTGAGGTCGAGGTCGTCACCGGCCGCAACTCGGTGCTCGAGGCTCTCCGGGCGAAGATCCCCGCGTCGGCGTTCTACATCGCGCAGCGCGTCGAGATGGACGACCGCGTCAAGGAGATGCTGTCGATCGCCACCCACCGCGGAATCCCGGTGCTCGAGGTCACGCGTCAGGAGCTCGACCGCATGGCCGGCTTCGACGGAGTCCACCAGGGCGTCGCCGTCAAGGTGCCGCCGTACGAGTACGCGCACCCGCAGGACCTCCTCGAGGCCGTCATCGACAAGGGCGAGGTCCCGCTGTTCGTCGCCCTCGACGGCATCACCGACCCCCGCAACCTCGGCGCGATCATCCGCTCGACCGGTGCGTTCGGCGGACACGGCATCATCCTGCCGCAGCGTCGTTCGGCCGGTGTGAACTCGGCAGCCTGGAAGACGAGTGCCGGTGCTGCGGCACGCGTGCCGGTCGCACTGGCGACCAACCTCACCACGCAGCTCAAGGAGTTCAAGAAGCAGGGCGTGTTCGTGCTCGGCCTCGACGGCGACGGCGACGTGCTGCTGCCCGAGCTCCAGCTGGCGGACCGCCCCGTCGTGATCGTGACCGGTTCAGAGGGCAAGGGCCTCTCGCGTCTGGTCGCCGAGACCTGCGATCAGATCGTGTCGATCCCGATCTCGGCCGTGACCGAATCGCTCAACGCCGGCATCGCGACCTCGGTCGCGCTCTACCAGGTGTCGTCCATCCGCAACGCGAAGAAGTAGGGGAGAAGTCATGGCTCGGATCGTCGTGCTCGGAGGAACCGGCTACGCCGGACGCCACATCGTGTCCGAGGCGGTGAGCCGCGGCCATGACGTGATCGCGATCTCACGCAGCACGCCGACCGATGCTGTCGACGGCGCCTCGTACGTGCAGGGCTCGGCGCTGGACGCCTCGTCGCTCGCGAACGCCTTCGACGGAGCGGATGCCGTCGTCTCGGCCCTCTCGCCGCGCGGCGACATGGCGGACCGCGTGCTCGAGGCGCTGACGAACGTCATCGCGGAGCTCGCCGATACGAGCACCCGTCTCGGCGTGGTCGGCGGCGCCGGTGGAAGCCTGGTCGCCCCGCATGGCCCGCGCCTCTTCGACCTCGACTTCCCTGAGGAGTACAAGCACGAGGCACAGGTCGGCATCGACTCGCTCGCACTGCTCCAGAGCACGGACCGGTCGCTGGACTGGTTCTTCATCCACCCGGCCGAGGTCTTCGGACCCTGGGCCGAGGGTGAGCGCACCGGTCACTATCGCGATGGTGGAGATGTGCTCGTGCGTGACGCCGAGGGCAAGTCCTTCATCTCGGGGGCGGACTTCGCGGTCGCGGTGGTCGACGAGATCGAGCGTCCGGCGCACCGTCGCGGACGCTTCACGGTCGGGTACTGACGTCAGACGAGGTCGCGCCAGTCGACCTCGTCGTCGTCATCGGCGACGGAGTGCGTGCCTGTGATGACGGGCAGGCTCATCGTCTCGGTGGGCGGGCCCATGATGGTCGCCTCGTCGCGGCGGTGGCGCAGCACCTCGTTGATATAGCTCGTGAGGACCTCGGCGAGCGGGACTGAGCGTCCCTGCGCCTGAGAGAGATACCACCGGTGCTCGAGCACCTGGTGGAACACCTCTGCGGGTTCGAGCTTGGCGCGCAGCTCCCAGGGGATCGCACGCACCACGGGCTCGAACACGCGGGTCAGCCATTCGTGCGCGTACATCTCCTCGTCGACCCACTGCTTGGTCGAACGGGCACGGAACTCGTCGAGATCGTTGAGCAGGCGGCGGGCCTGGTTCTCCTCGACGTCCAGGCCCGTGAGGCGGATCAGGCGGCGCTGGTGGTGTCCGGCATCCACCACCTTCGGCTGGATCTCGACGACCGTGCCGTCGGAGGTCGTCGACATCGACATCTCGTCGATGTCGAATCCGAGGGCGTTGAGGCGTTCGACGCGCTCCGTGATGCGCCAGGTCTCCGCCGCGGCGAAGGACTCCTGCACCGTCAGCTCCGCCCACAGCGAGTGGTACGACGAGACGATGCCGTCGGCGATCGCGACCGCGTCGACGCCGTGCTCGAGCCGTCCGCCGGCCGCGAGGTCCATGATCTCCCCGGCGATGTTGGTGCGGGCGAGGTCGAGGTCGTAGAGGCGCTGCCCGTCGGTGAGCCCCTCCTCGTGCAGTTCACCGGTCTCGGCGTCGACGAGGTAGGCCGCGAAAGCGCCGGCGTCCCGGCGGAAGAGCGTGTTCGAGAGCGAGACGTCGCCCCAGTAGAAGCCGACGTTGTGCAAGCGCACCAGGAGCACCGCGAGGGCGTCGACCAGGCGATTCGCCGTGTCGGGGCGCAGCACCCGGGTGAAGAGGGCGCGATACGGCATGGAGAAGCGCAGGTGCGAGGTGACGAGCGCGGCGGGGAGCGGCTCGCCGGCGGCATCCGATCGCCCCGCGATCACGGCGACGCGGTCGACGCAGGGCACATCGAGCCTGGCCAGGTTGCCGAGCATCTCGTACTCGCGCCTCGCCATCTCATCGGTCGTCTCTTTGACCGCGACGACCTTGCCCGAGAGGTCGGCGAAGCGCACCAGATGCCGTGACAGCCCCTTGGGAAGCGACACGATCTGCTCGGACGGCCACTTGCCGAGGGGGGTCGACCAGGGGAGGGCGAGCAGGGCCGGGTCGATCGAGCTCGCCGTGATCCGCAGCGCATCCTGCATGTCTCTCCAGTGGGTCGGGGCGGAAAAGAAAGAAGCGGCGCGGGCGACCGAAGTCAGCCCGCGCCGCGTCAGTGGGTCCGATCAGGCGGAGACGATCGGCTTGTCGTTCAGACGAACGCCCGACTCGATGTCGAACGCGTGCACGTGGCCCGCGTTCGCCGCGAGGGTGACGGTCTCACCGGCGTTGGGGTGGCTGCGACCGTCGACACGTGCGACCAGGTCGGCGCGCTTGCCGTTGATCTCGGTGTGACCGTAGAGGTAACCGTCAGCGCCGAGCTCCTCGACGAGGTCGACGACGACCGAGAGGCCCTTGCCGTCGGCGGGGCCGACGGTGATGTCCTCCGGGCGGACGCCGACGGTGACCTGCGAACCGTTGGCGCGGCCCACGGTGTCGCGGTCGAGCGGGACGACCTCGGTGCCGAAGCGCACGCCGCCGTCTGCCAGGTCTGCGCTGAACAGGTTCATCGCGGGCGAGCCGATGAAGCCGGCGACGAAGACGTTCTCGGGCTTCTCGTACAGGTCACGCGGCGAACCGACCTGCTGGAGGAGTCCGTCCTTCAGCACGGCGATGCGGTCGCCCATGGTCAGAGCCTCGGTCTGGTCGTGCGTGACGTAGACCGTGGTGACGCCGAGGCGGCGCTGCAGCGACGCGATCTGCGTGCGCGTCTGGACGCGGAGCTTGGCGTCGAGGTTCGACAGCGGCTCGTCCATGAGGAAGACCTGGGGCTGACGGACGATCGCGCGACCCATCGCGACACGCTGACGCTGACCACCCGAGAGGGCCTTCGGCTTGCGGGTCAGGTACTCCTCGAGGTCGAGCAGCTTCGCGGCCTCGAGCACGCGGCTGGCGCGCTCTTCCTTGCCGACGCCGGCGATCTTGAGCGCGAAGCCCATGTTCTCGGCGACCGTCATGTGCGGGTACAGCGCGTAGTTCTGGAACACCATCGCGATGTCGCGGTCCTTCGGCGGCACGTCGGTGACGTCGCGGTCACCGATGAGGATGCGGCCGGCGTTGACCTCTTCGAGGCCGGCGAGCATACGCAGCGAGGTGGACTTTCCGCAGCCGGACGGGCCGACGAGAACGAGGAACTCGCCGTCAGCGACCTCGAGGTTGAGCTTGTCGACAGCCGGGCGGGTTCCGCCGGGGTAGAGGCGGGTGGCCTCGTCGAAAGTCACAGATGCCATTGTGTTTCTCCTTCACCGGCAGGTACGTGCCGGACGATCCGTAGTGATAGAGCGGCGGAGCGATCCGCCGTGACCCCTCATCGGGTCGGGATCAGTATGGCAGATGCCCGTGCATCTGGGTATTTCTCAGCCTGGCTGGTTAACATCGATCTCGGCCGCTTAACGCGGCGTTCGCCGCCCGAGTGGCGTCCGGGGCCACCCTGCCCCCCTGAGACTGTCTAGAGGAACGATGTCGAGCGACGAGACGCCGAACGTCCCCAGCCCTCGCAATTCGCGTGAGGTCGTGCGGGAGAAGGCACAGAAGGTGCATGCCCAGCAGTCGAGGGCGCGCGTGATGCGACGAATCATCCTCGGGGCGATCGCCGTCGTCGCCGTCGGCGCCATCGGCACCGCGATCACGCTCGCCGTCTCCGCACAGGTCTCGAAGCCGCAGCTCACCCCGGGCGGGATGAACGACGACGGCATCCTCGTCTCCGACATCAGCGCGTCCGCGATGTCCGACGAGACGGTCGCGCCTCCGAGCCCGGAGGAGACCGAGGCGGGTGGCGAGACGACGCCGACCCCGGAGCCCACCACGTCGAGCACGGTCGACATCCACATCTACGTCGACTACCTGTCGCCGGATGCCGGTGAATTCGAGCGCGCCAACGCGCGCCAGCTCGTCAACTGGATCTCGGAGGGTGCGGCGACGGTCACCTACCACCCGGTCGCACTGCTCACCGCGAGCTCGAACGGCACCAAGTACTCCCTGCGTTCGGCGGCGGCCGCGGCCTGTGTCGCGACGCACTCGCCGGCACAGTTCTACGCGTTCAACCACGACCTGCTCGATGACCAGCCCGAGGTGAACACCGACGGCTTCTCCGATTCTCAGCTGGCCGACATCGCCGGCGCGGTCGGCTCGGACAACGTCAAGAGCGTCCGGTCGTGCATCGAGGATCAGGACTACGTCACCTGGGCGAAGGAAGCCACGTCCCGTGCGCTGGAGGGCCCGCTCGTCGGTTCGGACGACCTCGTGCTCACTGCCGCGCCCATGATCGTCGTGAACGGCGAGGCCTACGTCGGCGCCCTCGACGACCCGAGCGAGTTCTCCCAGTTCGTGCTCACGGTCGCAAGTGACGCGTACTACGCCACCGAGACTCCCACTCCCGCGCCGACCGAGACCACGGAGCCCGCACCCTCGGAGACCCCGGCGCCGTAGTTCGTGGTGCCCGCCGCCCATCGCTAAGCTGGGTGGTGTCCGCCGACTTGGCGCAATTGGTAGCGCACCGTACTTGTAATACGGGGGTTGCAGGTTCGAGTCCTGTAGTCGGCACCGTCCAGCGGATCGCATCCGCGACTCCCTCGACGACACAGATCGTCACACGGGAAATAGTGCGAGCAGAGCACACGTTCTCCCCGGTATGACTCGTATCGGAAACAGTGACCTAGACGTCTTCCCGCTCTCGCTCGGAGGCAACGTGTTCGGCTGGACGGCCGACCGTGATGCCTCCTTCGCCGTGCTCGACGCCTTCGTGGCGGGTGGTGGCGATTTCATCGACACCGCAGACGGGTACAGCTCGTGGGTGCCGGGCAACTCGGGCGGCGAGAGCGAGACGATCATCGGTGAGTGGCTCGCGTCACGCAAGCCCGAAGGCGTCATCGTGGCGACCAAGGTGAGCCAGCACCCGGAGTTCTCCGGGCTGTCGGCGTCGAACGTGCGCAGGGCCGCCGAGGCATCGCTCGCCCGACTGGGCGTCGACGCCATCGATCTCTACTACGCGCACTTCGACGATGAGACCGTGCCGCTGGAGGAGACGGTCACCGCATTCGGCGAGCTCGTCTCAGACGGCCTCGTACGCAACGTCGCGGTGTCGAACTACACCGCGCAGCGCATCCGTGAGTGGGTGGAGATCGCCCGTCGCACGGGATCGGCGTCGCCCGTCGCCGTGCAGCCCCACTACAACCTCGTTCACCGCAACGACGTCGAGGAGACGATCATCCCGGTGGCGCAGGAGTTCGGTCTGAGCCTGGTGCCCTACTACTCGCTCGCGAGCGGATTCCTCACCGGCAAGTACCGTTCGACGGCCGTCGAGGGTCAGACCTCGCCGCGCGCCTCCGGTGCGGCCAAATACGCGACGGAGGCGGGGCTGCGCATCATCGACGCTCTTGAGGAGATCGGCGACGCCCACGGCGCCTCGATCGCGGCGACCTCGTTGGCGTGGCTGCGTGCTCAGCCGACGGTCGCCGCCCCGATCGCGAGTGCTCGGACGGTCGAGCAGGTTCCTGACCTTCTCGCCGGAGCGCGATTGGAACTGCGCGAGGACGAGATCGAGACGCTGAACCGCGTCTCCGAGTGGACACCGGCGAAGGCCTGAGGCTGTCGGCCTGTCCTCCGCCCTTGCTAAGAGCCCGAGGACAGGCCGCCGTCGACCAGACCCATCCTGTGAGCCAGGATGACCAGGTGGATGCGGTCGCGGGATCCCAGCTTCGACAGGATCCTGCCGACATGCGTCTTCACGGTGGATTCGCTGACGAACAGCGCCTGAGCGATCTCCGCGTTCGTGAGGCCGCGCGCGATCTCGACGAAGACGTCGCGCTCGCGGTCGGTGAGGTCTGCCGTCAGGTCCTCGGTCGCAGTGGCGGACGCTGCAGGTGTCGCGCCGAGCGTCGGGGTCACATGCTCCAGCAGCATCCGCGTGACCCGCGGTGAGAGGGCCGCGTCACCGCGGTGGATGGCTCGGATCGCCGAGATCATCTCGTGCCTCTGCGCGTCCTTCAGGAGGAATCCGCTCGCGCCGGCGCGAATCGCGCCGAAGGCGTACTCGTCGAGATCGAACGTCGTGAGCACCAGAACACGGGTGTCCGGATTCTCGCGGACGATGGCCTCGGTCGCCGCGATCCCGTCGAGCCCCGGCATCCGGATGTCCATCAGCACGAGGTCGGGACGGAGTCCGGACGCCTGGAGGATCGCGTCATGCCCGTCCGCGGCCTCGCCGACCACGACCATGTCGGCCTCCGCGTCGAGCACCATCCGGAAGCCGACGCGGATGAGAGCCTGGTCGTCGACGAGGAGAAGCCTGATCGGCTCGGTCATGGTGCATCCTTCGGTTCGAGGTCAGCAGGATCGGCGGGCGACACAGGCAGCTCGGCGCGCAGCATCCACCGACCGCGTTCGACGGGTTCAGAGGTGATCGTGCCGCCCGAATGCGCGGCACGTTCCACGAGCCCGCGCAGGCCGAACCCGGTCGTGCCGACAGGGCCGGAGACGCCGTCGTTGAGGATCTCGACGATCACCGAATCCGAGGCGTAGATCAGCCTGACCTCGATCGACGTCGCCATCGGCGCGTGCCTCATGGCGTTCGTGACGCCTTCCTGCACGATGCGGCCGAGCGCATGCGACAGAGCGGTGGAGATCGAGGCGGTGCCTGTGACGGAGAGCGTCACCGGAAAACCGGCGCGCTGCGCCACTGCGACCGTCTCCTGCGGTGGCGTCGGCTCGAGAGGTGCCAGGGGGAGTGGCGAATCATCGGCGCGGAGGACTCCGAGCATCGCGCGCATCTCGGTGAGCGCGCTGCGAGCCGTCTCGGCGGCGGAGGACGCCGCCGTTCGCGCCTGCACGGGATCCGGTGTCGCGGCTGCGCCCTCGGACAGGGCGACGATCACCGTGAGCGAGTGCGAGACGATGTCGTGCATCTCGCGGGCGATGCGGGCGCGTTCGCCTGCTGCGGCCAGCTGGGCCTGCTGATCGCGTTCCACGAGCAGCTGGCGGGAGCGGTCGATCACCGCAGCCAGGTAGCGTTTGCGTCCTCCGACATTCACACCGATCAAAGTGCCGATGAGTCCGAGGACCAGCGACATCACGACGGCGTTCGCGGCGATCTGCAGAGTGATGACGCCGGTGAGGGTGAGCGCACCGGCGAGCGCCGCGAGCGATGCGATCGCGATGCCGAAGCCGGTCCACGCCGCCCGCGACGAGCGGTACACGGCGAGCGAGTAGCAGCTGACCAGCAGGACAGGAGCGCCTATCGGCTGAAGCGCGAAGAGGAACAGGGCTTCGAGTGCGAAAGATGCCACGAACGGCACCAGCGGGTGCCTGCGCCGCCAGAGCAGAGTCGCGCACGTGCCGAGCACGGCGGCGGGGACCAGGATCGCCACGCCGATGGCGAGGGGCATCGGAAGATCGCGGGTGATCGCACCAGCGGGAACGAGCGAGAGGAGCAGGCACAGGATCGTGATGACGACGTCGGCGACCACCGGATGCCGCGCCCAGAAACGGCGCAGGACGCCGGGGGGACGCGGCAGCCGCAGCCCCTCGTCCTCGCGGACTGAGGTGCTGCGGCTGATCGGGGTGGTCACCGGCCGACTCTACGCGGATCGGTCATCGGTCGGCTCTCGGTCACGCGTCGCGGGTGCGGAGCACGCCCCACGCGGCGAGCATGCCCGCAGCCACCCAGCCGGCCAGCGTGAGATACGCGACCGGGCCCTCGAGGGCGGCTCCCTCGGGAAGGATCGCACTCTGAGCGGCGGCGACCGGCAGGTAGTTCGCGGTCTCGAGGAGCCACGTCCACGCGTCGCCGGCGATCGTGAAGAAACTCGCGACGATCGGCAGGACGAACAGCAGGCCGACGGTCGCGGCGATGGCTCCGGCGCCCGAGCGCAGGATGAAGCCGAATGCGACGCCGATGAGAGCGAAGACGGACATGGCAAGCGACGACACGACGATCGGAAGGAGCGATGCCGCCGGATCGGACCAGTCGATGCTCTGATCGCGCGACGCGACGACCGCGGAGACGGCGACAGCTGCGGCTGAGAAGATCACCAGAGACGACACGAACAGGAAGACCGCGATCACGACGGCCTTGGCGGCGAGCACGGAGCCGCGCTTCGGGTTGGCTGCCAGCGTCGAGCGGATCATTCCGGTCGAGTACTCACCCGTCACGGAGATCGCACCGAGGATGCCCGCGAGCAGCATCGTGAACTGGATCGGCATGACCACGGCCTGAATGGGGTCGAAGCCCGGCAGGTCGATCGCCTGAGCGATGAGCACCGCGATGCCGACGGTGAGCACTGCGGCGATGCCGATGGACCACCAGGTGGAGCGAAGCGTGGAGAGCTTGATCCACTCGCCGCGGATCGCGCGGACGAACGTGAGGCGGTGTCCGGTGTCGACGTGCTGGCGCGTGCGGGCAGGAGCCTGGACGGTCATGAGATCTCCTTCGTGCGGTACTCGACCGAGTCGCCGGTGAGCGCCAGATAGGCGTCTTCGAGCGACCCGGTGGTCGGGGTGAGCTCGTGCAGGGGGATGCCGTGGCGAGCGGCGAGGTCGCCGATGCGGGAGGCCGGCAGGCCGACGATGTCGAGAAGGTCGGGAGCCGAGCTCACGATCTCGACCGACGGACCGCCGACCGCTGTGGCCAGATCCGCTGCGCGGGGCGTGCGGACGCGCACGGTGTTCGTCGTCCAGGCGCGGACGAGTTCTTCGAGCGGAGCGTCGGCGAGCACTCTGCCCCGGCCCATCACGATCACGTGATCGGCGGTCTGCGCCATCTCGCTCATCAGGTGGCTGGACAACAGGACCGTGCGCCCCTCGGACGCCGCATGGCGCACGAACTGTCGCACCCATCGCACCCCCTCGGGGTCGAGGCCGTTGACAGGCTCATCGAGGATCAGCGTGTGCGGATCCCCGAGCAGGGCCGAGGCGATTCCGAGCCGCTGCCCCATGCCGAGTGAGAACTTCCCGGCGCGCTTGCGGGCGACGGGCGCGATGCCCGCCAGGTCGATGACCTCGTCGACGCGCGACGCGGGGATGCCGTGGGTCGCCGCCATCGCACGCAGATGATTGCGAGCGGTGCGGCCGGTGTGCACCGCCTTCGCGTCGAGAAGCACCCCCACCTCGGTGAGCGGGGCGCGAAGCTTCCGGTACTCCCGGCCGGCGACGGTCGCGATGCCGGACGTCGGCCGGTCGAGGCCGACGATCATGCGCATCGTGGTGGATTTTCCCGCGCCGTTCGGACCGAGGAACCCGGTGACCGTGCCCGGCTTGACCGTGAACGACACGTCCTGGACGGCTGTCTTGTCTCCGAATCTCTTCGTGAGGCCTTCTGCTGTGATCATGTCTACGACGCTATCGACGGCGCCGCGGCCCGCGCGTCCTCCCTGGGTACCGTTCCCCGGAGGCAGCGGGTCATCCTCACGGTGGATGGCCGGTGCGGAATCGTCAGGACGAGGGGCGCCCGAACAGGTCGGGATCCACGGGCCGCTGGGCGCGTGGGAGCTTCTCGACCACCAGACGGTACGACTCCGTGACCAGCTCGGACACGAGTTCCTCGTCGAGTGACGGCCCCGGCATCGGGGTGATCCAGTGCTTCTTGTTCATGTGGTACCCCGGGACGATGTCGGCGAAGGTCTCGCGCAATGCGACCGAGTCGTCGGGGTGCGACTTGAGCGTGACCCTCCCGGTCTGGTCGAGAGGGATCAGCAGGAACACGCGTCCGCGCACCTTGTACACGTCCCACTCGGGACCGAACGGGTTCTCCCGCGCCGCGCCCGGCAGCTCCTCTGCACGCTCCGCCGCGGTGGCGACGAGATTCGTCGAATCCATGAGCTCAGAACAGCCGATCCGCGCCCTTGTCGCTCGCGCGCGGCGCGGCGTGCACGCGCTCGTCGAGCGTCGCAGCGGCGAGCAGCGCCTCGTCGATGATGTCCTTCGTGGGCTCGGCGGTGAGCCACTCCTCACTCAGGGACGCGGGGATCAGCAGCGGCATCCGGTCGTGCACGTCCGCGAGGTGCGGAGGAGCCGGGCGCATCACGATCGAGTAGCAGGTGAAGGACTCGCCGTCGGCGGTGCGACCTCTCTGGGTGACCGCGGCCATCCCGAAGAGGGCCCCCTCGTCGACGAGGAACTCGTGCCACACGCGCTCGGGCTTCTTCATCTCGTACCAGCTGGTCGCAGGGACGAGCGCGCGACTCTTCAATCCGCCGGGGCGCTCCTGCAGCCGCTCGGAGCGGGTGTTGATCGACGGGAACTTCGACGGCTCCCCGTTGATGAGGAATCCCCACCACGCCGGCTCGAGCGTCGGAGCGGTGTCGGGCTGGACCACGATCGGATTGAGATTGCGGAGGTTCTTGCCGGTGGGGCGAACGGTCTCGCGGGCATTCTGCTCAGCCCACTCCCGGAGCCCGTCGAGCACGGCCTCGTCGGCCGCTGCGAGGAGTTCGGTGTCGGTGAACCGGGGGTCAAGTCCGTAGCTCGCGCACATGCCGTCAGGGTACGCCCGGCCACGGACATCGTGCACGCTGCGGGAGGAGGATCCTCGCTCGGCTAGGGTCGACGGGTGACCCAGGTTCGTCGTCTCTCCCCGCCCCTCGCGCTCGGCGGAGCGGTCGCGATCGGCGTCATGACGGCTGTCCAGGCGCGGATCAACGGGGTGCTGGGCGTCGAGATCGACAACGGCATCGCGGCCGGTCTCATCTCGTTCTCCGTGGGACTCGCGGCCCTGGCGATCGTGATCGTCTGCCTTCCCTCGGCTCGTCGAGGCGTCGGACGACTGCGCGGCGGCATCCGCGATCGGACCATCCCGTTCTGGATGCTGCTCGGCGGCGCCTGCGGCGCACTCACCGTATCGACCCAGGGGATCACCGCCGGCGTGCTCGGCGTCTCGCTGTTCACGGTCGGCGTGGTGGCGGGACAGACGCTGCACGGCCTCGTCCTCGACAGGATCGGGTTCGGCCCGGCGGGAGTGGTCGCGATCACGCCGGGACGCGTGCTGGGCGGCGCGTTCGCGCTCGCCGCAGTGGGCATCTCCCTGAGCGGGGACGTGCTGGCCACCGCCCCGCTCTGGATGCTGCTGCTGCCGTTCGCCGCGGGTGTCGGCATCGCCTGGCAGGCGGCGACCAACGGCAGGCTGGCTCAGCGCGTGAGGTCGCCCCTCGCGGCCACCTTCATGAGCTTCATCGCCGGCACCGTCGCGCTGCTGGCCGCCGCGGGCATCAGCATCGCCGTGCGAGGGGTGCCCGATGCGCTGCCGACCGAGCCGTGGCTGTACCTCGGAGGATTCCTCGGCGCGGCGTACATCCTGCTCGGCGCCTTCATCGTCGCGCATACCGGCGTGCTGCTGATGGGCCTCGGCTCGGTGCTCGGTCAGCTCGCCACGTCGGTGATCATCGACCTCATCTGGCCCGCGGCCGCGGGGCCGGCGCTCTGGCAGATCGTCGGCATGGTGATCGTCGCCGTGGCATCCGTGGTCGTCGCACTCCCGCGGCGCCGACGCAGCTGAGCGCCCTACTTCTTCTTCGGCTGCGGCATCCGCGTCACGAGTGCCCGGGCGTCGACCGGCTTGCGGCGTCCCGGCTTCTTGCCCTGCGGCTTGCCGCCGACATACAGCCAGCCGAGCAGCTCTTCGTTCTTGCCGATGCCGTGAGCCTTCGCGATGGCCTTCGAGCGCGTGTACCGACCGGTGCGCCACAGCACACCCCAGCCGGCCTCGTCGAGCAGCAGGCTGAGCATGTGGGCGACGCCTGACGCGACCGCCTCCTGCTCCCACCGGGGAACCTTGTCGCTCTTGCGATAGCTGGCGACCACGGCGATCAGCAGCGGAGCGCGAAGAGGCTTGGTCGACGGGGACTTGTCACCCTCCGCCTTCGCGATCGCCGCGCCGAGCACCTCGCGGTCGGACCCGCGGAGCTCGATGAGACGCCACGGGCGCAGCGACGAATGATCGGCCACACGACCCGCTGCGGCGACGAGCGTCAGCAGCTCATCGCGCGACGGCGCGTCGTCGGTCACCTTCGACCAGGACTGCCGTGCGCGGACCGCCTCGAGGGCGTTCACGACTCTTCGGGTGTGAAGTTCAGGGCGATCGAGTTCATGCAGTAGCGGTCGCCGGTGGGCGTGCCGAATCCGTCGGGGAAGACGTGGCCCAGGTGAGAGCCGCAGTTCGCGCAGCGCACCTCGGTGCGCACCATGCCGAGCGTCGTGTCCTCGATGAGCTGCACCGCGTCGGGGCGGATCGACTCGTAGAAGCTCGGCCAGCCGCATCCGGAGTCGAACTTCGTGCCGCTCTTGAACAGCTCGGCACCGCAGGCGCCGCAGGTGTAGAGGCCCGCTCGGCCCTCGTCGAGAAGCTCGCCCGTCCAGGCGCGCTCGGTGGCGGCTTCGCGCAGCACGGCGTACTGCTCCTCGCCGAGCTCCTCGCGCCACTCTTCTTCGGTCTTGTCCACGCTGTACGACATCGGTCCTCCTGGGGGTCTGATCCATTCTCTCGCGTTCAGAGGCGCTCGGCGCCACGAGACAATGGATCCATGACGGATGCCGTGCAGCAGCGCTACGCGCGTTTCGCCGAGCAGGAGGCGCCGGGGCGCAGCGACCTGTATGTCGAGTGGGCCGACGGTGTCGCCGCCGACTCCGAGGTACAGGGCGTGCTCGCGCGGATTCCGGAGAACAGACGGCAGCCCCCGCTCGTGTTCGCGGTGACACGGATGCTGGGCGCCGGCCTCGTCGGCTACGGCGCCTGGCGGTCGTTCGTGATCGCGCGCGCCGATGAGATCGTGGCCGAGTGCAGCGGCCGGCGCCTGCAGACGAACGAACCTCTGCGTCTCGCGCCGCTTCTGCCCGCGCTGTCGGAGATCGACGGCCCGATCGCGCTGCTCGAGGTCGGAGCCTCCGCAGGACTGTGCCTCTATCCGGACAGGTACTCGTATCGCTTCGTGGGCGCGGACGGGCGGCTGCGCGCGTCGCTCGACCCCGCGGACGGCCCCTCCACCGTGATCCTCGAGAGCCGTGTCGACGGAGCCCTCCCGCCGATGCGGATGCCCGATGTGGTGTGGCGAGCCGGCATCGACCTCGCGCCGCTCGACGCGCGAGACGAGCGTGACCGGCGCTGGCTGCTGGGTCTGGTGTGGCCGGGGGAGGAGGGGCGCGAGCAACGGGTGTCGGCGGCGCTCGACATCGCGGCATCCGCCCCTCCCCACCTCGTCGCAGGCGACGCGCTCGAGCAGATCGACGAGCTCGCCGCCGAGGCGCCCCGCGGCGCCGCCCTCGTCGTCACGACTCCCGGCGTGCTGGTGCACATTCCCCGGGAGGCCCGTGAAGCCCTCGTCGACCGCATCCGGGGACTCGGCGCGCGCTGGCTGACCATCGACCCTCCCGCGCTCCTCGACGCCTGGGATCCGCCCGTCGTCGCCGCGGAGTGGCCCGGTTTCGTCGTGGCGCTCGACGGGCAGGTGCGCGCAGCCGCCGACCCACTCGGGCGATGGTGGGAGTGGCGTGCCGGAATCGGCGGGGCGGCGACCTAATCTGATCTCATGCTGGGAGAGCTGAGCGAGCGCGATCGTGCGATCCTCGCGCTGGAGACCGCGTGGCCGCGCCACGGCGGCGCGAAAGAGGAGACCATCCGCGCCCAGCTGGGTATGAGCGCCGCGCGCTACTACCAGCTCCTCGGACGTCTGATCGAGTCGGAGGCCGCCCTCGAGTACGACCCGATGCTGGTGCGTCGGCTGCGGCGCATCCGCGACTCGAGATCATTCCAGAGAGCCGCTCGCACGCCCGGTTTCGTCGGCTGACTCGCGCGTCCGCCACGCGCCGACGGCGCTCGATGCGGATACAGAGGTCGGTGCCGTTAGCATCGAGGGGTGTCAAAGCCCAGCCGAGATCGATTCGACGACGTCCCCCGATCATCCGGACGCGTCGGAGCGCATCGCGCCGAAGCCCCGGGGATGAACGGCTGGGTCGTGCTCCTCTGGTCTTTCGTGGCCGCTCTGGTGCTCATCATCGGCGGCATCTTCGGCTCGCTGGTGGTGATGGGGCGCATCAGCCTCTTCCCGGAGGCCGTCCCCACGGCCAGTCCTGCACCCGTCGAGACCGGAGTCGTCGACGTCACCTACTCGGTGATGATCCTCAACGCATCCCCGGACGAGGGGCTCGACGAGCAGATGCGCGACGTCCTGATCAACAACGGCTGGGCAGCGGACGTCGTGTTCGCGACCGACAGCGCGAGCCAGGACTTCTCGACGACGACGGTCTACTACGTCGCCGACGAGGACGAGCTCGCGGCCATCGGCCTCGCGAACCTCATCGGCGGAGCGCAGGTGGAGCAGAGCGATTTCTACACCGATCTGAACGACACCGGCGCGAAGCAGCTCACGGTGGTCATCGGACTCGATCGCGCGACCACCGCTCCCGAGACTCCCGCAGACACCCCTGCCCCGTAGAGCGCCGCGCGGTCCCTCCCCGCAGCTTGCACTCGATGGGGTCGAGTGCCAGAATGGCGTTAGCACTCTCTCACTCTGAGTGCTAAACCCAACGTCTACGTCCAGGAGGGACGACAAAACTCATGGCAAAGATCATCGCTTTCGATGAGGAGGCCCGCCGCGGCCTCGAGCGCGGCCTCAACATTCTCGCCGACGCCGTCAAGGTGACGCTCGGCCCGCGCGGTCGCAACGTCGTGCTGGAGAAGAAGTGGGGCGCCCCCACGATCACGAACGACGGCGTCTCCATCGCCAAGGAGATCGAGCTCGACGACCCGTACGAGAAGATCGGTGCGGAGCTCGTCAAGGAGGTCGCCAAGAAGACCGACGACGTCGCCGGTGACGGAACCACCACCGCCACGGTGCTCGCCCAGGCTCTGGTCCGCGAGGGTCTGCGCAACGTCGCAGCCGGCGCAGACCCGATCTCGCTGAAGCGCGGCATCGAGAAGGCCGTCGCGGCCATCACCGAGGAGCTCCTCGCCAGCGCGAAGGAGATCGACTCCAAGGAGCAGATCGCTGCGACCGCTTCGATCTCGGCTGCTGACCCCGCCATCGGCGAGCTCATCGCCGAGGCGATCGACAAGGTCGGCAAGGAGGGCGTCGTCACCGTCGAGGAGTCGCAGACCTTCGGCACCGAGCTCGAGCTCACCGAGGGCATGCGGTTCGACAAGGGCTACCTGAACCCGTACTTCGTGACGGACCCGGAGCGCCAGGAGGCTGTCTTCGAAGACGCCTACATCCTCATCGCGAACCAGAAGATCTCGAACATCAAGGACCTTCTGCCCATCGTCGACAAGGTGATCCAGGACGGCAAGGAGCTCGTCATCATCGCCGAGGACGTCGAGGGCGAGGCTCTCGCGACTCTCGTGCTCAACAAGCTCAAGGGCATCTTCAAGTCGGTCGCCGTCAAGGCACCCGGCTTCGGCGACCGCCGCAAGGCGCAGCTGCAGGACATCGCGATCCTCACCGGTGGTCAGGTCATCACCGAAGAGGTCGGCCTGAAGCTCGAGAACGCCACGCTCGACCTGCTGGGTCGCGCTCGCAAGGTCATCGTCACCAAGGACGAGACCACGATCGTCGAGGGTGCCGGAGAGGCAGACCAGATCGAGGGTCGCGTCACGCAGATCCGTCGCGAGATCGAGAACACCGACAGCGACTACGACCGCGAGAAGCTGCAGGAGCGCCTCGCCAAGCTTGCAGGTGGCGTCGCCGTCATCAAGGCGGGCGCGGCAACCGAGGTCGAGCTCAAGGAGCGCAAGCACCGCATCGAGGACGCCGTCCGCAACGCGAAGGCAGCCGTCGAGGAGGGCATCGTCCCCGGTGGTGGCGTCGCGCTGATCCAGTCCGGCACCAAGGCTCTCGACGCTCTCTCGCTCTCGGGCGACGAGGCGACCGGTGCGAACATCGTTCGCGTCGCGATCGAGGCTCCGCTGAAGCAGATCGCCCTCAACGCCGGCCTCGAGCCGGGTGTGGTCGCGAACAAGGTCTCCGAGCTTCCCTCGGGTCAGGGCCTCAACGCGGCTACCGGTGAGTACGTCGACATGTTCGCAGCGGGCATCATCGACCCGGCGAAGGTGACCCGCTCGGCGCTGCAGAACGCAGCATCGATCGCGGCTCTCTTCCTCACCACCGAGGTCGTCGTGGCTGACAAGCCCGAGAAGGCTCCGGCCCCGATGGGTGACCCGTCTGGTGGCATGGACTTCTGATCCATCACTGCTGAACAGAAACGCCCCGACCTCGGTCGGGGCGTTTCTGCGTTCGCGGGCGGTCGAACCCGTGAGTCAGCGGAACAGGCTCGCCGAGTACTGATCGGCATCCGCGTACTGCGTCGCCGCACTGCCCAGCGAGTGCCCGATGGACTCGAGCACCTGCTCGACGTGCAGCTGGGCTCCTCGCCACTCTTCAGCGCATGACTGGAACGCGGCTGAGGCGGTGCCGACCCACGATGCCTGCAGCTGCGTCAGCTGGGACATGAGCGTCGCAGACTCGGTCTGCAGACGCTCCATCGTGGCCAGTGCGGCTCCTTGGGCGGCACCTACTGCTTCGGTGTCGACGGTGATGACGGACATGGGAACTCCTCTCGTTCGGTTCTCCGACGGTAGGGGAGGGGCGACTGCCGGATGCCGATGCGGCGCGATCGCCCGCAGCCGTTGTGGAGAACCTGCGCGGAGGATTCTCCGTGCAGCAGGAGCCGTCAGATGTCGAGCGGCTCGATCGGCTGGGTGTCCTCGAGAAGATGCGCAGGTGTCGCGCGTGAAGGTGCGAGGGGGAGGGTGACGGTGAACGTCGCTCCGCCGCCGGGCGTCTCCGACACCGCGACGCTTCCGTGCAGCGCCTTCACGATGGACGAGACGATCGCGAGACCCAGGCCCGACCCTCCCGTCTCGCGAGCGCGCGAGGTGTCGGCGCGCCAGAAGCGCTCGAAGATCTGCTCGCGGATCTGCGGCGGGATCCCCTCACCATGATCGACGATGGCTATGCTCCCCGTGCCTCGCACACGATCTGCGTCGACCACGATCTCGATCGGACTCTCCTCCGCCGAGAAGCGTCGCGCATTGCCCAGCAGGTTCGTGACGACCTGGCGGACCTTGTTCTCCTCGCCGAGCACGATCGGCGGCGTGCGCACGGGGATGTCCGCCGCTTCGGTGAAGTCGATCGCCGGCACGGCCGCACCGGAGTTCCGGGGGCGACGGCGCAGGCGCGCGAGCGTTCCGCGTGAGAGTCCACGGGGTGCTGGCGTCTCCGGAGCGGAGGGAACGACGGGTGTGGAGCGCGTGGTGACATCGATCAGCGGAGCCTCGACGGTGCGATCGACCACGGTCACGGTGCGCGCCGGAGCCGCCGCGCGCAGGTCGAGAGCGGCGTCCCGCGCGATCGGTCGAAGATCGAGGGCTTCGATCTCGGGCTCCCGCTCCTCGTCGAGGCGCGCAAGAGCGAGGAGGTCCTCGACCAGGACGCCCATGCGGATCGCCTCCTTCTCGATCCGCTCCATCGCGCGTGCGGTGTCTTCCTCGCCCTTGATCGCGCCCATGCGGTAGAGCTCGGCGTATCCGCGCACGCTCACCAGGGGAGTGCGCAGCTCGTGGCTGGCATCTCCGATGAAGCGCCGCATGTGCTGCACGGTGCGATCTCGCTGCGCGAGCGACGCGTCGACGCGGTCGAGCATCGTGTTGATCGCGCTGTTCAGGCGGCCGACCTCGGTCGTGGGCTCGAGATCGGTGAGACGCTGGGTGAAATCGCCGGCGGCGATCGACATGGCGGTCGACTCGACCTGCCCGAGCCGACGGAATGTCAGCGTCACCAGACCGCGGGTCAGCAGAGCGGCCAGGAAGATCGTGACGAACGCGACCGTGATATAGATGCCGAAGTACTGGCTGATGATGCGATCCGCGTACTCGAGCGGCATCGCGACGATCTGGATACGCAGCGATCCGTCGCCCTCTCCGGGCACCCGCGCGACAGCGGCGCGGAAGCTCGACCCTTCGGTCCCCTCCATCGTGAACGGCGTGTCCTCGTTCGCCTGCACGTCGAGAGGCGAATAGGTCGCGGGGAAGAGCGGCTGTCCGTTGGCGGAGTTCCCGGTGGTCGTCTGCAGCACGCCCTCGGCGTCGTAGATCGCGACGAAGAAGTCTCGCGGCGAGTCGGTGGGGGTGTAGACGGTCTCGCCGTCCTCGACCGTCACCTCGAAGTAGCGGCTCGCGAGATCCGCCGACACCAGGGCCGGAAGCTGCGCATCGATGTTGCTGATGAGCGAGTTGCGCAGGATCGGCACGGTGCCGATGCCCGCGGCGAGAAGACCCAGTGCGAGCACTGCGACCGTGACACCCGTCACCTTGGCGCGCAGGCTGATCGACCGCCACCACCGGGTGATCGCGTCAGGCTTGTGCGCCATGCGGACCTCCCTGGAGACGGATGCTGTGCGGCGTCAGCGTGCGGCGGTGTGCCGGACTACTTGCCGACCTTGAGCATGTATCCGAAGCCGCGCTTCGTCTGGATCACCGACTCCTCGGTGTGCGGGTCGATCTTGCGGCGGAGGTACGAGATGTAGCTCTCGACGATGCCGGCATCGCCGTTGAAGTCGTACTCCCACACGTGGTCGAGGATCTGGGCCTTCGACAGCACGCGATTCGGGTTCAGCATCAGATAGCGCAGCAGCTTGAACTCGGTCGGGCTCAGCTCGATCGACTCCTTGCCCACCTGCACGTCGTGGGTGTCCTGATCCATCGACAGCTCGCCGGCCCGGATGATCGACTCCTCGTCGGCCTGCATCGTGCGGCGCAGGATGGCCTGAGCGCGGGCGACGATCTCGTCGAGGCTGAACGGCTTGGTGACGTAGTCGTCGCCGCCGGCGTTGAGCCCCTCGATCTTGTCGTCCGTGCCGTCCTTCGCCGTGAGGAACAGGATCGGCGCAGTGAACCCGGCGCCGCGAAGACGCTTGGTCACGCTGAAGCCGTTCATGTCCGGAAGCATCACGTCGAGGATGATGAGGTCCGGCTCCTCCTCGAGCACCGCCGAGATCGTGGCGGCGCCGTTGGCGACGGTCTTCACCTGGAACCCGGCGAAGCTGAGACCCGTCGAGAGCAGGTCGCGGATGTTGGGTTCGTCGTCGACGACCAGGATGCGCGCATCAGTCATGTCCCCATTATGGTGACTTCGGCCATGCGGATGCTGACTATCCTTCGGAGCGGCGCTTTCGCCCTCCGCGTAGCGGCGCTGTTCCGAGGGAGTGAAGACGGTCAGGCCGCGATCGCGTCGGCATCCATGATCGTGTAGCTGTATCCCTGTTCGGCGAGGAACCGCTGGCGATTCTGGGCGTAGTCCTGGTCGATCGTGTCGCGTGCGACGAGCGTGTAGAAGCTCGCCGTGCGGCCCGACTGCTTGGGACGCAGGAGCCTGCCGAGGCGCTGAGCCTCCTCCTGGCGGGAACCGAACGAACCCGACACCTGAATGGCGACGGACGCCTCGGGGAGGTCGATCGAGAAGTTCGCGACCTTCGACACCACGAGCAGCGAGATCTCGCCCTCGCGGAACGCGCGGTAGAGCTCCTCGCGCTCGTCGATGGGCGTCGCGCCGGTGATCTGCGGCGCGTTCAACGACTGCGACAGGGAGTCCAGCTGGTCGAGGTACTGACCGATCACGAGGATCCGCTCGTCCTTGTGCTTCGCGATGAGCTCGCGCACGGCGTCGATCTTCGCCGGGGCGGAGGCGGCGAGGCGGTAGCGCTCGTCGTCGGTCGCGGCGGCGTATTCGAGCCGGTCGTCCGGCGGGAGGTCGACCCGAACTTCGTAGCAGACGGCGGGGGAGATGAAACCCTGCGCCTCGATCTGCTTCCACGGGGCGTCGAACCGCTTGGGCCCGATCAGGCTGAACACGTCTCCCTCGCGTCCGTCCTCGCGGACCAGCGTGGCGGTGAGGCCGATCCGGCGACGCGCCTGGAGGTCGGCGGTCAGCTTGAACACCGGTGCGGGGAGCAGATGGACCTCGTCGTAGACGATGAGGCCCCAGTCGAGAGCATCCAGCAGGGCGAGGTGGGCGTACTCGCCCTTTCTCTTGGCCGTGAGGATCTGGTAGGTCGCGATCGTCACCGGCTTGACCTCTTTGGCCTGCCCCGAGTACTCGCCGATCTCCTCGGGCGTGAGGCTCGTGCGCTTGAGCAGTTCGTCGCGCCACTGCCGAGCCGAGACCGTGTTGGTGACGAGGATGAGGGTCGTGGTCTTCGTCGCGGCCATCGCGCCGGCGCCGACGATCGTCTTGCCGGCGCCGCAGGGGAGGACGACGACGCCCGAGCCGTCCTTCGAGAAGGCGTCGACGGCATCCTGCTGGTAGGGGCGGATCGCCCATCCGTCCTCTGCCAGTTCGATCTCGTGCGGGGTGCCGGGGGTGTAGCCGGCGAGGTCTTCTGCAGGCCAGCCGATCTTCAGGAGCTCCTGCTTGATCTGACCGCGCGCCCAGGCATCGACGACGAACGTGTCGGGCGCCGGGTGGCCGATCAGCAGCGGCTGGATGCGCTTGTTGTTCGCCACCTGTGCGAGCACGGCGGGGTCGGTCGAACGCAGGATCAGGGTGCCCTCGTCGTCGCGTTCGATGACGAGGCGCCCATAGCGGTTCACGGTCTCGCGCAGGTCGACGGCCACCGACGGGGGCACGGGGAACCGGGACCAGCGGTCCAGCGTGTCGAGCATGTCCTCGGCGGTGTGCCCGGCGGCGCGGGCGTTCCACAGGCCGAGCCGCGTGATCCGGTAGGTGTGGATGTGCTCCGGCGCGCGTTCGAGCTCCGCGAAGATCGCCAGCTCGTGGCGGGCGCTCTCGGCATCGGCGTGGGCGACTTCGAGCAGCACGGTGCGATCGCTCTGGACGATCAGGGGGCCATCAGACATAGCTGTCCAGTTTACTGTGCGATCACGGTGGCGGCGCGGATGCTCGACACCGGAAGCGTGCGCTCGACGTCTGCCGCCCGGTCGCGCCCGCGCAGCCGGCCTCCGCCCAGCCCGGTCGCCTCGAGGATCAGCTCCCTGGTCGATCCGTCCGGCATGCCCACGCTGACCCGCAGCACGGCCTTCGCGCGCACGGCGGCCTCGAGCTCGCGGTCGAGCCAGGCCGCGTCGGCGTCGGCACCCTGGTGCGAGCGCAGCGCGGCGATGAGGCCCGAGTAGTCCGGCGCCGGGTCGGGCGTCGCCGCCGAGACCGGGTTCCGTTCGCCGGCCACCGCGTGTCCGTCTTCGTCGACGAGCGTCGCCGGGTAGCGGGCATCCGTGAGCGCCCAGTACACGGTGTCGCGCCCGACGCGGGTCGTGAGCGAGGCGACGTGCTTCGTGAGGGCGAGCGGCCGCAGCCCCTGGTCGACGGACATGGCCTCGATCAGATGCTGGTCGCTGCTCTCGATGCGCGTTCGCCCGGTCTCGGCGTCTGTCGACACCCGCACCAGGCCGTGCCGTTGGGCGGTCTGGGTGACGAGATACCGGAGCGGCTGGGGGATGCCGGTGAGCGAGAGCGACTCGAGGAACTCGAGGATCGACTGCTCCGTCTCGCCGGCGACGAGTGCGTGCGCGATCGATTCGGGAGTGAACCGATAGGTGGAGGCCTGAGCGGCGGACTCGCGCGCGGCGATCGTGCGCAGCCGCACGTCCAGACCGGGGGCCAGCGGGCCGGGGGAGATCGCGCTCAGATCGTTCTGGAGGAAGATGCGATCGACCTCGCTCGGGAGGAGTGCCGTGAGGGGAGTGGCGTCGACGCTCGCGCCGCGCCGGATCGCCGCCGCCCATGCGGGCTCACGGCCCTCGTCGGCGATGAGCCCGAGCAGACGGGCGCGCTCCAGCAGAGCCGTGCTCTGCTCTGCCCAGGCAGGGTCCCAGGGGTGAGCGTCGGCCCAGTCGCTCGGGGGGATCCACCCGCCCTCCGTGGTGCGCAGACCGCGGGGGAGAGCGTCGCGGAAGCCTTCGACCAGGGTGCTCCACCGATCGGCCACGGACGATCGCAGCCATTCCTCGGTCTGTGGCGTCGTGCGCAGTCTGCGCGCGTCCGGTGCGACGAGGCGCGAGTCGACGGCGATGGCGATCAGCGCGTCGATCGATTCGGCCACGACGCCCGACTCGCCGAGCTGTCGCTTCTCGCCGGCGCTGACGTTGCCGCCGGCCAGCAGGGTGAAGGGCTTCTCGCGGGCGAGCAGGAGCAGATCGGCCAGGGCCGAGACGGTGGTGAAGGCGCGCTCGGCAGCGTGGGCCGTCTCGGTGTCGGTCGTGGGCTCCGGCACGGTGTCGCTGGGCGCACTCGGCTCCGCACGATCTGCGACGGCGGTGACCACCGGCGGGAAGGGCGCCCCGTCCGGGCGCAGCAGCGCGAGGCTTTCGAGGGTCTCGCGCTGCGCGGAGTGTTCCGACGCGGGACTCGCTGCGAACGCGAGAAGGGCTGCGGCCTCGTCGCGCGTCAGGGTGGGGAGGACCCGAGCGAGCGACGCGGGATCGAGAAGCGCTTCGGCGGCGTCGAAGAAGTCCTGCCAGTTGACGTCCGGGCGCACGCGCCGTGCCGCGAAGAGGGTGCTGAGCTGCTCGTCGCTCGCCGCGGACAGCCATTCGGCCAGCGGTCGGGCGTGCGTGCTCATGCCGGATACCTCAGGGCCGCGATGCCGCGCGCCCCTTGCGGATGAAGCTCATGGCGAGGAGCACGATGATCATGACGAAGGCGGCGGGGAGCCCCCAGTAGGGGATCGCGGCGATGAACGGCCATGCGCCTGAACCGAAGTCCTCCTGCTGCATGCCGACCGCTGTGCCGATGATGATCGCGAAGAAGCAGATGATGGACGCCGCAGCGAGTCCGAGTGCCGTGAACGCCAGAATGCGATCGATGCGGCGAACGGGAACCTCAGGTTCGGGACTCTTGGTGCTCATCCGTCTCAGCCTAGTCGTTGCGGGGTGGCACGGTTCCGCATCGTGACCTACGGATTCCGTGCCCGGCGACCGGTAGGCTGGGGGTGGCCGCACACGTGCGTCCCATCCAGCTCCACACCGACTCAGCGAGGTTTCTTCCATGCCCACCGGCAAGGTCAGGTTCTACGACGAAGACAAGGGTTTCGGCTTCATCGCCGCCGATGACGGCCAGGACGTCTTCCTGCACGCCTCCGCTCTGCCGGCCGGCGCCGCTGTGAAGGCGGGTGCACGCGTGGAGTTCGGTGTCGCCGACGGCAAGCGCGGCCTGCAGGCGCTGTCCGTCCGGGTGCTCGAAGCGCCGCCGAGCCTCGCGAAGGCGAAGCGCAAGCCCGCGGACGACATGGCGATCATCGTCGAGGATCTCGTGAAGCTCCTCGACGGAATGGGCGGCGACCTGCGTCGCGGCCGCTACCCCTCGTCTGCACAAGGCCGCAAGATCGCGGCAGTTCTGCGCAAGGTAGCCGATGACCTCGAAGCCTGAGGCGGACCAGCGTCTGATCGACGCTCACGATCTCGCGCTCGCCGCCCTGCACGAGATCACTCCGGCGTCGACCGTCGGACCCGCAGCCGACTATCTCCCCGAGGAGGACGGCTCGGTCTCGCTGCGCTTCGAGAACCGGCTCCCCGGATACCCCGGCTGGTTCTGGACCGTCACGGTCGCTCGCGTCGATGACGAGGAGCCGACGGTGCTCGAACTCGAGCTGCTGCCGGGCGACGGCGCCCTGCTCGCACCCGAATGGGTGCCGTGGGCCGAACGCCTCGCCGAGTACCGCGCCCACCAGGTGGAGCTCGCGGAGCAGGCGGCCGCGGCCGCCGCGGACGACGAGGATGCCGCATCGGTCGAGGACGACGACTCCGATGACGATCTCGACGGCGATGACCTCGACGACGATGACGACGATGAACTCGACGACGACGACGACGACATCGATGAGGACGAACTGGCCGCGGAGCCGCGAGAGCTGCACGCCGGTGACCTCGACGGAGTCGACATCGACGAGCTCGACGACTCCGACGACGCGGACGACGACGACGCGGACGACGACGACGAGGACGAGTCGGATGACGACGAGGACGACGTCTCCGACGAGGATGACGACTCCGACGACGAGGATGATGACTCCGACGACTCCGACGACGACGAGGACTCCGACGACGAGGAATGATCGTCCACGGGACGAATGAGAAAAGGGGCCGCGTTCGCACGCGGCCCCTTTCGTCTTCGTCGGTGGGTGTCAGGCGCCCTGCTGCCCGAGGACGTAGTCGAGAGAGCGGGTGAGCTGTCGGATGTCGTCCGGTTCGATCGAGACGAAGGTCGCGACGCGCAGCTGGTTGCGACCGAGCTTGCGGTACGGCTCGGTGTCGACGATGCCGTTGGAGCGCAGGGTCTTGGCGACCGCCGCCGCATCGACGCTGTCGTCGAAGTCGATGGTCACGACGACCGGTGACCGGTGCGCCGCGTCCGTGACGAACGGGGTCGCCACCTCGGATGCCGCCGCCCAGTCGTAGAGGATGCCGGACGACTCCGCCGTGCGGGCGCCGGCCCAGGCGAGGCCGCCGTTCGACAGGATCCAGCTGAGCTGGCTGTCGAGCAGGTGCAGCGTCGTCAGTGCGGGAGTGTTCAGCGTCTGGTTGAGTCGCGAGTTGTCGACGGCGTTCTTCAAGCTGAGGAACTCCGGGATGTACCGACCCGAAGCGGCGATGCGCTCGATGCGGTCGACGGCGGCGGGCGACACCGCGGCGAACCACAGGCCCCCGTCGGAGCCGAGGTTCTTCTGCGGCGCGAAGTAGTAGACGTCCGCCTGAGAGGCGTCGAAGTCGATGCCACCGGCCGCGCTGGTCGCGTCGATGACGGTCAGAGCGCCGTCGGCGACCACGCGCTCGATCGGTGCCGAGACGCCGGTCGACGTCTCGTTGTGCGGCCAGGCGTAGACGTCGATGCCGTCGACGACCTCTGCAGCGGTGCGCGAGCCCGGCTCGGACTTGCGCACATCCGGCGCCTCGAGCCACGGTGCGGCAGCGGCGGCGGCGAACTTGCCGCCGAACTCCCCGAACACCAGATTCTGGCTGCGGCGCTCGATCAGGCCGAAGGCGGCGGCGTCCCAGAACGCCGTCGAGCCGCCGTTGCCGACGATGATCTCGTATCCCTCGGGAAGGCGGAAGAGTGCTGCGAGCTGCTCGCGGACGCTGCCCACCAGGTTCTTGACGGGTGCCTGTCGGTGCGAGGTGCCGAGCAACGTCGGACCTGCGGCGAGCAGCGCATCGAGCTGCTCGGTGCGCACCTTCGAGGGACCGCAGCCGAAGCGGCCGTCAGCGGGCAGGAGGTCACGGGGAATCTCGATCGCCATGCGTTGATTCTACGGCGTGGGCCCCCGGTGCCTTCACCGCATGACGCCCTGGTGTCCGCGCGGGAATGTAGGCTTGCCTAAGAAGACCCGGAGGGCCACATGACGGACTTGATCGACACCACGGAGATGTACCTCCGCACCATCCTCGAACTCGAGGAGGAGAACATCGTGCCGCTGCGTGCGCGTATCTCCGAGCGGCTCGGCCACTCGGGGCCGACGGTCTCGCAGACGGTCGGGCGCATGGAGCGCGACGGCCTCGTCGTCGTCTCCGAAGACCGCACCCTCGAACTCACCGACGCCGGCCGCCGCAAGGCGGTCAACGTCATGCGCAAGCACCGCCTCGCCGAGCGCCTTCTCTCCGACGTGATCGGCCTCGACTGGGCGTTCGTCCACGAAGAGGCGTGCCGCTGGGAGCACGTGATGAGCGAGCAGGTCGAGCGTCGTCTCGTCGAGCTGCTCGGCCACCCCACGGAGTCCCCGTACGGCAACCCGATCCCGGGCCTCGACCAGCTCGGCGACGCGCCTGCGCGCACGTTCGAGGAGGGCGTCATCGGGCTCGTGCAGAAGCTGAACGCCGCCGGCGCTCCGATCGATGGCACCGTCCGCCGTCTCGCCGAGCCCGCTCAGGTCGACCCGGAGCTGCTCGAGCAGCTGCGAGACGCAGGCGTGGTTCCCGGTGCGAAGGGCGACTATCGCTTCAACGAGGGCTACGTGCTCATCCAGATGGAGGGCAAGGAAGACGGTCTGGAGCTCCCCGTCGAACTCGCCTCGCACATCTTCCTGGTCGGCGAGCCCGCCTGAACTTCGAGGCTGAAGGGCCCGACATCCGCGTGATTCCGCCTCTCCGAGGATTGCCAGGTTCGCAGGGTGACAGGATCGTTATCTTCCGGTAACCTCGGACGAGTCGTCGAAGAAGCCCGCTGACGACACCCGAGAGGATTCGCCTTCCAGGCTCGTCGACCTCCCGGTCAGACCGCACAACGTACCCGAGCTACATACGTGCCACGAGAGCAGAGTGCCGACGAGCCAGCGCTTCCCGAGCGTGCAGGCGCAGGAGGACTAAGTTTTGGCCAAAGACATCGAATCGCCCGAGAAGACAACTGAAGATCGAGCAGTCGCCCGCAGCTCTCGCAGCCGCGTCGACGCTCGCAAGGTCGTTAAGCCCTTGCGTTCGATCGCCATCTTCGGGGCCGTCGGTGCTCTCGTCGCTGCTGTCGCTCTTCCCGCCTACGCCGCATCGAAGCCGGCAGAGACCGCGGCGACCGTCCAGCAGCTCGCTGCTGTCGACGCCCAGTCGCTGGTCGTCGCGTCAGACGCGACCGCCGCTCCGCTGAGTCGCGGTACCTTCAGCGCCACGACTCCGGACGAGATCGAGAAGAAGAAGGCCGAAGAGGCCGCAAAGGCCCGCGCGGCCGCTGCTGCAGCCTCCGTCGCCTCTGCGTCGAACACCAGCTTCGACATCGGTCGCTACGCGCTGGTGTCGCCCGGTTCCGGGGAGGTCCGGTACCCGCTTCCCCAGGGTTCCTACAACGTCAGCCGCACCGTCGGCGGCGCTCACCAGGGCGCCGACATGCTCGCCCCGGCCGGCACCCCGATCTACGCTGCGGCTGCGGGCGTCGTCCGTGCCTCTGCCGAGAGCATCGGCGGATACGGCGTCGCCGTCATGCTCGACAGCGTCGTGGGCGGTCAGCGCGTGCAGACGACCTATGGTCACATGATCTACGGTTCGCGTCAGGTCCAGGCGGGGCAGACCGTCGCCGCCGGACAGCTCATCGGCTTCGTCGGCAGCACCGGACGCTCGACAGCCAACCACCTGCACTTCGAGGTCTGGGTCAACGGCGGCCTCATGGAGCCGATCGCCTGGCTCGGCGCCAACGCGGGCTGATCGCTCGCACCTTCATCTTTCCCGCGCGGACACGCCTTCGTGCGTTCACCCGCAGTTTGACCCTCCTGTGCTGCTGATGGGTTAGCCTGAACCCGTTGTCGCATAGTCGGGAGAAGCTGATGGAGCGAATACCGAACATCCGAACCATGGATGCCCTCGGTCGTCACGTCCTTCTGCATCGTCCGCAGGGACGCCACGGTCTTGCCGTGCGCATGAGGCGCTGTCTGTAGACAGCGCCTTTTTTCATCCCCGCGAACGCTTCCGTCCTGTGCGGCTTCGTGTGAGTCGAGAGTGCCGGGAAGCCGTCCCGGCGGATCGAGAGGATGACGATGCGCACACTTGTACTGAACGCAGGATACGAACCGCTCGCGATCGTGTCGTTCAAGAGAGCCCTGGTCCTGGTCATGAACGACAAGGCGACGGTCATCGAACGTGTCGAGGACGACCCCGTCTGGGGCAGTCACGGCGTTTACGACCGTCCTGCCGTCATCGTCCTCTCGCGGTATGTGCGCATTCCGATCAGCAGACGCGTCCCGGTCACACGGCGGGGGGTCCTCCGCCGTGACAACCATCGCTGCGGCTACTGCGGCAAGGCCGCCTCGACCATCGACCACGTGATGCCGCGTTCGCGCGGAGGGGCTGATTCGTGGGAGAACCTCGTCGCGTGCTGCCTGCGCTGCAACAACACCAAGAGCGACCGCACGCCGCAGGAGATGCGCTGGGAACTGAGGTTCGCGCCTCGTCCTCCGCACGGGACGGCGTGGACGGTCCGCGGCACGGAGCGGAGCGACCCGCGATGGGAGCCGTACCTGGCCCTCGCCGCGTGAACGGAAGGCGGGGGCGAGGCTTCCTCTAGAATGGAATCCTCGCCCCCGTAGCTCAGCAGGATAGAGCAGCCCTCTCCTAAAGGGCAGGTCGCTGGTTCGAATCCAGTCGAGGGCACATCTCAGTCACGGCCGTTGCGCCACAGCTTCGACGGCCACCAGATCACTCGACCCAGGTCGTAGGCGAGTGCCGGCACGAGCAGCGAGCGCACCACGAAGGTGTCGAGCAGCACTCCGAACGCGACGATGAACGCGAGCTGCGCGAGGAACAGGATCGGGATCACCGACAGGGCGGCGAAGGTCGCTGCGAGCACGAGACCCGCAGACGTGATCACGCCGCCGGTGATCGAGAGTCCGCGAAGCACGCCTTCGCGTGTGCCGTGCTCGAGCGACTCCTCGCGCACCCTCGTCATCAGGAAGATGTTGTAGTCGATGCCGAGTGCCACGAGGAACACGAATCCGTAGAGCGGAACCGCAGGATCGGCACCGGGGAAGTCGAACACTCCGTTGAAGACCAGTGCCGAGACGCCCATCGCCGTGCCGAACGACAGCACCGTGGTGATGATGAGCAGCACCGGCGCGAGGATCGACCGCAGCAGCAGCATCAGGATCAGCATGATCACGACCAGGACGACCGGGATGATCAGGTTGCGGTCATGGATCGAGGCGTCGTTCGTGTCGATCGCGGTCGCCGTCACTCCGCCGACCAGAGCATCGAGCTCGTCCAGCTGGGTGCGCAGGTCCCGCACCGTCGCGGCCGCCGCGTCAGAGTCGGCCGCGTCGGTCAGAGTGCCCTGAAGGAGAACGTCTCCGTCGACGACGGTGGGCTCGGGCGCCGGGGTCCCGGGAGGGCCGACGGCGACCAGGCCGTCTTCCGTGACCGGCGCCGAACCGCTCGGCGAGTCAGCGGCCGTGACAGAGACCCCGTCGATTCCATCGTCGGCCAGCAGCACGTCGGCGGCATCCTGCAGCTCGTCCTCCGCGACGACCACGTACACGGGACTGCCGGAGCCGCCGGGGAAGTGCTCGCCCAGAGCCACCTGACCGTCGCGCGCCTCGGACGCGCCGAGCACGAGATCGGACTGGGGCACGCCGACGGCGTTCAGCTGCAGGACGCCCGAAGCGCCGGCGAGCAGCACCAGGGTCGTCACGATCCAGATGACGCGCGGGCGGCGGGTGATGAGGTTCGCGAGCCGTGCCCACAGGCCCGTCTTGCGCATGCCGTGCTCGTCGGCGACGACCTCGGGCTCGAACTTCGGGCGACGGGGCCAGAACACCGCGCGGCCGAACAGCAGCAGGAGAGCCGGCAGCAGTGTGAGCGCGGCGAGCATCGCGAACACGATGCCGATGGCGGCCACCGGACCGAGGGTGCTGTTCGACTTGAGGTCGCTGAGCAGCAGACAGAGCAGTCCGGCGATGACAGTCCCGCCGGAGGCCACGATCGGCTCGAAGGAGCCCTTCCAGGCCGCCAGCACGGCGGCCCCCTTGTCTCGGGTGACGCGCAGCTCTTCGCGGAACCGCGCCACGAAGAGCAGCGCGTAGTCGGTGGCCGCTCCGATGACCAGGATGAAGAGGATGCCCTGGGTCTGGCCGCTGAGCAGCAGCACCTCGAACTTCGCCAGCCACCAGACCACGAGGAGCGCGACGCAGAGTGCGAAGAGGCTCGTCGAGAGCACGACGATCGGCAGCAGGAACGAGCGGTAGACCAGCACGAGGATGACGAGCACCGCGAGCAGGGCCACGCCCAGGAGGAGGCCGTCGATGCCGGCGAACCCGGCGACGAGGTCGGCGCTGAATCCTGCGGGACCCGTGATGTAGACGGTGACGCCGTCAGGCGCGGCATCCCGCAGCTGAGTGCCGAGTGCATCGATCGCGTCGGCGAGTTCCGCGTCGCCCTCGATCGGGATGAACGCCTGGACGGCCTTGCCGTCGTCCGACGTCAGAGCGGGAGAGACGTCTTCGCTCACGCCCTCGACGGAGGGCGCGTCGGCCACCGCATCCGAGATGGTCTGGAGGTCTGACTCCGACAGCTCGTCGTCGGCGACGAACACCGCGATCGCCGGAATGGCATCGCTGTCGTTGAACTCGCCGAGGAGCTTCTGCACCTGCGTCGCATCGGCCGACTCAGGCAGGTAGCTCGTCTGATCGTTCGATGAGACCTCGTCGACCTTGCCGAACAGCGGGCCGCCGAGCCCTGCGCCCACCAGCCAGATGAGGATGAGGGCGACGGGGATGAAGACGCGCGCCCAGGAGTGCCGACGCGTGCGCCCTCGGGTCGGCGGGGTGGGCGCGTGCTCAGGGGTGGACATCAGATTCCTCTCGGACGGTGCAGGGGATCGGGGTGCGTCAGGAGACCCAGGCGAGGATGAGGATCATCGTCGCGAGGAACCCGGCGAAGTAGTTGAGGAAGATGAAGCGCCGCCACGCGCGGTTGGTCCCCGCCGATGTGTCGTCGGTGACGTTCCACCAGGGTGCGGCGTTGACGATGTACGGCAGCGCGAGGGCGGCGCCCAAGGGCGCCGGCCAGGACGTGAACAGCATGGCGATGCCGGCGAGTGCCCACAGCGCGATCGACAGCCGAACGGTCGCCCGTGCTCCGATCACGGTCGCGATCGAGCCGATGCCCCCTTCGCGGTCGGGTGCGATGTCCTGCACCGCTCCGAAGGCGTGCGCGGCCATGCCCCACAGGAAGAACGCGAGCAGCACGATGACCGCTGTCGAGGTGAGGGCGCCCTCGGCAAGGGTCAGCCCCACGATCGCCGGAGTGACGAAGTGCAGGCTCGAGGTCGTCGAATCCAGGAACGGCCGCTCTTTGAACCGGAGCCCGGGTGCGGAGTAGGCGATCACCGCGAACACGCTGATCGCGAGCCAGAGCCAGGATGCGGGATTCCCGACCGCCACCAGGTAGACCAGGAACGGGACGTTCGTCACGACCGCCGCCCACAGGGTCGCGCGGTGTATGCGGGGGGCGAGAAGCGCGCCCTCGATCCCGCCCTTGCGCGGGTTGGCGAGGTCGGACGCGTAATCGAACACGTCGTTGATGCCGTACATGGCCAGGTTGTACGGCACGAGGAAGTAAAGGGTGCCGATGATCAGCGTCAGGTCGATCTCGCGCGTGCTGAGGAGGTAGGCGGCCGCGAAGGGGAATGCCGTGTTGATCCAGCTGATGGGGCGGGAGGAGAGGACGATCTGCCGGGCGTCGCGACCGGTGGATCCGCGGGTCGAGGAGCTCACGAGGGATCCTCCTCGGCGCCTCGGAGGCCGGCGCGCGCGCGTCGACGTGCGCGCAGCGCTGCCCACAGGGTCGGCAGCAGCACGGCCCCTGCGAGCGGATAGGCGAAGTCCTCGAGCGGTGCGAGACCGATGTGCACCCCGAGGAGGTGATCGGGGGAGTAGTGGAACAGTCCGGTGGCGATCATGACGGTGTCGAAGACGGCGGTGAGGAGGAAGAGCACGACGACGGTCGCGGCGATCGCGCCGAGATGGGCTCTGTTCCGACCAGCGACCACGGAGAGAACGGCGGCCGCCACGACGGCGACGCCGACGAACCATGCGGAGAGCTCGATGTAGGTCACGATGCGACCTCCGCCGGGCGTCGGCGCAGTCGGGTGAGGATCCGCACAGCCCCGGTGTAGACGACCATGGTGCAGACGACGAGGAAGAGCAGGAAGACAGGCTCTTCGATGGGGAGCTCGGGGGCGAGGACGATCCCCGTCGCGACGGCGGCCTCGCCCCGGAAGAAGATCCCTCCGACGATGCCGGCGACGTCCCACGCGAGGAAGAAGGCGAATCCGATCGCCGTGACGATCGCCGCGGTCACCGCGTCGCTCCAGAAGAAGAGCCGGAACCGCCGGTCGAGCAGCAGCATGCAGCCGAGCGTGATGAGCAGGAGCGCGAGATACAGGAAGCCCATCAGGATTCCCCGCGGGTGGACCCTGCCGGGGTCGCGACATCGAGAGGGCCGCTGGAATGGTCGCCGCGGATGCGCTTGAGAACGATCTCCGCGCTGATGAGGCACATCGGCACCCCCACGCCCGGCGCGGTCGTGGCACCCGCGTAGTACAGGCCCGACACCTGGCGCGACTCGTTCTGAGCACGGAACATCGCGCTCTGGGACAGGATGTGCGCCGGCCCCAGCATCCCGCCGCGCCACGAGTTGTAGTCCTCGAGGAAGTCCGCGGGGCCCTTGGTCTCGCGCACCACGATGCGCTCACGCAGGTCGTGGATGCCGGCCCAGCTCGCGATCTGGTCGATCGCCGCATCCGCGGCCTCCTCGATCGCGGCGGAGCCTGCACCGTCGGAGCCGCCCGCTCCCAACGCCGTGTCGGCGGGGATCGGCACGAGCACGAAGAGGTTCTCGTGGCCCTCGGGGGCCACGGTGCGGTCGGTCGCGCTCGGGCGGCAGACATAGATCGAGGCGGGCGAGGGGATCTCAGGGTCGTCGCCGAAGATCGCGTCGAAGTTCGCATCCCAGTCCTCCGTGAAGAACAGGGAATGATGCGGCAGCTCGGGCACGGAACCACGGATGCCGAGCATCACCAGCACGGCGCCGGGACCGCTCGTGCGCTGCTGCCACCAGGAATCGGGGTAGGTGCGCAGGTGCGGCGGCAGCAGCGCCGTCTCGGTGTGGTGGAGATCGGCGCCGGACACCACGATGTCCGCCTCGGCCCGGTGCGCGATTCCGTCGGCGTCGCGCCACTCGATGCCCGTGACGGTCGGAGCACCCGACCGGACGCCGGTGCTGATCGCCGTGACATCGGCATCCAGCACGATCTCGGCTCCGGCCGCCTCCGCGAGCTCCGCGATGCGCTCGACGACGCGCCAGAATCCGCCCTGGGGGTAGCTGACGCCCTCATCGAGGTCGAGAGCGCTCATGAGGTGGTACATCGCCGGTGCGGTGCGGGGGTCCGTGCCGAGGAACACGGCGGGGTACCCGAGCAGCTGCCGGATGACCGGGTCACGGAAACGCCGCGCCGCGAACGACTGCAGGCGCGTGCCCAGCAGGCTGAAGAGACGGGGGAGTGCGCGCAGCACCTCCGGCGTCATCAGCGTGCGCAGCCTCGTGAACGGGTTGTAGAGGAAATAGCGCTCGGCCATCACACGGGCGTCGTGCGCCGAGTCGAGGTAGGCATCCAGGGCCTGTGCGGCGCCGGGCTCGCGCGACTCGAAGAGGCGCGAGACCGCGTCACGACCGGTGGGAACCGTGACGGACGGCGCCGTGCGCCCGTCCGCGAGGGGCGCACGGAATACGCGATACCCGGGATCGAGGAGGGTCAGATCGAGCTGCTCCTGGGTCGAGGTGCCCATCATCTCGAAGAAGTGATCGAACACCTCGGGCATGAGGTACCACGAGGGCCCGGAGTCGAAGCGGAAGCCGTCGCGTTCGATGGTGCCTGCACGACCCCCGACCCGGCCGTTCTTCTCGTAGACGGTCACATCGTGGCCGTCACGGGCGAGCAGCCCGGCGACGGCGAGACCGGCGACGCCTGCGCCGATGACCGCTACCCGGCTCATCGGTTCCGCTCCATCGCGGTCACGAGCACTGAGCGCGCGGCCAGCATCGCCTTCACCGGATCGGGTACGCGCACCCGCTGCTCATAGAGACTCGAGGCCGGAGTCTTCGCGACCCGGCGCGTGAGAGCCGCGAACAGCGCGAGCGCGCTGCGGACCGCGGCGCGAGAGTCCTTGGGCAGCAGCGGGATCGAGCGCGCCGCATCATCGAGCTGCGCCGTGATCGTTCGCACCCACTCGTCCCGATCGCCGTCGGTGAGGCGACCGCCGTCGCCGAGGTAACCGCGCTGCAGTCGATCCGTGTCATCCGCGAGGTCGCGCAGGAAGTTCACGTTCTGAAATGCCGCACCGAGCTGCCGTGCTCCGTGCGTCAGGGTCTCGAGCTCGCTGTCGGTGCGCCGCTCGTCCCGCAGGAAGACACGCAGGCACATCAAGCCGACCACCTCGGCAGAGCCGTAGACGTAGCGCTTATGAGCCGCCGCGTCGTAGGACGTGAAGTGCGACTCCGCAGCGATGTCGGCGGCCATCGAGTCGAAGAACGGCTGCGTGAGATCTTCGCCGATCCCGCACTCCCTCGCCGTTCGCGCGAAGGCGTGCAGGACGAGGTCCGTGCTGTACCCCACGCGCATCGCCCGGTGCGTCTCCGAGACGTACGACGCGAGCGCTCCGCTCTGCGCCGACTCGTCGAGCCCCGCCTGGGCGGCGACTCCGTCGACGATCTCGTCCGCGATGCGCACCATCGCGTAGACGTTGCGCACGTGCTGACGGTGTCTCTCGCCGAGCAGGCGCGTCGCGAGTCCGAAGGATGTCGAATATGTGCGGATGACCTCGGTGGATGCGGTGTCGGCGGCGCGGTTGAACCGCCCCAGACTCGCACCCGATGCGTCGTGAGGGTCCGGGGTCATGCGTGACGCCCTTCGAGGCGGGAGGTGGAGACGAGGATCGACCGTGCGGCATCCGAGCTGATCTCGCCGGCGAGCTCCGCCTCGGACAGCAGCGCGTAGACCGCGTCGAGCTGATCGCCGATGAGGCCGATCACGAATCGCTCCGCTCCGCACTCGCGCAGCAGATCGCGCATCGAGGTGGCGTCCTGCAGGCTGAGGTCCGCCGAACCGAACCGCGGTTCGATGTCGTGCCAGGCGCTCGTCGACCGCGCGAAGGCGATGATGGCCGTCTCCTTGCCCTCTCTCAGATCGGAGAAGGGGTCCTTGCCGTGCGTCCGGTGGTCGCCGAAGATGCAGAGCAGGTCGTCCTGAAGCTGGTAGGCGAGACCCAGGTGGCGTCCGACGGCCTGCAGCGTCTCCTCGGCCGAGGTGGAGGAGTCGGCGAGGAGCGCCGCGGCGCGCAGCGGGAGCGAGAACGAATAGGTGGCCGTCTTGTAGACGCTCATCGACAGGACGGTGTCGACGTCGGAGGCGATGATCCCGTGGCTCAATGCGACGTCGGTGTGCTCGCCGGCCACCGTCTCGAGGATCGTCTGCTCGACCAGGTCGAGGAGGCGTCCTCGTGTGTGCGCCGGCACATCCGCCCGGGCGAAGCCCATGATCGCGGCCGAGAGCATCAGATCGCCCATCAGGATCGCGCTGGACCTGGCCCAGTGCAGCGCGTCCTGCTCGGAGGCGCCCGGTGTGCCGGCGGCGAGCTGCCCGATCAGGTTGGGTCGCTTGCGGCGGGTCAGGTCTCCGTCGATGACGTCGTCGTGAAGGAGGAAGGCATAGTGAAGGAGCTCGATATGGGTCGCTATGTCGACGGCCCCGATCATCGCGTCCTCGCCTGCGGTCGGGACGAGCGCGCGGTGGATGTCGAGCAGCAGCCGCGGGCGCACGAGCTTGCCGCCGAGAGCGTGGTCGGCGGTCGCGCGCCAGAGGGCGGCGAACTCGGCTCCGTACACCTCGGCGTTCTCGCAGTGAATGGCGAAGCGCTGTCGGAGCACCTCTTCGACACGGGTGCTCATGTCCTCTCGCGGCGCGGTCTGCGTCACGGTCGCGGTCATGATCACACCACCCCGAGGTCGCGCAGCCGGGGCAGCTGCTCCACGAGCCAGGGGCTGTACGCGAAGGGGGCGCCGATGACGGCGTCGGCGAACTCGGCCGGATCGACCCAGGCCCACTCGGCGACCTCGTCGGGATCGGGGGAGAGGGGGCCGTCTGCGATGGCGACGTGCACGGGGCAGATCTCGTTCTCGACGATCCCGCTCGCGTCGACCGCGCGATAGCGGTAGTCAGGCAGCACCAGGGAGATGTCGGTGAGACGGAGTCCGAGCTCGTCCTGCGCGCGTCGATGCACTGCCTGTGTCATGTCCTCACCCGGGCGGGGGTGACCGCAGAAGCTGTTGGTCCAGACGCCGGGCCAGGTGCGCTTCGTCAGCGCTCGCCGCGTGACGAGAAGACGCCCCTGCCGGTCGAAGACATGGCAGGAGAAGGCCAGGTGAAGAGGAGTATCGGTGGTGTGTACCGCGTCTTTCGCGAACACACCTATCGCGACTCCGTCTGCAGAGAGGAGGGTGACCTCATCCAACGGGGAACCTCCTCGATTTTCGCTAGCTTAGCTAATAATCAACATAACACGAAACAATCGTGTGTAGCATGATGGCATGCACGACGGACCCGACGCCACCCCCCGCGGAAGCGGTGCGTCCGATGTGCTGTCTCGCACGGACCCGATCTCTCCGGATGGCCTCGCGCACGCGGCGATCTACGACGTCGAGTCGGCGGATCCGCGGAGCACTCTGATCGATCGATCAGGTGTCGACCCCGAGGACCTGCGACAGATCGCGCTCGTCATGGGCGCCCTCGGTGAGCTCCGCGACGCGGAGCAGAAGCTGTCACTCGCCTCACGGCGCTACATGCGCCTGAACGACACGGACATGCGCGCACTGCATTACCTGATCGTGTGCGCGAACCGCGGGGCCACGGCCACTCCCGGGGGGATCGCGACGCACCTCGGCATATCGACGGCGTCGACGACGAAGCTGCTCGACCGCCTCGAGAAGGGCGGACATATCCGGCGGGCGCCGCATCCGACGGACCGGCGCGCTCTCGCGATCACCATCACGCCGGAGACGCGGCAGGCGGCCATGGAGACGGTGGGTCGTCAGCAGGCCAAGCGCTTCTACTCGGCGGCGCGACTCACTCCGGACGAGCGTGACGTCGTCATCCGGTTCCTGTCCGACATGGCCCAGGAGATCACGCTCCGGGATGAGCCGTGGGCTCAACCCGGAGTCGCGACCTCAGACTGAGTCAGTGCGCGGCGTTGTACGCCTCGACGACCGGGGCGGGAATGCGGCCCCGCTCTGAGAGCGTGTAGCCGTTGTCGTTCGCCCAGGCGCGGATCGCCGCGACCTCGGGATTGCGACCCGCGCGCTTCCGGGGTGCTGCTGACCGCGACGAGGCCGCCGAGCCGGCCCGTCGTCCAGCCGAGATATACGGTTCCAATGCCGCGCGCAGTTCTTCTGCGTGCGCGGAATTCAGATCGATCTCGTAAGAAGTGCCATTCAGCGAGAAATGGACCGTTTCGCCTTCGCCCACTTCCAGGATGCTTCCGTCGATGTCGTCAACCAGCTGGTGCACAATTCTTCTTGCCATGGGAATACAGTACTGCCGAATATCCGAGCCCGCAGTCCTATTCGTGACCAGGGTCGATCAATTTCAGGCCGACGATGCAGCCGACGAGGCCGAGGAGCAGCAGAATCCGCGGCCAGGAGATGTCGCTGTCGCCGGTGATCATCGCCCACACCACTGTTAGAGTCGCGCCGATGCCGACCCACACCGCATAGGCGGTGCCGGTGGCGATATCACGCATGGCGAATGCGAGCCCGAGCATCGAGAGGATCAGACCGCCCGCGAATATGATGCTCGGCCACAGCTTGGTGAATCCCTCGGATTTGCCGAGCGCAGTCGCCCATACAGCTTCGAGGACTCCGGAGACGATAAGCACGATCCACGACATGACGGTCCTTTCGGACCAGTCTTTTCGCTCACCGGGTACTGGTCTGCCTCGTCCGGGGCCGGGGTTCACCGACCAGTATCCACGATAGCCCTGAGCGCTGGGCAGGGCCTGTGCAGCGCTATGCCGCGGAGCGCCGCGCGTGACTCAGGGGAGCAGTCCGGCCCGCCGCGCCTTGGCCACGGCGGCATGGCGGGTCGAGGCGTCGAGCTTGGACATCGCCGTGCCGAGATACGCCTTGACGGTGCCCTCGCGAAGGCCGAGCTGCCCGCCGATCTCCGCATTCGTCGCGCCGAGGGCGGCGCAGGCGAGCACATCGGTCTCGCGGCGGGAGAGATGAACCGTCGGGATCGGCCCGGTGCCGGTGGAGACCGCGTCGTCCGCGAGCATCACGAGGCGCTGCTCCACCTGTGCGATGCGCGCCCGAAGATCCGCATCATCGACGGATGCCGCGATGCTGCGAAGCTCGGCGAAGCTCTCCCGCAGCTCTTCGCGATGGCGCGGGGGGACGGATGCGGACGACGGCGTGACCGAGCGAAGGCGACGTTCCACCTCGTCGCGAACTCGGAGCTCCTCTGCGACGGACTGTGCGACCTGCATCGCCGGCGCCGTGGTCACGCCGCCGACGGGTGTCCGGTCCCAGGCCCCCGCGTACAGGACTCCTCGGGGACGGCCGCTCACGACGATCGGCAGGGCCAGCAGAGTCCTGAGGCCCTCGCCGAGCACGAACACGTCGTAGTCGTGCGTGATCTGCTGCGATGACCCGTAGTCGCTCGTCATGCGAGGGCGCAGCTCCATCATCGCCCGTCCGCCGAGACCGCGTTCGGGTCTGACGCGCAACCCGTCGAGGCTGTGCGTGCGGTTTCCGACGATGCTGGTGACGCTGACCACGCCCTCGTCGATCAGGCCGCCGAAGGCGACCGGGAACCGGGTGCGCTGCGCGAGCTCGCGCACTGCTCTGGCGACGAGCTCGGTCTCTGATTCCATCTCGGTCGATGTGCTCACGACTACCTACTTTCGGGGGTGACGGCGCTGTGTCCCCGTTTCGTAGCGTCGACCCTATCATTCGCCTGGCAATGCGGGGCGAGCCGCAGAACATGAGGCAAGGAGGCCCCATGACCGACCATCCGACGGCAGATTCGCCGGGAGCGATCGACTACATCGCTGTCGAGGAATCACCACGATTCCGCGAACTGAAGAAGACGCAGCGCTCATTCATCTTCCCGCTCGCGGCATTCTTCCTCATCTGGTATTTCGTCTACGTCCTGCTCGCCGCCTTCGCGACCGAATTCATGTCTCAGAGAGTGTGGGGAGATATCACCGTCGGGCTGCTCATGGGGTTGGGACAATTCGTCACCACCTTCGCGATCACGATGGGGTACGTCGCATTCGCGAACCGGAGACTCGATCCGATAGCGACCGAGATCCGCGAAGAGCTCGAGAAGGCGCAGGCTGACGCATGAACCGCATTCACGCCGCCGCGGGGGAGATCGCGGTGGAGAGCAATCCTGTTCTCAACATCTCGATCTTCGTCGCCTTCGTGGCGGTGACACTGTTCATCGTCATCCGTGCGAGCCGGAACAACAAGACGGCGGCGGACTACTACGCCGCGGGCCGCTCGTTCACGGGGCCGCAGAACGGTTTCGCGATCGCCGGCGACTATCTGTCTGCGGCATCCTTCCTCGGGATCTGCGGTGCGATCGCGATCAACGGCTACGACGGCTTCCTGTATTCGATCGGATTCCTCGTCGCCTGGCTCGTCGCACTGCTTCTCGTCGCCGAGCTGATGCGCAACACCGGCAAGTTCACGATGGCCGACGTCCTGTCGTTCCGACTGAAGCAGCGGCCAGTGCGCATGGCGGCAGCGATCACCACGCTCGCAGTGTGCTTCTTCTACCTGCTCGCGCAGATGGCGGGAGCCGGCGGGCTGGTCTCCCTGCTGCTCGGAATCGACGGCCGACTCGGTCAGTCGATCGTGATCGCCGTCGTCGGCGTGCTGATGATCGTCTACGTCCTCATCGGCGGCATGAAGGGCACGACCTGGGTGCAGATCGTCAAGGCGTTCCTGCTCATCGGCGGTGCGATCGCGATGACGATCTGGGTGCTGGCGATCAACGGATTCAGCCTCAACACGCTGCTCGAGGCGGCTGTGGCGAATTCCGACAAGGGCGACGCGATCCTCGCGCCGGGACTGCAGTACGGAGCGAACCCCTGGGACTTCGTCTCTCTCGGCATGGCTCTCGTGCTCGGAACGGCGGGGCTCCCGCATGTGCTGATGCGCTTCTACACGGTCCCCACCGCCAAGGAGGCTCGTCGTTCGGTGGTGTGGGCGATCTGGCTGATCGGCGGCTTCTACCTGCTGACACTGGTGCTCGGCTACGGAGCAGGCGCGCTCGTCGGCGCGGACGTGATCGCGGCGGCACCCGGCGGGCCGAACTCGGCGGCGCCGCTGCTCGCCCTGTATCTCGGCGGGCCGGTCCTCCTCGGGTTCATCTCGGCCGTCGCCTTCGCGACCATCCTCGCGGTGGTGGCCGGACTCACGATCACGGCAGCAGCCTCGTTCGCGCACGACATCTATGCGAACGTGATCCAGAAGGGGAAGAAGGACTCGGCCGGAAACCCCGTCGAGCCGGATCCCAACGGCGAGGTGCGCGTCGCACGCCGAACGGTGGTCGTGATCGGCATCCTCGCGATCGTCGGTGGCATCGGTGCGCAGGGGCAGAACATCGCCTTCCTGGTGGCGCTCGCGTTCGCGGTCGCCGCCTCGGCGAATCTGCCGACGATCCTCTACTCGCTGTTCTGGCGACGGTTCAACACCCGCGGTGCAGTCTGGAGCATGTACGGCGGCCTCGCCGCGGCGATCATCCTGATCATCCTGTCGCCGGTGTTCTCCGGGTCGCCGACCTCGATGATCCCCGGGATCGACATCGTGCTGTGGCCGATGAACAATCCGGGAATCGTGTCGATCCCGCTCGGCTTCTTCCTCGGCTGGCTCGGGACGGTCACGAGCCGGACCAAGGAGTCGCCGCTCCTGGCGGCCGAGATGGAAGTGCGCTCGCTCACCGGTTTCGGGGCCGAGAAGGCCGTCGACCACTGAGCGGCCGATGACGCGAACGGGGACCCCGACGGCCTACTCGTCGGGGTCCCCGTGTGCGGTCAGCCGTGCGACTCGAGGTCGAGAAGGAACCTCTTGCGCTCGGGATGCGCGCCGTACTGACCCGTCGTGCCATCCGACCGCACCACGCGGTGGACGGGGACGACGATGGAGAAGGGACTGAGACGGCAGGCGGTGCCGACGGCCCGCGCGGCACCGGGGCGCCCGGCCAGCACCGCGACCTCCCCGTAGCTGATCGTCTCTCCCCATTCGATGGTGGTGATGGTCTGCAGCGCCGTGCGCGCGAACCCGTCGATGAGGCGCCAGTCGAGCGCCAGGTGATCGTGGAATCGCACCGGCGATCCACCGAAGTACGCGTCGAGGAGTTCGGTGACCTCGTCTGCCGCACCGGGGTCGGGTTCCGGGACGGCCCTGAGCTGGCTCGCGACGTTCTCGAGGAGCCAGGGAACCGATGGATCATCCGACTCCGAGAGGTCGAATCGGACGAGCCCCTCGTCGGAGAACACCGCGAGGGCGTCGCCGAACGGAGTCGGTGCGAAGTCATAGCGGAAGGTCATGCCTCCATACTGACCGGAGCGGGGGCGCGGGGGCGTCCCCACGAGCGCGACCGGGGGAGACCGCACCGACTCGTCGCTCGGGTGCAGAAGCAGTCCGCAGGGTCGTCGCTCCGCCCTCGAGCGGGCGGAAATACGGTGAAACCCGCCCGGGATACCGCCTGCGGGGCGAGGCGCGCTTAGTGTGTGAGGTGTGTGGCGACGTGAAGGCAAGGCTGCGGATGACGCAGCGACCGATGCCGCAGTGACCCTCGGCGAATCGCACGAGCCGGTCTCCGGTATCGGCATCGCGCATGCGGCAGAGGCCGAGCGCACTCGGCTGCGTGCGGAAGCTGCTGACCTCGGCGGTTCATCGCCGCTCGTGAACTTCCGCGACACGGTCGAATCCAGCATCGACATCTCGAAGGCCCACCCCGGCAGTCTTCCCCAGTTCATCACAGGAAAATCGACCCTGCTGTCGAATCTCTATCGCGACGAGGTCGGTCTGCGCACTGCGAGGCTCGCCGCCGAGCGGATCACGGCGAAGAACACCGAGCTGCGCACCGTTCGCGGCATCGAGGCGGTGCACCTCGCAGTCGGCGTCGCCGGCTGGCGCATCGGCGGGGCGGATTTCTCGGCGCCCGTGCTGCTTCGCCCCCTCGCCATCCGTCGGCACCACTCCGACTTCGAACTCAAGCTGCAGGGCGCGTTCGAGGTGAACCCCGAGCTCGTGCGCATCGCGCGTGAGCACTTCGGCATCACGATCGACGCCGCGGCTCTCGCCTCCCTCGCCTACGACGGCGGGATCTTCAAGCCGCAGCCCGTGATCGACAGCCTTCGGGCCACGACGCGGTCGATCGACACCTTCACGGTGCTGCCGCGGCTCGTGGTCTCGACCTTCGCCGATGTCGGCGGTGCCATGTCCCGCGACGGCGGGAGTCTGGACCACGTCGTGCTCAACGCTCTGGCCGGTCACGTCGGTGACCGCGAGCAGGTCTCGGCCCGCCGACCCGCGCCGCACCACACCGGACCGGACGACCGGGCGCCGGCATCCGACAATCTGCTGCTCGATGCGGATGCCGAGCAGGAGGCGCTCCTCGCCAGGATCGCCGCCGGACATTCGCTGACCGTCGCGACGCTCCCCGGCACAGGTGGCACACAGACCGTGATCAACGCGCTCGGCGAACTCGTGCGGGCCGGCAAGAGGGTGCTCGTCGTCTCGGCGCGACGGTCGACCCTCGACGGCGTGCGGCACCGTCTTGCGGGCATCGGCCTCGACAGCCTGGCGGTATCGCCCGCGAACGTGCGTCGGGACCTCGTCCGCGCGATCGGCCGGAACGAGAAGGCGACGGCTCCCAAGGTCAGCGATGTCGATGACGCGCTCGTGCGTCTCCGCACGGTGCTCAGGGACTACCGCAGCGCTCTCACCGCTCCGGTCGCGGGGACGAACTCGTCGGTGCTCGACGCCACCAGGCATCTCACGAGGCTCGCCTCCCTGCCCACCCCGCCGTCGACCACGGCGCGACTCAGCGCCGAGACCCTCCGCCGTCTCGCTGACGATCGCTCGTCGGCGGCAGCGGCGCTCGCGCAGGCCGCGCGCCTCGGCGAGTTCCGCTTCGGACCCGACGACTCGCCCTGGTACGGAGTCACGTTCTCGAGCACCGAGGCGGCGAAGTCGGCGCACCAGCTGGCAGCGCGTCTGCACTCCGACAGCGTGCCGGCACTCCTCGAGCGCGGGTACGCCCTCATCGCCCAGACGCATATGCGCCCGTTCTCGACGATCGACGAGCTCGGTGAGTACCTGCGGCTGCTGCAGGGCATCCGCGACTCTCTCGACCGGTTCAGCCCCACCGTCTTCGAGCGTCCGCTGGGCGAGCTCATCCAGGCTCACGGATCGCGCCGCGACGCGCCCGCGATGTCCGGGGCGAACCGGCGTCGGCTGCGTCGTCTCGCCAAGGAGTACGTGCGCCCGGGCGTCCATGTCACCGAGATGCACGAGTCGCTGCTGCGCATCCAGGCGCAGCGCACCCAGTGGCAGCGGTTCGTGGATGCCGGGGTTGCGCCCGAGGTTCCACTCGGGCTCGCCGACGTCCACTCCTCGTGGCAGCGCGTCACGGCTGAGCTCGCCGAGCTCGATGTCGCGCTCGGCCGCAGGGAACCGCTGTCGACGCTCCCCGTCGCCCGCCTCGTGCGCACTCTCGCCGGTCTCGCGGCGAAGTCCGACGTCTTCGACAACCTCGTGGAGCGCGCGCAGCTGCGCGATCGGCTGGCTGACCTCGGTCTCGAGCCGCTGCTCGCGGAGCTGTCCGTTCGCCACGTCGCCGAGTCGCGCGTGGGTGACGAGCTGGAGTTCGCCTGGTGGCAGACACTGCTGGAACGGGCTCTGCAGGAGGATCGAGCGCTGCTCGGTGCGAACACGGCGGTGGTCGACCGGCTCGAGCGGGACTTCCGTCTCGTCGACGAGGCGCACGCCGCGATGGCCGGTCCGTTGCTCGCCTGGCAGCTCGCGAACCAGTGGAAGATCGCCATCGTCGATGAGCCGCAGGAGTCGCAGAACCTCAGGCGCGCACTGAAGCAGCCGGCGACGACGACAGCCGAGATCGTGAGCTCCGCGCCCACCCTCGTCGGCGTGCTCGCGCCGGTCTGGATCTCGTCTCCCTACCTCGTGCCGCAGATCCCCGACTCCGTCGAGTTCGACACGGTGCTCCTCGTCGATGCGGCCGCGATCAACCTCGCCGAAGCGGCCCCGGCGATCCGCCGTGCCCGTCAGGTCGTCGCTTTCGGCGATCCGGTCACTCAGCTTCCGACAGCGTTCCACGTCGCCGTGGACCCCGGCCCCGAATGGGAGCACGAGGTGCCCTTCGACTCCGTGTCGGTGTTCGAGCGTCTGTCCGAACTGCTTCCCGTGATGACCCTCACGCGCAGCTACCGTGCGGGCGGCGAGGACCTCGCAGAGCTCATCAACGACGCGTTCTACGGCGGCGAGATCGTCTCGCTGCCCTGGGCCGGCTCGTACCTGGGGCGGGGCAGCCTCACCGTCGACTACGTCGAAGGCGGCACCGGCGCACCCGACCCCGTGTCGGGTGCGGTGGAGAGCCCCGAGGCCGAGGTCGCACGCGTCGTCACGCTGGTCGTGGAGCACGCCGTGCATCGCCCGGACGAGTCGCTCATGGTGGTCACCGCGAGCAGGCGTCACGCCGAGCGCGTGAGGGCCGCCGTCACCTCGGCATTCGCCGGGCGCTCCGACGTCGCCGACTTCGTCGGTCGCGACACGGCCGAGCCCTTCGCGGTGCTCACCCTCGAGGAGTCCGTGGCTGAGAGCCGCGACCGGGTGATCTTCTCACTCGGCTACGGCCTGACCAAGCACGGCCGAGTGCTCAGCGACTTCGGCGACCTGTCCACGCCGGATGGCGAGCGGCTGCTGACGGTCGGGATGACCCGCGCCCGCCGGTCCATGGTGATCGTCTCGTCGATCCGCCCCTCGTCGTTCGACGACGGCCGCCTCGAGTTCGGCGCCGCCACCCTGATGTCGATTCTCGGCGGCCTCGCCACCCGAGGACGCGACGCACGCCTGGAGGATCTCGCCGACCCGCTGACGCTCGCCCTCGCACGAGAGCTTCGCCGTCTCGGCGCAGCGGTCGACGTCGACTACCGCGGTCTGCTGCCGCTCGTCGCACAGCACAACGGCAAGGCCGTCGTCATCGAGTCCGACCCGGAGTCTCGTGGCGAGTCACTGCGCGAGGCCCTGCGGCTGCGCCCGAACGTGCTTCGCCGCCTCGGGTGGCATTACGTGCGCGTGCACGCCTTCGACCTCTACAGCGACCCCGTCACGGCGGCCACGCGCATCGCGGGAGTCTTGGGAATCTCGGCATCCGCGGCCCGAGCTGACAACGACACGCAGCCGATCGATCTCACCGACCCGCAGAATGACTGATCAGCCGGACTCCGGTGCCCCGCGGCAGAAGGTCGTGCGGGTCGCCGGATCGCGGCGTGCCCGGCTGACTCCCGTGCCGGGCACCGACACGGACCCGGATCGGGTCGTCCGGGAACCTCAGCGGACGACGGGCCCGAAGGGGCCCAACGACGACCGCCTGATGCAGGACGTGCCCCCGCACTACTGAGCACCGGCGGCTCAGGCGTGTTCGGGAGACGACGAAGCCCACGGCCCGAATCGGACCGTGCGCTTCGCGGTGCGGACTGCGAGTCAGCTGCGCGGGCTGTTCTTGGCGAGCAGGTCGCGGATCTCGACGAGCAGCTCGGCCTCGGTGGCGGCCGCCGGCTCTTCCTCCGGCTGCTCGGCCGCGGTGCCCTTGCGCGCCTCGACGTGGGCCTTGAACGTGTTCATCGGCAGCACGAAGACGAAGTACACCACCAGAGCGACCGAGAGGAAGCTGATGATCGCCGAGATGAGATCGCCGATGGGGAACGTGACGGTATCTCCGTAGATGCTCTGCACCTGCGGTCCGAAGTTGCCCGTCGCATCCGCCTTGAAGAACAGCGAGACGAGCGGGGTGATGATGCTGTTCACCACGGCGGTGACGATCGCCGTGAACGCGGTGCCGATGACGACCGCGACCGCGAGGTCGATCACGTTGCCGCGGAGGATGAAGTCCTTGAAACCTTTGAGCATGGATGCCTCCGGGGAGTTGATGGGGTCAGGAAGAAGATGTGCTGGTCGACGCGGGGGCCGGGGTCGTGGTCTTGGCCGGCTCTGCCTTCGATGATGCCGGGGCGGATGCGGAAGAGCCGGAGCCCGCTCGCGAGTCGGTGCGATAGAAGCCGGATCCGTTGAACGTCACGCCGATGGATCCGTACTGCTTGCGCAGCTCGCCGCCGCATTCGGGGCAGACGGTGAGGGCGTCGTCGGAGAAGCTCTGCACGGCGTCGAAGGCGTGACCGCACGAACGGCAGGCATAGGCATAGGTGGGCATTGCGATCCTCGCGGGTCAGCGTCGCGTGGGCGACAGGTGGAGGGTCTGCGTGGGAGTCACGACGCCGGTGACCGGCTGGTCGTGAACCTCCCTCGGCAGGAAGTCGAGTACCTCGGAATCATAGATGACTGCGTAGACCGGAGGGCACTTCTCCATCGAACCGATGGTCTTGTCGAAGTACCCGCGCCCCCAGCCCATGCGCATCCCGGTGCGGTCGACGGCCGCGGCGGGGATCACCATCAGGTCGACATCGTTGACGGCGATCGGACCGAGCACCTCGCCGGTCGGCTCGGGAAGCCCGAAGAGGCCTTCCGCGACGTCGTCGTCATCGGTCGCCACGGCCCAGTCGAGAAGGCCGTCGGCCCGTGTCACAGGAAGCAGGACCCGGATGCCGCGGCGCACCGCGCCGGTGACGAACTCCCGGGTGCCCGGCTCGGTCGTGGTCGAGAGGAAGCATGAGATCGACCGGGCGCCGAGCGCGTCGACCAGCTCATCGAGGCGCTGCGTGATGGCGGATGCCGCGGCCTCCCGCTGCGAGTCGCTCAGCAGCTGGCGGCGTTCGCGGAGCTCGGCGCGAAGCGCGCGCTTCTCATGCTCTACGTCGTGGGACATGGCTCCGAGTCTACGGCGGCATCCCCACTAGGCTGGGTGGATGGGTATACGGAAGATGAAGGCTGTCATTCCTGCTGCCGGTCTGGGAACGCGTTTCCTGCCGGCGACGAAGGCGATGCCGAAGGAGATGCTGCCGGTCGTCGACAAGCCGGCGATCCAGTACGTCGTCGAAGAGGCCGCCAGCGCCGGGATCGATGACATCCTCGTCATCATCGGCCGCAACAAGAACGCGATCTCCAACCACTTCGACTCGGTCCCCGAGCTCGAAGTCAAGCTGATGGAGAAGGGCGACACGGGGCGTCTCGAGCGCGTCATCCATTCGAGCGACCTCGCCGACATCCACTTCGTCCGTCAGGGTGAGCCCAAGGGACTCGGTCACGCGGTGCTGCGTGCCCGCACGCACGTCGGCGACAGCTCCTTCGCCGTGCTCCTCGGCGACGACCTCATCGACGAGCGCGACCAGCTGCTCACCGAGATGATCGCCGAGCACGAGCGCAGCGGCGCCGCGGTGATCGCCCTCATGGAGGTCGACCCCGCGAGCATCCACATGTACGGCGCCGCCGCCGTCGAGGACATCGAGGGATCGGATGCCGTGCGCGTCACCGACCTCGTCGAGAAGCCCGCACCCGAGGACGCCCCGTCGAACCTGGCGATCATCGGCCGTTACGTCCTGCCCGCCTCGATCTTCGAGGTGCTCGAGCGCACCGAACCCGGCAAGGGCGGCGAGATCCAGCTGACCGACGCGCTGCAGGAGCTGGCCACCAGTGCCGACGGCCCCGGTGTGGTGGGCGTCATCTTCCGTGGACGCCGGTACGACACCGGCGACCGCGTCGACTACATCAAGGCGATCGTCCAGCTCGCCTCCGACCGCGACGACCTCGGCCCCGAGCTGCGGCCGTGGCTCAAGGAGTTCGCGGAACGCCTCTAGGCGTCGACGCGGCGTCGGGAGCGCGCGGATGGATCAGGCGACGGGGATGCGGCATGGTCCCATCGAGCTGCGCCTCGTGCGCTCTCGGGACGCGAGGGCTCTTCAGCACGAGCTGTTGAGCAATCGCTCCTGGCTGCAGCCGTGGGAGGCCACCGTCCCGTACGGCTCGGTCTCGTTCGACATGCGACTCAGCATCCGACGTCTGCTGCAGCAGTACCGCGACGGCGCGGGCTATCCGTTCGTCATGGAGTACGAGGGCGAGATCGCCGGGCAGCTCAACGTGTGGGGAGTCGCCAGGGGGTCGTTGTGCTCGGCGACCATCGGGTACTGGGTGAGCGAGCGCTTCGCCGGCAAGGGCATCACGCCCACAGCCGTCGCGCTCGCCACCGATGCCTGCTTCACCGAGTATGCGCTGCATCGCATGGAGATCTGCATCCGGCCCGAGAACGTCGCGAGCCTGAGGGTCGTGCAGAAGCTCGGCTTCCGCTACGAGGGGCTGCGTCGCCGTTACATCCACATCGACGGCGACTGGCGGGATCACTACGCGTTCGCCCTCACTCGCGAGGATGTGCCGCAGGGCGTGCTGGCCCGGTGGCTGAACGGCGAGGTGCCTCCGGACGCCGCGACGATCCCGCCGTCGGACCGTTTCGCGCTCTGACACGCCGCTGACTTCAGAACTCCTCGCGACACACGCTCCGACTGAGCGTCGTGACCAGCGATGTTCCCGTACCGTTGTCGACATGGACGGGCCGGTGCTGAGCGGGGGAGTGATAGTCCTCGTCGCTGTGCTCCTGTGGATGCTCTACCTGCTGCCCTCCTGGCGTGGGCGCTTCCAGTACGACGCCGCGGAGCGCAACGCCGTCAGACTGAACCAGGCCCTTCGGGTGCTGGCCGAGACCAGCGAGACCCCCGGCGAGGTCCGTCTCGAACTCAACGCGCGGACTGCCCTCGCGCAGCAGAAGCTCGCGAAGCGCCTGCAGTCCGAGAAGGAAGCCGCGGAGCTCATGAAGCTCCGCGAAGAGCTGGCTGCAACGAGGGCTGATCCCGTCATGCGACAGGCCCGCGCGCGTCGCCGTGTGCGCATCGTCGCCACCTCGACCCTGCTTCTCGGTCTCGTCGTCACCGGGCTCGGCGTGTGGCAGCTGATCGCGCTTCAGGCGCAGCTGCTGCTCTGGGTCGGCGGGTCGATCATCGTCGTCGCCGGCTTCGCCCTGCAGCGCATGTCGGCTGTCGCCGCCCGCGCCGCCCGGCGTTCGGTGCGCGTCGTCGAGCAGCCCGTGCAGAGGGCAGAGCCCGAACTGCACGATCAGGGCCCGGCGACATGGACCCCGCGTCCGCTGCCCGAGCCGCTGGTGTCGGTCGCAGGCTCGCGCGCGCAGGTGGCGAGAGCGGAGCTGGATGCGCAGGAGAAGCGCCGCGCTGCGGCTCGTCTCGCCGAGCTTCGTGAGCGAGCGGAGCGCATGGCGCCCGCCGCACCCGTGCAGATTCCGGCGGCCGCGCAGGCCGCCGCGTCTCCGTTCGCGAAGATGGGATACGTCGACGACGCGGAGATCGAGGCGCATGTGCGCGACCTCCTCGCGAAGCGTGCAGCGGGCTGATCCTCGCGGCACGAGAGGGTCTTCGAGCGTGATAGCGTAGAAGACGTCAGGGCCTATGGCGCAGTTGGTAGCGCGCCTCGTTCGCATCGAGGAGGTCAGGGGTTCGAATCCCCTTAGGTCCACCGACGAGAAAGACCCCCGAGCGATGCTCGGGGGTCTTTCTTCTGTCTACTGTGCGCGTGCGCGGAGACGGCGACCGATCGCGTGGTCGCAGAGGGCGGCGGCACCCGCGCCCACCGCGTAGGCGACGAGGTCGCGCGCATCGAATCCGACGCCCAGGACGAGTCGCACCGGCCAGAAGGCCTCGGACCAGATCGCCGGCAGACCGGTGAGCTGGAAGCACTCGATCAGCATGCACAGCGCCGCGGCGCTCGCACCCACGATCCAGGCCGGGGCTCGTGGGAGCACGATCGCGATGACGACGTAGATCATCACCGCATAGAGGGCGTCGCCGAATGCGTCCGCGATCGGACCCCGACCGGCGAGGTGTGTGACGAGACCGGCCGCGACGACCAGGACGGCGACGACGACCAGTGCCCGGCGACGCGCACTGACGTGCGCGTCGCCGCGTGTGACCGACTGCATCCGCCGCTCCCGCTGTCTCGCCTACTTCCGGTTCGCGCGGTAGTAGGAGAGCAGCGCCTTCGTGGAGGCGTCCTGCGCGTCGATGGCCGCCTCGTCCCCGCCGATGGCCGGAGCGATCTGCATCGCGAGCTGCTTGCCCAGCTCGACGCCCCACTGGTCGAACGAGTTGATGCCCCAGATCGTGCCCTGCGTGAACGTGATGTGCTCGTACAGGGCGATCAGCTGACCGAGCACCTGCGGTGTCAGCGCGGGTGCGAAGATCGAGGTCGTCGGGCGGTTGCCGGCGAACGTGCGTGCCGCGACGAGCGCTCCGGTGGTTCCCTCGGCCTCGACCTCTGCGGCGGTCTTGCCGAAGGCCAGAGCCTTCGTCTGCGCGAGGAAGTTCGCCAGGAACAGCTCGTGCACGTCCTGCCCGCCGTCGGTCAGAGGGTAGGCCGGGTTCACGAACGCGATGAAGTCGGCCGGAATCAGCCGGGTGCCCTGATGGATGAGCTGGTAGAACGCGTGCTGGCCGTTGGTTCCGGGCTCACCCCAGAACACCTCGCCGGTGTCGGTGGTGACCGGGGTGCCGTCCCAGCGGACCGACTTGCCGTTGGACTCCATCGTCAGCTGCTGCAGGTAGGCCGGGAACCGGCTCAGCTGCTGTGCGTAGGGCAGCACCGCATGCGACTGCGCGCCGTGGAAGTTGACGTACCAGACGTTGAGCAGGCCCATCAGCACCGGGACGTTGCGCTCGAGAGGCGTGGTGCGCACGTGCTCGTCGACCGCATGGAAGCCGGCCAGCAGATCGCGGAAGGTGTCGGGTCCGAGCGCGATCGCGAGCGACAGGCCGATCGCGGAGTCGACCGAGTAGCGGCCGCCGACCCAGTCCCAGAATCCGAAGGCGTTCGCCGGATCGATCCCGAAAGCCGCGACCTTGTCGAGCGCGGTCGACACCGCCACGAAGTGGTGCGCGACGGCGTCGGTGCGGGCGTCCTCGTCGTCGGAGATGACTCCCGAGGCCTGGAGTCCGGCCCACAGCCAATCGCGCGCCAGGCGCGCGTTGGTGAGCGTCTCGAGGGTGGTGAAGGTCTTGGACGCGACGATGAAGAGGGTCGTCTCGGGGTCGAGGTCCGCGGTCTTCTGCGCGAGGTCGGTGGGATCGATGTTCGACACGAACCGCGCCTCGATCCCGGCATCCGCATAGGGCTTGAGCGCCTCGTAGACCATGACGGGCCCGAGGTCGGAGCCGCCGATGCCGATGTTGACGACGTGGGTGACGCGCTTTCCGGTGATGCCGAGCCACTCTCCGGAGCGAACTCTGCTGGCGAAAGCGCTGAGTGCGTCGAGCACGGCCTGCACGTCGGCATCCACGTCCTGTCCGTCGACGACGAGCGCGGGGGAGGAGTCGGCCGGTCGACGCAGTGCCGTGTGCAGCACGGCGCGGTCCTCGGACGTGTTGAGATGGCTTCCCTGGAGCATCGCGGCGTATCGCTCGGCGACTCCCGTCTGCTCGGCGAGGCGCAGAAGCGCTGCGAGAACGTCGTCAGTGACGAGGTTCTTCGACAGGTCGACGTGGAGGTCTGCGAGCGGGAACGAGAATCGCTCCGCACGGTCGGCATCGGCGGCGAACCAGCCTCGCAGATCGGCGGTGATCGACTCGCGCAGCGCGGCGAGTTCGGACCAGGCGGGAGTGAGTGTCGGATCAACAGGAGCGGTCATGGATCCACGGTACTGCCGCACGCGACGTCGTGACCCCGTGATGACGTCCGGCCTCGCTCTAGGATGGGGGCGATGACCGACACGGCGCCCACGACGACCTCGGAGCGGAGGCTGCGGCGCGAGATCGGTCGCCGGCTCGTGCGGGCTCCGCTCGCGTGGGGAGTGCTCCTGCTGGTGGCCGCGACGGTGTGGACGATCGCGGGCGACGACCTGAGCTTCTTCCCGTTCCTGCTCATGCTGCTCGGCGGCTGGAGCATCGCCTTCTCCTTCGTCAACGCGACGATGGACATGCGCCCGGTGCGCGCCGGCGTCGCCGTGCACCTCGGTGTCGCCGTGGTGCTGACGGCTGTGATGATCGTCGTGATCGACGCCGGGAGCGAGCTGCTCGCCGGCCTGCCCGAACCCGTGCGGGCGGTCATCGCCGTGCTGCAGATCGCCGCCGGTCCCGCCGCGGGATGGATCTGGCTGGGCCTTCTGTCGCGCCTCACAGACCGCATCGGACGGCGTGATGCCCTCAGGCGCCCGCCTCCTGTCGCACCCGAATGGGAGCGTGACGAGAACGGCGACGGATCCCACGTCCAGTTCTCCGCCATCGACCTGCGCATGCGGGCGCTGACGGTCGCCATCGTGGCGGTGGTCCTCGTCGTCGGCACCGCGGGCACCGTGCTGCTCATCGCATTCGACGACGCGGTGATGCACATGGGCGCCCGCCTCGCGATCATCCTCACGGGCGCGGTCGTCGGACTGCCGGTCTATCTGACGCTCCGCGCCGTGCTGAGGCGACGGACGCTGTCCTGCAGCGTCGCGTTCGGCGATGACGACCTGCGCATCCGCGCCGGAAACGCGACCCACCGCATCCCCTTCCGGCAGCTGCAGCACCTCGTCTGGCGGACGCGATCGGACTACGCCCGCATCGAGGTGCGCGGCGCGGGCGTCGATCTCTCGCTGATCACCGGGCTCGCGAAGCCGCCGTCGGGCCGCACGGCCGAACTGCCCGTGCTTCCGCGTCGGGTCTTCCGACGACTCGGGCTCGCAGGGCTCGACGTGGAGCGTTCGCGCCGTGATGAGGTTGTGACGTTCTCGCCGCGCCAGAGCGCGCACGCGAGTACACGATGACACGCGCGTCGGGGTACGGTTTCCTTCATGGGAAGACTGCGATATGACGGCACTTCGGAGCCGATCCTCATCGACGACGAGACGCTCGCTCATCTGAAGGTCATCGTCGGCACGAAGCTCCGTCGCCAGGAGAGCTTCATGATGACCTGGCATCCTCGCGAAGGCGGCGACCCCGGCCGTCTCACCGTCTGGATGCACCCGGCGATCCCGCTGCAGTTCCTCTTCACCTCTCCGGACCCGCACAACATCGAGAAGGCGCGCATCGAAGAGATGATGCGCGCTCTCAACGCGACGGGCGAGCTCGTGATCGACGACTACGTGCAGCCGAAGGCTGACAGCGGGAGCGCGCCGAAGTCCTGAACTACTCCGCGGGGTATCCGTCCGCCTGGAGACTGCGGGCCAGGTGCACGGCATTGCGCACTGCCGTCGCCGTGGCCTGCGCGACCTTCTCAGGGGTCGTGGAGAGATCCTTGTAGTCGACGGTCTGCATCGCCTCGCCGTTCCAGTAGATCGACGACTGGGCGGGCAGCGAGTACCCGACGTCGTTCAGCGCCTGGAACAGGATCGCGGCGATGTGGTGGGCTCCATCCTCGTTGCCGACGATTCCGGCGATCGCGACCTTGTCGAACAGGATCGGTCGACCCGCATCGTCGGTCTCGCTCAGTTCGGCGTCGAGGCGTTCCAGCACCCGCTGCGCGACACTCGAGTGCTGGCCCATCCAGGTGGGGGTCAGGAACACGAGGATGTCGGCCGCCAGCACCTGCTCGCGCAGAGTCGGCCATTCATCGCCTTCGCCCATGTCGGTCTCGACGCCGGGACTGATCGAGTGATCGACGGCGCGCACCAGCTGGCCGGCGACTCCGTGCTCCGCGAGAGCTTGCAGGATCTGGGACCCCAGGAGGTCGCTGCTCGATTCCGCGGGAGACGGCTTGAGGGTGCAGGAGATGGCGAGGGCAGTCAGTCGTGTGCTCATCCCTGCACGCAATCACCCCCGCGGGCGATCGCCCAGGGGGTTCCGTCGCTGCCGCGTGTGCGCTAGGCGGTATCCTGGATGACGGCCGCTACGACAGGAGATCCCGTGATCCTCAGCTTCATCTTCTTCATGATCCTCTTCCTCGGAGGCATCTGGCTCATGGGGCTCGCGCAGTCGCTCGAGGACTTCCAGGCGATCGTCTTCATCGCCGGCCTGCTCATCGTGAGTCTGTCGCTCGCGTTCGTGATGCGCGCCAGCGGCTCGGCCACCCGTCGCAAGGACAACTGGTCGGGCAACGCCACCGAGTAGTCAGGCGCGTCTGGCCAGCCTCGCCTCGAGGTTGGCCTTCACCGCGGGCCACTCGGGCTCGATGATCGAGAACTCGACGCTGTCGCGCAGCGCGCCGTTGCGGTATCGGCTCATCGCGCGCATGACACCGTCCTGCTTCGCTCCCAGACGTTCGATCGCCGCCCGCGACTGGAAGTTGACCCACTGCGTCGTCAAGCCCACACGGAACACGCCGAGGTCCTCGAACGCGTGCCGGAGCAGCAGCAGCTTCGACTCGGCGTTGGTGCCGGTGCCGTGGGCCGACGGGCGATTCCAGGTGTAGCCGATGTGCAGCCGGGGGACGTCGGCCTCCAGGTCGTAATAGGACGTGAGGCCGAGGATCCGTCCTTCGGCGTCGAATGCGGTGAACGGGATCATCCCACCGGTCTCGATCAGGCCGATCCGACGGTCGATCTCGGCGGCGAGCCCGTCGGGGGAGGGCACCGAGGTGTACCAGGCCTGCTTCCACAGCTCACCCTCGAGCAGCGCATCGAGGAGGCCGTCGTGATGAGACGTCTCCAGAGGTCGGAGTTCGACGAGGCGGCCGGTGAGGGTGATCGGGGCCGGGGCGGTGCGGAAGGTCATGCAGCCATTCAATCAGCGCCGCGCCCGGCGCCATGTCACACGATCGGGGCGCGATGCTCCCATTGGCCCCGCCCCATCCTCGCGCCGACGTACGTGGTGTCCCCGACGCGACGCAGCAGCCGTCGATAGGCGGTCACGAGCTCGACGGTCACTCCCAGCTCGAAGGCGAGGCTGGCGGGGTGGGTGCCTCGCGCTCGCTCGGCCTCGGCGTACGCGTCGGCGTCGATCAGCAGTCGGGCCGCCCACTCATCTGCTCGGCGCTCCTGTCGCGCGCGGATCGACGAATCCGCGGTGGGGGTGTGACCGAGCATCGCGTGCCCGAGCTCGTGCGCGATCACGCTGGATGTGGCCCTCGCGCTGAGACCGGGGGTGACCCGGATGGTCGCGGTGTGCGGTTCGTAGCCGCCGGGGAGCCGACCTCGACGTTCGATGAGGTGCAGCCCGTTCTCTTCGAGCAGGCGAAGGAGGGCCTCCATGATCCTCCTCGCCGGGTGGTCGTCAGTCGTAGAGATCGTCGGTGTCGTCAGCGTGCGTGAGAGGAGACTCGAACGCGACTTCGGATTCATCCTGGCGTCGACCACGGACATCGGTGCGGGGGTGCAGGGCGGTGATCGTGGCGCCGCCGCGGAAGCCCTCGGAACGGAGCCGCTCTTCGGCACGCGTGATCACCACGTGCGGTGCGATGTCGAGGGCCGCGCTGACCGCGTACAGGATGGGAACCGGGATCGAGCGCTTGCCCGTGACGTAGTTGTCGAGAGCGCTCCTCGCGATGCCGACCTCGCGCGCCATCGCGGCGATGCTGCTTCCGGCGGCGGCGATCTCGGCGCGGAGCTGGCGGCCTACCGCCGCATTGAACTGCTCGCCCGGTGTCTTCACGTGAGTCACGATAGCACCGGCATGAAGCCAGGATGCCGTCATACTGGTGCGCTGAACGCTTGTCGCACCCCGTATGCGGCGATACTGTCTATGAATGACGACAGATGTGCGACGTGCGGTGGCGAATGCGATCGAAGAAGAACTGCGTCGCGGGGGCCGGGACGCACCCTGGCTCTCCGATCGAGCGGGAATCGCCCGCGCAGCGCTCCGCAGGAAGCTCGCGGGTGAGGCCGACTTCACCGTTGCTGATCTGGCCGACATCGCGCAGGCGCTCGACATATCGGTCGCACGGCTCACGCCCTGACCGCACTAGCGTGGGGGTATGAAGACCATCCCCTTCGGATCCGCCACAGCCCCCGCCGTCGTCGCCGGAATGATGCGCATCGATGACAAGGATGATGCGCAGATCCGCGAACTGTACGACACCGCCCGCAATGCCGGCATCGACTTCTTCGATCATGCCGACATCTACGGCGGCAGCATGCACTTCTGCGAAAGCCGCTTCGCCGATGCGCTGGACCTCACGGCCGCCGAGCGCGACGAGATCGTGCTGCAGACCAAGTGCGGCATCCACCCCGCCGAGGGCACGTTCGACTTCTCATACGAGCACATCGTCCGCCAGGTCGAGGGGTCGCTCGCGGCGCTTCGCACAGACCACATCGACGTTCTCCTGCTGCACCGCCCCGACGCGCTGGTCGAGCCCGAGGAGGTCGCCAGGGCGTTCGACGAGCTCGAGGCCGCAGGCAAGGTCCGCTCGTTCGGCGCCTCGAACCACACGCCGCGGCAGATCGACCTCCTGCGCACCGCGGTCACTCAGCCCCTGGTCGCCAATCAGCTGCAGCTGTCGATCACGCACGCGCCGATCCTCGCGCAGCCGGTCGCCGCGAACATGGCACGCGAGGACCAGAGCATCGTCCGCGACGGCGGAGGCATCGTCGAGTACTGCCGCATCAACGGCATCACGATCCAGGCATGGTCGCCCTTCCAGGGCGGCTTCTTCACGGGGGTGTTCCTCGACAACCCCGAGTATGCCGAGCTCAACGCCGTGATCGATCGGCTGGCTGCGTCGTACGCGGTCGCACCGATCGCGATCGCGACGGCGTGGATCACGCGTCACCCCGCGAAGATGCAGGTCGTGCTCGGAACCACGACCCCGCAGCGGGTGCAGGATGCCGCTGCCGGCGCCGACATCGAGCTCACGCGCGCCGAGTGGTACGAGCTCTTCCGCGCGGCGGGTCACCTGCTCCCGTAGCAGGCGCGCGAGACGCGGGCGTCGTCTACCCTGAACACATGCCGTTCCTGTTCTCGCTCCTCGTCATCGCGCTGATGATCGGCGCGCTGGTCGACATCATCCGCCGAGACGACGCGCAGGTGAGATTCCTGCCGAAGATGGCGTGGATCATCATCGTGATCCTCCTGCCGCTGATCGGCGGTCTGCTGTGGTTCGCGATCGGCAGGGAGTACTCGGAGGCGGGTCTGCGGCTGCCCCGGATGCGGCCGGCTGCGCGCCCCGCGACCCGCCGACCCGAGCCACGCCAGGCCCCGCCGGTCGACGCTCGCAGCACGGAGCAGCAGATCGCGGATCTCGATCGTGAGATCGAGGAGTGGCGGCTGCGTCAGGAGATCGAGAAGCGCCGGCGAGACGAGGGCGACGCGTCGTCGAGCGGGGCCGCGGACACGTCGAGCTAGCCGACGCGCTCGAGATCGAAGGACTCCCGCAGGGCGTCTTCGAGGTGGGGATACGCGAACTCGAACCCGGCGAGCGTCAGCTTCTCGGGGATGACCCACCGGCTCTTGAGGATCAGCTCGGTCTCGGTGCGGATGCCGATGGCGCCGAGCTCGAGCATCCACCGAGGCATCGGCGGACCGATGCGCACCTCCAGCAGCCGCCGCACGGTGGCCATGAAGTCGGCGTTGTCGGTCGGATTCGGAGATGCGGCGTTCACGGGCCCGTCGAGGGTCGGCGTGACCTCGAGGAAATCGATGATGCGGGCGACGTCCTCGACGTGCACCCAGCTGAACCGCTGCCGTCCGCGGCGTGCGCCGGGGCGGTGGCCCGTTCCCGCGGCGCGGCGTGCGCGGCTGATCGGCCAGCGCCCGTCGTGCTGCGCCCCTCCGAGGCCGAGTCGTGCCAGGTTCTTCAGCGGGCCGAGCACGCCGCCGTGGCCGAGCACGATCGCACTGCGCAGGGCCACCCGCCGCGTCCGGGGGAGGTCGTCCGCGAACAGCGCGCGCTCCCACGCCTTGGCCACCTCGACGGAGAACCCCGTGCCGATCTCGCCCGACGACTCGGTCATCGGACGCTCTTCGGCATGACGGTAGATGGTCGCCGTCGAGGAGTTGACCCACAGTGGGGGAGGATTCGCGGCCTTCGCGATGGCGGAGCTCAGCGACGAGGTCGTGTCGAGCCGCGAGCGGAAGATCGCGGCGCGGTTCTCGGGCGTATAGCGGCAGTTCACGCTCTTGCCCGCCAGGCCGATCACGAGCGACGCACCGTCGACGGCCCGATCGATCGCCGCCTGGTCTCCCCAGGAGATGTCGGCGCCGGATCGCGAGACGGTGATCACCTCCCGCCCCGCTGACCGCAGACGGGGGATCAGGTACTGCCCCATGAAGCCGGTCGATCCGCCGATCACGACGGGTCCTGCGGAGCGGGGCATCGGATCCGTCACGGGGTCTCGCTCTCGATCGCGTACTCGAAGAATCCCGTGTACTCGTAGACGCGGCCGAGCAGCGGGGCGTCGATGGTCATGTTCACGTGGTGCCGCTCGCGCTGTTCGTCCCAGCGCTCGACGAGACCGATGCGCGGACTCAGGAAGCGCGGAGCGGTGATGCGCAGCCGCCCGAACCGCATCCCGACCCGGCGGATGGTCAGCACGACGGCACCGTCACGCACGTCGATGTCGAAGGTCGTGACGACCGTGCGACGGGGGCCGATCTCGTTGCGGAGGATGCGGTTCGCGCCGAGGGAGACGACGTCGGGCATGACCCAGGTGCGTCCTGGGAGATCGAAGTGCCTGACTGCCAGCGCCTCGCCCGCGACCGTGCGGTTCTCGATGCGGAACGGGACGTCGTGCTCCCATCCGGCGAACGCGACTCCGAGGGATTCCGCGATGCGGAACACCGGCCACAACCAGCGATGGCGCGAGCCCGCGCTCGTGAACACGCCCGTGCCGACTCCGACATGCCCGTCGGGGATGGTGCGGAAGTACCAGGCGGTCTTCGGGTGGAGTTCCGAGATGCGCTCGCCGAGCGCGCGCTCGTAGGGCGACCGTCGATCAGTGCCGGGTGCTGTCACACCCTCACCCTAGCGAGAGGTCGGACGCAGCAGTCGATCGAGCAGGGCGAGTGCCTCATGCTGCGGCGCGGTGTCGTCGAGGAGCCACTGCGTCTGCAGGCCGTCGGAGGCGGCCACGACCAGGGCGGCGACGGCCTCGGCATCGACGTCCTCGCGTATGAGACCCGTGTCCTGCTGCTCTCGCACGAGCGCGGCCATGTCCGTGCGCAACCGCGCGAAGCGCGTCGTCGCGAAGTCACGGGCAGCCGGGTGCCCTTCTTCGAGTGCGGTCGCCACGAGCATGGAGTAGAGCTGGACGAGCCCGGGGACCTCGCGGTTGGTGCGCGCGGACTCGATCATCCGCTCGACCGGCGTCGCATCGGCCGGGAGGGCGTCGGGCTGTTGGCGACCGGGCGCCGTGCTCTCCTGGTAGACCGCGACGAGCAGCTCCTCCAGCGACCCGAAGTAGTGGGTGAGGGCCGCGTGAGTGACGCCGACGGCACTGGCGATGGAGCGGAGGCTCGTGCGGTCGGCTCCGCGTGCGGCGAAGACCTCGATGGCGCGATCGAGGATCTCCTGGCGACGGGCGATGCCCTTCGCGTAGGCACCGCGCTGCCGCGGGCGATCCTGATCCAGACTCATGAGGCGAGTCTACAGATTGAAAACTTCCGCGCGGAGGTATTTGGTGATAGCGTGCTCGGACAGACGGGTGAAGGCAGCCCGCACGTCACCGACGACCGAAGGAGACCCCGTGGCGATTCAGACTTCCATCCAGCTGTTCACGATCAAGGATCAGCTCGAGACCGACCTCGAAGGCTCGCTGAAAGAGGTGGCCGCCAGAGGCTTCACCGCCGTCGAGCCCTACGACTTCGTGCGCCGGGCTCAGCCGCTCGCCGACGCCCTGTCTGCGGCGGGCCTGACCGCTCCCTCCGGCCACGCGTTCCTCGCCTCCGAGTCGTTCGTCAACCCGGACGGCAGCGGGACCACTCTTCCGGTGCCGTCGCCCGCCGAGGTGTTCGCCGCGGCGAAGGTGCTCGGCATGGGCACCGTCATCGACCCCTACACGGAGCCCGCGCGCTGGGAGTCGATCGAGCAGATCGAGGAGACCGCGCGCCTGCTCAACGAGGCGGCCGCCGTCGGCGCGACCGTCGACGTGCGCGTCGGCTACCACAACCACGCCCATGAGCTCGAGGCCGTCTTCGACGGCGTCACCGGGCTCGAGGTGCTCGCCGGCCTGCTCGACGAGCGTGTCGTGCTCGAGGTCGACCTCTACTGGGTCGCACGCGGCGGGGTCGACCCGGTCGCCCTGCTGCAGCGCCTCGGGGACCGCGTGATCGCGGTGCACGCCAAGGACGGCACGCTCGATCCCGCGCTCCTGAGCGCCTACCCGCCCGCCGATCAGGTGGCAGCCGGCGAGGGCACCGTGCCGCTCATCGAGGCCATCGCGGCCGCCCCCGCTCTCGAGCTCGCGATCGTCGAGTTCGACCACTTCGACGGCGACCTCTGGGATGCGGTCGAGCGCAGCCGCGTCTACCTCGACGAGAAGGTCGCCGGCTGATGGCGATCGGCAACGGACCCGTCGGCGTCGGGATCATCGGCGCGGGCAACATCAGCGACCAGTACCTGTCGAACCTCACGACCTTCCCCGACGTGCGCGTGATCGCCGTCGGCGATCTGCTCGAGGACCGCGCGAAGGCGCAGGCCGAGAAGTACGGCGTTCCTCGCGCGGGCGGTGTCGAGCTCGTGCTGAACGACCCCGAGATCGACATCGTCGTGAACCTGACGATCCCCGCCGTGCACGTCGAGGTGTCGGAGGCGATCCTCGCCGCCGGCAAGCACGTGTGGACGGAGAAGCCGATCGGCGTCAGCCGCGACGAGTCGCAGCGCCTGCTGCAGAGGGCGGAGGCCGCCGGTCTCCGTGTCGGCGTCGCCCCCGACACCGTGCTCGGACCCGGCGTGCAGACCGCGAAGCGCGCGATCGCCCGCGGCGACATCGGTCGTCCCCTCTTCGCCCAGACCACGTTCCAGTGGCAGGGGCCGGAGATCTTCCATCCGAACCCCGCGTTCCTGTATGCCAAGGGTGCGGGTCCGCTGCTCGACATGGGGCCGTACTACGTCTCGGCGCTCGTGCACGTGTTCGGTCCGGTGGCGGCCGTCGCAGCCCTCGGACTCCAGGGTGCTCCGACGCGCACGGTGCAGGTGGGAGAGCTCGCCGGACAGGAGTTCCCGGTCGAGATCCCGTCGACGCTGAGCGTGCTGATGGACTTCGAGCAGGGCGGACAGGCGCAGAGCCTCTACAGCACCGACTCACCTCTGCTGCGCCAGGGCATCGTCGAGATCACGGGCACCGAGGGCACGATCGTGATCCCCGACCCCAACACGTTCGGCGGACCGATCACGATCACGCGACCGCTGTCCCGCGTGTTCGTGCCGCCGGAACCGACCGTGCAGGACGTCGTCGACGTCGAGCAGGAGGGCGTGCTCTCGGGACGCGGCGTCGGTCTGCTGGACATGGCGCGGTCGATCGCCGCCGGCCGGACGCATGTCGCCACGGGGGAATTCGGCTATCACGTGCTCGACACGCTGCTGTCGATCGAAGAGGCCGCCGAATCGCGCAGCTTCGTGCAGGTCGAGAGCACGATCGACGAGGTGGGCTCGCTGGATGCCGACTTCGATCCCTTCGAGGCGACTCTCTGAGGTCAGCCGCTGTGGCGGCGGCGGTGCGGTCAGCGCGCCTTCGTCGCCACATAGCGGTCGACGTTCGCGGGTGAGAGCACCTCGCGGGCGACCATGATCGCGGCGCCCAGCACGGCGGCCCGGTCACCCGCCTGCGACTGCACGATGGCGAGGTGCTGGGTCGCCAGGGGGATGGATCGTCGATAGACGACCTCGCGCACCCCGGCGAGAAGGTGCTCGCCGGCGCGGGCGATGCTGCCGCCCAGCACGATGATCGACGGGTTGAGCAGATTGACGACGGTCGCGAGCACCTCGCCGACATCTCGGCCGGCCTGACGGGTCGCCTCGATCGCAGCGGCATTGCCCGAGCGGACGAGGTCGACCACATCTGCGGGACTGTGCGCCGCAAGCCCGGCCTCCCGCAGAGCTGCGGCCAGCGCCGACCCGCTCGCGAGCGCTTCGAGGTCGCGCTCGTCGCCGGGCTCCCTCGTCGAGCCTGCGCCGCTCGGCACCTGGACGTGCCCCAGATCGCCGGCCGATCCCTGCGCGCCGCGCTGCAGCTGTCCGCCGGCGATGATGCCGGACCCGATGCCGGTCGAGACCTTCACGAACACGAGGTCATCGACGTGCGGCCACGTGGTGGCCTGCTCGCCGAGCGCGAGGATGTTCACGTCGTTGTCGACGAGCACCGGCACGTCGAACGTGCGCTGCACGTAGGCGGGGATGTCGAAGCGGTCCCAGCCGGGCATGATCGGCGGGTTGGTCGGTCGCCCGGTCGAATGCTCGACGGGACCCGGCACGCCGATGCCCACCCCGAGCAGCGGGATGCCGGCAGCGCGGGAGGCCTCGAGGAGAGCGCCCGCATCGTCGAGGATCAGATCGAGGAGGCTCTCGGGCCCGTCGCCGATGTCGATCGTGCGGGTGCGCGAGTCGAGGATCACGCCGGCGAGATCGGCGACGGCACTGGTGGCGTGAGTGGCACCGAGGTCGACGGCGAGCACGACTCCGGCACGGGAGTTGAAGGCGAGTCGCGCAGGCGGTCGGCCGCCCGTCGAGACCGCCTCGCCTGCCGGTCGCAGCAGGTCGGCGGCGAGCAGGGCATCGACCCGCAGCGCGACGGTCGACCGCGCGAGACCCGTGATGGTCGCGAGCTCGGCTTTGGTGCGGGCGGTGCCGTCGCGAAGGATCTGGAAGATCTCGCCCGCCCCGGGATTCGCCGCCGCGGCGGTGCGGAGTGCGTCGACCATTGCGTCAGTAAACCACAGACTTGCGCCACCGCTCGGTCGACTTCCGATTCGTTACGAAGAACTTTTGACGAATACCTAGCAAAAGTCGAGGAGCCGTGTCAGACTCACCGCCATGACAACGGATGTCACAGACACCGGTCTCGGGACGATCCGAGTCGGCATCCTCGGCGGGGGATTCATGGCTCGCGTGCATCGCACCGCGGCCAGGGACGCGGGAGGCGAGTTCCGCGCCGTCGCCACCGGCTCCCTCGCGGGCGGGCGTCAGGCCGCGGACGAACTCGGCGCCGTGCGTGCTGAGGCCGATGCCGCCGCTCTCCTCGCGGCCGATGACATCGACGTCGTCCACATCTGCACCCCCAACGCCACGCACGCCGGACTTGCGCTGCGCGCGCTCGAAGCCGGCAAGCATGTCATCTGCGAGAAGCCCCTCGCCACGAACGCGGCGGACGCCCGTGAACTCGCACGGGTCGCCGGATCTCTCGGCCGCGTCACCGCGGTTCCCTTCGTCTACCGCTACCACCCGATGGTGCGGGAGGCGCGGGCCCGCGTCGCCCTGGGCGGCATCGGGGAGCTCCTCACCCTCGACTGCTCGTACCTGCAGGACTGGATGCTCCTCTCCACGGACGATGACTGGCGGGTGCGGTCGGCATCCGGCGGGGCATCACGGGCGTTCGCCGACATCGGCTCGCACCTCTGCGACCTCATCGAGTTCGTGACGGGCCAGCGGATCCGGTCGCTGAGCGCCCGCACCCGCCGGGTGTTCGCCGAGCGAGCCGGACGGGCGGTCGACACGGAGGACATCGTCGCGATCCTCGTCGAGACCGAGTCCGGTGCCCTCGGCACCCTGCTCGTCTCGCAGATGGCCGCCGGACGCAAGAACGCCCTGACTCTCGAACTCCACGGGACCAGGCAGACCCTGCGCTTCGAGCAGGAACGCCCGGAGGAGCTGTGGATCGGCATGCGAGAGGAGTCCCGGCTGCTGCTGCGCGACCCCTCCACCGCATCGCCCGACTCGGCTCGTCTGCAGCGGGTGCCCTCGGGGCATGCCATGGGCTATCAGGACGCGTTCAACGGCTTCATCGCCGACGTGTATGCGGCGATCGGCGGCGCGACCCCCGACGGGCTGCCCACGTTCGAGGACGGTGTCCGCTCGGCGGTGCTCACCGAGGCGGTCCTCGCCTCGGCGGCCGCGGACGGACGATGGACGGAGGTGGCGGCATGACCGCGACGATCACACAGCCGGTGCTCGAGGTCTCGGGCATCCGCAAGTCGTTCTTCGGAGTGGAGGTGCTGAAGGGCATCGACTTCGATGTGCGTCCGGGGGAGGTGCACGGACTCGTCGGCGAGAACGGCGCGGGCAAGTCCACGCTCATGAAGATCATCGCCGGGGTGCAGCCCGCCGACGACGGCGTGGTGCGCTACCGCGGCGCGGAGGTGCGGCACGCACATCCGCGGCAGGCGATGGATGACGGCATCGTGACCGTCTTCCAGGAGTTCACGCTGCTGCCCGAGCGCACGGTCGCGCAGAACGTGTATCTCGGACGTGAGCCCCGACGCGGCGGCTTCGTCGATCAGAAGGCGATGATCCGTCGCACCGGCGAGCTCCTCGCCGACCTCGGCGTCTCGTTCATCGACCCGCAGGCCCGGGTCGGTTCGCTGACCGTCGCCGAGCAGCAGATCGTCGAGATCGTCAAGGCGCTGTCGTTCGAGGCGCAGGTCATCTCGATGGACGAGCCCACCGCCGCGCTGAGCGACCGCGAGGTCGAGCTGCTGTACGCGATCATCCGCCGGCTCACGTCTCGCGGGGTGGCGGTGATCTACGTCTCGCACCGGCTCAAGGAGATCTTCGACCTGTGCGACCGCATCACGATCCTCAAAGACGGCGCTCTGGTCTCGACCGATGAGACGAGCGCCCTGACGACCGACGAACTCGTGCGCCGAATGGTCGGCCGATCCATCCAGTCGTACTACCCGGATGCCGTGGCCGGCACCGTCGTCGGCGAGCCGCGGCTCGAGCTCGACGGCTGCGGCAACGCCTTCGTCGACGGCGTCTCGCTCACCCTCCGCGCCGGGGAGATCGTCGGGATCGCCGGGCTCCAGGGGTCCGGACGCACCGAACTGGTCGAGGGGATCTTCGGCATCGACCCGTTCGTGCGGGGCTCGATGCGGGTCGACGGCTCATCGACGCGCATCACGAGCGCCAGGGCGGCGGTGCGCGCGGGACTCGCCCTCGTCTCGGAGGATCGCAAGGCCCAGGGACTGGCGCTCGGGCAGTCGGTGCTCGACAACACCCTGCTCGTGATCCGCAGCGTCTTCACCGCTCGCACCGCCTCGTCCCGTCGAGAGGTGCCGGGGGTGCTCAGCTCGCTGGAGATCAGCTCCCGCGGTCTCGACCAGGAGGTGCGCTTCCTCTCGGGCGGCAACCAGCAGAAGGTCGTGCTCGCCAAGTGGCTGCTCACACAGCCGCAGATCGTGCTCTTCGACGAGCCGACCCGCGGCATCGACGTCGGTGCGAAGTACGCGGTGTACCAGCTCATGCGCGACCTCGCGGCACAGGGCAAGGCGGTGCTGATGGTGTCGAGCGAGCTGCCGGAGGTGATCGGCATGAGCGATCGGATTCTCGTGATGCACGACGGCGAACTGGTCGCCGAGCTGCCGGCGGGTTCCGCGGAGCACGAGATCCTCGGCGCAGCCACGGGCGCGACGGTCGACGGGGGTGCACGATGAAGAGAGTGCGGATCGACTCGACCGTCATCGTGCTCGGGATCCTCATCCTGACGCTCATCGTCGGCGCCATCCTCGTCGGCACCGTCGGTCGCAACTTCTTCAGCCCCGGCAACATCCGCGACATCCTCACCGGCATGAGCGTCCTCGGGCTCGTCGCGATCGGGCAGACCCTCGTGGTGCTGGGCGCGTCGCTCGACCTGTCGGTGACCTACGTCGTGAGTCTGTCGAGCCTCCTGGCGGCGACGATCATGAACGGCAACCCCGGGAACATCCCGGCCGCGGTCTCGATCACTCTGCTCGTCTGCGCCGGGATCGGTCTGGTCAACGGACTCATCGTCACCGTGCTGAAGGTCAACGGGTTCATCGCGACGCTCGGCGTGGGGCTGATCCTGCAGGGGATCCTGAACACCAACTTCGAGGGCTCGGCGGGCAGCGTGCCGTGGGAGTTCCAGCTCATCGGCGCCACCGGAGTCGGGCCCGTGCCGGTGTCGACGATCATCATGATCGCGCTCGCCGTCGTCGTCTGGCTGCTGCTGAACCGCACGCGCACCGGCGCCCACCTGTATGCGGTCGGCGGCGACCCCGAGATCGCGCGCCTGTCGGGGGTGCGCACCCGCCCGCCGCTGATCGCCGCGCACGTGCTGTGCTCCGTCTTCGCGGGCCTCGCCGGCCTGCTGCTCGCCAGCCGTCTCGGCGTCGGCAGTCCCACGGTCGGCCAGCAGGGCGGCTACGCGCTGCTGTCGATCGCGGCCGTCGTGCTCGGAGGCACCCTGCTGCTCGGCGGACGCGGTTCGATCTGGGGTGCCATCGGTGGCGTCGCGATCCTCGCGGTCGTCGACAACGTGATGAGCGTCATGCAGGTCAACCCGTTCCTGAAGGACGTCGTCCGCGGCGTGGTGATCGTCGCCGCGGTGGCCGTCTACAGTCGTCGGTCGATCGTCAGTCGCCGTCCGCGCTTCGGCGCCGGCGGCACGAGAACCGGGGGAGACGACGCCGCCAAGGCGGCCGAGTCCGAGATGGCGGCCGCAGCATCCGAACTCGCCGATACGAGCACCGTGGCGGAAGGAGGCCGGTCGTGAACGCTCTGCGCACACTCGTGAGCCCTCGGGGCGCGGTGTTCCTGCTGCTGGTGATCCTGCTCGTCGCGGTCATGATCCTCAACCCGAGCTTCGCGGAGCCGGGGCAGTTCATGAGGTTCATCCAGCGCGTCGCACCGATCGCCATCGTCGCGATCGGCCAGTACTTCGTCATCATCGCGGGCGAGTTCGACCTGTCGCAGGGCTCGCTGATCACCGCGCAGGTGATCGTCGCCGGCAACCTCGTCGGGCAGGACGACTCCCGCACCGTGCCCGTGCTGCTGCTCATGATCGTCTTCGGGGTGGTCGTCGGACTCGTGAACGGTGTCATCACCACGCTGCTCAAGGTGCCCTCCTTCATCGTCACGCTGGGCATGATGCTCGCCCTTCTCGGCGGCGTCATGTGGTGGACCGGGGGAGCGGCCACGGGCAACCCGGCTGACAGCTTCCGCGAGATCGGTCGTGGCGGCATCCGTGACGTGCCGGTGCTCGAGTTCATCCCCTGGGCGGTGTTCATCCTGATCGGGTGGCTCGCGCTGGGCATCTGGATCACCAAGCGCCCGCTCGGCAAGCTCCTCATCGCGGTCGGCGACAACTCGACCGCGGTCGACTTCGCCGGGGCGCGCAGTGCCTGGGTGACGACACGGGCGTTCGTGATCTCGTCGCTCTCGGCCACGCTCTCCGCCGTGCTGCTCGTCGGGTACGCCGGGGTGCATCCCTCGGTCGGCCGCGGCTACGAGTTCGTCGCCATCACCGCCGTCGTCCTCGGCGGGGTCGTGCTCGGCGGAGGCCGGGGATGGATCGTCGCGGCGGCGGCGGGAGCCTTCGCGCTCGAGGCCCTCTTCATGCTGCTGAACATCGCGGGGGTCCCTTCGACGCTGCGAGACGCCGTGCAGGGCGTGATCATCATCGCCGCAGTGGCGTACTCCGCGGTCGCCTTCCGGGCACGGCGCCGGCGAGGCCCGCAGCCGTCTCCGGACGTTCCGCGCACAGAGACCTCAGAACCCGTAACAACCAGCACCATCCACACAGAAACCAGAGGAGATTAGCAATGCGACGATCGATGAAGATCGCCACCGCAGGGGTGGCTCTCTTCGGCCTCATCGCGCTCGCCGGGTGTACGACAGACCCGTCCGTGGCGCCGGCGGAGTCGGAGAACCCGGAGGAGTCGGCCGAGACCACCGAATGGTTCGACCAGGAGTTGTTCGACAAGCAGATGGAGGAGCGGGGTGTCGAGCCCCAGGGGCCGGCGACCGAGCCGTATCTCCAGCACATCAACGCCGAGATGGTCGACACGTCGGAGTTCGCCAGCGAGGGGCCCAAGAAGGCCTGCTTCGCGAACGCCTCGATCTCGAACCCGTGGCGGCAGACGGGCTGGATCACGATGAACGAGCAGCTCAAGTCGCTGCAGGAGGCCGGTGCGATCAGCGAGATGGAGACCCGCGACGCGCAGGACTCGGATGACACGCAGATCGCCGACATCGACTACTTCATCTCCGAGGGCGGCTGCGACGTCTTCCTCATCTCGCCCAACAGCACCGCGGCGATGACGCCGGCCGTCGAGCGCGCATGCGAGACCGGCAAGCCGGTGATCGTGTTCGACCGCGGCGTCGACACCGACTGCCCGGTCACGTTCATCCACCCGATCGGCGGATTCGCGTGGGGCATCGACACGGCCGAGTTCCTCATCGACAACCTCGAAGAGGGCGACAAGGTCGTGGCGCTGCGCATCCTCCCCGGAGTCGACGTGCTCGAGCACCGCTGGGCCGCTGCGGAGAAGCTCTTCGACGAGGCGGGGATCGAGGCCGTGGACTACTTCACGGGCGCCGACCCCGCGGAGATCAAGAGCATCATCAGCGACGAGCTCGCCAAGGGCGACGTGCAGGGAATCTGGATGGATGCCGGTGACGGCGCTGTCGCCGCGATCGAAGCCTTCGAAGATGCCGGCGCCGACTACCCGGTGATGACCGGCGAGGACGAGATGAGCTTCCTCCGCAAGTGGAAGGACACGGGTCTCACGGGCCTCGCCCCGGTGTACTCGAACTTCCAGTGGCGCACGCCGCTGCTCGCCGCGCAGATGATCTTCGCCGGCGAAGAGGTTCCGAAGGAGTGGGTGCTCCCGCAGAAGCCGATCATCGAAGCAGAGCTCGACGACTACCTCGCCGCCAACGAGGGAATGCCGGACGGACACTACGCGAAGTTCGGCGGCGAGAACCTTCCCGGTTACCCGACCGTCTGGCAGGAACGCCAGATCCCGTAACCCGCGGTGATGCTCCCACCCTTCCCCTCTGCGCCTCGCGGATGGGAGGGTGGGAGCACTCGCGTCATCCCCGAAGGAGCAGGATGCCTCGCACGATCGCCGTCAACACGTGGGTGTGGACGTCTCCACTGACCGACGCGACTCTCGAGCCGCTCGCGCGGAAGGCGGCGGGGATGGGGTATCAGGCGCTCGAGCTTCCGCTCGAGAGCGTCGGGGACTGGGATCCGGCACGAGCCCGCGACGTGCTCGATGACCTCGGCCTCGCCGCGATCGTCGTCGGGGCCATGGGCCCTCGGCGCTCGCTGCTCGCGCAGGCCGGTGACGTCGGGGCCACGCAGGACTACCTGCGCTCGTGCATCGCGGCGGCCGCGACGCTCGGCTCCGCGGTGGTCGCCGGTCCCTTCTACGCACCCACCGGGGCTACCTGGCGGATGTCCGTCGAGGACCGTTCGCGAGTGGTGCGCGAGCTGCGCACGAACCTCGAGCCGGTCGCGGCCGAGGCCGCCTCCGCCGGGATCACCCTGGCCGTCGAACCGCTCAACCGCTACGAGACGAGCGTGCTCAACACGGTCGAGCAGAGCCTCGACGCGCTCGCACCGCTGCTCGGCGCAGGCGTCGGGCTCGCGCTCGACACCTACCACCTGAACATCGAGGAGAAGAAGCCCGCGGAGGCCATCCGCGCGGCGGGCTCGGCGATCGCGCACGTGCAGGTGTGCGGCAGCGATCGGGGCGCCGTGGGCGACGACCACACGGACTGGCCGGAGATCCTCCGTGCCCTCGACGATGCGGACTATCGAGGGCCGCTCGGGCTGGAGAGCTTCACGGGCGAGAACGCGACGATAGCCGTCGCCGCATCCGTCTGGCGACCACTCGCGGCGAGCCAGGACGAGCTCGCGGCCCGCAGCATCCAGGCGCTGAGAGCGCTCGGCACCTGACCCGTCACGCGATACGAAGGAGTGTCCATGACCACGCACCCGGTCACCCTGTTCACCGGCCAGTGGGCCGATCTGCCGTTCGAGGAGGTCGCCCGGCTGGCGGCCGAGTGGGGATACGACGGCCTCGAGGTCGCAGCATCCGGCGACCATCTCGACCTGCGGCGAGCCGACGAGGACGACGCCTACGTCGCCTCGCGCCGCGAGATCCTCGACCGGCACGGTCTGCAGATCTTCGCGATCTCGAACCATCTCGCGGGCCAGGCGGTGTGCGACGCCCCCATCGACTTCCGTCACCAGGCGATCCTGCGCGACTACGTGTGGGGCGACGGCGACTCCGAGGGCGTGCGCGCCCGTGCGGCGGACGACATGAAGCGGGCGGCGCGGGTCGCGCGCAAGCTCGACGTCGACACCGTCGTCGGGTTCACCGGCTCATCGATCTGGCCCTATGTGGCAATGTTCCCGCCGGTACCGGCATCCGTCATCGAAGGCGGGTTCGAGGACTTCGCCGCGCGCTGGAACCCGATCCTCGACGTGTTCGACGGCGAGGGCGTGCGGTTCGCGCACGAAGTGCACCCCGGTGAGATCGCCTACGACTACTGGTCGTCCGTGCGGGCGCTGGAGGCGATCGAGCACCGTGGGGCGTTCGGATTCAACTGGGACCCGTCGCACATGATGTTGCAGAACATCGATCCCGTCGGGTTCATCGTCGACTTCGCCGACCGGATCTACCACGTGGACTGCAAGGACACCCGGATGCGACCGCACAACGGGCGTGCGGGCGTGCTCGGATCGCATCTGCCGTGGGGCGACCCGCGACGCGGGTGGGACTTCGTCTCGACCGGCCACGGCGACGTGCCCTGGGAGGACGCGTTCCGCGCGCTCGAGGCGATCGGATACGACGGACCCATCTCGATCGAATGGGAGGACGCGGGAATGGACCGCCTGCACGGCGCGCCGGAGGCCCTCGCCTACGTGCGGTCGCTGCTCTGGCCCGTGCCCACCGCCGCGTTCGACGCCGCCTTCAGCAGCCAGCAGACCGGAGATCCCGCATGACCATCCAGCACACCGTCGTCTTCCGCCTCGTGCACGAGGCGGGCAGCCCCGAGGAGCGCGAGTTCCTCGCGACGGGCAGAGCGGTGCTCACGTCGATCCCCGGTGTCGAGGACTTCACGATCCGTCGCCAGGTGAGCCCGAAGAGCGACCTCGAGCATCAGTTCTCTATGGTGTTCCGCGACCGCGATGCGTACCGCGCCTACGACGCGCACCCCGCGCACACGGCGTTCGTCTCGGAACGCTGGGTGCCCGAGGTCGCGGCGTTCCAGGAGTATGACTTCGAGGAGTGACGACGTGACCGGCGGCGCGGATCAGACCGAGTCGCGCAGCTTCACCAGGCGCTCGTGGCCGGTCTCCTCGAGCTCCGCGATGCTCTCGCGCGACTTGAGGAAGTCCGAGAACGAGCGGTAGCCGAGGGCCTTCTCGCTGAACGACGGGTCCATGCGACGCATGTGCGTCTTCACCGCCGAGCTGTGCAGCCACTCGTCGGCATCGGCCTTGTCGTGCCCGAGGCGCAGCGCGCGATGCAGCAGCTCCGTCGCCTCGCCCTGCTCGGTGCCCTCGCCGTGCTCGTCGAGCTTCGCGGACGACGACGGTGCCGCAGCGGTCGCCGCCGCTGCGGCGGCCTTCGCCTTGGCGGCCTTCGTCGGCGGTCGCGACTTGGCCTTCGCGGCGGGCTCGGCGGCCGGCTCGGCCACAGGCTCGACGGCGACCTCGGGAACGGTGACGACGGGCGCGGGCGCGGTCTTGCTCGGGCGCACGACGCCGGGAAGCGAGTCGTACGCCTCGAACTCGTCGCACGCGGCGGCGAGGGACTTCGCGGTGGATCCCGCGACGCCGACGCCGATGACGTAGCGACCCAGACGCTTGCAGCGCTGTGCGAGCGGGACGTAGTCGCTGTCTCCGGCGACGATCACGACGTGCGTGAGGTCGGGCAGACGGAACATGTCCTCGACCGCGTCGACGGCGAGGCGGATGTCCGCGCCGTTCTTCGCGTAGGCGGCGGCCGGGAACAGCTGCACGAGGTCGACGGCGCGGGCCACGAGCTGCGACCTGTAGACCGCGTTCACGGGCGACGACCAGTCGGCGTACGCCCGGGTGAGCACGAGCGTGCCGAAGGAGGCCGCGTAGTCGATGATCGCGCCGACCTCGATCATGGCGCGGGACAGCCGCTCCGTGACCTCCGGATCGGTCGGGTTCTCGGTGATCCGCTGGCGGTCCTTGCCATAGGCGTTCCGTCCGTGCACACGGTCGTACCAGGAGATGACGATGTTGTCGAAGTCCAGGTAGACGGCGACGCGGGCGTCGGTGGCCTCAGCCATGGTTCACTCCTTCGCGCGGGTAGCGCACGCCGATCTGCGCGCGGATCTCGTCGAGGGTGCCCATGATCGCGACGCTCTCGGCGATCGGCAGGATGTCGCCCTCGAGCACGCCGTCGCCCACGAGGCGCTCGGCCGCGAGGGCCTGGTACTGCATGCCGCGACCGTCGACCTCCGACACGTACTCCTCGACGACCGTGCCGTCCGGCTGCACGACGCGGAACGTGGTGGGGGTGTACCAGACGCGGTCGAGGTCGATGCGCGCCGTCGTGCCGATGATGCTCGCCGCGTTGGGGCCCGCGGCACGCGACGACGAGAGCGTCGTCGAGATCGCTCCGCCGTCGTGGGTCATGACGGTGGCGACCTCGGCATCCGCTCCGGTCTCGATCAGGCGCCCGACGGCGTGGATGCCGGTCGGGGCGCCGAGGATGTCCCACACGAAGGAGATCGGGTAGATCCCGAGGTCGAGGAGGGCACCGCCGCCGAGCTCGAGGGCGTTGAGGCGGTGCTCGGGGTCGGAGGGGAGCAGCTGGGTGTGGTCGGCGCTCACGGCGCGGATCTCACCGAGGGTCCCGGCGGCGATGATCTCGCGGATGCGGGCCATGTGCGGCAGGTAGCGCGTCCACATCGCCTCCATCGCGAGCAGACCCCGGTCGGCGGCCAGACGCTGCAGGTCCTCCGCCTCCGAGTGGTTGAGGGTGAACGCCTTCTCGACCAGCACGTGCTTGCCGGCTTCGAGCGCGAGGCGGGCATTCTCGTGATGCATCGGGTGCGGGGTCGAGACGTAGATGATGTCGACCTCGGGGTCGGCGACGAGCGCCTCGTACGAGGGATGCGCGCGCGGGATGTCGAAGCGGGCGGCGAAGGCGTCGGCCGATTCCTGCGAGCGCGAGCCGACCGCCACGAGATCGAGCCCGGCGGTGCGCAGATCGGATGCGAACGCGCCGGCGATGCCGCCGGTCGCGAGGATTCCCCAACGAAGACCAGTCATCATCTCAGCGTAGGGGGTGGAGGCTGAGCACGGGGTGTTCAGACCAGGGCATCCGGGGGGCGGCCGGAACGGATGCCGTTCAGACGAGCGCGAGCGCGCGGTCGAGGTCGGCGATCAGATCGCTCGGATCCTCGAGCCCGGCCGACAGGCGGATCGTGGCGAACTCGATCATGCGGTCACCACTGCGTTGCTCAGAGCGCGGGGGAGGAGGTCGAGGTCATGGTCCCATCCTCCGATCGGGCTCCGACACTCGGGGAGGATGTGTCGCCGTGTTGCGATCCGTTTCGCTGCGCTTCCCCGCCGATTGGCCCGCTGCCGAGCCCGCTCATACTTTCGGGTGCATGACCGAACCCCTCATCATCGGCGCCATGGTGCGCACTCTCGGCGCGTATCCCTCCGGCTGGCGTCAGCCGGGCGCGCATCGCGACCCCTCGGCCGATGCCGAGATCCTCCGTCGCATCGCGCGAGAGGGAGAGGACGCGGGGCTCGACTACCTGTTCTTCGGCGATTGGCTGGCCACCGGGCCGGACCTCGAATTCCGCGACCCGTACCTGCTCGCGCGGATCGACCCGGTGAGCGCCGTGCTGTACCTCGCCGGGGTCACCTCTCGCATCGGCCTCATCGCGACGGTGAACACGACCTACGCCGATCCGTATGCGACGGCGCGCTCGCTCGCATCCCTCGACCTGCTGACAGGCGGTCGCGCCGGCGTCAACCTCGTCACCGGAGCCGAGCCACGAGCCGCGGGCAACCACGGTCGCGATGCGCACGCCGACAACGAGAGCCGATACGACCGCGCCGAGGAGTTCGTCGTCGCCCTGCGCCGTCTGTGGGACTCGTGGAGCGAGGACGCCTGGATCGCGGATGCCGCACGCGGCGTGCTCATCGACCCGGACGGGCTCCGGGGTGCGGACCTCCGGGGCGAGCACGTGCGCGTCTCCGGACCGCTGAACGTCGCCCGCCCCCCGCAGGGGCGGATCCCTCTCGTGCACGCGGGCACTTCGCCGCGGTCGCGCGCGCTCGCCGCGACCGAGGCCGATCTCGCGCTCATCGCCGCCCCGAACATCGCCGATGCGATCGCCACACGGCGGCAGCTGCGCGAGATCGCGCTCCGATCAGGCCGCTCGCCCGAGGGGCTGGCGGTGATCGCGCCCGTGCTTCCTGTGGTCGCACCGACGGATGCCGACGCTCACCGCATCGTCGAACGGCTGCTCGCGCTCGTCCCGCTCGACGAGGGGCATCAGTCGTCCCGCACGGCATTCCCCGCGAACAGATCGGTCGCCGCGCTGGCCGACGCCCTGGGCGTCGGTGCCGACGACCCGCTGCGTTCCGCCGGCTTCGACGAGGTCGTGACCCGCGATCAGGCCGCCCGCCTCGGGGAGGCAGGAGCGGCGCTGATCGAGCGCCTGCGACTCATCGCCGGACTCCGCGTCGGGGATGACGGCGAGACGGCGCTGACCTGGCGCCACCTCGTCGCGGCCCATGCCGTGCCTGCCGCATTCGTGGTCGGCGACGCCGCGACGATCGCGGACCACTTCGAGACCTGGCGCGACCAGGGTGCAGCCGACGGGTTCAACGTGCTCTCCGCGTTCCAGCCCGCACAGTTCGAGGCCTTCACCCGCCTCGCCGCGCCCGAACTGCGTCGACGGGGCCTGCTCGGTCGCAGCGACGGAGCGCCCGCCCCGCTGCGGGACCGTCTCGGCGTCGGCGGCGGCGTCGAGGTCGGCAGCGAGCAGCGTGCCGCATCATCGCTTCTCGTCCGCTGAACCGCGTCATCCATTACGTCGGATTGCGTCTGGTGACCCGTCATGACGTCTCGTGACAGGCCGGGTCCGCACATGACGACCCCATTCGCGTCACGACCGTGAGAGTCCCTAGCGTGACGTTCACCCGCACACCGAACCACAGCATCCCGTCCAGGAGGACCCGCATGAACCGCCGTCTCATCCGCGCAGCCGCCGTCGCGCTTCCGCTCGTCCTCGCGGCGGGACTCGCCGCCTGCGCGTCCTCGCCGGCCCCGAGCGGCGCCTCCGCCGACGCGGGCGACCCCGTCACCGGGGGAACGCTGACCTATCTGGAGCACCAGACCTTCACGAACCTCTACCCGCCGCAGGCCGGGTTCTACCCGAACGGAGGCGTGGTCAACAACATCGCCGCGCGCCTGACGTGGCAGAACCCCGACTCGCTCGAGATCGAGCCGTGGATCGCCTCGGCCTGGACCGTGAACGACGACGCCACCGAGTACACGTTCGACCTGCGCCCCGACGTCACCTTCTCGGACGGGACGCCGCTGGACGCCGCGGCCGTGGCGAAGAACTTCGACACGTACGGCCTCGGCGACCCCGAGCGCGGCCTCACGGTCTCCGAGGCGATCAACAACTACGCCTCGAGCGAGGTCGTCGACGACGACACGGTCACCTTCCGCTTCTCGGCCCCGGCTCCCGGGTTCCTGCAGGCGACGTCGACCATCAACTCCGGCCTGCTCTCGCCCGAGACGCTCGACGGCACCATCGAGGACTTCGGGGCGGGCAACGCCGAGGAGATCATCGGCGCCGGGCCTTTCACCCTCACCGACGAGAAGCTGGGCACAGAGTTCACCCTCACCGCCCGCGAGGACTACGCGTGGGCGCCGGAGAGCGCCGAGAACCAGGGCCGTCCGTACGTCGACGCCGTGCACGTGCTCGTCACCCCCGAGGACTCCGTGCGCATCGGATCGCTGCTCGCGGGTCAGGCCGACTACGTCCGCTACGTGCAGGCCTTCGACGAGGACCGGGTCGAGAGCTCGGGCTTCACGCTGTACGCACCGCAGACCCGTGGCGTGAACAACTCCATCTCGCTGCGTCCCGAGAACCCGCTGCTGAGCGACATCAGGGTGCGTCAGGCGCTCGTCGCCGCGGTCGACGCCCAGGAGGTCGTCGACACCCTGTTCACCGAGAACTACCCCGTTGCGACCTCGGTGCTTTCGCAGGAGGCGCTCGGATACAAGGACGAGTCGGAGCACTACGCATACGACCCCGACAAGGCCGAGAAGCTGCTCGACGAGGCGGGCTGGACGGCCGGGTCCGACGGGATCCGCGAGAAGGACGGCGAGCGCCTCGCGATCACCGTGTACGAGGCCGCACCGCAGCCGCTGTCGAAGCAGACGCTCGAGCTCGTCGCCCAGCAGCTCGCGAAGGTCGGTGTGGAGCTCACGGTCAAGCCGGCGGATGCCGGGTCGTATGCCGAGGACACCCGTGACCCGCTCAAGACGGGCTTCTACCACTCGATGGTCGGCCGCGCCGACTTCGACGTGATCAAGAGCCAGTACTACACGAAGAACCGTGACGCGCTGATCTCGAACGACGCCGAGCTCGACGCCCTGCTCGAGGCGGTCGCCTCTGAGCCGGACACCGAGAAGCGAGCGGCGGCCTCGCAGGCCGTGCAGGACTACATCGCCGAGCAGGCCTACGTCATCCCGCTGTTCGAGGAGCCGCAGGTCTACGGCGCCGCCACCTACGTGCACGGTGTGGACTTCGAGTCGGTCGGTCGCCCCACCTTCTCGGGCGTCTGGCTCGCCGAGCACTGAGCATGACTGAGACGGTGCACCGATGAGCTTCGTCCTCCGACGAGCCGGGCAGGCCGCGATCGTTCTGATCGCGGCCTTCACGGCCACCTTCTTCCTCCTGCAGCTGCTGCCGGGGGATGCGATCCTGATCAAGTTCTCCGACCCCAGCCTCGGGCTGTCGCCGGAGCAGCTCGACGGCATCCGCGCCACCTACGGCACCGATCTGCCGTGGTGGCAGCAGTACGTGCACGCAGGTCTCGGATTCGCGGCCGGTGACTTCGGCTACTCGACGCAGTTCGGCACCCCGGTGCTGGAGATGCTCGCCGAGGCACTGCCGTCGACCGTGCTGCTCGCGTCGCTGGGACTCGTGGTCGCGCTGCTGATCGCCGTGCTCGTCGCAGGGCTCTCGTCTCTCGCACCGTTCGCGTGGCTGCGCGACGGCATCCGTCAGGTGCCGGGGCTGTTCGTCGCGGTGCCGGTGTTCTGGCTCGGCATCCTGCTGATCCAGGTCTTCTCGTTCGGTCTCGGGTGGGTGCCGATCGTCGGCGCCGACCCTGTCGCCGGGCTCGTCCTCCCCGTGCTGACCCTCGCCGTGCCGATCTCCGCTCCGCTCGCCCAGGTGCTGGTGCGCGCCATCGATCAGGTGCAGGCGCAGCCGTTCATCACCGTCGTCCGGGCCAAGGGCGCGCCGCCGTCGTGGGTGCTCACCCGGTCGGTCGCGCGCAACGCGGCCCTGCCGACGCTCACGATCGCCGGGGTGCTGTTCGGCGAGCTCGTGGGAGGGGCCGTGGTCACCGAGACCGTGTTCGGTCGCACCGGCATCGGCCGCCTCACCGAGCAGGCCGTGTCGAACCAGGACATCCCGGTGCTGCAGGGCGTCGTGCTGCTGTCGGCCCTCGGCTTCGTGCTCATCAGCTTCGCCGTCGACCTCGTCACCCCGCTGATCGATCCGCGCCAGCGCGCCCTCTCGAAGTCAGGAGCATCGGCATGACCGTCGCCGCCGTGGCCGCATCCGTCGACACCCCGCCCGAGACACCGCAGCAGGATGCCGCAACGCTCACCCGATCGCCTCGACGCGCGCGCGGACTGCTCGCTCTGCCGTGGGGGCTCTACCTCGCGATCGCCGTCGTCTCGCTCGCCGTGCTCTGGGCGCTGATCCCCGGGGTCTTCGCACCCGGCGACCCCCTCACCGGCACTCCCGCCGACAAGCTGCTGCCACCGAGCGCGGCGCACCTCTTCGGCACCGACACGCTCGGTCGCGACCTGTTCGGCCGCGTCGTCCACGGCGCCGTGCACTCGCTCTCGGGAGCGCTCATCGCCGTCACCGTGGGCCTCGCGCTCGGGACGATCCTCGGTGCGATCGCCGGCGCGATCGGCGGCGTCGTCGACGACATCCTGATGCGCGTCGTCGACGTGCTGCTCGCCATCCCCGGCCTGCTGCTGTCGCTGTCGGTGATCATCCTCCTCGGCTTCGGCACGGTGAACGCCGCCATCGCCGTGGGCCTCGGCAGCGTCGCCGCCTTCGCCCGCCTCATGCGGTCGGAGGTCGCCAGAGTGCGTCGCAGCGAGTACGTCGAGGCGGCGTACGGCAGCGGGGGCACCTTCTTCACCGTGCTCCGTCGCCATGTGCTGCCGAACTCGCTCACCCCGATCGTCGCGCTCGCCGCCCTGCAGTTCGGCACCGCGATCCTCGCGATCTCGACCCTCGGATTCCTCGGTTACGGTGCTCCGCCACCCACCCCCGAATGGGGGCTGCTGATCGCCGAGGGACGCAACTACATCGCGACCGCCTGGTGGCTCACGGCACTGCCAGGACTCATCGTGGTCGTCGTCGTGCTCAGCGCCAACCGCATCTCGCACCGCATCGGAAGGAACCCGCGATGAGCGTGCTCACCGTCGACGGCCTCGCCGTCTCGTACGTCACCCGAGCCGGTCGCCGGGAGGTGGTGCACGGGGTCTCCTTCGAGATCGCCGAGGGAGAGGCACTCGCGCTCGTGGGCGAATCGGGATCGGGCAAGTCCACCACCGCGCACGCCCTGCTCGGCCTGCTGCCCGAGGGCGGCAGGGTCGACGGCGGCACGGTGCGCCTCGGCGAGCTCGACATCTCGGGCTGGACGGATCGCGCACTGCGCGGCATCCGGGGTCCGGAGATCGGACTCGTGCCGCAGGACCCGGTGACCTCGCTCGATCCCGTGCGCCCGATCGGCGCCCAGGTCGAAGAGGTGCTGAAGCTGCACGGCCACCGCGATCGTCGCTCGCGGCGCGCGCGGGCGATCGAGCTCCTCGACCGGGTCGGTATCGATGATCCGGACCTCCGAGCTCGGCAGTACCCGCACGAGCTCTCGGGTGGTATGCGCCAGCGTGTGCTGATCGCCTCGGCCATCGCGCTGCGGCCACGGCTGCTGATCGCCGACGAGCCCACGAGCGCTTTGGACGCGACCGTCCAGCGCAAGGTGCTCGATCTGCTCGACGAGCTGCGTCGAGAGGAAGGCACGAGCATCCTGCTGGTCACCCACGACCTCGGCGTCGCGGCCGACCGCGCCCAACGGCTCGTCGTGCTGAAGGACGGCCGCATCGTCGAGCAGGGAGCGAGCGCCCAGGTGCTTGCGGCACCCTCGGACGGATACACGAAGCAGCTCCTCGCCGACGCCCCGGCGTTCACGACGGGGTTCCGCCGCCCCGAGGCGCCGCCCTTCCTGCGGGATGCCGCGGCGGTCGCGGCCGAGAACCCGTTCGCGATCACCGCGAGCGGTCTCGTCAAGGAGTTCAGGGTCGCGGGGCGTGAGCGATTCCGGGCCGTCGACGACGTGTCGTTCCGGGTGCGCCGGGGCACGACGCACGCGCTGGTCGGCGAGTCCGGATCGGGCAAGACGACCACCGCGCGCCTCATCACGCGCTTCCATGAGCCGGATGCCGGGGCCATCGAGATCGACGGTGAAGACGTGACCGGTCTGTCGGGCCAGCGTTTGCGCGCGCTGCGCCGGCGCATCCAGCTCGTGTACCAGAACCCCTTCGCATCGCTGGATCCGCGGCAGCAGGTCGTCGACATCATCGCCGAGCCGCTGCAGAACTTCGGGGTGGGCTCCCGCTCCGACCGCAGGGATCGGGCGCTCGCCCTGATCGACAGGGTGTCGCTGCCGAGCGACCTCGCGCAGCGCACACCGCGTGAGCTCTCGGGTGGGCAGCGACAGCGGGTCGCGATCGCCAGGGCCCTCGCGATCGACCCCGAGATCGTCGTGCTCGACGAGGCGGTGTCGGCCCTCGACGTCACGGTGCAGGCGCGCATCCTCGAACTGCTCACCTCGCTGCAGGCCGAACTCGGTCTCACCTACCTCTTCATCTCGCACGACCTCGCCGTGGTGCGCAGGATCAGTCACACCGTCTCGGTGATGCGCCGCGGGCGGATCGTCGAGGAAGGCGTCACCGAGGAGCTCTTCCACGACCCCCAGCACGACTACACCCGGGAGCTGCTCGCGGCCGTCCCCGGACGAACGGAGCAGCCCGCATGACCGCACCCACGATCGCCTTCTTCACCCGGCTGCTCGACGACGCGTCGCCCGCCGAGCGCTACGCGCTGGCCACCGAGCAGATCCGGCACGCCGAACGGCACGGCGTCGGTCGCGCCTGGGTCGCACAGCACCACTTCCGCGCCGCGGAGGGCGGCCTGCCCTCGCCACTCGTCTATCTCGCCAACGTGGCCGCGCAGACCTCGCGCATCCGTCTCGGCACCGGGGTCGTCACGCTGCCGCTCGAAGATGCGGTGCGTGTCGCCGAAGATGCGGTGGTCGCCGACCTGCTCTCGGGCGGACGCATCGACCTGGGGCTCGGCAGCGGCGGAACCCCCTCGTCCTTCGTGCCGTTCGGTGAGGACGTGCGCGAGAAGGCGCCGACCTACGACCGCAAGCTGCGACTGCTGCTCGACGCGCTCGCGGGGCGGGACATCGGCGCCGACAACACCCTCTATCCGGATGCCGGCACTCTCGGCGACCGCATCTGGCAGGCGACCTTCTCGGCCCCCGGCGGCCATCGCGCCGGCATCCACGGGCATGGCCTCCTGCTCTCGCGCACTCAGCCGCGGTCGACGGACGCGCTGCACGCCCCGCTCTCGGCGCTGCAGGATCCGATCATCGACGCGTACCTCGAGGCTCTCCCCGACGGCGTCGCCCCGCGTGTCACCGCCTCGCGCACCGTGTTCGTCGCGGATGACCGCGCGGAGGCCCTGCGCTTCGCTGAGGTCGGGCTGCGTCGTGCCGCCGAGGGGTTCCGCCGACAGGGCCAGACGATCCCCGGCGACACCCTCGATGAGCTGATCGTGGCCCTCGACACCCACCTCGGCACCCCGGAGGAGGTCGCCGAGTCCCTCGCCGCAGACGCCACGCTCGACAGGGCGACCGAGGTCGCGTTCCAGGTGCACTCGGTCGACGCCCCGCACGAGCACGTGCTGCGCTCGATCGAGCTCTTCGCAGAGCACGTCGCCCCCGCTCTCGGATACACCCTCACCGACACCATCAAGGAGAAGGCATGACCACCGACATCGTCGATCAGATCGTAGGGGTGACGCCCGAGCTCGATGCGCTGCGGCGCCGTCGGCCCGTCACCAGGGAGCAGCTGCAGGCGAGCTTCGACGCGCTCTTCGCGCCGGTGTCGACGGAGGAGGTGTCGCAGGCCGAGCGCGAGCTGATCGCCGCGTTCGCGACGCGCCTCGCCGGCGACGCGGATGCGACGGCCGAGTTCTACGCAGACCGGGCCCTGGCTGTGGACCCGCAGCGCGCCACCGTCGTGATCGCCGAGGCCACGAACGCTGCGGTGACCGGGCCCTTCGGCTCGTACACCGAAGCGGGACTGCAGGACGAGAACACCGAGGGCGAGCGCTACGCGCCGTCGCCCGACATCGCAGAGGTGCTCGGCGGGCGGGTCGCCGCCGCGCTCGCGCACACGCACCTGCTCGTGTTCCGGCCGCGCGAATCCGCGGCCGTCGACATCCAGCGGCTGGTGGATGCGGGGTGGTCGGCCGACGGCATCGTCACCCTCTCGCAGCTCGTCTCGTTCCTCGCGTTCCAGCAGCGCGTCATCACGGGCCTGAGGGTTCTCTCCGCCGCCGGCATCGCCGCGGCATCCGACCCCGAGGAGGAGGCAGCATGACCGAGCTTCTGCGCGATGACGCACCGCACCCCGAGGCGTTCACGCGAGCCGAGGTGGGGTGGACCCCGCATCTGCCGCCGCTCGCGGAGGAGGAGCTCACCGAGCGCCACTACGACGGTCTGGTCGACGCCTCTCGGGCGAAGAACGACTACTTCCGGCTGCTGGCGCGCGACCCCGAGGTGCTCAAGGCGCGCACGCTCGTCGACAAGGACATCTTCTACAACGCCAAGGAGGGTCTTCCCCGGGCCGAGCGCGAGCTCTCGGCAACCGCGGCTTCGCGTCGCAACGGCTGCGTGTTCTGCGCCTCGGTGCACTCGCGCTTCGCGGCGCACCACAGCAAGCGGGTCGACGACGTCGATCTCCTGCTGGATCAGGGAGTCGACGCCGACCTCGGGGAGCGGTGGAACGCGGTTGTCGCGGCCTCCGTCGCCCTGACCGACACGCCCAGCACCTTCGGCGCCGACGGGATCGCCCGGCTGCGGGCGGCGGGACTCGATGACCTCGAGATCGCCGACGTGATCCATGGCGCCGCGTTCTTCAATTGGGCGAACCGTCTGATGTTGTCGATCGGGAGGCCGGTCGCGCCTGCCTGATCGGTCGAGAGATCAGCACCGGCCCACCTCTGACGTGTCACCGTCGGGGGTGGGCTGGTGTCCTTTTGCGAGAGTATCGGCATACTTCTTGCTGTCCCCATATGACGACGTATCGCTTGCTAACGTCGACGCATGGCAGCCGCGGGCGGAACATTCTACGAAGTCGATACCGACGTGCTGCGTGCTATGGCGTCGAAGGCACGTCGCATCGTCGGCGAGCTGGGCTCGTCCGATGCCGCGAAGCCTGCTGACGCCGGACACGAGTGGGTCGTCGCAGCCGCGACGCGTTTCAGCAGCGCATGGTCCGACGGGCTCTGCGTCCGTGTGGCCGACACCGAAGACTTCGTAGACAGGTTGAGCACGACCGCTCGGATCTTCGACGAAGGCACCCACTCTCTGGAACGAGGCAGAGCAACAGGCTGCTGCGGCGCTGGCCGCCCACCGTGCACACGTGCGGGAGTTGCGCGTCGGGCAAGGGCTCCGGCACCCCGAGGCCGACGTGCCCTTCGTCGATCCGTCAGGTCCTGCACACGATGAAGCGCGGGAGGTCCTGTTCAACGCCCGGGCGACTCTCGAGGTCTATGCGCGCGACTGCGCGATCCGGTTGGACGATGCCGCGGATGCGGCGCGGATTCCGCTGACCGACGCGGAGGCCGCGACACGAACACAGCACGCGACGACCGAGGTGATCGTCAACCTCGCTGTCGTCCAGCCGTTCCGAGCCGCGATGGACATGCTCGCGATCTCGGCGCAGACGCTCTGGGAACACCCCGACATCATCCTCGAACTCCTGGGCGGCGCTGCAACCTTCCTCGGCGGCGCGGCGCTGGCAGCCGGAGGCGGCGCCATCACCTTCACCGGAGCCGGTGCGCTGGCAGGTTCGCCCGCACTGGTCGTCGCCGGAGTCGGAGTGGCCGGTGCAGGCGCGACGATGATGGGCGACGCCGCCTGCCGATGGCTCACCGAGAGCCACGGGGCTGGTGACCGCGTTCACGGCCTCAACCGCGGAGATCGGCGCGATTACGAGGGAAAGTTCGCTGCCGGTGAGAATCCCCCGCCTTGGGTCGACAAAGAGAAGATCGGGCTCGAGCAATATGAGAGGCGGGAGCAGTCTGATGTGATCCGTTCGAAGGTGAAAGTCGACTATGAGGGTTCGCCGCAGAATGGACGGTCGTACGACGGCCTGGTGAAGAATGATGATGGCCCCAACACGTATACGGGCATTGAAGTGAAATCCGGGAACGCCATCGACGGCTACAACAGACCGGGCAGCACCCAACGACAGTTCGATGAAGCCGTCGACGGAGGGACACCGGCCCGCGGAAAGCTGGACGGGGAAGAGATCCTTGTCACACGAGTGGAAATAGAGATTGTGCCGTGACCAATCGCAGAACTCACGCCCAACAGTTCACCAGTGGCCAGATGGGGTGGATCACGGAGAATCGACGCCCCGCGTCCGAACACCTGCGACTTATGCTCCGCCTCCTGGGTACCGAGAACGAGCACACGTACGTCATCTGGCGAGGCGCGGACTCACGCAGCATCGTTGGGTTTCGTGAGCGGGCGACGGACTCTTTCATGCAGGCCGCAGGCTCCGCGGACGCTATGACCGTCGAGGTGCGGCTTCCCGGCCCCGACGGTGAGTCGCACCTGTACACGGTCGGACGGCCCGAGCCCGCAGACGGCAGGACCACCCTCATCCCCATCAGCGACGACCGAGCGGTGCGCGTGTTCTCGAACGAGATCTTCACCGCCGACGAAGCCGCGGTGATCTTCTACACGTATTACCTCACCGATGCCGTCTCGCAGCCGTACGTGCTTCGCGAGCTGGATCTCTCGAACGAACTCTCGGAGGAACGATGAAGGTCGCTGTTCGTCACGACGCCGTGGCACAGACCGTCGCCGAGCTCGCGCTCACCGTGAAAGCCATCGAGCACGAACTCGATGCCTTCGATTCCGAGGCGACGCTACTGAAATCGACCTGGGACGGGGAAGCGCAACGGGCCTATGACCGTGCCCAGCGGGAGTGGTCGAACGCGCTCGAGAGCATGAGAGCGTTGCTGGCCGAAGCCACGCGCCGACTGATCGCCGCGAACTCCCTCTCCATGGCGACGGCGTCCACGGCTGCCCGCGTCTGGTCCTGAGCGGCCTACGGGATCAGCACGATCTTGCCCGAGGCGGCTCCGGACTCCATGAGCTCATGAGCGTGTGCCGCCTCGCTCAGCGGCAGTTCGGGGCCGAGCTCGATCGTGAAGTCGCCCGCCGCCAGCAGGTCGACGGTCGCGCCGAGGGCCTCCGCGCGCCACGCGAGCTCCTGCTCGGTGAGCGGCACGGGTGAACCGCCCGAGAACGCCCGGATGCCGAACGACGCGGCATCGGGGCCGCGGACGATCGTCGCGATGCGGTCGCGGTCGGCGACGAGCTCGAGCGACACCTCGATGGCCTCATCGGTCCCCGCGCAGTCGAGCGCGACCGTCACCCCGACCGGTGCGGCCTCGCGTACGCGCTCCAGCAGCCCGTCTCCGTATGCGACCGGGATCGCACCGAGGTCACGCAGCTGATCGTGTCGGGCCGGGCTGGCGGTCGCGATGACGGTGGCGCCCCAGGCGACGGCGAACTGCACGGCTGCCTGGCCGACCGAGCCCGAACCGCCGTGCACGAGCAGCACGTCACCGTCCGTGACTCCGAGCGAGCGGAGCGCCTGATAGGCGGTGCCGGCGGGGATGCCGATGCCGGCACCCTCCGCTGCGGTGACGGAATCGGGCAGCGCGACGAGCTTGTCGACCGGTACGGCGCGCATGCTCGAGTAGGTGCCGACGGTGTCGCGGATCGCGACGCGGTCGCCCACCGCGAATCCGTCGACGTCGTCGCCGAGCGATTCGATGACCCCGGCACCGTCGAACCCGACGGCACGCGGCTCGGTGATCGGCGGCGAGGGGCGCTTCGCGCTGCGCAGCTTGGCGTCGATCGGGTTGGCACCCGCCGCCTCGATGCGCACCACGGCCTCGCCGCTGAGCGCGATCGGATCGGGGATCTCGATCAGGTGCAGCACATCAGGAGAACCGAACTCTGTGTAGACGATCGCGCGAGCCATGGATTCAGGCTACCCCCGAGACGACAGCACCTTCATGATCCGCTGCGGAGAGACGGGCTGCGCGGTGCCGAGACGCTGCGCGAACACGCTCACCCGGTACTCCTCGAGCAGCCAGCGGGTCTCGACCAGGGCCGGCGGCGCGTCGGCGGGCAGCGGGATCGCGCCCCCGGCATCCTCGAAGGCCTTCGCCATGCGCTCGAACTCGCTCATGCGCGTGCGGTCCTTGCCGGGCTCGTTCGCGAGCGTCTTCAGCCGCTCGAGCATCCCGTCGAGGTATCGCGGGAAGTGCGTGAGGCGCTCGACGCCTGCCGCCGAGACGAACCCGGGGTGCAGGAGTCCCGAGAGCTGCGTGCGGATGTCGTTCAGCGGCCCGAGCAGTGCGAGGGAGTTCTGCGAACGGATGCCGCGTTCGACATCGCGGGTCTTCGTGAGGATTCGAGCGACGAGCGACACGCAGGCGAAGAGGTCGTCGACGAGCGACGCCGACACCGCGTCGCGCACGCGCACGAACTCGGCCTCGGTGCGCACGAGGCCGCCCGGCGCCAGCCGATCGATCGTGCTCTGGACGACCGCGGCCCGGCAGTCCTCGATGAGCGCGGCGGCCGACTGGTAGGGCGACGCGGCGAGTGCGAGCTTCTCCTGGCTGGTGAGGTGCTGCTGCACGTACGACGAGGGCGAGGGCACACCGAGCAGCACGAGGCGCAGCACGCCCGCCCGCGTGGCGGTGGCGGCGGTATCCGCCGTGGACTCGACGCGCACCGAGACGGTCTTCCCCTGGTCGACGATCGCCGGGTACCCGCGCACCACTCCGCCGGCCACGCGGGTGTCGAGCACCTCGGGCAGGTCGCCGAACGTCCAGGCGGTGAGGCCGTCCTTCTCGATCGAGGTGGCGGCGGCAGCGGGCTGCGGTCCCTTCGAGGGGCCGGGGCGGCGGGGCGGGGTCGCGATCGACCGGGCCACGCTGCTGCGCGCACGGTCGGCGAGCTCGGCCTGCAGCGCACTGAGGTCGCGGTTCGATCCCGCGACGCGCCCGCGCTCGTCGACGGCGCGGAAGTTCATCCGCAGGTGTGCGGGCACGCGATCGTCTTCGAAGTCGGCAGCCGAGACGAGCTGATTCGCGAGCGGCTGGATGAGGCGTGCCAGCGCCTCTTTGAGCGTGCGATGAGGAAGGCCGCCGTGCGACTCGGGGCCGTCTCCGGCGAGCTCGGCACCGAACTTGTCGGCCCAATCGGCCGCAGGCACCACGTGCCGTCGGATCGCCTTGGGCAGTGCGCGGAGCAGGCCGGTGACGAGTTCGGCGCGCAGCCCCGGCACTTGCCAGTCGAAGCCCCTGTCCTCGATCTGCGCGAGCAGAGGCAACGGGATCACGACGCTCACGCCGTCGTCGGCCGCCCCCGGTTCGAAACGGTACGCGAGCCCGAGCACCTGGTCGCCCTGCGTCCACCGGGTGGGGAACTCGCTCTGATCGGCCCTGCTCTCGTCGTCGAGCAGGTCGGCCTCGCGCATCACGAGCAGCTTCGGGGTCGCGGCCAGCGCGTCGCGCCACCATTTCTCGAACGAGCGCACGTCGAAGACGTCGGTCGGGATCCGCTCGTCGTAGAAGCGGAACACCGCTTCGTCGCCGGCCAGGATGTCGCGACGCCTCTCACGTTCCTCGAGCTTCTCGAGGCGCTTGCGCAGTTCGGCGTTGCTGCGCCAGAAAGCGCTGACCCGCTTGTCGATGCGCGTCGGATCCCATTCGCCCTCGACGAGGGCGTGTCGCACGAACATCTCACGCGACGCCGCCCGGTCGATGCGGGCGAACTGCACACGGCGCCGGGGGATGATCTCGACCCCGAACAGCGTCACCTTCTCGTACGCGACCGCCGCGCCGGCATCCTTCGACCAGTGCGGCTCGGTGACCTGGCGCTTCGCGAGATCGCCCGCGAGCGCCTCCGCCCAGGCGGGGTCGATCGCGGCGACCGTGCGGGCGTAGGTGCGTGAGGTCTCGACGATCTCGGCGGCCATGACCGCCTGCGGGGCCTTCTTGCGCAGGGCGGATCCGGGGAAGATCGAGAAGCGGATGCCGCGGGCGCCACGGTATTCCGCCATCCTCTTCTTCTTCGGATCGAGGCCCTTGCCGGTGTTGCGCTCGTCGAGGATGCCGATCTGCGACAGGAGTCCGGCGAGCAGAGCCCGATGGATCGCATCCGGATCCGCGGTCCCCCCGCGCGAGGAGTCCTTCTCCCGCACGAGCGACCGCAGCTGACGGTGCACGTCGAACCATTCACGCACCCGGACGTAGTTGAGATGCTCCGAACGGCACAGGCGACGGAAGGCGCTCGAACCGAGCTCGCGCTGCTGCTCCCTGAGGTGGTTCCACAGGTTCAGGATCGACAGGAAGTCGCTCGTCGGGTCGGTGAAGCGCGCATGCATGCGGTCGGCTTCGTCGCGCACGCTCTGCGGCGCCTCCTGCGACGGCCGCTCGCGCACGTCCTGGATCGACATTCCGGCGACGATCGCGAGCACGTCACGGGTGACGTCGGCGCCGCCGGGGCGTCCGGCCTCGATCAGCATGCGGGCGAAGCGGGGGTCGATCGGGATTCGGGAGATGTCTCGACCGATGCGGGTGAGTCGAGGTGCGTCTCCGCTGCCGATGACGGCGCCCAGCTCGGTGAGCAGGTCGACGGCGGCCTTGACTCCCCGGGAGTCGGGCGGGGTGAGGAACGGGAAGGCGGTGATGTCGCCGAAGCCGAGCGACAGCATCTGCAGGATCACCGAGGCGAGCGAGGTGCGCAGGATCTCGGGTTCGGTGAACTCCGCGCGCTTGTCGAAGTCCTCCTCGCTGTACAGGCGGATCGCGATGCCGTCGCTCGTGCGCCCGGCGCGGCCCGAACGCTGGTTCGCGGAGGCCTGCGAGATCGCCTCGATCGGCAGCCGCTGCACCTTCGAGCGGTTGCTGTATCGCGAGATGCGCGCGGTGCCGGTGTCGATCACGTAGCGGATGCCGGGAACGGTGAGGCTGGTCTCGGCGACGTTCGTGGCGAGCACGACCCGGCGCCGCACACCGGCGACGCGGCTCTTCTCGAACACCCGGTGCTGCTCCGCCGCCGACAGCCGGCCGTACAGCGGCAGCACCTCGGTGGGGGAGCGATCCTTCGCGTACGCGCCGCGCACGGCATCGGCGGCATCCCTGATCTCGGCTTCGCCCGGCAGGAACACCAGCACGTCGCCCGGCTCCTCGCGGTCGAGTTCACGGAGGGCCGCGACGATGGCGGTCACCTCGTCGGACTCCTCGGTCTCCTCCGTCTGCTCGCGGTAGCGGATCTCGACGGGGAAGGTACGGCCGGACACCTCGATCACCGGCGCGGGCACACCCTCGGGCGTCGCGAAGTGTCGGGCGAAGCTCTCGGGATCGATCGTCGCCGACGTGATGATCACCTTGAGATCCGGTCGTTCGGGAAGGATCCGCACGAGGTATCCCAGAAGGAAGTCGACGTTGAGCGAGCGCTCGTGCGCCTCGTCGATGATGATCGTGTCGTAGCGGCGCAGCAGCCGGTCGCGGTGGATCTCATTGAGCAGGATGCCGTCGGTCATCAGCGCGATGCGCGTGTCGTCGGACACCTTGTCGGTGAAGCGCACCTTGTATCCGACGAGGCCGCCGAGCTCGACCTGCAGCTCCTCGGCGACGCGCTCGGCGATCGTGCGGGCGGCGAGTCGTCGGGGCTGCGTGTGCGCGATGCGCTCGCGCCCGAGATCGAGGCAGATCTTCGGCAGCTGCGTCGTCTTCCCCGAGCCCGTCGCTCCCGCCACGATGACGACCTGGTTGTCGCGGATGGCGTCGGCGATCTCCTCCCGCGCAGCGCTGACCGGCAGCTCGGGAGGATAGAAGATCACGGGGGAAGGCATAGAACTCCCATCGTACGATTCATCCGTGAGCACTGTGTCGAAGCCTCCTCCCGCATCGCGGTGGTTCCACGAGTTCGGGCGGGCTCCGCGCATCCTCGGACTCGACGTCGCCCGAGGGCTGGCGATCCTCGGCATGGCCGGAGCGCACATCGGCGAGACCGAGGCGTTCGATCCCTTCGACCTGTCGACCTGGACCGACCTGGTGCACGGGCGATCGTCGATCCTGTTCGCCGTGCTCGCCGGCGTCTCGATCGCCCTGATGACCGGCCGCAGCGTGCTGCCCGATCCCGAGCGGATGCCGAGCCTCCGCCTGCAGCTGATCGGTCGCGGAGCGGTCATCTTCCTGATCGGTCTGGCGCTGGAGATGCTGAACACGCCGATCGCGGTGATCCTCACGCTCTACGGACTGCTCTACGTCGCCGTCATCCCGTTCCTCCGGTGGCAGCCGTGGAAGCTGCTGATCGCCGCCGGCATCCTGGCACTCGCGGCACCGGCGCTGCTCGCGTTGCTCGCCGCACTCACCCTGAACCCCACCGGCGCGGGCGTCAGCCTCGTCCTCTACGGCTCGTATCCGATCACCGCGTGGCTCGCGTTCGTCTTCGCCGGTATGGCGCTCGGGCGCCTGCGTGTCGAGAAGCTCGAGACCGCGGCGATCACGCTGGGCGCGGGCGTCGGACTCATGGTCGTCGGCTACGGACTGGGCCTCGTCGGAGGAGTCACCCGCCTCGGCTCCGGCTCGGCGATCTTCGGCGGCGAGCCCGCCGCGGGGTGGAGCACCTACTCCGACGCGCTGGCCGCAGCGGATCCGGCAGGGGCCGTCGTCCGGGCGATCTTCGCCGTCGAACCGCACTCCGGCGGAACGGCCGAGATCCTCGGCTCGGGCGGGTTCGCACTGTCGGTCATCGCGCTGTGCGTGCTGCTCAGCGGGCCGTTGCGTGCGGTGCTCCTTCCGCTCGGGGCGTTGGGGTCGATGCCCCTGTCGGCCTACAGCGTGCACGTCGTCTCGGTCGCGCTCGTGGCAGGACCCGGCGGCTTCTTCTCGAGCAACGCTTTTTGGTTGGCGACGGCCGTCGCGCTGCTTCTCGCGACCACGCTGTGGTCGATCCTGTTCGGGAGGGGCCCGCTCGAGAGGCTGGTCGGCTGGGTCGCCTCGAGGATGGCGGAGGTTCCTCCTGGTCGACCTGTCATCACAGGTCGTAGGGTGGATTCATGACGATTTCTGCACTCGAACTGAACGACGGCCATTCCATCCCGCAGCTCGGCTACGGGGTGTTCAAGGTTCCGGCCGACGAGACCGAGCGCGCCGTGAGCGAGGCGCTCGAGATCGGCTACCGCCACATCGACACGGCCGCCATCTACGGCAACGAAGAGGGCGTCGGGGCGGCGATCGCCTCTTCCGGCATCCCGCGCGACGAGCTGTTCATCACGACCAAGCTCTGGAACGACCGCCACCACGACGACGAGCCGCGTGCGGCGATCGGCGAGAGCCTCGAGAAGCTCGGGCTGGATGTCGTCGACCTCTACCTCGTGCACTGGCCCACTCCGGCGAAGGACGACTACGTGCACGCCTTCGCTCGGCTCATCGAGCTGCGCGAGGCAGGACTGACACGCAGCATCGGCGTCTCGAACTTCCTCGTTCCGCACCTCGAGCGCGTGGTGGCCGAGACCGGCGTGACGCCGGCGGTCAACCAGATCGAGCTGCACCCGGCCTACCAGCAGCGCGACGTCGTCGACTGGGCGACCGAGCACGGCATCCGCATCGAGTCGTGGGGCCCGCTCGGCCAGGGCAAGTACGACCTGTTCGGCACGCCGGCGGTGGCCGAGGCGGCGGCGGCGCACGGCGTCACCCCCGCGCAGGCGGTGCTGCGCTGGCACCTGCAGCGCGGATTCATCGTCTTCCCGAAGTCGGTGCGCGCCGAGCGCCTGCGCGAGAACCTCGACGTGTTCGGGTTCGAGCTCACCGACGCCGAGGTCGCGGCGATCGACGCCCTCGACCCGCTCGACGGCTCTGGTCGGGTCGGATCGCACCCCGACGACGTGAACTGACACGCTCCGTGTCGACAGATGACGCCCCGTGTCGCTTCCCGCGACACGGGGCGTCGTCGTGAGTAGCGTCGTCCGCATGACAGCTCCCTACCGCGTCGTCGCCGTCTCCGGATCTCTGCACGAGCCCAGCAAGACCACGGCGCTCATCCGTGCGATCGCCGGGGCGATCGCCGAGCGCGCCGAGGTCGAGATCGAGGTCATCGAGCTCACCGACATCGGCCCGTCGCTCGCAGGAGCGCTGCGTCGCGACCAGCTTCCGGCGCGCGTCGAGGAGAAGCTGGTGGCGATCGAGGCGGCAGACCTGCTGATCGTGGGCAGCCCCGTCTACCGCGCATCCTTCACCGGCCTCTTCAAGCACTTGTTCGACTTCGTGGGTCAGTACGAGCTCGTCGGCAAGCCGGTGCTGCTCGCGGCGACCGGCGGCGGCGAACGCCACGCGCTCATCATCGAGCACCAGCTGCGGCCGCTGTTCGCGTTCTTCCAGGCGCTGACGCTGCCCCTGGGTGTCTACGCCAGCGACACCGACTTCGACGGCTACGTGATCGCCTCCGACGTGCTCCACGCGCGCATCGCCCTCGCTGCCGAGCGTGCGCTGCCGCTCGTCGGCTATGCGGCATCCCGGCCGGCGGAGCTGCTCGTCTCCTGACCGTCTCGTCAGGCGCCGATCGGCGTAGCGTGGACGTATGACGAACCGGCTCGCCGACACGCTCAGCCCGTACCTCCGCGCCCACGCCGACAATCCTGTCGACTGGTATCCCTGGGGCCCGGAGGCCTTCGCCGAGGCGCAGCGCCGCGATGTGCCGCTGCTGATCTCGATCGGGTACTCGACCTGCCACTGGTGTCATGTGATGGCCAGGGAGTCGTTCGCCGACCCCGACACGGCTGCGCTGATCAATCGCGACTTCGTCGCGGTGAAGGTCGACCGCGAGGAGCATCCCGACGTCGACGGCGCCTACATGGCAGCTGCCTCGGCGTTCACGCAGAATCTCGGTTGGCCCCTCACCGTCTTCACGACGCCGCGGGGCCGCACGTTCTACGCCGGAACCTACTGGCCGCCCGAGGCACGACAGCCGATGCCCGCGTTCCGTGACGTGCTCGCCGCGGTGCAGGAGGCGTGGACCCAGCGCCGTGCCCAGGCCGAGGAGTCTGCGGATGCCGTCACGGACGCCCTCGCCCGCGCAGGCGCCTCGACCCCCTCCGATCTTCCGGACGCCGATGCTCTCGCCGGCGCGGCGCGGACGATCGCGGCTCGGGAGGATCGCCGCTTCGGCGGTTACGGCGATGCGCCGAAGTTCCCGGTCGCGACGACCCTGAGGATGCTGCAGACGCCGCTCGTGCGCAGAGAGGCCCCGGATGCCGCCGAGTCGGCCGACCGGGCGCTCGCCGCGATGGCCGCCTCCGATCTGCGCGATGCCGATGGGGGGTTCTTCCGCTACGCGACCCGACGCGACTGGAGCGTGCCGCACTACGAGCGGATGCTGACCGACAACGCGCAGCTGCTCGACGTGGCGCTCGACGCGGGTGACGACGCGACCGCACGCGGCATCGCCGACTTCCTCCTGGGCACGCTGCGCAGGGCGGGCGGCGGGTTCGGCGCGGCTCAGGACTCGGAGTCGTGGATCGACGGCGAACGCAGCGAGGGCGGCTACTACCTGCGACCGCCCTCCGAGAGGACCGGTCTCGAGCTCCCTGCCGTCGACGGCAAGGTCATCACGGGATGGAACGGTCTGGCCATCACCGGTCTCGCCCGCGCGGGAGCTTCTCTGGCGGAAGGGTCCTGGGTGCGGGCCGCGGCCGAGGCTGCCGAGTACGTGCTGCGAGTCAACAGGGATGCGACCGGGGCTCTCGTGCGGGCCTCGCTCGACGGGGTCGCCTCGGGTGCGGTCGCCACCGCGGCCGATGTCGCTCTCCTGGCCGACGGGCTGTTCGCGCTCGCCGCGGCCACAGGTGAGGCGGCGTGGGCGGTGGAGGCACGCACACTGCTCGACGCGGCGATCGAGGGCCTCGTGGGCGACCCGCTGCTCGCCGAGCACGGCATCGCCGCAGCGCCCGATCAGACCGATGGCGATCTGCCGTCGGATTCGGCGGCCGTGGCTGCGGCATCTCTCACCGCCTGGCGTCTCGGCGCGGGGGATCGGTATCGCGAGGCAGCCGCGGAACGCGTGCGCGAGCATGCCGCGCCCGCCATTGCACAGCCGTTCGCGCACGGCAGCCTGCTGCGTGTGGCAGCGGGTCTCGTCGATGCGCCGAGGCAGCTCGTCGTCGTCACCGAGACGCCCGAGGGTGCACTCGCCTCGGCAGCCCGCAGGGCCGACGCGGACGTCGTCGCGATCGTCACCCCGGTGCAGGCCCAGGCATTCGCGGATGCCGGCTTCGAGCTGTTCGACGGCAAGGGCGACGCGATGGAGCAGGCGTTCGACTGCCGCTCGTTCGTGTGCCGGCTCCCGGTGCGCGACCCCGCAGACCTCCCGCTCGCGCGGTGAGCTCAGGCTGCGATCCTGGACGGCGGGCGGAGCCGCGTAGGCTGAGCAGTCTGCTCATCGCACGCAGGAGGCACGCGCATGACCGAGGTTCCCACCACGACGACCACGACCAAGGGTCTGCACCCCGGGCTGACCCGTCGGCAGATCTCGATGATGGGACTCGGCGGGGCGATCGGCGCCGGACTGTTCGTCGGGTCGGGACAGGCGATCAGCATCGCCGGTCCTGCCGTGCTCATCTCGTACCTCGTCGCCGGCGGCATCGTCGTGCTGATCATGGCGATGCTCGCCGAGATGGTCGCCGCCCGCCCGAGCTCAGGAGCCTTCAGCTCATACGCGCAGAAGGCGATGGGCCGCAGCGCCGGCAGCGCGGTCGGGTGGCTCTACTGGATCCAGCTCGTCGTCGTGATCGCCGCCGAGGCCACCGGCGCCGCCGGGATCATCGCGGCCTGGACCCCCGGCATCCCGGCCTGGGTGTGGGTGCTCGTCTTCGTCGTCGCCCTGACCGCGGTCAACCTCTTCGGGGTGCGCAACTACGGCACGTTCGAGTTCTGGTTCGCGGCGATCAAGGTCGCGGCGATCATCGTGTTCCTCGTGGTCGGCGTGTGCGCGATCCTGGGCTTCATCCCCGGCGTGCCCGCGACCGGCATCGGTAATCTCGTCGACAACGGCGGCTTCGCTCCGAACGGCCTCACGGGCATCGCGGCGGCGCTCCTCATCGTGGTCTTCGCGTTCGGCGGCACCGAGGTCGTCGCGATCGCGGCGGCGGAGTCCGACGACCCCGCACGCAACATCCGCCGGATCGTGCGCGAGGTCCTCGTGCGCATCCTGATCTTCTACGTCGGCTCGATCTTCGTGATCGTGTCGGTGCTCCCGTGGAACGATCCCGCCGTCAAGGACGGTCCCTTCTCCGCAGTGCTCGACACTTTGCAGCTGCCGGGCGTCGGCCTCGTGATGGACCTCATCGTCGTGATCGCGCTGCTGTCGGCGATGAACGCGAACATCTACGGCGCGTCGCGAATGGCCTACTCGCTCGGTGAGCGCGGGCTCGCACCGCTCGCGGCGACGCGAACGACGTCGACGGGCGTGCCGGTCGTGGCCGTGCTCGCCTCCGTCGCGTTCGGCTTCATCACGGTCGGGCTGAACTGGGCGTTCCCCGATGTGGTGCTGCCGGCGCTGCTCAACGTGGTCGGATCGACGCTGCTCATCATCTGGACGGCGACGGCGGTCTCGCAGATCATCCTCCGCCGCCGTGCCGATCGTGAGGGTGCGGCGATGCCGATGCGCATGTGGGGCTTCCCCTGGCTGTCGTGGCTGTGCCTGGCGCTGCTCGCCGGAGTGATCGCGCTCACCATGATCGACGAGGCTGCGCGTGTGCAGCTGCTGCTCACGATCGGCCTCACTGCGGTGCTGCTGGTCGTCGCCCGCCTGACACGCGGTGTCTCTCGCCCGGGGGTGGCCGGCGAGCGCGACGGAGTGGTCGAGGGCTGACCGCGGCACGTGCTGCCGCTGGTCGGGTCAGATCCAGCCGGGCAGCCAGTTGTGCAGGAGCCAGAACTGGTAGGGCACGCTCATGCCGGTCCACACCGGGTAGAAGAACGCGGAGACCAGCACCACGACGGCGAGGAAGACGATCACGGTGCGCTCGCCCGACTGCCGGCGGTGCAGCGGATCCTCCCGGCGTCCCGCGATCTGACGGAGAACGACCGCGAGTGCGAGCACGAGGAACGGCGCCATCGCGACCGTGTAGAACTGGAAGATCGTCCGCTCAGGGAACAGCAGCCAGGGCGCGTACGTCGCCGCGAGCCCGACCAGGGGGAACGTGAGGGCTGGACCGACGGGGCGACGTTCGGCCCACCCGCGCACGAGGCGGTAGAGCAGGTAGAGAGCCGCGGCGACACCGGCGTACCAGATCAGCGGGTTGGGGATCGTCGAGATCACCGCGATGCAGTGATCGACGCCGCAGGGCCCGGGGTCGCTGCCCACCCAGACGGCTGTGGGGCGCAGCAGCAGAGGCCACTCCCACGCGGGGCTCGCGTACGGGTGGCCCTTGCTGAGACCGACGTGGAAGTTCAGGATCGCCTCGTGGTAGTTCCACAGCGCGATCAGCGGATTCGGATCGCTCTGCCGCGCATAGCCCCCGGCGGTGACGAGCCACCCCGTCCAGCTGGCGAGGTAGGTGGCGAGCGCCGGCAGCACGAGCAGCACGAAGGAGACCGGTCCCTGACGGAAGGCGGCTGCGGTGGGCCAGAGCACGACGCCCGCGCGGCGTCGTGCCAGGGCATCCGTCACCACGACGTACAGGCCGAAGGCCGCGAGCGCATAGAGCCCCGACCACTTCACGGCGCAGGCGGCGCCGAGCGCGACACCTGCGGCGATCAGCCACGGACGCCGCCAGAGCACAGGACCCCACATCGGCGCGGGGGAGTCGGAGTCGGTATCGGGGTCTGCGCGTTCCAGCACGGGGATCACCCGGTCGCGGTCGATCAGGATGAAGAGCGCGCCGAGCATGAGGAAGAACGTCAGAGGGCCGTCGAGCAGGGCCGTGCGACTCATCACGATGCTGAGGCCGTCGATCGCCAGCAGGGTGCCGGCGACCGTCGCCACCACGATCGAGCCGGTCAGGCGGCGGGCGACCAGATAGACGAGCAGCACGGTGGCGGCGCCCAGCAGTGCCGTCGCGATGCGCCAGCCCACCGTGTTGTCGGGTCCTCCGATGGCCATCCCCAGGGCGATCAGCCATTTGCCCAGGGGCGGATGCACGACGAACGACCCGGCATCCGACAGCGGCAGCTGCTGCAGTGTGATGAACGCCTCGTTCGCATCCTTGCCCCAGGTGCCTTCGTATCCGAGAGTCCACAGCGACCAGGCGTCCTTGACGTAGTAGGTCTCGTCGAAGGCGAGCTGGTGCGGATGGCCGAGGTTGACCAGGCGCAGCACGGCGGCCAGGGCCGTCACCACGAGCGGCGCGAACCAGCGCACCATGCGCCCCCAGTCGGGGTCCTGCAGCACGCGGTCGCGCAGTCGCTCGTAGCGCGTCAGTCGCTGCTCGGGCGGAGGCAGCAGAGGCAGGGGCGCGGTCACCGCACCAGCCTAGACACTCCGCCGATGGGCGCCGCCTAAGCTGGGCGGGTGATCATCCTCGCCGCAACACCGATCGGAAACCTCGGGGATGTCTCGCGTCGCCTCGTCGAGGTGCTGGAGAATGCCGAGGTCGTCGTCGCGGAGGACACGCGCACCACGCAGCGGCTCATGCAGGCTCTGCAGATCTCGAACCGCCCCCGGCTGATCGCACTCCATGATCACAACGAGAAGCAGAGAGCGGCGGAGCTCGCCGCACTCGCGGTCGAGACGGATGTCGTCGTCGTGAGCGACGCGGGGATGCCGGCCATCAGCGACCCCGGGTACGGGCTCGTCGCCGAGGCGGTCGCTCAGGGAGTGACGGTGACGGCGATCCCGGGGCCGAGCGCCGTGCTGATGGCGCTCTCCATCTCGGGACTGCCTACCGACCGCTTCACGTTCGAGGGGTTCCTGCCGCGCAAGCCCGGGGATCGGCGCTCGACGCTGCGGGCGCTCGCCGCAGAGCCACGCACCATGGTCTTCTTCGAATCTCCCGCCCGCCTGGCATCGTCGCTCGCCGACATGGGCGCAGCCTTCGGCGACGACCGCCGCATCGCCGTCTGCCGCGAGCTGACCAAGTTCTACGAAGAGGTGCGCCGCGGCACCTCCGCCGAGCTCGTCGAGTGGGCGATGGCGGGCGTCAAGGGTGAGATCGTCGTGGTGGTCGAGGGTGCAGCGCCTCGTGAGGCGTCGGCGGAAGACGCTCTCGCGCAGGTGCAGCGACTCGTGGCATCCGGCGTGCGTCTCAAGGAGGCCTGCGCCGAGGTCGCCGCGGCGACGGGCCTGTCGTCGCGCGACCTGTATCAGGCAGCGCTCGCCGCGCGCAGCTGATGGAAGGCACCTCGGACGCGGGCGTCGCCGCTGCCTACGACGAGCGGGCCGCGGAGTACGTGGAACTCGCCGGTGCGATCGAGCAGATGGATGCCCGGGATGCTGCGGTCATCGAGGCCTGGCGTGACACGGCCTCCGGCCTGCTGCTGGATGCCGGCTGCGGGCCCGGGCACTGGACCCAGCTCCTGAGTCTCGGCGAACGCGTGGCGCAGGGGATCGACCTGTCGGAGGAGTTCATCGCGACGGCGAGGAAACGGCATCCGGGCATCTCCTTCGACGTCGGCTCGTTCCGCGACCTGCCGTTCGCGGCGGGGTCGGTCGGAGGCATCCTCGCCTGGTACTCACTGATCCACACCTCGCCGGCTGACATCCCCGGGATCCTCGAAGAGTTCGCCCGCGTGCTGGCTCCCGGAGGCAGCATCCTGATCGGCTTCTTCGACGGCGAGCCGCGCGAGCCGTTCGCGCATGCCGTCGCGCCGGCGTACTTCTGGTCTGCCGAGGCGCTCGCCGGGCTTCTCGCCGACGCGGGCTTCGAGGTCGTGTCGAGTGACACCCGGGGCCGCGAACCCGGCGAGATCAGCGCCCGCCCTCACGGCTCACTCGAAGCACGCAGGCGGTGACTCGCTCGCCGGGTAGCCTGGTGCACACGCAAGCGGAGGAGGACCGAGCGTGAGCAAGAGGGCGACCGTCTACGACGTCGCAGACCGCGCCGGAGTGTCGATCGCGACGGTCTCCCGCGTGCTGCGGCAGCCGGATGCCGTGCGCCCCGCCACGCGCGAGCGCGTGCTCGACTCCGTCTCGGCGCTCGGCTACGTGCCCAGCGGCAGCGCGCGCGGTCTGGCCGAGCGCCGCACCGGCGTGCTCGGGCTGTACTTCCCCGGTTTCGATGCCTCGGAGGACGCGCCCGTCCTCGACGTGCTGGCCGATGACCAGGGCGAGGCGCCGCCGTTCACGGTCGAGCAGGCGTCCGCCGACGCGGGCGCAGAGCATCCGACCATGCTGTTCCTCGACGAGGTGCTGCGCGGAGCGGAGCTCGAAGCCTGGAAGCAGGGTTTCGTGCTCATGATCGGCGTCGGCCGTGACGATCCGACGCGCGAGACCGTGCGGGACATCGCCGGACGCGTCGACGGGCTGATGGTGCTGGCGCAGAGCGTGCCCGACGACGTGCTCGCCCGGCTCGCTCAGCGGATCCCCGTGGTGGTGCTCTCGGGGCCGGCGCGCGGCGACAGCTACGACCACGTGACCGTCAGCAACGCCGAGGCGATGTCGGAGCTGACCAGACTGGTGCTCGCGCAGGCCGATCAGGGGACGCTCGCTTTTCTCGCCGGCCCCGAGGACTCGCCCGACGGCGCCCAGCGCTGGGAGGGTTTCGCCGCGGCGGTCGCCGAGGCGGGCATCGCGACGGATGCCGTGACGGTGCTGCGCGGCGACTTCACCCGCGCATCCGGGCGGCGGGCGGCTGAGCAGCTGATCGCCGACGGCGTCCCCGCCGCACTCATCGCCGCGAACGACCAGATGGCCCTCGGGGCGATCGACGCGTTCCGATCGGCCGGCATCCGCGTGCCCCACGATGTCCGGGTCACGGGCTTCGACGGCATCGAGGCGGCGGCGCTGTCGCGTCCCGCCCTCACCACCGTCCGCCAGCCGATGATCGATCTCGGGCGGGCCGCCGTGCAGCTGCTCTCGCGACGTCTCGAGAACCCGGACGGCGAGCCGATGACGGTGCGCCTGCCCGTGCAGATCCTCGTCCGCGAGAGCTCCCAGCGCCCCGAGTGAACGGCTGGCGGCGTTCAGGTGCGGTCGTGCAGGGTGATGCGGTAGCCATCGGGGTCGGCGAAAGTGAACGTGCGACCGAACGGGCCGTCGATCGGCTCGGACACGATCGCGCGGCCGTCGGCGAGGAGGGCGTCATGGATCGCCTGGACATCCGTGGCGTGCAGCCAGACCGCCGTGCCGATCCCGGGCTGGTCGACGGAGTCGAGGTCGGTTCCCGGGGCGAGGTCGCGCAGCGCGAAGGCGATCGGCGTCGTCTCGAAGACCACGGCGTGAGGCGGACCCGCCGGCGATCTGACGAGTCCGAGATAGCGCTCGTAGAACGCCTGTGAGGCGTCGAGGTCGCGCACCTGCAGGGAGATGAAGTCGGGTCCGGTGACGGGCATGATCGTGCTCTTTCCTTGTCGTGTCAGTTATCTGACATGTCTGAATCTATGTCAGAATACTGACATGAGTCAAGACCGAGCCGGCATCGACCTCGACACCTCGCTGGGCTACCTGCTGAAGGAGGCGTCGAGCGCTCTCCGCATCGCGATGGAGGAAGTGCTGAAGCCCCTCGGCATGACGATCACCCACTACTCGTGTCTCGAACTCCTCGCTCAGCGACCTGGGCTCTCGAACTCGGAACTCGCCCGAGGTGCGTTCGTCACGCGTCAGTCGATGAACGTGCTCCTCCAGTCTCTCGAGCGTGACGGATTCGTCTCGCGGGCCGACGAGGCTCCGGTCGGCAAGGTGCTGCCGACCAGCCTGACGCCGAAGGGGCGGAAGAGCCTCGCCGCGGCGACGGCCGCCGTCCGCTCGGTCGAGGTCAGGATGCTGACCGGGATGACCCCGGCAGAGCAGTCCGCCGCGCTCCGCGCTCTGCGCAGCATGATCGACTCGCTGCGCCGCGCCCCCCACTGAGACGGGATTTGACACCGCTCCCACGCCGGTCGTCGCAGGGGAGTGGGGGCTCTCGGCGTCATGCGAGGGGGTTGCAGCCGCCAAATGTATGCGCTTACAATTGCTGATGCGGCTTCGGCCGCGGGGTGCCCCGACCCGTGGGACCCCCTTCATGACACAGACGACATGAGGTGGCAGTGTGGCGAAGACGCACATGCTCCGGCGCTGGCGGAGAGCCGCGATCGTGGGACTGGCGGCAGCGGCCGTCGTGCTCAGCGGTTGCAGCATCCAGATCAGTTCGCAGCCCGATCCATCGATCGGCGACGACACGATGCTCATCAACGCGGACAAGGGGAACCCGTTCTTCACGCGGAACTTCAACCCGTATCTCACCAACACGCGCACCGCGTCGCGGTGGATCTATGAGCCCCTGATCCTGGTGAACCCGCTCGACGGAACCGAGAACCCGTGGCTCGCGAGCGAATGGTCGCAGCCCGATGCCCGGACGGTCGTGATGACGATCCGCGATGACGTCGAGTGGAGCGACGGCGAGAAGCTGACGCCCGACGACGTGGCGTTCACGTTCCAGCTGCTGAAGGACAACCCCTCCCTCGACATCAAGGGCGCCTGGCAGCACCTCGAGACCGTCGAGGTCGACGGCGACGACGTCATCATGCACCTGCAGACCGATGACGCGCCCTCGCTGCCGATCCTCGGCCAGACCATGATCGTGCCGGAGCACCTCTGGTCGGATGTGAAGGACCCGGGCACGTACCGCAATGAGAACCCGGTCGGCACCGGCCCGTTCGTGCTGGGCAACTACAACGACCAGCAGTACTCGATGGACAAGAACCCCGACTACTGGCAGGCCGACAAGATCGAGATCGAGCACATCATCCTGCCGTCGACGAACTCGCAGCTCGACACCGTCACCCGCGGCTACGACTGGGCGTACTCGTTCATCTCCGACGTCGAGGGCACGTGGGGTGCGGCCAGTGAGAACAACGACTGGTGGTTCCCGCCGGGAGGCGTGATCGCGCTGATGCCCAACCTCGAGGTCGCGCCGTTCGACGACGTGAACGTGCGCCGCGGCATCGCCCTCTCGCTCGACCGCGAGGAGATCGCCGAGACCGCCTCCGAGGGCTACATGGAGCCCGCAGGGCAGACCGGCCTCGTGCTCCCGAACCAGGAGGAGTTCCTCGACCCCGGCATCCCCGATCAGGGCATGATCACGCAGGACAGGGATGCCGCACTCGCGGCCTTCGCCGAGGCGGGGTACACCCTCGACGGCGACCGGCTGGTGAGTGCAGGCGGCGAGCAGCTCGAGTTCGCGCTCACGACGGCCAACGGATTCTCCGACTGGACCCGTGCGGCGCAGACCGTGCAGAGCCAGCTTGCCGACGTCGGCGTCAAGGTGACGCTCAAGCTCCCGCAGCCGGCCGGATACCAGAGCGCCATCAGCAACGGCGACTTCGAGATGGCGATCGGCGGCATGGGCAACGGCGACGTCTACCAGGCATACAACAACCTGCTCTCGAGCGAGTTCTACGTGCCGTCCGGCGAGACGACCGCGAACAACTTCGAGCGGTACCGGTCGGATGAGGCCGACGCGCTGCTCGCCGAGTATCGCGAGACGGTCGACCCCGCCCGCCAGACCGAGATCGTGCAGGAGCTGCAGGCCATCGTCTACGAGGAGATGCCGGTCATCGGCCTCTACTACGGCGGCATCTGGGGCCTGTTCAACGACTCCAAGTTCACCGGCTGGCCCTCAGAGGATGACCCGTACATGATCCCGCAGAACTACGACTCGGCACCGCTGGGCATCTTCACCCGGCTCGAGCGCGTGAAGGAGGACGACCGATGAAGTACGTCTTCCAGAAGATCGGGCTGTTCGTCCTCACGCTGTGGGCGGCCATCACCCTGAACTTCTTCCTTCCGCGGCTGATGCCCGGCTCGCCTGCCGACGCCGCCATCGCCAAGCTCTCGCAGAACGGCCCGGTGTCCGATGCGACGCGAGCCGCGATCGAGGCGCAGCTCGGTGTGCCGACCGGCTCGATCTGGGATCAGTACGTCGCCTACCTCGGTCAGGTCGCACGACTCGACTTCGGTGTCTCGTACACGTTCTACCCTCAGACCGTGTCGAGCATGGTCTCGACCGCGCTGCCGTACACGATCGGCCTCGTCGGCATCGTCACGATCCTCGCGTTCGTGATCGGCACCCTGATCGGCACCGCCGCCGCCTGGCGCCGCGGCACGTGGCTGGACTCGCTGCCGACGCTGACCGGCTCCTTCCTCAGCACCTTCCCCTACTTCTGGACAGCGCTGCTGCTGCTGTTCTTCTTCGGGTACGTGCTGCACTGGTTCCCCACCACCGGCGCGTATTCGGCGACGACCACGCCGGGCTTCACCTGGGACTTCTTCATCGATCTCGTGCAGCATGCGATCCTCCCGGCGGTCACGATCCTGTTGACCTCTCTCGGCGGATGGATCATCGGCATGCGCAACGCGATGATCAACACCCTGGGTGACGACTACGTGACGTTCGCCGAGGCGAACGGCCTGCACGGTCGCACCATCGCCCTCCGCTATGCCGCACGAAACGCGATCCTGCCGAACCTCACCGGCTTCGGGCTCACGCTCGGCGGCGTGGTCGGCGGATCGATCCTCGTGGAGCAGGTGTTCGGCTATCCCGGCATCGGATACCTCCTCTTCAACGCCGTGATCGGGCAGGACTACCCGCTCATGCAGGCGCTCTTCCTGATGATCACCGTCAGCGTGCTCGTCGCCAACTTCCTCGTCGACATCCTGTACGGCGTGCTGGATCCAAGGACCCGCCGATGACCTCCACCATGAATGTCAAGGTTCCCTCCGACCGGATCGCGGCTCCCAGCCCGTGGCGCTCGTTCGCCCGGATGGTGGGCACCCTCTGGTCCAACGGCAAGGCCCGTCTGGGCCTCATCATCCTCGGTCTGTTCGTGCTGGTGGCGGTGTTCGCTCCGCTGCTCGCCCCGTACGGACCGAAGGAGAACACCTTCGAGCGCAACGCCGACGCGTCGGCCGCGCACTGGCTCGGCACCACCGCCGCCGGCGAAGACGTCCTGAGTCAGCTGATCTACGGCTCGCAGATCAGCCTCCTGGTCGGCATGGCCGCCGGCATCCTCTCGACGATCGTCGCCGTGCTGATCGGGCTCAGCTGGGGCTACATGCGCGGATTCCTGGGCGAGGTGGTCGGCTTCATCGTCAACCTCTTCCTGGTGATCCCCGGTCTGCCGCTGATGATCGTGATCGCCGCGTACCTGCAGAACGGCGGCATCCTGATGATCATCGCGGTGATCGTCGTCACCGGCTGGGCCTGGGGTGCGCGCGTGCTGCGCAGCCAGACGCAGTCGCTGCGAGGCAACGACTTCGTCACCTCGGCGCAGTTCTCGGGTGACAGCAGGGCGCGCATCGTGTTCCGCGAGATCCTGCCGAACATGACCTCGATCATCGCGGGCACGCTCTTCGGAGCGGCGACCGCGGCGATCCTCGCAGAGGCGGGCCTCGAGTTCCTCGGGCTCGGCGACTCGAGCATCGTCAGCTGGGGCACCATGCTCTACTGGGCGCAGAACTCCAACTCGCTGCTCACCGGGCAGTGGCTGCTGCTGTTCGCCCCTGGTCTCTGCATCGCCCTGCTCGCCCTGAGCCTGACACTGATCAACTTCGGCGTGGATGGGATCTCCAATCCGCGCCTGCGAGAGGGGAAGGGCCGATGAGCGCCATGGAAGCGAACATCCCCACGGATGACGTGCTGCTCGATGTCCAGGGTCTGTCGGTCGAGTACGCCTCGCCCGGCACCACGCCGGTCACCGCCGTCGAGGACGTCTCGTTCACGCTGCGTCGCGGCGAGTTCGTCGGTCTCGTCGGCGAGTCCGGCTCGGGCAAGTCGACGCTCGGCTTCGCGCTGACACGGCTCCAGAAGCCGCCGGCTCGCATCAGCGGCGGGCGCATCCTGTTCGACGGGCGCGACATCCGCGAGCTCGACGCCGAGGAGCTGCGCCGTCAGCGCCAGGGCGGGTTCGCGATGGTGCTGCAGTCGGGGATGAACGCGCTGAACCCGGTGCGCACGATCGGCAACCACTTCCGCGACATCTTCGCCGCGCACGGACACGTGGCCCGCGACGATCGGGATGCGAGGGCGCGCGAGCTGATCGGCAAGGTCGGTCTCGACCCCGCAGTGCTGGCCAGATACCCGAGCGAGCTCTCGGGCGGCATGCGGCAGCGCACCTCGATCGCGCTGGCACTGTCGCTCGAGCCGCAGCTGATGGTGTTCGATGAGCCGACCACGGCGCTCGACGTGCTCGTGCAGCACGCCGTCATGGACACCATCAAGGATCTCCAGCGCACCGAGCACTTCACCGCGATCCTCATCAGCCACGACCTGGGCATCGTGCTCGAGGCGACCGATCGGGTGATGGTCATGCATGAGGGTCGGATCGTCGAAGACGCGCCGAGCCTCGACATCCTGCAGCGTCCTCAGGACGAGTACACGCGGATGCTGCTGAGCCACTACGCCGATCCTCGGGCCGAGTCGATCTCGATCCCCGGGTTCGTCGACCTCGGCACGCGCCGTCGCGAGGGGCGCTCACGCACCGACCTGACCGAGACCCTGCCCACCGTGTCGCAGCGCGACACGCGCCGGGCGGACGCCGCGATCGTGGTCGAGGGCGTGTCGAAGCGGTATCCGGCTCCGCGTCGGGGCGAGCAGCCCGTCACCGCGGTCGACGATGTGTCGTTCCGACTCGAACCCGGCGAGGCCCTGGCACTCGTCGGCGCCTCCGGTTCGGGCAAGTCGACGATCGCGAAGCTGATCACCGGTGTCGAGAAGCCGACCGAGGGCACGGTGCGCTTCGGCGATGTCGACGTCGCTGCCCTGCGCCGTGCGGGCCTGCGCGACCTGCGCAAGGACGTGCAGATGGTGTTCCAGGATCCGTATGCCGCGCTCAACCCGCTGCACACGGTGGAGTACGCGCTGAGCCGACCGATCCGCAACTACACGCCGTTGCGCGGTGACGAGGCGAGAGCCCGCGTGCTCGAGCTCCTCGAGACCGTGGGCCTGACACCTGTCGAGCAGTTCGCGGCCAAGCTGCCGCATCAGCTCTCAGGCGGTCAGCGTCAGCGCGTGGTCATCGCCCGGGCGCTCGCGAGCGATCCGCAGGTGCTGATCGCCGACGAGCCGGTGTCGATGCTCGACGTGTCGCTGCGTGCCGGAGTGCTCGCGCTGCTCGAAGACCTGCGCGAGAGGTGGGGCATCAGCATGCTCTACATCACGCACGACCTGCTCAGCGCGCGGCTCGTCACCGAGAACATCCTCGTGCTCAACGGCGGTCGCGTCGTCGAGCGCGGTGAGACCTCTCAGGTCCTCCAGCATCCGGAGGACCCGTACACGGTGCAGCTGCTCGACGCCGTGCCCAACCCATCCCGAATCTCGAAATAGAGAGGAGCACTCGTGCTCACATTCCCTGACGGCTTTCTCTGGGGCGCTGCGACCGCAGCCCATCAGGTGGAGGGGAACAACACGACCAGCAACTGGTGGGCCATGGAGCATGCTCCGGGCTCGACGATGGTGGAGCCCTCGGGCGATGCCGCCGACCACTTCCACCGGTACCCGGAGGACATGCGGCTGCTGGCGGATGCCGGTCTGAACTCGTACCGCTTCTCGATGGAGTGGGCGCGCATCGAGCCCGAGCGCGGCTTCGTGTCGCGGGCGATGCTGGATCACTACCGCCGCATGATCGACACGGCCCGGGAGAACGGTCTGGACCCGACGGTGACGCTGATGCACTTCACGGTGCCGCAGTGGTTCCAGAAGGACGGCTTCTGGCGTGCGGACGACGCGGTCGACCTGTTCTCCCGCTACGTCGAGACCGTGCTGCCGATCCTCGAGGGCGTGACCTACGTCTGCACGATCAACGAGCCGAACATCGCGGCGATGCTCGCCGGGGGAGAGGATGCCTCGAACCTCGTCGCCTTCGGACTGCCGAACCCCGACCTCGCCGTCGCGGACACGCTGCTCGACGCGCACCACCGGGCCTCCGAGATCCTGCATTCCGTCTCGGGCGTGCAGGCCGGATGGACGATCGCGACGCAGGCCTTCCACTCCACCGGTGAGCCGGGGGCGGACGAGATGCTGGCCGAGTACGGCGACCCCCGCGACCACTGGTACCTCGATCAGTCGGCCGGTGACGACTTCGTCGGCGTGCAGGCCTACACCCGCACCTTCATCGGCCCCGAGGGTCCGCGTCCGGTCGCCGACGACGTCGAGACCACGCTCACCGGCTGGGAGTTCTTCCCCGAGGCGCTCGAGATGGGCGTGCGCAGCGCGTGGGAGCGCAGCGGCGGCGTGCCGGTGCTCGTCACGGAGAACGGCATCGCGACCGGCGACGACACGCGGCGCATCGCCTATACCCAGGGTGCTCTCGAGGGACTCCACCGTGCCATCTCCGACGGCATCGAGGTCAAGGCTTACCAGCACTGGAGCGCACTCGACAACTACGAGTGGGCGAGCGGATTCCGCCCGACCTTCGGCCTGATCGGCTTCGATCACGAGACGTTCGAGCGTTCGCCGAAGCCCTCGCTCGCCTGGCTCGGAGAGGTCGCACGCCGCAACGGGCTCTGAGCCGCACGACCCCGGGGCCCAGCCCCGGGGTTACGCTCTGATCATGACCCACGCAGTCCGCGCGAAGCGCGGAGACAGGCTTCGATCGGCGGCCGCCGGCTTGAGCGCGGCCGTCGTCGCGGTCGGCCTGGCAGAGCTGGTCGCAGCGATCGTCGAGCCGAGCGCGAGCCCCTTCGCCGTGATCGGCAGCGGTCTCATCGATCTCGCCCCCAGCTGGGCGAAGGATGCGGCGATCGCACTGTTCGGCACCGGCGACAAGGTGGCGCTGATCACCGGGATAGCGGTGGTCCTCGTCGGGGTCGCCGCGCTCGCCGGCATCCTGGAATCCCGCCGCGCGGGCGTGGGATCCGCGATCCTCGCCGCTCTCGGCGTGCTGGCGCTGGTGGCCGCGATGATCCGTCCGGGCGCGGGCCCCTTCGCCTGGCTCCCCGGTCTCGTCGCCGGCGCGACCGCGGTCGTCGCGCTGCGGCTGCTCATGCGCAAGGTGCATCCGATCCCCTATCTCCGCGCCGAGCATGAGGAACGCCGCCAGTTCCTGCTGTGGACCGTCGGCGTCGCCGCGACCGGCGTCGTGGCGCTCGTCATCGGCAGCGCAGCCCGCGGCGCGACGAGGTCGATCGAGGCGATCCGCTCGACGTTGCGGCTGCCGAAGGCTGCCGCCCCCGCGCCGATGGTGCCGGCCGGTGCAGAGCTCGACATCCCCGGCCTGGCTCCTGTCGTGACCCCCAACGCCGACTTCTACCGCATCGACACCGCACTGATCGTGCCGCGCATCGACCCGGCCGACTGGTCGCTGCGCATCCACGGGATGGTCGATCGCGAGATCGTGATCACGTGGGACGAACTGGTCGCGCTGCCGATGCAGGAGTCGCACGTCACCCTCGCCTGCGTGTCGAACCAGGTCGGCGGGGACCTGATCGGCAACGCCCTCTGGCTCGGGCATCCGGTGCGCGATCTGCTCGCGAGAGCGGGAGTCGATCCCGACGCCGACATGGTGCTGTCGACCTCATCCGACGGGTTCACGGCCTCGACGCCGATCGAGGCGCTCACCGACGAGCGCGATGCCCTGCTCGCGGTCGGCATGAACGGCGATGCGCTGCCTCTCGAACACGGCTTCCCGGTGCGCATGGTGGTGCCGGGCCTCTACGGCTATGTGTCGGCGACCAAATGGGTGACGGACCTCGAGGTCACCCGGTTCGACCGCACGACCGCCTACTGGACCGACCGCGGATGGTCGGAGCGCGGACCGGTGAAGCTGCAGTCGCGCATCGACGTGCCCCGGCGGGGGACCAGGATCGAGGCCGGCGACGCCGTCATCGCGGGCATGGCGTGGCAGCAGCACGTGGGCGTCGAGGGTGTGGAGGTGCGGATCGACGACGGTGAGTGGCGTCGCGCCGAGCTCGGCGCCGCGATCTCCGACGACACCTGGGTGCAGTGGCGTCTCGACTGGGCGGCCGAGAGTGGAGCGCACACGATCGAGTGTCGCGCGATCAGCGCCGACGGGGAGACGCAGACCTCGGATCCGGCCGATGTCGTGCCCGACGGCGCCCAGGGGTGGCACCGCATCGAGGTGTCTGTCGCCTGAGCGTAACGACCCCCTGCATCCCACCTAGAATTGTCCCCATGCCCGCAGGCGAATCGTTCTACATCACCACGCCCATCTACTACCCCTCCGATGTGCCCCACATCGGTCACGGGTACACCTCGGTGGCGGTCGACGCGCTCGCGCGCTGGCACCGGCAGGGCGGCGATGACACCTGGATGCTGACGGGCACCGACGAGCACGGCCAGAAGATGCTCCGTGCCGCGGCCGCGAACAACGTCACTCCGCAGGAGTGGGTCGACAAGCTCGTCACCGAGGCGTGGTTCCCCCTGCTCGAGACGCTCGACGTCGCGAACGACGACTTCATCCGCACGACGCAGGAGCGCCACGAGACCAACGTGCAGACGTTCTTCCAGCGTCTCTACGACCGTGGCTACATCTATGCGGGCGAGTACGAGGCGCTGTACTGCGTGGGCTGTGAGGAGTTCAAGCCCGAGTCCGAGATCGTCGACGGCACCGGTCCGTTCGAGGGCCTCAAGGTCTGCGCCATCCACTCGAAGCCGCTCGAGCTGCTGCAGGAGAAGAACTACTTCTTCAAGCTGAGCGAGTTCCAGGACCGTCTGCTCGAGCTCTACAAGACCCAGCCCGACTTCGTGCGCCCCGATTCGGCGCGCAACGAGGTCGTCTCCTTCGTCAGTCAGGGTCTCAAGGACCTCTCGATCTCGCGCTCGACGTTCGACTGGGGCATCCCGCTGCCGTGGGACGAGTCGCATGTCATCTACGTCTGGGTCGATGCGCTGCTCAACTACGCCACCGCCGTCGGCTACGGCTCCGATCAGGAGACCTTCGACCGCCGCTGGCCCGCCTATCACGTGGTCGGAAAAGACATCCTGCGCTTCCACGCGGTGATCTGGCCGGCTCTGCTGATGGCCGCAGGGCTCGATGTGCCCAAGGGCGTGTTCGCGCACGGCTGGCTGCTCGTCGGCGGTGAGAAGATGTCGAAGTCGAAGCTCACCGGCATCGCGCCGACCGAGATCACCGACGTCTTCGGATCCGACGCCTACCGCTACTACTTCCTCTCGGCGATCGCGTTCGGCCAGGACGGCTCGTTCTCGTGGGAGGACCTCTCGGCCCGCTACCAGGCGGAGCTCGCCAACGGCTTCGGCAACCTCGCCTCGCGCACCACGGCGATGATCGAGAAGTACTTCGAGGGCATCGTGCCGCCGCCCGCCGACTACACCGAGAAGGATCTCGAGATCCAGAGGATCGTCGCGGATGCCGCCTCGAATGCAGATGCCGCGATCGAGCAGTTCCGCATCGACGAGGCCATCTCGTCGATCTGGACGATCGTCGACGCTCTCAACGGCTACATCACGGAGAACGAGCCGTGGGCATTGGCACGGGACGAGTCTCAGCGCGGCCGTCTCGGCACCGTTCTCTACACGTGCGCCGAGGGACTTCGCGCGCTCGCCGTGCTGCTCTCGCCCGTGATGCCGCAGTCGACGGAGAAGCTCTGGGTCGCCCTCGGCGCCGCAGAGAGCCTCGGACGTCTGCAGGACCAGCCGATCCGCGAGGCCGGAGCCTGGGGCGTGCTGCGTCCCGGCACCAGCGTCGACGGTCTCACCCCGCTGTTCCCGCGCGTGGAGTCCACCGCCTGAGCATGACGTACGTGCAGCAGCGAGACGGCGGCGGGCGCAAGGATCTCCGGTATCCCGCGGCTCCGGAGCCCCTTGCCGTGCCCGTCTACGACAATCACGCGCATCTCGAGATCCTCGACGGCGATGAGCCGCTCTCGTTGACCGAGCAGCTCGATCGTGCGGCGGCCGTGGGCATCGCCGGGGTGGTGCAGGCATCGGGTGACATCGAGTCGTCCCGGTGGGCGGTCGAGGCCGCCGAGTCGGACCCGCGCGTGCTCGCGGCTGTCGCGATCCACCCGAATGATGCGCCCGCCTACGCCGAGGAGGGTCGTCTCGATGAGGCCATCGCGGTGATCGACGAGCTCGCGGCGCACCCGCGAACGCGGGCGATCGGCGAGACGGGTCTCGACTTCTTCCGCACCGAGCCCGAGCGCCGAGCGCCGCAGTTCGAGTCGTTCGAGGCGCACATCGCGCTGGCGAAGAAGCACGGCATCGCGATGCAGATCCACGACCGTGACGCGCATGACGCGGTGCTCGAGACGCTGAGTCGCGTCGGGGCGCCCGAGCGGACGGTCTTCCACTGCTTCTCCGGCGACGATGCGATGGCGAGGATCTGCGCGGATGCGGGTTACCACCTGTCCTTCGCCGGCAACGTCACGTTCAAGAACGCGCAGAACCTGCGCGACGCGCTGAAGGTGACGCCCCTGGACCGCATCCTCGTCGAGACCGATGCGCCGTTCCTCACCCCGACGCCGCTGCGCGGTCGTCCAAACGCCCCCTATCTCGTGCCGATCACGGTGCGGTTCATGGCGGCGGAGCTCGGCATCGAGGTCGACGAGCTGTCGACCCGACTCGCCGCAAACTCCCTGCGGGTCTACGGCTCGTTCACCGACTGATCCGCCGGTGCGGCACTGACGATCTGCGAGATCGGCTTCCAGACCAGGACAAGGGTCAGCGCGGCGCCCACGAAGGCGAACCACCACGGAGCCGTGAGACCCCAGACCTGGGCGATCACCCCGCCGAGGGCCTGGCCGATGACCATGCCGCCGAACACGCCGACCATGTTGACCGAGGCCACGCGGCCCTGCAGCTCGGCGGGGACCAGACGCTGACGGACGGTCGTCGAGATCGTGCCCCACACGAACGCGTAGGCGCCGAACACGAACATGATCACGAGCGCCACCCAGCCCGCGGTGGTGAGTGCGAACGCGAGGTGCATCAGCACCTCGAGCGAGAGGACGACGCGCATCAGCGTCGCGAACGACACGTGGCGCTCGAGCCAGCCGAAGCAGAGGGTGGCGAGGATTCCTCCGGCCGCCGAGGCGGTCGTCAGGGCGCCGTAGCCGACCGCGCCCATGTTGAGATACTCCGTGGCATAGAGCACGAGCACGCCCCACGGGGCCGCCCAGGTGACGTTGAAGACGAGGATGATCAGCACCAGCATCCGCACCGGCGGGTTCTGCCACAGCCAGCGGAGTCCCTCGCCGATGTCGGTGTGCACGTGCGACTTCACGCCGTCTCCCGTTGACCGGGGCGGCACGGGGGTGCGGGCCATGCGCGAGATCAGCACGACCGCGAGGAGGACGCAGAGGATCTCGAGCAGGAACGGCCACGCCGCGCCGGCGGCGAAGAGGAACGCGCCGAGCGGCGGCCCGGCGAACTGGTTCGCGACCAGATACCCGGCCTGCAGCCGCGCGTTGCCGATGCCGAGGTCGGCCGGCTTCACGAGCATCGGCAGCAGCGTGCTGCCGGCGGTGTCGACGAAGACCTCCGCCGTGCCGTAGAGGAAGGCCACGGCGAGCACGATCCAGATGTTCGCGGTTCCGGTGAGCAGGAACGCGCAGAGCCCCGCGAGCGCCACGGCCCGTGCCGCGTTGGCGAACATCACGAGGCGCCGACGGTCGAACCGGTCGGCGATGGCTCCGGCGTGCAGCCCGAACAGCAGCCACGGGAGGAACTGCAGGATCGCCCCGGACGCGACGAGGATGGGCGACGACGTCATCGACGCGATGAGCAGGGGAGCGGCCGCGAGGGCGACGCCGTCTCCGACGTTGCTCGTCCACGATGATGCGAGCAGCCAGCGGAAATCCCTGCCCATGCGCCGTGGTGCGATCAGTTCACCGAGGGAGGGCATCACAGCAGACTACTGGGCGGCTCGGACACCGGCGGGGGTGGGGGACAATGGAGCAATGACAGTCACCCTGCTCGGCGCCACAGAGATCCGCCGGCTCGCCGCCGAGCTCGATGTCACCCCGACCAAGAAGCTCGGACAGAACTTCGTCGTCGACGCGAACACCGTGCGCAAGATCGTGCACGCCGCCCGCGTCCAGCAGGGGGAGCGGGTCGTCGAGGTGGGCCCGGGGCTCGGCTCCCTCACCCTCGCGATCCTCGAGGCCGGCGCATCCGTCACCGCTGTCGAGATCGATCACCGGCTCGCCGCCCGGCTCGCCCAGACCGCCGAGGAGCACGGCGTTCCCGCCGACATGCTCACGGTCGTCGATGCCGACGCGCTGCGCATCACGGAGCTGCCGGGCGAGCCGACCGTGCTGGTCGCGAACCTGCCCTACAACGTCTCGGTCCCCGTGCTGCTGCACTTCCTCGAGAACTTCTCCTACCTGAAGCGCGGTGTCGTGATGGTGCAGGCCGAGGTCGCCGAGCGCATCGCGGCCAAGCCGGGCTCCAAGATCTACGGCACCCCGAGTGTCAAGGCGGCCTGGTACGGCGAGTGGAAGCTGTCGGGCACCGTGTCCCGTCAGGTCTTCTGGCCGGTCCCGAACGTCGACAGCCTGCTCGTCGGATTCGACCGGTCGGAGGGCGAGCGCGGCACAGAGGACGAACGCCGACTCACCTTCAAGATCGTGGATGCCGCCTTCAACCAGCGCCGCAAGATGCTGCGACAGGCGCTGTCCGAGCTCTTCGGCAGCTCCGCCGCGGCATCCGCGATCCTGATCGCGGCCGGAGTCGCGCCGACCGCTCGTGGCGAGGACCTCACGGTCGATGACTATCACCGTATTGCGCGGCACGTCGCTCAGATCGAAGACGCCGTCGTCACCGACTAACCTGGCACCGTGACCGACTCTCCTCGCTTCCGTCCGAACATCCCCGAGCTCCACCGGCCGTACGCCGCCGATGAGAGCCGCTACCAGCAGTTCGAGTACCGCCAGGTCGGCACCTCGGGGCTGTTCCTGCCGCCCATCTCGCTGGGCCTGTGGTGGAACTTCGGCGACAACATCCCGCTCGACAACCAGCGCGCGCTGCTGCGTCACGCCTTCGACCGCGGCATCACGCACTTCGATCTCGCGAACAACTACGGCCCGCCCTACGGCTCGGCCGAGAAGAACTTCGGCCGCATCTTCGCCGAGGACTTCCGCCCCTACCGCGACGAGCTGATCATCTCGTCGAAGGCGGGCTGGGACATGTGGCCGGGTCCGTACGGAGACTTCGGCAGCCGCAAGTACATCCTCGCGAGCGCCGAGCAGTCGCTGACCCGCATGGGCCTCGACCACGTCGACATCTTCTACTCGCACCGCGCCGATCCCGTGACGCCGGTCGCCGAGACCATCGGGGCGCTCGACACGCTCGTGCGCCAGGGCAAGGCCCTCTACGTCGGCATCTCGTCGTACAGCGCCGAGCGCACGGCCGAGGCCGTCGCCGTCGCCACCGACCTCGGTACCCCGCTCGTCATCCACCAGCCCGCCTACTCGATCCTCAACCGTTGGGTCGAAGACGGCCTCACCGACACCCTCGAGCAGTCCGGCGTCGGTACGATCGCGTTCACACCTCTCGCGCAGGGGCTCCTCACCGACAAGTACCTCGGCGACGGCACGGCCGCCCGTGCGCAGAAGCGCGGTTCGCTGCCGGATGCGCCGCTGTCGGATGCCGCCGTGCAGACCCTCCGCTCGCTCAACGCCATCGCCGAGCAGCGCGGGCAGTCCCTGGCGCAGATGGCGATCCAATGGACGCTGCGCAACCCGGTCGTCGCCTCCGCGCTGGTCGGGGCATCGCGTCCCGAGCAGCTCGACGAGAACATCGCCGCCGTCAACGGTCCGGCATTCACCGACGACGAGCTCGGCCGCATCGACGAGGCGGCCGGTGCCATCGACGTCGACCTGTGGGCGACGTCGACGGAGCTGTGACGGGAACACCGACATGAGCTTCGCCGCCCCCGTCGACTCCGTGCACGTGCGCGCGCCCGGCAAGATCAACGTCTATCTCGGTGTGGGCGGCCGCCACGACGACGGGTATCACGCGCTGGCCACGGTGTTCCAGGCGGTCTCGCTCTATGAGGACGTGATCGCCCGGCACGCCGACGACTTCTCGATCACCGTCTCGGGCGTCGACGACCCCGACACCGTGCCGCTGGACGATCGCAACCTCGCGATGCGCGCCGCCAAGCTGCTCGCGACCGCGGCCGAGTACGACGGCGGGGTGGCGCTGGAGATCCGCAAGAGCGTGCCTGTCGCCGGAGGCATGGGCGGCGGGTCGGCGGATGCCGCGGCCGCTCTCGTCGCGTGCGACGCACTGTGGGGTACCGGGTTCTCGACCGCCCGCCTGCATGAGCTGGCCGCCCGGCTCGGCGCGGACGTCCCGTTCGCGTTGCACGGCGGCACCGCCGTCGGAACCGGCCGAGGAGATCAGCTGAATCCCGCGCTGGCGAGCGGGCGGTTCGACTGGGTGCTCGTCCCGAGCGATGACGGGCTGTCCACGCCCGTCGTGTATGCGCGACTCGATGCGCTGCGAGACGCTGAGGGCTCTCTCGCCGACGATCCGCCGCTGTCGCTCGAGGTGCCGGCTCCCGTGCTGCAGGCGCTGCGTTCCGGCGATCCCGAGCTGCTGTCCGAGAGCATCTACAACGACCTGCAGGAGGCCGCCCTGTACGAGCGGCCCGAGCTGGAGACCACGATCCTGCGCGGCATCCACGCCGGCGCTCTGCAGGGCATCGTGTCGGGTTCGGGACCCACCGTCGCTCTCCTCTGCCCGAGCCCCGAGGGTGCGCAGGAGGTCCAGTCGCTGCTGCGTGAGCACGGACTCGAGTCGCTGCACGTGCACGGGCCTGTGCCCGGCGCGCGCATCCTCGCCTGACCCGGCCCGCCCGCATCCTCGCCTCGGCGAGGTGCGCTCCGCGCGCCTGGCATACATAATGAAGAGACGGTGTGACCGTGCACATACAAGGAGGTCTGTGATGTCGACTGCCTCCGAGCGTGCCCGGATGCCGAGCATCCGCGACGTCGCGAGACTCGCGGGGGTATCGCACCAGACCGTGTCGCGGGTGCTGAACGACCACCCCAGCATCCGTCCCGAGACGAAGGCGAAGGTCCTCGACGCCATCGCCGTGCTGGACTACCGCCCCAACCTCGCGGCGCGGGCGCTCGTGACGAGCAAGTCCAACATGCTCGGCATCCTCTCGGCCACGGTGGGGGAGTTCGGACCGACGTCGTCGATCGTCGGCATCGAGGACGCCGCTCGCGAGGAGGGGTACTCGGTCTCGACCCTGAACCTCTCGGCCACGACGCCCGAGGCGATCGGCAACGCCCTGCGGCAGCTGGCACGCGAGCAGGTCGACGGCATCGTGGTGCTCGCCCCGCAGGTCCGGGCGTTCCATGTGCTGAAGGGCATGGCGGTCGAGATGCCGTTCGTCTCGCTGCAGACGGCCTCCGGCTCCGACGGGGTGACCCTGTCGGCCGACCAGGTCGCGGGCGCGCGCACCGCCACCGAGCATCTGATCGGGCTCGGGCACAGCGACATCATCCACATCGCCGGGCCGCAGGACTGGATCGAGGCCGAGTCGCGCATGCGCGGATACCTCGATGCTCTGCGGGAGGCCGATCTGCCCACCTTCCCGCCGATCCGCGGAGACTGGACGGCCGACTTCGGGTATTTCGCGGGGCAGGAGCTCGCCCGACGGCGTGACTTCACGGCCGTGTTCGTCGCGAACGACCAAATGGCGATCGGGCTGCTGCACGGGTTCAGGGATGCCGGCATCCGCGTGCCCGAGGACGTGAGCGTCGTCGGGTTCGACGACATCCCGGTCGCGGCGCATGTCGCACCGACGCTGAGCACGGTGCATCAGGACTTCCCCGAGCTGGGTCGCCGCGCCGTGCGCATCCTGCTCGCGCAGATCCGTGGTGAGCAGGTGCCGCAGTTCGGGCCCCTGCAGACGACCCTTCGAACGCGGGAATCGTCCGCGCCTCGATAAGGCCACATTTTCGCGAGTGGTCTTGACACCGTCTCAGCGAGCGTAGACTATGTAATCCAATGTGAACGGTCACATCGAAGGTGACCGCCCGTCGCGAGGAAGATCTTGTGAGCACCACAGCAACGTTGCCGGTCGTGTCAGGCCCCATCCTGGAGATGCGCAGCATCACCAAGGAGTTCCCGGGTGTCAAGGCGCTGTCCGACGTGTCCATCACCGTCCGGGCCGGAGAGATCCATGCGATCTGCGGCGAGAACGGCGCCGGGAAGTCGACCCTGATGAAGGTCCTCTCCGGCGTGTACCCCTACGGCACGTACGAGGGGGAGATCCTGCTCTACGGCGAGGAGCAGCGCTACCGCGACATCGCGGCGAGCGAGCAGGCCGGGATCGCGATCATCCACCAGGAGCTCGCGCTGATCCCTGAGCTCTCGATCACCGAGAACATCTTCCTCGGCAACGAGATCCGCCACTTCGGCGCGATCGACTGGCGCGCCCAGCGTCAGCGCACGGTCGAGCTGCTGGCCCGCGTCGGCCTGCGCGAAGACCCCGACGTCGCCATCAAGACGCTCGGTGTCGGAAAGCAGCAGCTGATCGAGATCGCGAAGGCCCTCAACAAGGACGTCAAGCTCCTCATCCTCGACGAGCCCACCGCGGCACTGAACGAGAACGACTCGCAGCACCTCCTCGACCTGATCCTGGGTCTGAAGGCCAAGGGCATCGCGTCGATCATGATCAGCCACAAGCTCAACGAGATCGAGCAGATCGCCGACGAGATCACGATCATCCGCGACGGTCGCACGGTCGAGACGCTCGACATCTCGCGCGGCGAGATCAACGAGGACCGCATCATCCGCGGCATGGTCGGCCGCTCGCTCGAGAGCCGCTACCCCGACCGCACCCCCGAGATCGGCGACGTGTTCTTCGAGGTCAAGGACTGGTGGGTGCAGCACCCGACCGTGTCTGAGCGGATGGTCGTCAAGGGGTCGAACCTCAACGTGCGTCGTGGCGAGGTCGTCGGCATCGCCGGTCTGATGGGCGCGGGCCGCACCGAGTTCATGATGAGCATCTTCGGTCGCTCCTACGGCACGTTCCTCGGCGGACAGATCGTCAAGGACGGCCAGGAGATCACCATCCCCGACGTCTCCTCGGCGATCAAGCACGGACTCGCGTACGTCAGCGAGGACCGCAAGGTGCTGGGGCTCAACCTGCTCGACACCATCAAGCGGTCTGTCGTGGCGGCGAAGCTGTCGAAGATCTCGAAGCGCGGCGTCGTCGACGAGCGCGAGGAGTACTCGGTCGCCGAGCGCTACCGCAAGGCGCTGCGCATCAAGACGCCCAGCGTCGAAGAGGGCGTCGGCAAGCTCTCGGGAGGAAATCAGCAGAAGGTCGTGCTGGCCCGGTGGATGTTCACCGACCCCGACCTGCTGATCCTCGATGAGCCCACGCGCGGCATCGACGTCGGAGCGAAGTACGAGATCTACGCGATCATCAACGAGCTCGCCTCCCAGGGCAAGGGCGTCATCGTCATCTCCAGCGAGCTGCCCGAGCTGCTCGGCATCTCCGACCGCATCTACACAGTCTTCGAAGGTCGGGTCACCGACTGCATCCCGGCCGACCAGGCGACACCCGAGGCTCTCATGCGCAGCATGACCTCCGCGACTCAGAAAGCATCCGCATGACCACCGACCTCACGACAACGAAGCGCGGCTTCCACTTCGGCGACATCCGCAAGATGTTCGGAAGCAACGGCACCTCGTCACTGCGCCAGTTCGGCATCCTGGGCAGCCTCATCGTCATCATCGTCCTCTTCGAGGTGCTGACGCTGCTGCGCAACGGACCGAACGGCGCGACGCTGACGTCGGGCAACCTGATCAACGTCATCAACCAGTACTCGTTCATCCTGATCCTCGCGATCGGCATGGTGATGGTCATCATCATGGGGCACATCGACCTGTCGGTCGGCTCCGTGGCGGCCTTCACCGGCATCATCGTCGCGAAGTCGATGGCCGACTGGAACCTCCCTTGGCCGCTGGCGATCCTGCTCGGCCTCGGCGTCGGTGCCCTGGTGGGCGCCTGGCAGGGGTTCTGGGTCGCCTACGTCGGGGTGCCCGCGTTCATCGTGACGCTCGCCGGCATGCTCTTCTTCCGTGGCGCGCAGCAGTGGATCGGTGACGCTCAGACGATCCCGGTGCCCAAGGGCTTCCAGGTGATCGGCACCGGCTACCTTCCTGAGGTCGGGCTCCCGCTGGACTTCAACGTGCCGACCATGATCCTCGCGCTGGTCGCGGTGGCGTGGCTGGTCTTCTGGGAGATCCGCACCCGTCGCCAGCAGCACAAGATGGGCTCCGACAGTGCGCCCCTCTGGGTCAGCGTCGTCAAGGTCGTGCTGCTCTCGGTCGTCGTGCTCGCCGCTGCGTGGATGTTCGCGACGGGTCGCCCGGGCACGAGCTTCCCGGTTCCGGGTCTGATCCTGCTCGCCCTCGTGATCATCTACTCGTTCATCACGCGGAACACCGTCTTCGGTCGCCACATCTACGCCGTGGGTGGCAACCGCCAGGCCGCACGCCTCTCCGGCGTGAAGGACCGCTGGGTCGACTTCTTCGTCATGATGAACATGTCGATGATGGCCGCACTCGCCGGCATGATCTTCGTCGCCCGTTCGCAGGCATCCGGACCGAACGACGGCACCGGCTGGGAGCTCGACGCGATCGCGTCGGTGTTCATCGGTGGTGCTGCGGTCGCCGGTGGTATCGGTACCGTGATCGGCTCGATCATCGGTGGTCTGGTCATGGCGTTCCTCAACAACGGTCTCGCTCTGCTCGGCCAGGGTGCCGACGTCGTCTCGATGATCAAGGGCCTCGTGCTGCTGCTCGCGGTCGGCATCGACGTCTGGAACAAGCAGCAGGGCCGTCCGTCGCTCATCGGTCTCCTGACCCGCCGGTCGGGCCGCAGGAGCGACCCGGAGGCCACCGCGACCTTCGAACCCAACAGGACTTACCAAGCCCCTCCCGTCGATAAGACGAGGGCCGAGTAAGCGGACTCTCCGCGCAGTGCTCGCACGCAGAATCCGTCACATCACACAGAAAGAGATCACATGAAGAAGATCATCGTCACAGCGACAGCGCTCGTCGCGACGGCTGCCTTCGCACTCACGGGCTGCTCCGGTGAGCGCGGCGGCGGAACCGACACGGGATCCGGCGAAGAGGCCGAAGCAGGCTTCGCCGCCGACTCCTCGATCGGTGTCGCCCTTCCCGACAAGACCAGTGAGAACTGGGTCCTCGCGGGTCAGCTCTTCACGGACGGCCTGGAAGAGGCCGGCTTCAAGGCAGACGTGCAGTACGCTCCGGCGAGCAACACGGTCGCCGAGCAGCAGAACCAGATCCAGGCCATGGTCACCAACGGCGCCAAGGTCATCATCATCGGCGCGAAGGATGGCAAGCAGCTCGCCACCCAGGTGCAGGCGGCCAAGGATGCCGGCGCATACGTGATCGCGTACGACCGTCTCATCGAGAACACCGAGGCAGTCGACTACTACGTCGCGTTCGACAACTTCAAGGTCGGCCAGCTGCAGGGCCAGGCCCTGCTCGACGGTCTCGCCGAGCGTGCGGGCCACGAGGCTCCGTACAACATCGAGCTCTTCTCCGGCTCGCCGGATGACGCCAACTCGAAGGTCTTCTTCGACGGCGCCATGGACGTGCTCCAGCCGGAGATCGACAACGGCAACCTGGTGGTCGTGTCGAAGCAGACCGAGATCGCGCAGACCGCGACCGAGGGATGGCTTCCGGAGAACGCGCAGAACCGTATGGACACGCTGCTCACCTCGTCGTACAGCGGTGACACCGTGGTCGACGGCGTGCTGTCGCCGAACGACACCCTTGCTCGCGCCATCATCACCTCGGTGCAGCAGGCCGGCAAGCCGGTTCCGGTCGTCACGGGTCAGGACTCCGAGGTCGAGTCGGTGAAGTCGATCATGGAGGGCATCCAGTACTCCACGATCAACAAGGACACCGCACTGCTCGTCGAGCAGTCGATCAAGATGGTCGGCCAGCTGCAGAAGGGCGAGACCGTCGATGTCAACGACGAGGAGTCGTACGACAACGGCGCCAAGGTCGTTCCGGCGTACCTGCTCGACCCGATCATCGTCACCAAGGAGAACGCTGCTGAGGCGTACGCCAACGTGCCGAGCCTCCTCGAGATCGTGAAGTCGTACCAGTAAGCGACATCGCACTCACCGCAGACGAGCCGTCCGGACCTTCGGGTCCGGGCGGCTCTTCGCCATGTCGGGTCGACTTTTCACACCGCGCGCGGACGAGCCGCTGGCCGGAAGCGGACGTCCTGTCGGAGGACGTCCGCACACGGCGCTAGCCCCAGACGGGGTCGTCGGGATCGGGAGAGTCTGTGCCGTCGGCATCTGTCATGATGCGCGCTTCAGCGATCCACGACGTCAGAGGGCCATCGCGGAGGAGATGAGGCCGCGGTGTGTCGAGCAAAACGGAGGCGGCGACCTTGTCCAGCGGCTCATCGCTCGCGAAAATGACGACGTTGCCGAGTGGCCCTTCCGCATCTTCCGGCTCTGCGTCGAGCACGACAGCGACGTGATCGAACACGGTGCTCAGGGTCGCGGCCTGTCGTCGTGAGTATTCGAACGGATGCCCGTCGAGCAGGTTCACGGCGACCACGCCCGCTGCTGCGGAGCGCGCGGCGACCCGGCGATAGAACTCCTGGCTGGCCACACGATGCCGGATGACGGCGGCATCCCAGAGATCGACGACGGTGAAGCACGCCTCCACCCAATCGGTGTCGATTGCGGTGCGATAACTCGCGGCGTCGTCAAGTCCGGGGGACGGAGATGACTGCACCGGCGATGTCTTCTCATTCGGAAAAGCGGCGTCCGCGACCGTTCGAGCGTCACCGAGGATGACTCGTATGTCAGACCCGGGAGGCAACGGCAGCGCGTCGATGACGGCGGCGTAGAGCGCGGGTTCGAACTCCACCACCAGCTGAGGTGATCCGGCGCGCGTCGCCTGGACGTAGCGTGCCAGCGTGAGTGCTCCGGCCCCCAGATGCACGGTGAACAGCGGCGCACCAGGCTCGGCGGCGGCATCCATTGCGCGGGCGATGTGTTGGGTGTAGCTGTACTCGAGGTCGGTCGGCTCGGTCATCGAGACGACGGACTGCGCAATTCCATCCACGCTGAGCTCGAAGCGACCGGGTCGCCTTCTCGACTGCACCAGCTTTGCCTTGCGGTCGGCTAGTGAGAGCGAGAACACCCGGCGACTCCATGGCACCTGCCTAGTTTAAGCCGGAGGGGATCGGTCGGCGGCTGCCTCTGGAGGAGCAGAGCGCCGTAGGCGAACTTGCTCTCGGAAGGCCGAGCCTCCTCGAGATCGTCGAGTCGTACGAGAAAGCGATCAGCCATCGGGCAGAAGAGGGCCGCTCGGACCTTCGGGGCCGGCGGCTCTTTCTTGTTGTCGTGCTGCTGTGGTGCGTTCTTCAGCAGCCGACGCCGGCCGGGTTCTCGTGGCAGGTGTGGGCGACGAGCGCGGTGCGGGCCTCGAGGATGCGGATCTCCTGCGTGGCGCCGCTGGTCGTGAGCTGCCCGGGAATGTCGATCCATCCGCCGCCGAGGTCCACCTGCGCGGTGAATCGGATGTCCACGCGGGCCGGGTACACGCCGGGTTCGCGGTAGACGTGGCTGGTCGGGGTCGGCGTGAACTGCGCCTGACCGAGCGCCTCCCACGTCTGACCCGGCGTGGTCACGGTCGCCGAGCTCCCGTCGCCGTACGTGTAGATGTAGCTGGCCGGCGCGAAGCGCACACGCAGCGGGGCGCCGAACAGCTCGCCGTCTTGGATCTGCGTGGATGCTGCGGCCGTGAAGTTCGTCGGCATCCCGGCGATCCCGACGTTGCCGGGTTCGGCGGTCGCACGGATTGATGCCGGTGCGAATCGCGCCAGGTCGGAGATGGTGATCGTCGGCGCGCCCGGCGTCGACGGAGCGGAGGCCGGGGGAGCGGGCCGGTTCGGGCGCGGCGCACAGCGCGTGGTGCCCGAGTCGTCCATGCATGCCGCGAGGTCGATCGCCTCCTGGCTCGGTCCCGACGGTGTGCTCGGACCCTTGCCGTCGCCCGGACCGCCATCACTCCAATTCGAGTCGGTGCCGGGATCAGTGCTCGGCTGCTGCTGGGTGCCGGAGATGGTGAGGGAGGAACCATCTGTGCCGTACAGATAGTCGCCCGCGCTGTCGCTTCCGTCAGCCGTAGCCATCATCGACCAGAGCGCGCCCGCGACTGCAGCAACAGCTATCAGTCGGTGCATTGTTCGTCTCCCACGCGACGTGAGGAGTCCATGGTGAGCGGCCGGTCATCCCCCGCCACGAACTCAACGGATAGGGCGTACATGTCCGGCCGCCCGGGTGCGACGAGTGAATTGCCGTTGGCATCCATCACATTTACCGCGCTCACATCCAGACATATCGCGGCGATGACAAGGTCATAGGGCGGCGAGCTCGACTCGCCTTCGAAGCTCGCCACCCTTGCGTCGCCGCTGATGATGTGGCCTTCCGCGTGCATCACCGAGAAGTTCTCTCGATCCGCAGCCTCAAGACCCCCGCTCGCTAGCAGAAACAGCGGTTCGAACGTCTCCGGGAGCGCCGGATCGAGTTCGTTCAACGCCTCGTTGTACGCCCGGTACACCTTCTCCGCTGCAGCGAACGCCTCCTCCTCGTTGGCGAAGGCCGCGGTGGGCGTAGGGGCGGGCTCGGGTTCAGTGGTGCATCCCGCGAGAGCGCCAACCCCCAACGCCACTACGGCGACAGCAACTATGCGCGCGCCCAACCGTGGAACTGCCGCACCACCGCCTCTGCCGTGACGAATCGCAAGAACGGACAAGGGGCGCAATGGAGGAGGAGTCACCGCGCCACCGTAGTGAAATCGGCCAGGCTCGCGTCGCGTTTCTCCACAGGTCCGCGCCAGCGCGAACGTCTCCGCTCAGAACGGCGCACGCACGGCATCCGATTCGGTGAAGATCACCGTGTTCGGTGCAGGGGGAGTGTCGATGTACGTCCGCCCGATGGGACTCGTCCACTCCATGACCCCGCCGGGCTTCTGCTCGACGTGCCATGGCGTGTGATGTTTCAGAACGTGATGTCGGCGACAGAACGATGCCAGGTTCGATTCGCAGGTCGCGCCACCCGTCGAGGCAGCATGGTTGTGGTCGAGGTCGCATTTCCGCGCCGCCACTCCGCATGCCGGGAATCGACATCGCTGATCTCTCGCCCGTAGGTGCCTGCGCAGGTGGCCGCTCGGTCGGTATCGGTCGACGGCGAGGACGCGACCGGTGATCGGATGCGTCAGCACCCGCTCCCATCCCTTCGTCTGCCCGGCCAATCGGCGCGCGGTATCGACGTCGATCGGAATCACGCCGTCGAGCTCGGCGGGCGGCGCCGCCTCGGCATCCGGAGCACCCGACCCCTCGTGCGCATCGTCGTCCATCAGGGTCGTCACCGGAACGGTGATCTCAATGCGCGCACTGATGGTCGCCAGCAGTCCGTCTTCGCTGTCGTGCCCGGTCGGCTGGCCGCTGAGCACGAGGTCGGCGAGCAGGTCGGCGCGGATCTCGTCGACCGTCCGATCATCCGCCTCGAACTCATCGCCGTCGCGAGCCGCCCGCCGCTTCGCGCGAAGGTTCTCGACGCGCAGTGCGTGCGCCATCTGCGAGAGACGGTCGAACATGCCGTGGACGAGCGCGGCAGGCGCGTGCGTGTGCAGCGTTGCCATCCCGTCTTCGCCATCCGTCGCCCAGACTCGCCGCTGAGATCTGGCGCGACGATGCCGCTCCGACACTGTCGTCGGAGCGAAGCGCTCGGCCACACGGCGTGCCAGCGCGCGCAGTCGGTTCGGCGATTCCACCTCCGCCAGCGGAAGGATCACCGCGGAATATGCCTCGCGGTGATCGGGCGACTCGAGGCCCGAACCTGCGTCGACGATGACGCGGGAGTGCGCGGCGCTGATCCGCCCCGCTCCCTGTGCGGCCCAGACGGCGGGGAACCGATCGACCAGCAGCTCCGCCGCTCGATGGTGCGATCGCTGACATGCTGCACGGCTCCGATCTCGGCCGCGATGGTTCTGATCGAGTGGTCTCCCCGGTCCGGGTGATCCCCCTGCTTCGCGATGTCGACCGCGAGCCGACCGGCGATCGCCAGCAGCCCGTCGCGCGCGGCGCTCATGCTGCTCACTGTCGCCTCTGCGACTTGCAACGCGGCGACGAGATCGGCGAGATTCGCGATTTGCGTGTCCGTCGCGTCGAGCAGTGCTGTCATGTCTCCGAGTAGATCACGGACCACCGACATTCGAACAAAGCTTCGAGACATTCCCGAACCGACATGATCCCGGAAGAGTGATGACTCATGCGACACTGACGTCATGCTCCTTCACGCCGTCGACGTCGGCGACGGCCCTCGTACGGTGGTTCTGCTCCACGGGATGATGGGCTCGGCCGACAGCTGGTGGCGTGTGATGCCGGTGCTCGCTGCACAGGGCTTCCGTGTGCTGGCGATCGATCTCCCCGGTCACGGTCTGTCCCCGCGAGACCCGCGTCTGACGATCGAGCGGGCCGCATCGTCGGTGGTCGAGACCGTCCGAAGTCTCGCCCCGGGGCGGCCGCTCGCGGCCGTCGGGCACTCCTACGGGGCGAGCGTGCTCGCACAGGCGGCCCCGCTGCTCCGACCTGAACCGGGCATCTATATCGATGCCGCACTCGTCCTCCCCGGCGGCAGCGACCGTGACGATCTCATCGAGCGGTACGCCCGCGATCGCGAAGCGCGACTGTCGCCGGAGGACCTCCGCGCCTCGCGTCCGTTCTACTCGGAGAGGGATGCCGAGATCGAGGCCCTCGCCGCCCGCCGCTTCGACCCGACGACCATGGCATCCGTCTCCTGCGGCCGCGATCACATGTGGCTTCCCGACCCGGGGTCGATCATCGTCCGCGCCGACCCGAGCGACTGGGTGACCGCCGCCGACGTCGCCCGGTTCGAGGCGAACGGCATCGACGTGCGCAGCATCCCCGGAGCCGCGCACACTGTCTGGTACAGCCACTTCGAGGAGTTCACGGCGTCGCTCCCGGAGCTGTTCGGCCGGCGCGCTCGTGCGCAGGGTGCCGGATGCGAGGCAGCCGTGACAGGAGGCTGACCGGGCCACCCAGACCGCGCGACTACCCTGGGGAGTGACATGGCACATCTTCTCGGGGCAGAAGCCCTTCATCTCGAATATCCGACGAGGGTCGTCTTCGACTCCGTGACCCTCGGCATCGAAGAAGGTGACCGCATCGGCATCGTCGGCCGCAACGGCGACGGCAAGTCGAGCCTCCTCGGAATGCTCGCCGGCATCAAGGAGCCGAACTCGGGCCGCGTCACGGTGCGCGGTGGCACGACCATCGGCGTCCTGGACCAGGCCGACACCCTCAGCGACGACCTGACCATCAGCGCGGCGGTCGTCGGTGACACCCCGGAGTACGAGTGGGCCGGCGACCCGCGCATCCGCGACGTGATCGAGGGACTGCTGAAGGACCTGCCCTGGGATGCGGAGATCGGCTCCCTCAGCGGAGGCCAGCGCCGACGCGTGTCACTCGCCAAGCTGCTGACGGGGGACTGGGACGTCATCGCCCTCGACGAGCCCACCAACCACCTCGACGTCGAGGCCATCACCTGGCTCGCCGGACACCTCAAGAAGCGGTGGAGCCCGAACTCCGGAGCGCTCATGGTCGTGACTCACGACCGGTGGTTCCTCGACGAGATCTGCACCGAGACCTGGGAGGTGCACGACCGCATCGTCGAGCCCTTCGAGGGCGGCTATGCGGCGTACATCCTGCAGCGCGTCGAGCGCGACCGCATGGCGGCGGCGACCGAGGCCAAGCGTCAGAACCTCGCCAAGAAGGAGCTCGCGTGGCTCCGTCGAGGGGCGCCCGCGCGAACCGCGAAGCCGAAGTTCCGCATCGATGCGGCCAACGAGCTCATCGCCGACGTGCCGGAGATCCGCGACAAGGTCTCCCTGCAGTCGCTCGCCGTCTCTCGTCTCGGCAAGGACGTCGTCGACCTGCTCGACGTCGGAGTGACCTATCCGACCGCCGACGGCGGCACCCGCGAAGTCCTCCGCGACGTCGAGTGGCGCATCGCACCGGGGGAGCGCACCGGCATCCTCGGTGTGAACGGCGCCGGCAAATCGACGCTGCTCGGCCTGATCTCGGGAACCGTCGAGCCCACCGTCGGCCGTGTGAAGCGCGGCACGACCGTGAAGGTGAAGACGCTCACGCAGCGCCTCGACGAACTCGAGGACGTCCGACGCGAGCCGGTGCGTGTCGTGATCTCGCGACTGCGCACCTCGTACACGATGGGATCCGGCTCGAAGGCGCAGGAGCTCACGCCGGGCCAGCTCCTCGAGCGGCTCGGCTTCGATTCGGCGCAGCTCTCCACCCCCGTGAAGGATCTCTCCGGAGGTCAGCAGCGCCGCCTGCAACTGCTTCTCGTGCTCCTCGACCAGCCCAACGTGCTGATCCTCGACGAGCCCACCAACGACCTGGACACCGACATGCTCGCGGCCATCGAGGATCTGCTCGATTCGTGGTCGGGAACCCTGCTGGTGGTCAGCCACGACCGGTACTTCCTCGAGCGCGTCACCGATCAGCAGTTCGCGATCCTCGACGGCCACCTGCGGCACCTGCCCGGCGGCGTCGACGAGTACCTGCGCCTGCGCCAGTTGCAGACCTCGGCACCGGGCAGGTCGCAGACGGCCGTCAACACCGAGAAGAAGGCCCCCAGCCTCGACGGTGCCGCACTGCGCGCCGCCCAGAAAGAGGTCTCGTCGCTCGAGCGCCGCATCCAGAAGCTCACGCAGCAGGTCGACAAGGCGAAGACCGCTCTGGCGGATCACGACCAGTCGGACTTCGCCGGCCTCGGCGACAAGATGAAGGCGATCAGCGACCAGCAGGCCGAGATCGAGGAACTCGAACTCCGCTGGTTCGAGCTGACCGAAGAGCTCGACTGACGAGAGGTCTGGCCCTTCCGCCCTCGCGGGAATACGGTGGCAGTCGAATGCGCTGTGCTCTGGGCGGGGTTCGATGCCAGCCGGGATCGCACAGCTTGATCCTGCGGTACCCGGGAGGTTCAGATGGAAGGACTCGAGGTCACCGTCCTGATCGGACTCACGATCCTCGTGGGCACGTTGATCGCGCCGCGCGTTCGACTCGCGCTGCCGCTCGTCCTCGTGATCTTCGGACTCCTGCTCGGCTTCGTCCCGCAGCTCCGCGAGATCCAGCTGCCCCCTGAGACGGTCCTGCTGCTGTTCCTCCCGGTGATGCTGTTCTGGGAGAGCCTCACGACCTCGCTGCGATCGATCCGCCGTGACTTCCGCTACATCCTCCCGATGAGCACGGTGCTCGTCGTGGCATCCGCATTCGCCGTCGCGGGCATCGGTCTGCTGTTCGGGATGCCGTGGGAGACCGCGCTGATCCTCGGCGCCGCAGTGGCCCCGCCGGATGCGACGGCCGTGGCAGCCCTCGGCAGGCTGCTGCCCCGGCGCATGTTCATGAAGCTCAAGGCCGAGAGCCTCACGAACGACGGAACCGCGCTCGTGCTCTACGCGATCGCCGTCTCGCTGGCTCTCGGCGGCAACATCACGCCCTTGTCGGTGACGATGTCGGTGCTCACCTCCTATGTCGGAGGAATAGCGGCCGGTGTCGTGATCGCAGGCCTCGGGTACCTGCTGCTGCGTCGCACCTCTTCGACGATCGTCATCAACGTCGCGCTGCTGCTCATCCCGTTCAGCGCGTTCCTCCTCGCGGAGATCGTGCACGCCTCCGGCGTGCTGGCCGTCGTCGTCGCCGGTCTCATCGTCGCCTATGTCTCCCCCCGGGTGACGACAGCCTCGTCGCGGCGGCAGGCCGACGCCGCATGGCCGTTCGGCGTCTTCCTGCTCAACGGAGCGCTGTTCGTGCTGATCGGGCTCGAGGTGCAGTTCGTCGCGCATGAGATCTCCGCGGCAGCGATCGGCCGGCTCGTGCTCATCACCCTCGCGGTGTGGGGGACGCTGCTCGTCGTCAGATATCTCTTCCAGCTGCTGAACGCGCCCTTCCAGCGACGCAATCCGGCGCTTCCGTCCCGTGGTGCCAAGGCGCGATCGATGGCGGTGTCGACGGTCGCAGGCATGCGGGGTGCCGTCTCGCTCGCGATCGCGCTGTCGGTTCCGGCCGCCAGCGCGACCGAGGGCGAGATCGCCGGACGCGACGAGATCGTCTTCGTCACGGCGGGAGTGATCCTGCTCAGCCTGCTCGTACAGGGGCCGCTGCTGCCGGCGATCGTTCGCTGGGCGCGTTTCCCGGTCGATCACATGGAGGCCGAGGAGTACGAGCTCGCCGAGCGGACGATCTCGGGCGCGGCACTGGCCGCCCTCGACGACCTCGCCGTCGAGCACGGCGTCGGTCAGGAGATCCGAGACAAGGTGCGTGCCGAGGGCTACCAGATGCTCGAGTTCTCGAACGCGCGTGCGCTGGCGCGCGAACAGGCGATCGTCGATGCCGAGGCCCAGGCGCTCGACGTCATGCTCGACGAGCCCGATCCGCTCGGCGGCGGCCAGCAGATGAGCGGGGGAGCGGATGCCGGTGCCGCGGAGGCGTCGGTCGCGCTGCGACTGCCGGACGCGACTCGTGTCGGCGACGACGGTGAGCTCGCGGACGGCGAGGTCAGGACTCTGCAGATGATCGCCACCTCGGCCGACGTCGACGTCATGCAGCGGTCGCCGCTGCTGCGTCACGAGGAGCACACGCGCCTCAAGCTCGCGCTCATCGACCGCAAACGCGAGGTGCTGCTCGGGCTGCGCAGAGACGGGACGATCGACGACCTCGTGGTCCGTCGGATCTCGGCACGACTCGACCTCGAACAGGTCCGGCTGCAGGGCATCGAGGACTACGACTGAGAGCTGTGACGCTCTGTGACACTCGATTGTCGCGCAGCGCGTCGCCCTGCCTAACGTATTCGAGTCCCCCAAGAGAGGAACCCGAACACTCATGTCCATCACAGCATCCCGTCGGACCACATCCGTCATCGCCGCGCTCGCCGCGGTCCCGCTCTTCGTCGCACTCGCAGGCTGCGCGACCGCATCGTCCGACGCCGGTTCCGGCGGCTCCGAGGACGAGACCGTCAAGATCGGTGTCGTCGGCAAGGGAGACGCACAGTGGGCTCCTTTCGTCGAGGCAGCCGCTGACGAGGGCATCACGGTCGAGCTCGTCGACTTCGGCTCGTACGAGCAGCCGAACCCCGCTCTGACCGAGGGTGAGATCGACCTCAACCAGTTCCAGCACATCGTGTACCTCGCCGAGTACAACACGGCATCCGGCTCCGACCTGACGCCGGTCGGCTCGACGGCGATCTACCCGCTGGGCCTGTACTCGCAGAAGTACGACGATGTCGACGACATCCCCGAGGGGGAGACCGTCGCGGTTCCCGACGACGCATCGAACCAGGCTCGCGCGCTGCTCGTGCTGCAGTCGGCCGGACTCATCGAGCTCAAGAGCGGCGGCACGATCTTCTCCGACCTCTCCGACATCGACACGGGCAAGTCCAAGGTCGAGGTCACCGCGCTCGAGGCCGCGCTGATCCCGACGTCGCTGCCCGACGTCGCGGCGGCGATCATCAACAACGACTTCGTCGAGGATGCGGGTCTGACCTTCGAGGATGCGATCGCTCAGGACGACCCTGAAGACCCGAACGCGCTGCCGTACGTGAACATCTTCGCGGCCCGCGCCGAGGACGCCGACAACGAGACGTACCTGAAGCTCGTCGAGATCTTCCAGACCAATGAGGACGTCCAGGCCGGCCTGCTCGAGTCGTCGGGTGACACCGCCGTGCCGCTGCAGACCCCGGTCGAGGATCTCGTCGCCTCGCTCGAGAAGGTCCAGAAGGACACCGAGGCCAACAAGTAGGACGACCGGGGTGGGTGACACCCCCGTCCGATGAGGGAGAATCGGGTGGCGCTTCGTGCGTCACCCGATTCTTCGTTCTCGAAGCAGACAGACCGGAGTACCGCATGCCGATCGTCACCCTGACGAATGTCTCGAAGACCTACCCCTCCCGCACGCGTGACGAGTCCGAGGTCGTGGCCGTGGACGACGTGACCCTGTCGATCGAGAAGGGCGACGTCTTCGGGATCATCGGATACTCGGGCGCCGGCAAGTCCACGCTCGTACGACTGATCAACGCGCTCGAGCCGGCGACGAGCGGGACCATCACCGTCGACGACGTCGACATCACAGCTCTCAAGGAGAGCGAGCTGCGCAAGGTGCGCGGCGGCATCGGGATGATCTTCCAGCAGTTCAACCTGTTCTCCTCGCGCAGCGTCAAGGCGAACATCGCCTACCCGCTCAAGCTGGCCGGATGGTCGAAGCCGGACATCGAGAAGCGGGTCGCCGAGCTGCTGAGCTTCGTGGGCCTGGCCGACAAGGCGAAGGCGTACCCCGAACAGCTCTCCGGTGGCCAGAAGCAGCGCGTCGGCATCGCCCGCGCCCTCGCCACCGGCCCGGCCATCCTCCTCGCCGACGAGGCCACCAGCGCACTCGACCCGCAGACCACGCACGAGGTGCTCGACCTGCTCAAGCGGGTCAACCAGGAGCAGGGCGTCACGATCGTCGTCATCACCCACGAGATGGACGTCATCCAGACGATCGCCACCAAGGTCGCGGTCATGGAGAACGGACGGGTGATCGAGCAGGGCGATGTCTTCGACGTGTTCTCCGCCCCGCAGAATCCGGCCTCGCAGCGCTTCGTCGGAACGGTCGTGAAGGGCGTCCCGTCGCCGTCCGAGCTCGGCGTGCTGCGGGAGCGCCACCGGGGCCGCCTCGTCACGTTCTCGTTCCGCGACGGCGACTCGTCGCAGGCTCAGGTCTTCCTCGACCTCGCCGGCGCCGGACTCGACTTCGAGCTCGTGTACGGCGGGATCAACGACATCCGGGGGCGCGCCTTCGGCCACCTCACACTCGCGATCCGGGGTGAGAGCGCCGTGATCGACCGCGCGCTCGAGCAGATCGGCCAGCGCGTCGAAGTCACCGAGATCGCAGAAGAGGAGGCACGCTGATGGATCGTCTGAACGAACTGTGGCCCGACCTCTGGAAGGCCGCCCTCGAGACCCTGTACATGACGTCGTTCGCACTCGTGCTGGGCGGCATCCTCGGTCTCGCGATCGGCGTCATCCTGTATGTCACCCGTCCGGGCGGGCTCGCCGAGAACCGGGCCGTGTCGGTCATCGCGAACCTCGGGGTGAACTTCTTCCGCCCGATCCCGTTCGTGCTCTTCGTCGCCGTGGCGCAGCCGTTCGCCCGCGCGGTGGTCGGCACCGGCATCGGCACCACGGCCGGCGCGTTCATGATCGGTCTGGCCGCGGCGTTCGCCATCGGCCGCATCGTCGAGCAGCACCTCGTGTCGGTGTCGCCCGGCGTGATCGAAGCCGCGCGCGCCATGGGCGCAGGTCCCGCGCGCATCCTGTTCACGGTCGCGATCCCCGAGTCGCTCGGACCGCTGATCCTCGGCTACACGTTCATCGTGGTGGCACTGATCGACATGACCGCGATGGCAGGCCTCATCGGCGGCGGCGGCCTCGGCGCGTTCGCCCAGATCTACGGCTTCCGGCAGTTCGAGCCGGTCGTCATGTGGACGGCGATCGTCCTCATCGTCGTCTTCGTCCACCTCGTGCAGATGCTCGGCACGTGGCTCGCGCGCAGGATCATGCGGCGCTGACGGGAGCCTCCTGCAGCGTGCGCGTCGTGGTGAAGACCCGCGGCGCGCCGCTCAGCGGATCGACGAAGTGCAGCTCGCGCGCGAGCAGCTGCATCGGCTTCTCGAAGTCGTCGGGCTTCTCGCCACGCAACTCGGGGTAGAACGGATCGTTCAGGATGCCGAGCCCCAGCGCGGCGAGATGCACGCGGAGCTGATGCATCTTGCCGCTGTGCGGGTGCAGGAGCGTGTGCACGACGCGATCGTCGGCATCGATCACGTCGATCTGCGTCTCGGCGTTCGGCTCCCGCTCGTCGTCGACCTGGACCTTCAGCTCATTGCGGAGCTTCACGATGTGGTTGCGGTAGACGAGCGGGAATCGTGAGGCATCCCAGTCGGCCGGACGAGCCGACACGGCCTCGTACACCTTCTGCACCTGCCGCGTCTCGAAGAGCAGCTGATACGGCCCTCTCGTGGCCGGTCGCGCCGAGAACATCAGCACTCCTGCCGTGGCCCTGTCCAAGCGGTGGATGGGGGCGAGCTCGTCGTTGTCGAGAAGGTTGCGCAGTCGGATCAGCGCCGAGTTCTGCAGGAACTTCCCGCCGGGGATGGTGGGCAGGAAATGCGGCTTGTCGATGACCACCAGATCGTCGTCCTGATGGAGGACCTCGATCTCCACGGGGAGACGGGTCTCGACGGGCGGGTCGCGGTAGTACCAGATGAACTCCTCGACCCCCAAGGGCGTGTCCCGTGCGAGAGGGGTGCCGTCGCGGGCGACGATCTCACCGCGATCGAAGCGGCTGAGCAGCCCCTCGGGATCGAGGTGGAAGAAGCGCTCGATCATGTACGCGCCGACGGTCGGCCATTCGCCGCTCATCGGCACGTGCAGACGCGTCGCGCCGACGCCGCCGCGCACCGGAAGAGGGGAGAGCATGCCCATCCGTCAGCCCCTCACGCGTCGAAGCTCAGGCTCAGCTTGCGCAGCAACGCAGCGAGCCGATCGCGGTCACCGCGGGACAGCGCCTGCAGCAGGTCGTCCTCGACGTCGACGAGGCGCGTGATCGCGGCATCCACCCGGATGCGTCCGTCGTCCGTGAGCGTCACGAGCACGCTGCGGCCGTCGGCCGGGTCGCCCTCCCGTCGCACGAAACGTCGGCCGACCAGACGGTCGATGCGATTGGTCATGGTGCCGCTCGACACCAGCGTCTGCTGCAGCAGCTGCTTGGGGGAGAGCTGGAAGGGCGCGCCCGCGCGGCGCAGAGCCGACAGCACGTCCCATTCCCAGGCCTCCAGGTCGCTGCGTCGGAACACATCTCTGCGAGCCCGGTCGAGCAGCCTGGTCAGGCGATCCATCCGCGACAGCACCTCGAGAGGCGAGAAGTCGAGGTCGGGGCGCTGGGTGTTCCAGGCGCCGACGATCCGATCAACCTCATCCGCCTCAGTCATCCGTCCATTATCGCCGGTAGCACGCAGGTGGACGTGGCAGACTTGATCCGCGGCGCCCTCGGGGGCCGCGGTCCGCCGTGGTGTAATGGCAGCACGACAGCCTTTGGAGCTGTTAGGTCTAGGTTCGAGTCCTGGCGGCGGAGCATGACTGGGAACCATCTCGCGATCATCGTCCTCGCCGCAGGCCAGGGCACCCGCATGCGCTCGCGTCTTCCGAAGGTGCTGCACCCGATCGGCGGGCGTCCGCTCGTCGGCCACGTGCTGACCACCGCGACGCGACTCAGCGCCGATCACATCGAGGTCGTCGTGCGGCATGAACGCGACCAGGTCGTCGCCGCACTCGAGAAGGACTACCCGACCGCGGTCTTCATCGATCAGGACGACGTCCCCGGCACCGGACGCGCAGTGCAGGTGGCTGTCGACGCGCTCCCTGCCGACTTCGACGGCGACGTGCTCGTGCTCTCGGGCGACTGCCCTCTCGCGGATGCGGACACGCTGGGCTCGTTCCTCGACGCGCACCGCGCCGCGCAGGCGGAGGCGACCCTCATGACCGCCGTGGTCGAGGACCCGACCGGCTACGGCCGCGTCATCCGCGACGCCGACGGCGGCGTCGATCGCGTCGTCGAGCAGAAGGATGCGACGACCGAAGAAGCTGCCGTCAGCGAGATCAACGCGGGCATGTACGTGTTCCGCGTCTCGACGCTCCGCAAGTACCTGCCGTCGGTGGGCGTCGACAACGCGCAGGGCGAGATGTATCTGACCGACGTGCCGGGGCTCCTCCGCCGCGATGGCAGCCGTGTGGCGGCATCCGTCGTCTCCGACGTCACCGTCACCTACGGCGTCAACGACCGCGCTCAGCTCGCGGAGGTCGGTCGTCTGCTCAACCGCCGCATCGTGCGGCGCTGGCAGCTCGAGGGCGTCACCGTGATCGATCCGGCGACGACGTGGATCGACGACGACGCGACCCTCGCGCCCGACGTCACGATCCTCCCGAACACGCACATCCTGCGGGCGACGACGATCGCCGAGGGCGCCATCATCGGACCGGACACCACCCTCGTCGACTGCGAGGTGGGAGAGGACGCGATCGTCCGCCGCACCGATGCGACGCTCGCGGTGATCGGTGCCGAGGCCACGGTCGGACCGTTCTCCTTCCTGCGGCCGGGCACCGTCCTGGGGGCCAGAGGCAAGATCGGCGCCTACGTCGAGACCAAGAACGCCGAGATCGGCGAAGGCAGCAAGGTGCCGCACCTGTCGTACGTCGGAGACGCGACCATCGGGCGAGGCGTCAACCTCGGTGCCAGCACGATCACCGCGAACTACGACGACGTGAACAAGCACCGCACGGTGGTCGAGGACGAGGTGCACACCGGCTCGCACACGACCCTCGTCGCGCCCGTTAGGCTGGGAGCCGGCGCCAAGACAGGTGCTGGCGCTGTCGTCCGCAAGGACGTCCCCGCCGGCTCCCTTGCCATGAGCGTCGCCCCTCAGCGCAACATCGAGGGTTGGGTCGAGAAGAACAGGGCAGGCACGGGCGCGGCAGACGCCGCAGCCCGAACCCGAGTGGCGGAGTAGGCAGAACGATGGCGCGCAAGAAGAAGACGGTCGATCTGGACAGGGACAACGGCATCGCTCCGGGTCTCGTTGCCAAGACCAAGAAGCGACTCGTGGTCGCAGGTGGTCGATCGCACCCCGAGCTCACCGCGGCGGTGGCCGCGTCGCTCGGAACAGAGGTCGTGCCGACAGAGCACCGCACCTTCGCATCCGGTGAGATCTACGCCCGGTTCGAGGTGTCGATCCGAGGCTGCGACCTCTTCCTGATCCAGACCTTCGGTGAGCCGGTCAACGAGTGGCTCATGGAGACCCTCATCATGATCGACGCCGCGAAGCGCGCGTCCGCCAAGCGCATCACCGTCGTCGCCCCGTACTATCCGTATTCGCGTCAGGACAAGAAGGGCCGCGGCCGTGAGCCGATCAGCGCCCGCCTCGTCGCCGACCTGCTGAAGACCGCCGGCGCAGACCGCGTGATGAGCGTCGACCTGCACGCCGCACAGATCCAGGGCTTCTTCGACGGTCCCGTCGACCACCTGTTCGCCAAGCCCGTGCTGCTCGAGTACTTCCAGCGCACGCTGAGCCCCGCCGACCGAGAGATCCTCACGGTCGTCTCGCCCGACATGGGTCGTGTCCGCGTGGCCGACACATGGTCCGACAGCCTCGGCGCCCCGCTGGCGATCATCCACAAGCGACGCGACCCGAAGGTCGCGAACCAGGTATCGGTGCACGAGATCGTCGGAGCGGTCGAGGGTCGCACCTGCCTGCTCGTCGACGACATGATCGACACCGGTGGAACCATCGTGAAGGCCGCGCAGGCGCTCAAGGCCAACGGCGCGCATCGCGTGATCGTCGCCGCGACGCACGCGATCTTCAGCGATCCGGCCTCGGAGCGTCTGCAGGACGCCTCGATCGACGAGGTCGTGATCACCGACACGATCCCGCTCACCGAGTCGCGTCGCTGGGACAAGCTGACGGTCCTCCCGATCGCCCCGATGCTCGCGCGTGCGATCCACGAGGTCTTCGAAGACGGATCCGTCACGAGCATGTTCGGCGGAGACGCGTAAGCGACTCATATATCGGGCACAGCCTGCACATAGACGGGCTCCCTACGGTCGAATCAACACATCGATCAAGGCCGGGAGGACCATCATGATCCGCATGACTGTACCGACTTCTGTTCGCAAGAGCGCCGCCCTGGTCGGCGTCGCCGGGCTCCTCGTGCTCGCCGGTTGCTCCGGCACCGCGGATGCCGAAGACCAGTCCACCGACGCCGGAACCGACACGAGCACCGAGTCGACGGATTCGGGCGCATCGACGAGCGGCGACTACACCGACGGCACGTACACGGCCGACGGTTCGTACCAGACCCCCGAGACGGTCGAGAAGATCAGCGTGACCCTCACCGTCGCCGACGGCCTGGTCACCGAGGTCGAGGTGACCGGTGACCCGCAGGCACGCGAGAGCGAGCAGTACCAGGGGCAGTTCATCGACGGGATCTCGGATGAGGTCGTGGGCAAGTCGCTCGACGAGATCGAGGTCAGTCGAGTGGCCGGATCGTCGCTCACCAGCGGCGGGTTCAACGAGGCCGTCGAGTCGATCAAGGAGCAGGCGGCCGCCTGAGGCGCCTGACCACGTATGGCGATCTGGCGTTTCGACGCGATCGGCACGGCCTGGGAGATCGAGACGTCGCACGAGCTCGACGAGCGTGACCGTGAGCGAGTCGGGGCCGAGATCGAGCGGTTCGACCGAGAGTGGTCGCGGTTCCGTGACGACTCCTCGGTCACGCGGGTCGGCCGTGACGGCGGCTCGATCTCCTCGCCTGATACGGGAACGATGCTCGATGCCTTCCGCGAGCTGTCCCGCGCGACCCACGGGGCGGTCAACCCGCTCGTCGCCGACAGCCTGTCGGCCCTGGGCTACGACTCGTCGTACTCGCTCGTCGCGCACGATCCCGTCGCTGCGCCCGGCGACTGGACGTCCCTGCTGGACTGGACGCCGGGGGAGGCCACGGCATCCGTTCCCGCCCTCCTCGATGTCGGGGCCCTCGGCAAGGGACGCCTCGTCGACCTCGTCGCCGCGGTGCTCTCCGACGTTCCCGGGAGTGTCGTGGTCGATGCCGGCGGTGACATGAGAGTTCGCGGCGATGCCGTTCGGGTGGGCCTCGAGCATCCATACGATCCGACGAAGGCGATCGGAGTGATCGAACTGCAGGATGCCGCGCTGTGCGCCTCGGCGGTCAATCGCCGTGCGTGGGGCGACGGACTGCATCACGTCCTCGACGCTCGCACCGGCGTGCCCGTGCGGACATGGGCGGCCACGTGGGCGATCGCCCCCGACGCGATGCGAGCGGACGCGGTCGCGACTGCCCTGTTCTTCGAGGGCGGGCCAGAGATCGCCGCATCGTGGGGCGTGGAGTGGGTGCGGATGACGACCGACGGGCGGGCGGAACGCTCGAACGGCTGCCCCGCTCAGCTGTTCACCACCCGCCGTTGAATCAACGAAGTAGGGAAGAGTAGACCTGTGATCACCTCCATCACCGCACTGCGGCAGCGGGTCCTTGCGTTGCTCGGCGGCATCTCGATGTATCGCCTGGTGCTGTTCGCGCTGCTGACGCTGGCGCTCATCGCTGTGGTGCTCTCAGCTCTCGGCGTGATCGTCTCACCCACGCCGGTCGAGATCCTCGCATCCTTCGTCGTCCTGGCCATGGTCATCTCGCTGGTGGACGCAGCGGCCCAGCGAATCCTGCGCCTTCCATGGCGTATCGAGTCGTCGCTGGTCACCGCGCTGATCCTGCTCTTCGTGCTCCGCCCCGGCATCGAGCCAAATGCCCTGCTCGGCCTCGCCATCGCCGGAGCCGTCGCGAGCCTCTCCAAGTACCTGATCGCGTGGCGGGGTCGGCACATCCTCAACCCGGCGGCGTTCGGCGCTGCCGTCGTGTCGATCCTCGGGTCGTTCGGAGCGTTCGAATGGCTCGGGACCTCGTCGTCCTGGTGGGTGGGCACCCCGTCACTCTTCATCCCCGTCCTGATCCTCGGGCTCGCCGTGCTGTGGCGCACCGAGAAGGTGCGGATCGTCGTCGTGTTCCTCGTCGTCGCCATCGCCGTCTCGGTCCTTCGTCAGGCCGTGCAGGCGCAGGAGTTCGCGATCGACTTCGACGCCGGCTCCGCCCTCTCGTTCGCGATCCTGCAGTCTCCGTTCCTGTTCCTCGGTGCGTTCATGCTGTCGGAGCCGTTGACTCTGCCGCCGCGCCGGTGGCAGCAGTTCTCGGTGGCAGTTCTCGTCGGCGTGCTCGCCGGCTGGCCGATCGCGATCGGCGGCCTCTTCACGCTCGGGCAGGAGCGTGCTCTGCTCATCGGAAACCTCCTGGCCTTCGCCTTCGCGCTGCGCGGATCCGTGCGTCTCGTGCTCGAGAAGCGGCAGTTCATCACGCCGACGGCTCAGGAGCTGACGTTCCATGCGAAGGGCACGCTGAAGTTCCTGCCGGGGCAGTACCTCGAGCTGGACGTGCCGCACGCCCGCCCGGATGCGCGCGGAACCCGTCGCGAGTTCAGCATCGTCTCGGCGCCGGCCGACCTCCCGACGCTGCGCATCGCCTACAAGGACGGCGATCAGAAGCATCCCTCGAGCTACAAGCGCGCGCTGGCGGCCGCCGAGCCGGGTGCTGCGCTCGCGGTGACCGGCACATGGGGCGACTTCCTGCTTCCACGCGCCGAGACCCCGGTGCTGATGGTGGCCGCGGGCATCGGCGTCACGCCGTTCGTGTCGCAACTGCGACAGCTGATGCTGACCGAGCAGCAGCGTGACGTGGTTCTCGTCTACGTGGCATCCGACAGCTCGGAGCTCGCGTTCCGCGACGAGCTGGCCGCGACCGGTGCGCGCGTGATCGTGTTCACCCGGGACGAGCCTGTCGACCTGCCCTCGCGCTGGACCTGGGCCCAGGGTGTGCGCCTCGACGCGGCGGCTCTCGAGCACTACGTCCCGGACATCGGCGAGAGGCATTCCTACATCTCCGGCCCGCCGCGGCTGATCGCCGACCTCGCTCCCGCCCTGCAGAAGGCGCGGTCGCTCACGACAGACGCCTTCGCCGGGTACTGAGTCCGGTCTGTTCGGTGTCGCCCGGCGCCACGTGCAGGACGCCAGCACGTTCTGCGGGCCGGTTCTCCTGATTCCGTCCTGCATTCGTGCCTCGGTCCTGCAAGTGGTACAGGCTGTGCGTCGCCGAAGCGCGCCGTAGATCGCGGGGGTGGGTCTCCCGGTGCCGCGTGCCGCGTGCAGGACGCCAGCACGTTCTGCGGGGTGGTTTTCCTGATTCCATCCTGCATTCGTGCCTTGGTCCTGCAACCGGTACGTCAGATGCGTGCGCGAAGGCGATCGACGGCCGCAAGGATGGCGGCTTCCACGACCGGCCAGTCGTGGACGATCATCGCGTAGTCGAAGCGCAACGTCTCATATCCCTGCCTGGATGCCTCCGCATCGCGCAGCAGATCTCGATGGCGGTGCGATGCGCTGTCGTGATTCTCCGCCCCGTCGGCTTCGAGGATGAGCAGCTCATGGAGCACGAAGTCCACGCGCCCGACCGAAGGAATGTCGACCTGACATTCGAGATGGATCCCGAGCAGGTGAAGCCGAAGACGAAGCAGCGACTCGAGGCCGCTGTCGGCATCCGTCCGAGCCAGATCGACCAGCCACCGAGCCTTCGCCGGGAGGCGGGATCGGATGCGGGCGCGCCCTGCCGCTCCGATCTTGCGCAGCTGCAGGGCCGACTCGATCGAGACGAAGAACGACTCATCGCCCTTGCAGAGATAGACGTGAACAAGGGCGTCCTCGAGGGGAGCGAGGCCGAGAACCGTCCGTCCGCCGAAGTAGTGGCCGGTGCAGGTGCATGCGATGTGGTGGTTTCGGCCGTGCGTGCCGAGCCAGACATGCGGATTCGTATCGTCCTCGAGCGTCCAGATGCCGTGCATGCGCAGTGCACGAGAGCAGGTCAGCGCGCCTCCGTGCGCGGCAGAGGTGAGAACGTCGGCGGGAGCGGATGGCGTCGCGAACACGCCGTTGCGGACGCGAGTGATCGTGCCGTCGCGAATGGCTGACGAGAGCATCCGTCTGCTCAGCCCGAACTGGCGAAGAGTCGTACCCCTGGCCAGATCACCCAGGTGAGAGAGGACGTGTGCGGCGGTCGGCATCTGATCGATCCTGCCCGTTCTGAGGCGGGGGACGGAGAGGAGTCGAGGGTCGTGGAAGGTATCGGCTGATAGCCCGACCTGTGCAGAAGAGAAGTCGTGGGTCCGTGCGGTCGTCTGCTTCACCGTCTGGAGGATGAGAGCACGGTTGCAGGATCGAAGTCGTCGGTTCGTCCTGCGAACGTGCCGCGGCCCCGCAACCGGCCCTGGGGGAGGGCCGGCGCAGAGGGGAGCGTGTTCCGTCTGCAGGATGAGAGCACGGTTGCAGGATCGAAGTCGTCGGTTCGTCCTGCAAGCGTGCCGCGGCCCCGCAGCCGGCCCGGGGGGAGGGCCGGCACAGAGGGGAGCGTGTTCCGTCTGCAGGATGAGAGCACGGTTGCAGGATCAAAGTCGTCGGTTCGCCTTGCAGAAGTGCCTCGGTCCCGCAGACGGCTCTGCGGGACCGAGGGGAGACGAAGGCGCCGTCAGTCCGAGGCGGCCGCCGGGTTGATCGGGAGCCGCACGCTGAAGGTCGTGTCTCCGGGCTCGCTGTCGACCGTGAGGTGACCGCCGTGTCCTTCGACGATCGCCTTCGCGATGGCCAGTCCGAGCCCCGTGCCGCCCGTCTGGCGGGCGCGGGAGCTGTCACCGCGGGCGAAGCGTGCGAAGAGCTCGTCCCGCACCCCGGGGTCGATGCCCGGGCCGTTGTCGTGCACGCGCAGCACGGCCTCGTCGCCTTCACGGGCCACGCTGAGGGTGATCGACGTACCGGCAGGCGTGTGCGTCCGCGCATTCGCGAGCAGGTTCGCGACGACCTGGTGCATGCGGCCCGCATCGCCGACGATGACGATGGGCTCGTCCGGCGCCTCGATGTTCCAGTGGTGGTCGGCTGCGGTCGGGCGCGCGTCGGAGAGCCCCTCCAGCGCGAGCTGCGTCAGATCGACGGTGCCGTAGACGAGTTCTCGTCCCTCGTCGAGACGGGCGAGCAGCAGCAGATCCTCCACCAGGCGCGTCATGCGCAGGGACTGGGCCTGGATGCGCTCGAGCGACGTCGTGGTGCTCTCGACGGCCGCCTCTCCGCCCTGCTGCTTCAGCGCACGCAGAGAGAGCTCGGAGTAGCCGCGGATCGACGACAGAGGTGTGCGCAGCTCGTGGCTCGCGTCGGCGACGAACCGACGCATCCGCTCTTCATTCTTCTGACGGGAGGCGAGAGAGGCGTTGACATGGTCGAGCAGCTTGTTGAGGGAGGAGCCGACGAGACCCGTCTCGGTCCGCGGATCGGCCTCCGCGGCAGGCACCCGCTCGGTGATCTGCACCTCTCCGCGGTCGAGGGGCTGGTTCGCCACCCGCGTCGCCGTCGCGGCGACCGCACGCAGCGGTCTCAGTCCGACGCGGATCGTGATCGCCGTCGTGAGAGCGAGGAGGATCAGACCGCCGATCGTTGCGAGGGCGATCACGGTGAGCAGTGTGGCCAGCTGATTCTGGATCTCGGTCCGGGGGAGACCGGTGACCACATTCACACCGTTGGGCGCCTGCTTCGCGAAGACCATGTACGAACCGAAGTCGTCCAGGGCGACGGTGGCGCTGGGCTGGCCGGCAAGTGCTGCGTCGATCCGTTCGAGGTCCGCGCTGGTCAACTTCTGCGGGACGCCGCCCCACTCGTCCTTGGTGTCGGGGAAGAGCACGCCGCTGGTGCCACCCTCGGTGCTGGACACCGCCAGCAGGAGTCCCGGAACCCGCGCATCGTTGATCTCGAGGATGTTGTCCATGTTCGCGAACTGGGCCGGTACCCGGCTGACCCACTGCGTCACCTGATTCGAGTAGCTGTGCAGGCGATCCTCGAGCTGCCGTTCGAGCGTGCTGCCGAGCAGCGCACTGGTGATCACGGCGACGATCACGAGGATGAGCGAGACGAAGCCGATCACGGCTGTCATCAGCCGTGTCTGCAGACTCATCGGCCGTCTGGCCATCCCCGTGCTGCTCACTGAGGCGCCTTGATCATGTAGCCGACACCGCGCACGGTGTGCAGCAGCGGGGTGCGTCCGGCGTCGATCTTCTTGCGGAGGTACGAGATGTACAGCTCGACGACCGAGGACTTGCCGCCGAAGTCGTAGCTCCACACGCGATCGAGGATCTGCGCCTTCGACAGCACTCTGCGTTCGTTGCGCATGAGGTAGCGGAGCAGCTCGAACTCGGTCGCGGTCAGCTCGATCTCGGTGCCATCGCGCATGACCTCGTGGCTGTCCTCATTGAGGGTGAGGTCGGCGACGCGGAGGATCGACTGACCGTCGTCGGCGGTCGCGTGTCCCGTGCGACGGATGATCGCGCGCAGACGTGCGATGACCTCTTCGAGACTGAACGGCTTGGTGACATAGTCGTCGCCGCCGGCGGTGAGGCCGGCGACGCGGTCGCCCACGGCATCCTTCGCGGTCAGGAACAGCACGGGCACGAGGCTGCCCGACTCGCGGAGGCGCCGCAGCACGGCCATGCCGTCGAGGTCGGGCATCATGATGTCGAGCACGAGAGCGTCGGGTTCGAACTCGCGCGCGACCTGCAGAGCTTCGAGGCCGGACGACGCCGTGCGCACCTCCCAGCCCTCCATCCGCAGAGCCATCGCGAGCAGGTCGGTGAGCATCTGCTCGTCGTCGACGGCGAGGATGCGCAGGGGGGAGCCGTCGGGGCGGCGCAGTTCGGGAAGATCAGTGCTCATGAGTACATTCTGCGGAATCACCTATGGGGTTTCTATGGAGTGCGCTATGCGTCGCCTGTGAGAAAGCACCCATAGCCTTCTCATCATCGGTCCCTCGATATCGCAAAAGTCCGGTCTTTAGCGTCGACATCGGCCCCGCGAACGGCGCGGCAGAAGGAGACACATGTACGGGACATATCTGCGGCGCGAGTTGGCGGGCCGCAAGAAGCAGACGATGATCGTCGCGATCGGACTCGCGATCGCGATCGCCCTGGTGATCATCGTGAACGCCCTCACGGCAGGAGTTCGGGATGCGCAGGCGCAGGCGCTGGAATCGGTGTACGGCGTGGGCACCGACCTCACGGTCACCGGTGCCGCGGCGGAACCGGGGGAGGGCGGCGGGCAGCGCTTCGACTTCGGCTCGGAGGACGGCGCGACCGAGGGCGACACGACCACACTGAGCCAGTCGACTCTCATGACGGACTTCATGCGCGGCACGCTCGACGCGTCCGTGCTCGACACGGTGACCTCGACGGATGGCGTGATGGCGGCATCCGCTGCTCTCAGCCTCACGAACTCGACGTTCTCGGGCGAGCTGCCCAGCGGCGGGTTCGGCGAGCAGGACGCCACGACAGAGGGCACTGCGCCGGCCGAGGGTCAGGCGCCGCCGCAAGGTGGAGCGGGTGGCACGGGTGGCGGCTCGTTCGGCGTCGATTCATTCACCGTGCTCGGCATCGACCCGGCCGTGACGTCAGTGGGTCCGCTCGCCTCGGTCGAGGTCGGCGATGGCCGGGCTCTCGACACGGAAGACGCCGGGGCACTCGTCGCGCTCGTCGACGCGACGTACGCGACCACGAACGAGATCGCCGTCGGCGACACCATCGACGTCGCAGGCTCCGATGTGGAGATCGTGGGGATCGTGGCTTCCACCGCGGACTCCGCCGACACCGCTGCCGACGTCTATCTGCCCCTCGACACGGCGCAGGATCTCTCCGCAGCCGGAGACATCGTCTCCACGGTGTACGTGCAGGCCGAGTCCGCATCGTCGATCGACGCGGTGCAGGCGGCCCTCGCAGAAGAGCTGCCCGACGCGACGATCACCTCGCAGTCCGAGCTCGCCGCCACCGTCTCCGGTTCGCTGTCCAGTGCCACGTCGCTGATCACGAACCTCGGCACCTGGCTGTCGATCATCGTGCTCGCCGTGGCCGTGCTGCTCTCGGTGCTGCTGACGCTGTCCGGCGTCTCGCGCCGCACCCGCGAGTTCGGCACGCTCAAGGCGATCGGCTGGTCGAACGGTCGCGTCGTGCGCCAGGTCGCGGGCGAGTCGATCGTCCAGGGGCTGATCGGTGGCGTCGTGGGGCTCGCACTCGGCATCGCCGGCATCGTTGTGATCGATCTCGTGAAGCCGACCGTCGCGGCTGCTGCCGCGAGCACCGCGGAAGGTGGCCCCGGCGGGATGGGCGGCGGGCCCACCGGAGGTGGCGACATGTTCCAGACGCAACAGGCGGCCGACATCGTGCTGCACGCACCGTTCACACCGTGGGTGCTGGTCGCCGCGGTCGGCCTCGCCGTGCTCGGCGGTCTCGTGGCAGGAGCATTCGGAGGCTGGCGCGCGGCCCGCCTCAGCCCGGCAGAGGCACTGCGCTCCGTCGCCTGACGGACCCTCGATCACCCATCGCACGACAAGGAGATACGACATGACCATCGCAGACATCGCCCCTTCTGCGAGCGGCACGGATGCCGCGGCGCCGCTGTACCGCGCGCAGGGTGTCACTCGCACGTACACGCAGAAGGGACGCACGGTGAAGGCGCTCACGGGGGTCGACCTCACGATCCTTCCCGGTGAGTTCGTCACCATCCAGGGGCCGACCGGAGGGGGCAAGTCGACTCTCCTGCAGATGCTGGGCGCGCTCGACAAGCCCTCCTCCGGCTCGTTGAAGCTCGGTGACATCGAGCTGGCGTCAGCATCCGCGAGGGAGCTCAGCCGCATCCGTGCCCAAGAGATCGGCTTCGTGTTCCAAGGGTTCAACCTCATCCCCACGCTGACGGCGGCCGAGAACGTGGACATGGCCCTCGAGCCCACCGACCTGAGCCGGACCGAACGGACGGCTCGCGTCGCCGAGGCTCTCGCTCACGTCGGGCTCGCCGACCGCGGCGACCACCTGCCCACCGAGCTGTCGGGCGGTCAGCAGCAGCGTGTGGCGATCGCGCGGGCGATCGTGAAGCGACCCCGCGTGCTGCTCGCGGACGAGCCCACAGGCAACCTCGACGAGAGCATGCGTGATGAGATCCTCACGCTGCTCCAGGGGCTGTGCGCGGAAGGGATCACCATGATCGTCGTCACTCACGACTCGGCGGTGGCGCGCCGGGCCACCAGACGCCTTCGGCTGGCGAAGGGCACGGTGCAGGACATCACCCGGTGAGACATGACGAAGGCCCCGGCGGAATCGCCGGGGCCTTCTTCATGTCTGCGACGCGCTCAGTGCGTGTCTTCGGCTTCGATCTCGGTGCGGTCGCCCGACCACTGCGTGTGGAAGGTGCCCGGCTTGTCGATGCGCTTGTAGGTGTGCGCCCCGAAGAAGTCGCGCTGGCCCTGCACGAGGGCTGCGGGGAGGCGGTCGGCGCGGATGCCGTCGTAGTACGACAGCGACGACGAGAACGCCGGAGCCGGGATGCCGGCCTGTGCCGCCGCGACCACGACGCGACGCCACGGCGCCTGAGCGCGCGTGATCGCCTCGGTGAAGTACGGAGCCGTCAGCAGCACGGGAAGACCGGGCTCTGCCGCGTATGCATCGGCGATGCGGTTGAGGAACTGCGCACGGATGATGCAGCCGCCGCGCCAGATCTTGCTGATGGCGCCCAGGTCGATGTTCCAGCCGTATTCGGCAGCGCCCGCGCGGATCTCGTCGAAGCCCTGCGAGTACGCGACGATCTTCGATGCGTAGAGCGCGAGACGGACGTCCTCGATGAAAGCGGCCTCGTCGGCGACGACGAACTCCTCGTCCGGGCCCGGGAGGGCTCCGGCGACCTCGCGCTGCTCGGGGTGCGACGACAGCGAGCGGGCGAACGTGGCCTCGGCGATGCCGGAGACGGGAACGCCGAGCGACAGCGCGGTCTGGACGGTCCACGCTCCGGTGCCCTTGGCTCCGGCCTGGTCGAGGATGACGTCGACGAGCGGCTTGCCGGTCTCGGCATCGACCTGGCGCAGCACCTCTGCGGTGATCTCGATCAGGTACGACTCGAGCTCGCCCTTGTTCCATTCGGCGAAGATCTCGGCGATCTCGGCGGGCGACTTGCCCGTGCCGCGGCGGATGAGGTCATAGGCCTCGGCGATGAGCTGCATGTCGGCGTACTCGATGCCGTTGTGCACCATCTTGACGAAGTGTCCGGCACCGTCGTGTCCGACGTGCGTGACGCACGGCTCGCCCTCGGCGATCGCGGCGATCGACTTGAGGATCGGGCCGAGGGTGATCCACGACTCGTCCGAGCCGCCGGGCATGATCGACGGGCCCGTGAGTGCGCCCTCCTCGCCGCCCGAGATCCCGGCGCCGACGAAGTTGATTCCGGTCTCACGGACCGCCTTCTCGCGGCGGATCGTGTCGGGGAAGTACGCGTTGCCGCCGTCGACGATGATGTCGCCCGGCTCGAAGACCTCGACCAGCGAGTCGATCACGGCGTCCGTCGGGCCGCCGGCCTTGACCATGATGATCGCGGTGCGCGGCTTCTGCAGCGAGTCGGCGAACTCCTGGTAGGTCTGGGCGGGGATGAAGCCGGCCTCAGGGTGATCGGAGACGAGCGTCGCGGTCTTCTCGTAGCTGCGGTTGAAGATCGCCACCGTGTTGCCCTCGCGGCTGGCGAGGTTGCGGGCGAGGTTCGAACCCATGACGGCGAGTCCGACGACTCCGATGTTCGCTGATGCTTCGGGCACAGATGGCTCCTAGATCGAGAAGAAGGGGATGCTCCCAGATTATCGCGGCGTCCGGGGTGGTGCTCCCGTGTGACGGGTGGTGACGGACGCGAGGAGGTCAGTCCTTGCGGTATCCCGAGCGCCCCAGGGAGAACAGGGCCGCGAAGGTGAAGCCTGCGGCGCACACGGTCATCGCGCCGATGAGCCAGGCGATCGCGTGGGAGAAGAAGACGCCGTCGAGCATGAGAGAACTCCGTGTTCTGCAGAGAGGGGATCGGTGTTCTCAGCCTACCGGCTCATCCGGTACCATGAGAGGAGTACCTCGGCGAGGGATGCTTCTGCGCGTGCGCTGGCATCCGTTATCGACGCGGCGAAGCAAGCCGGTGGCTTTCCTCACGTGTCTGCGTTCGAGAACAATTCCAAGACCACCGCGTAGCTGTCGCTGCGTGCCCCGAAGGAGAACCCCATGTCTGAAGACACCAAGGTCAAGGCCGAGCTCCGCGAGAGCTTCGGCAAGGGCTTCGCCCGTCGTCTGCGCGCCGCAGGCAAGATCCCCGCCGTGATCTACGGCCACGGCACCGACCCGGTGCACGTCGCACTGCCCGGCCACCAGGTCTCGCTGATCATCCGCCGTGCGAACGCTCTGCTCGAGCTCGACATCGACGGCAGGGACCAGCTCGCCCTCGTCAAGGACGTCCAGCGCGACCCGGTGCACCAGATCATCGAGCACATCGACCTGCTCGTCGTCCGCAAGGGCGAGAAGGTCACGATCGACGTTCCCGTCGTCGTCACCGGAGAGTCGGCTCCCGGAACGATCGTCAACCAGGACGCGAACACGCTGTCGATCGAGGCCGAGGCCACGCATCTTCCGCAGAACGTCGAGGTCTCGGTCGAGGGTCTCGAGGACGGCACGCACATCACCGCCGCCGAGGTCAAGCTCCCCAAGGGATCGACGCTGCTGACCGACCCCGAGGTTCTCGTCGTCGCGATCTCGATCCCGGCCGAGGAGTCGCTCGAAGAGGACGAGGCCGGCGCCGACGAGGCTGCCGCCGAGGAGGCTCCCGCCGCGGAGTGATCTCCGCAGGCGCAGCGCACAGCTGACTGCAACACAGAGGGGGCGCGAGCATATCGCGCCCCCTCTGTCATATTCTGACCCGGGCACCGCGAAGGGCCCGCATTCCGAGAGGACGACCACATGGCATCCACCTGGCTCGTGGTGGGACTCGGCAACCCCGGCCCCCGATACGCGGATACGCGTCACAACATCGGCCAGATGGTCGTCGATGAGCTCGCCTCACGCCGCGGCGAGAACTTTCGGGAGCACAAGGGCGGCGCGCGCGTCGTCGAGACCTGGCTGCGCCCGGGCGGCGACAAGCTCGTGCTCGCCAAGCCGAACACGTTCATGAACGTGTCCGGGACGCCGGTCGCCGCCCTGGCGCGGTTCTACTCGGTGCCGCCGGAGCAGATCATCGTCGTCCACGATGAGCTCGACATCCCGTTCGACACCGTCAAGCTCAAGACCGGCGGAGGCCACGGCGGGCACAACGGCGTCCGAGACATCGCCCGTGCCATCACCACTCCGGATTTCCCGCGGGTGCGGGTCGGCATCGGTCGACCGATGGGGCGCCAGGACCCCGCGGACTGGGTGCTCTCGCCGTTCGGCAAGGACGAGCGCGCGAACCTGCCCATCCTCGTGTCCGACGCGGCGGACGCGGTCGAGCTGCTCGTCGAGGACGGACTGCTCGCCGCTCAGCAGAAGCACCACGCTCCACGGTGAGAGACGGGGCGGTGCACCCGTCGCGTGCCCCGCGGCTACGGCAGGAAGCCGGTCGCCGTTCCCGTCGACAGTGTCACCAGCAGCACGACCCAGAAGATGATCGGGCCGAGCACGGCGACCACGAGGGCGGCGATGCCCGCACCGCGCGCCTGCTTCTTGCGAATGGCGATGATGCCGATGACGATGGCGGCGATGCCGAGGATGGTCCCCGTCCAGAACGAGATCTCCGCCCACAGGACTTGGCCCCTCGCGGGAGAGAGGATCGACAGGAAGTCCGGTGCCGTCGTGTCGAGACCGCCCGGAAGACGACGTCCGATCTCGAAGCCCATGATGCCGGCGACGATCGGCGTGACCACGCTTGCCACGATCGCCAGGATCAAAGCCAGGATGCCGAGCAGCCCTGACTTCTTTTCCGCGATCACCGGTGCCTGGTATGCGCCCGCGGGCGCTGCGTAGCCTCCGACCGGAACCTGGTAGGCGCCGGGAGGAGCCGCCTGCGGTGCGGGAGCGCCCTGGTACGAGGGCGGAGCACCCTGATAGGCCGGGGGAGCGCTCTGGTATGAGGGCGGAGCACCCTGATAGGCCGGGGGAGCGCTCTGGTATGCGGGCGGAGCACCCTGATAGGCCGGGGGAGCGCTCTGGTATGCGGGCGGCGCCGGGGGAGTCGACGAGTACGCAGCGGGCGCTGGCGGCACGGGCGGAGCGAAGTGCTGCTGCTCGTCGGCCGATCGGGGCGCGGGAGGCACAGGGGGGACGGCACCGGACGGGGGCTGCTGCGGATCAGTCACGCCCCCATCCTATGGCTGGCCAGGTCAGACGCGACGAAGCAGTCCGACCCGGTCGTAGACCGCTCCGAGAGTGGCGTCGGCGACGGCATCCGCACGCGCGGCGTTCTGCGCGAGGATCCGATCGAGTTCAGCAGGGTCGTCGAGCAGCTCGAGCGCGCGGGCACGCACCGGCTCGAACTCGTTCACGACGACCTCGGCGAGTCCCTTCTTGAAGTCCCCGTAACCGCGGCCCGCGTACTCATCCTCGATCGCCGGAACCTGACGTCCCGACAGCGCGGCGTAGATGGTCAGCAGGTTGGACACGCCGGGCTTGGTGTCGCGGTCGAAGCGCACCGATCCTTCGTTGTCCGTGACGGCCCGCATGATCTTCTTCGCCGACTTCGCCGGGTCGTCGAGCATCCAGAGGACTCCCGCATCGCTCTCGGCGGACTTCGACATCTTCGACGTCGGGTTCTGCAGGTCGTAGATGCGCGCCGTGTCCTTCTGGATCACGGGGCGGGGCACGACGAACGTGTCCCCGAAACGGGAATTGAAGCGCTCGGCGAGGTCGCGGGTCAGCTCGACGTGCTGCTTCTGGTCGTCGCCGACCGGCACGACATCGGTCTGATACAGCAGGATGTCAGCTGCCATCAGAACCGGGTAGGTGAAGAGACCGACGCTGGTGGCATCCGCTCCGTAGCGCGCTGACTTGTCCTTGAACTGCGTCATGCGACCGGCTTCTCCGAAACCGGTGATCGTCGACAGGATCCAGGCCAGCTCGGCGTGCGCGCGGACGTGAGACTGCACGTAGAGCGTCGAGAGGGAGGGCTCGATGCCGGCGGCGATGTACTGAGCAGCGGTGCGGCGTGTCTTCTCGCGCAGCTCGGCGGGATCCTGTGCGACGGTGAGCGCATGCAGATCGACGACGGAGAAGTATGCGTCGTACGAGCTCTGCAGATCCCGCCACTGCAGGAGCGCTCCGATGTAATTGCCGATCTGAAGCGAGTCGGCGGAGGGCTGCATTCCTGAGTAAAGGCGAGGTTTCGTCACGACATCAATCCTAGGCGGCGCCGGTCGTGCCGGACCGCGCGAACCGGGTCCGTCCGAACCCGGGCGCCGCCTGCTGTTCAGTAGGTGTAATCGACGACCACCGGAGCATGGTCGCTCCAGCGCTCGTCATAGGCGGCCGCGCGGGCGACGTGATAGGCAGTGACCCGTTCGGCGAGAGCCGGAGTGGCGAGGTGGTAGTCGATGCGCCACCCGGAATCGTTGTCGAACGCCTGCCCGCGCATCGACCACCAGGTGTACGGCCCCTCGACCTCGCCGTGGAACACCCGGCCCACGTCGACCCAGCCGAGACCGGTGCCGGTCGAGCCGTCGACGCCCTCGACGGTCTCACCCGCCGCTCCGAGGAATCTGTCGAAGTACGCCCGCTCACGGGGCAGGAATCCCGCCTTCTTGCGGTTGCCGCGCCAGTTCTTGATGTCGAGTTCGCGGTGGCCCACGTTCAGGTCCCCGGTGACGAGCGCGAGTGCCCCGTCGTCCGCGCCGAGCTCGGCCAGTCGGGCACCGAACGCGTCGAGGAACTTCCACTTCTCCTCCTGCTTCGGAGTGTCGGCCTCGCCGCTGTGTACGTAAGCGCTCACGACCGTGAGAGGGCGGTCGCCGATGAGGAAGTCCGCTTCGATCCAGCGACCCTTCGAGTCGAAGTCGGCATCGCCGAAGTCGGTGCGCGAGGCGAGAGCCGGCAGCCGGCTGGCGATGGCCACGCCGGCGCGACCCTTGGCGGTCGCCTCGTCGTGCACGAACGTCCATCCGGGCAAGGCCGCTTCGAGATGCTCGTCCTGGCCGCGGACCTCCTGCAGAGTGAGGACGTCGACGTCTGCCGCGTCGAGCCACGCGCTCATGCCGTTGCGAGCCGCCGCTCGGATCCCGTTGACATTGACCGTGGCGATTCGCAGATGAGGCATGGTTCCAGCCTAACGAGCGCCACCGACATCGCGTGTCCGCTGCAGCTCGGCCAGCAGCCGCTGCGCGAGTGGCGACGCGGTGTCGACGGGCGGGGGCGCGGACGCCTCCAGCTCCGCCAGTTCCCGCTCCGCCGCCTGCACGGCTCGACGCGCGCCCCATACGCCGTACCAGGGTGCGGTGTCGCGTGCCGCGTGCGCGTCGCGGACGCGGATGCGGGCGGCCATTAGCAGGGTCTCATGCTCGACGATCCGACGCTCGGCCTCCGACTGAGCCAGCAGCGGCAGATCCCGGTCCTGGGCGGCGACGGCGATCCATGACGATGCCACGAGCATCACCACCCCGTTCACCCGGAACCACAGCAGCAGGCCGATGAAGATCGCGAACGTGGCCAGAAGCGGGTTGGAGGGCGTGTAGCTGAGGAGGAACCCTGCACCGTACTGCAGCACCGTCATCGCGGCGCCGCCGAGGATCGCGCCGGGCCAGATCGTGCGCCAGTGGAGCGTCGTCCCCGTGAGGAAGCGCACCATCGCGGCCAGAGCGGCGGACATCAGGACGAACGACACGATGACCGTGCCGATGCGGATGCTGAGGTTCAGCCCGTCGGATCCCGAGTCCCAGCCGAGGAGGCTCAGGAGCCAGCTCAGCATCGCCGCACTGGCGGAGCTGAGGATCGACCCCACGATGAGCGAGACGCCGAAGATCAGCGCGGCGAGAAGATCCCGAGCCTTGAGGATCACGTAACTGCGAGTGTCCGGAGGGAGGCCGAAAATGTCCCTCGTGGCGCGACGTGAGAAGGTCACCCACCCGATCGCGGTCCAGATCACCGTGCCGAGGGCGATGAGACCTGTCACTCCCAGGAGGCTGGCCGTGCTCGCGGCGATCTCCTTCACCTGATCCGGGGTGAACACCCCGCCCTGATCGAGGATCAGATTGGGAACGTAGCTGTTGATGATGACGATCAGACCGTCGACCGCCTCCGTGCTGCCACCGAGCCAGATCCCGATGATGGCGAAGGCGAGGTACACAGCCGCGAAGATCGCGAAGAGGGCCTGATAGCTGACCCCGGCAGCGAGAAGGAATCCGTTGTGCTGCAGGAAATGACGCCAGACACGCACGGGGAACAGGCCCAGAGTGCGCTGGGTCAGAGCGGTCGCCCTCTCCACGGCCGCGTCCAGGCGACCGGGCTCGGGGGCGGCGTGGTGTTCGGACACGTCCTCACCCTATCCAAGCGACGAGAACGGGCGGGCACCCATCAGGGTGCCCGCCCGTTCTCAGGTCGGCGACGGTGTCAGGGACGACCGCGCAGGACTGCCTGCTTGACCTCGGCGATGGCCTTCGTGACCTCGATGCCGCGGGGGCACGCCTCGGAGCAGTTGAAGGTCGTGCGGCAGCGCCAGACGCCCTCCTTGTCGTTGAGGATGTCGAGACGGACCGCAGCGTTGTCGTCGCGGGAGTCGAAGATGAACCGGTGCGCGTTCACGATCGCCGCCGGTCCGAAGTACTGTCCGTCGGTCCAGAAGACGGGGCACGACGAGGTGCATGCGGCGCACAGGATGCACTTGGTGGTGTCATCGAAGATCTCGCGATCGGCGATGCTCTGGACGCGCTCCTTGCCCTTCTCGGGCACCGAGTTCGCGACGAGGAACGGCTGCACCTCGCGGTACGACGCGAAGAAAGGCTCCATGTCGACGACGAGGTCCTTCTCGAGAGGCAGACCCTTGATCGCCTCGACGTAGATCGGCTTCGAGATGTCGAGATCCTTGATCAGCGTCTTGCAGGCGAGGCGGTTACGGCCGTTGATGCGCATGGCGTCGGAGCCGCAGATGCCGTGGGCGCACGAGCGCCGGAACGTCAGCGACCCGTCGACCTCCCACTTGATCTTGTGCAGTGCGTCGAGGACGCGGTCCGTGGAGTAGAGCTCCACGTCGTAGTCGACCCAGTGCGGCTCGGAGTCGATCTCCGGATCGAACCGGCGGATGTTGAACGTGACGATGAAGGACTGGATGCCCGTCTCCTCCGTCGTGTCCGCGGGAGCTTCGGCGATGGCGTTCGACATGCTCAGTACTTCCTCTCCATCGGCGGGTAGTTCAACTCGCCCTGCTCGTTCTTCGTGAAGACGACCGGCTTCCAGTCGAGCTTGATGTGATCGCTCGGAGTGGAGGAGTGCGGGTCACCCGTCAGGTAGGCCATCGTGTGCTGCATGTACTTCTCGTCGTCACGCGTGGGGAAGTCGTCGCGCATGTGGCCGCCACGGCTCTCCTCACGGTTCTGGGCCGCGTAGACGACGACCTCCGCGATGTCGAGGAGGAAGCCGAGCTCGACAGCCTCGAGCAGGTCGGTGTTGAACCGCTTGCCCTTGTCGTCGACGTGCACGTTCTTGTAGCGATCGCGCAGCTCGGCGATCACGCCGAGGACGTGCTCGAGCGAGTCGTGCGTGCGGAACACCTGCGCGCCCTTGTCCATCTCGTCCTGGAGCGCCTTGCGCAGGACGGCGATGCGCTCGGTTCCCTGGTTGTTGCGCAGGCCCTCGAGCATGTCGGAGACGAATGCCGCGGGGTTCTCGGGCAGCGGCACGAACTCGGCGGTCTTGACGTACTCCACCGCGTTGCGTCCTGCGCGCTTGCCGAACACGTTGATGTCGAGCAGCGAGTTGGTTCCGAGCCGGTTGGCGCCGTGCACCGAGACGCACGCGCATTCGCCGGCCGCGTAAAGGCCGGGCACGACGGTGGTGTTGTCGGCGAGCACCTCGGCGGCGTTGTTGGTGGGGATGCCGCCCATCGCGTAGTGCGCGGTCGGCATGACCGGAACCGGCTCCACGACCGGGTCGACGCCGAGGTACGTGCGTGCGAACTCGGTGATGTCGGGCAGCTTGGTCTCGAGGACCTCTGCGCCGAGGTGGGTGCAGTCGAGCAGCACGTAGTCCTTGTGCGGGCCGGCACCGCGGCCCTCCGCGACCTCCTGGACCATGCAGCGCGCGACGATGTCACGAGGCGCGAGGTCCTTGATGGTCGGAGCGTAGCGCTCCATGAAGCGCTCGCCCGATGCGTTGCGCAGGATCGCGCCCTCGCCTCGCGCTCCCTCGGTGAGGAGGATGCCGAGGCCGGCGAGACCTGTCGGGTGGAACTGGAAGAACTCGAGGTCCTCGAGGGGGAGGCCCTTGCGCCAGACGATGCCGACTCCGTCACCCGTCAGGGTGTGGGCGTTGGAGGTCGTCTTGAAGATCTTGCCGAAGCCGCCGGTCGCGAAGATCACGGCCTTGGCCTGGAACACGTGCAGCTCGCCCGTCGAGAGGTCGTAGGCGACGACGCCTGAGACCTGGGTCTTGCCGTCGGCATCCTTCACCGTGAGCAGATCGAGCACGTAGAACTCGTTGAAGAAGTTGATGCCGAGCTTGACGCAGTTCTGGAAGAGCGTCTGCAGGATCATGTGGCCGGTGCGGTCAGCGGCGTAGCAGGCCCGGCGTACCGGGGTCTTGCCGTGCTCGGCGGTGTGGCCGCCGAATCGACGCTGATCGATCTTGCCCTCGGGCGTGCGGTTGAAGGGGAGACCCATGTTCTCGAGGTCGATGACCGCGTCGATCGCCTCCTTGGCGAGGATCTCCGCCGCATCCTGGTCGACGAGGTAGTCGCCGCCCTTGACCGTGTCGAAGGTGTGCCACTCCCAGCTGTCCTCCTCGACGTTGGCCAGCGCCGCCGCCATGCCGCCCTGCGCCGCACCCGTGTGCGAGCGAGTGGGGTAGAGCTTGGAGATGACCGCGGTCTTCGCGCCGGAGCCGGCCTCGATGGCCGCTCGCATGCCGGCGCCGCCAGCGCCCACGATGACGATGTCGAACTGGTGGTAATGCACGCCGTCGCGCACGACGGAATCCTGGGTCTCGGTAGTCACTTCTCGTATGCCTTCTCTTCTACTTGCCCAGCGTCTGGCACTGTTCCCACAGTGTGCTCGACTCGGTCACGCCGAGGCACGGGTCGAAGGTGAAGACGACCAGGGTGCCGAGGATGATGAGCAGCGCCGCGGCCAGGCCGAGGGCCCAGGTCAGCGCCTTGCGAGCGGTGTTGTTCGTCACGTAGTCGTTGACGATCGTGCGCATGCCGTTGGCGCCGTGGATCAGTGCCAGCCACAGCATCAGGACGTCCCACCACTGCCAGAACGGCGTGGCGAACTTGCCCGCGATGAACGCGAAGTCGAGGGCATGGATGCCCTCGCCGACCATCAGGTTGATGAAGAGGTGGCCGAAGATCAGCACGACGAGCACGACGCCCGAGGCGCGCATGAACACCCAGCCCCACTTCTCGAGGTTGAAGCCGCGCTGACGGCGGATGGGCGCGGCGACGGTCTGAGCGGCCATCAGTGTCCTCCTCCGAAGCCGGCGAACGCGAGCATCAGGTGACGCGGCACGAAGCCGGCCATGATGATGCCCCAGACGAGGAGCACGCCCCAGAACAGCTGACGCTGGTACTTCGCGCCCTTCGACCAGAAGTCGACGGCGATGATGCGGAGGCCGTTCATCGCGTGGAACACGATGCCGGCGACCAGCACGACCTCGCCGAGGGCCATGATCGGGTTCTTGTAGGTTCCGATGACCGCGTTGTAGGCCTCGGGCGACACCCTGATGAGTGCAGTGTCGAGCACATGCACCAACAGGAAGAAGAAGATGGCGACTCCGGTGATGCGGTGAAGCACCCACGACCACATGCCCTCGCGACCCCGGTAGAGGGTGCCGCGCGGCGTCTTGGAAGTGGTTTCCGAAATCGACGGTGTCAAGCGAGCGCTTGTGGACACGGTCGTCCTCCCTGGATCGATGTGACTCGGTCGCGTGCGATGCGTCTTCCAAGCGTGAGCCTGCTGTCGTCAGGCACGGCCGATCGGACACCATCCTATTCCCGTGTGACGGGTGCGGGCGACGAAGGCGAGCCTAAGTGTCTCGATGTCGAGAGGTTTCGTCGGGATACCCTGACTCTGTGAGCGAACCTATCGAGGACTTCTACGCCGTCATTCCCGCCGGCGGCATCGGCAGCAGGCTGTGGCCTCTGTCCCGCGCGGACGCGCCGAAATTCCTGCACGACCTGACCGGCTCGGGGCACTCGCTGCTCCGGGACACCTGGGACCGGCTCGAGCCACTGGCCGGCGCCGATCGCATCGCCGTCGTCACCGGCCGGGCTCACCGGGCGGCGGTAGAGGCCGAACTGCCCGGAATACCGGATCTGAACGTCTTCCTCGAGTCCGAGCCGCGGGAGTCCGCCGCTGCGATCGGCCTCGCCGCGGCGATCCTGCACCGCCGTGATCCCGACGTCATCATCGGATCCTTCAGCGCCGACCACGTGATCCGCGGCACGCGGGTGTTCGAGTTCGCCGTGCGCGACGCCGTGGAGGTCGCGCGCGAGGGGTACATCTGCACGATCGGCATCTCGCCGACCGAGCCGGCCGTCGGCTTCGGCTACATCAAGAAGGGGCCGGAGCTGGTCGTCGACGGCGCGCGCGAGGCAGCCCTCGTCGAGAGCTTCGTGGAGAAGCCCGACCTCGCCACGGCTCAGGCGTACATCGCGGATCGCGGCTACCTCTGGAACGCGGGCATGTTCATCGCGAAGGCGAGCGTCCTCCTCGACGAACTCGCGGCCAACGAGCCGGAACTCCACGCCGGCCTGATCGAACTCGCCGAAGCCTGGGACGATCGCGATCGTCGGGGGTCTGCGGTCGATCGCATCTGGCCGGGACTGAAGAAGATCGCGATCGACTATGCGGTGGCCGAGCCGGCGGCACGTCGCGGACGCCTCGCAGTCGTACCTGGACACTTCGACTGGGACGACGTCGGGGACTTCGCCTCCCTCACCAAGCTCATCACGAACGGGCGCAAGAACGACCTGGCCGTGCTCGGCCCGAACGCCAGGGTGCTCTCCGACGCGGCCAGCGGCATCCTGGTCAGTCAGACATCGAGGGTGATCAGCCTCGTGGGCGTGCAGGACATCGTCGTGGTCGACACACCGGACGCTCTGCTCGTGACGACGGTGCAGCACGCGCAGCGCGTGAAGGGCGTGGTGGAGTCCCTGAAGCTGACCGGACGGGGCGACGTGCTCTGATGAGCAGGGGTCGCCGCTCATCGGCTGTCTTGGTTTCAGGTTTGTAACCATTCGTCAGCGCCTCGCCCTCGCACGTGCACAAAAGTCGAAACACTAGGTAACTTTGAGCGATCCGCGAGGGCCGCGGCACCGTTCAGGAGGCATGAGTTGACCATCTCCACCACCAAGAAGCTGCTCGGCGCAACCATCGCCGCTGGCGTCGTCTTCGCACTCGCCGGCTGCGGCCAGGCTCCGACCGAATCGGGCGGCACCGGCGGCGGCGAGGCTGAGTCCGACTTCCTTCCCTGCCTCGTCTCGGACGCGGGCGGCTGGAACGACAAGTCGTTCAACCAGTCCGCCAAGGAGGGCATGGATCGTGCCGCTGACGAGCTCGGCGTCAAGCCGCTCGAGTTCGAGTCGGCCAACGACAACGACTACGCGCCCAACCTCGAGACCGCCGTCTCGGAAGGCTGCTCGCTCATCGTCGCCGTCGGCTTCAAGCTGTCGGCCGCGACCGTCGAGTCGGCGCTCGCGAACCCCGAGATCAACTACGCGATCATCGACGACTACGCGGACAACGACTTCGACGGCACCACCGATGCCCCGAACATCAAGCCCCTCGTCTTCGACACCGCTCAGGCCGCCTACCTCGGCGGATACGCCGCTGCCGGCTGGTCGGCTGAGTCCGGCGTGAACAAGGTCGGCACCTTCGGCGGAATGCAGATCCCGTCGGTCGCCGTGTTCATGGACGGCTTCCAGCTCGGTGTCGAGAAGTACAACGAGGACAAGTCGGGCGCCGTCGAGGTCTTCGGCTGGGACACCGCCACGCAGAAGGGCTCGTTCACCGGTGGCTTCGACGCCAACGACACGGCCAAGCAGACCGCTCAGGGCGTGCTCGACCAGGGCGTCGACGTCATCCTTCCCGTCGGCGGACCGATCTACCAGAGCGCTGCGGCCGCTATCGCGGACAGCGGCAAGGACACGCTCCTCGTCGGTGTCGACAGCGACCTCGCCGTCGCCGATGAGAGCGTGGCGGACGTCACCCTCTTCTCGATCATGAAGGCCATCGACGTCGCGGTCGAGGATGCGACGATCGCCGCGTCCGAGGGCGACTTCGACCCGGCTCCCTACGTCGGCACGCTCGAGAACGAGGGTGTGAAGCTCTCGGGCTTCGGTTCCTTCGAGGGTGACCTGCCCGACGGTCTGCTCGACGAGATCTCGGCTCTGCAGGAGCAGATCATCGCCGGCGACATCACGGTGGAGTCCCCGAACTCCCCGTAATTCATCGAGTTCCAGCGCGGGGCGAGTGGTGCACGTGGCCACTCGCCCCGCGCCGTGGACGGACCATGACGACTGTTCACGGTGCATCCGGGTGATCCCCGTGCGATGCGCCGGAGATTCTTCGGACTCCTCTGGATGACACTTCTGGATAAGGTGCAGATATGAAGCTCGAACTTCGCGGTATCACCAAGCGGTTCGGAACCCTGGTGGCCAACGACCACATCGACCTGGTGGTCGAACCGGGTCAGATCCATGCGCTGCTCGGTGAGAACGGCGCAGGCAAGTCCACCCTGATGAACGTGCTCTACGGCCTCTATCAGGCCGACGAGGGCGAGATCCTCCTGGACGACGTCGTCCAGCGGTTCCGGGGCCCCGGCGACGCCATGAACGCCGGCATCGGAATGGTGCACCAGCACTTCATGCTCGTCCCCGTCTTCACGGTCGCCGAGAACGTGATGCTCGGCCACGAGCAGACCAAGGGACTCGGCACCCTCGACATCACGAAGGCGCGTGAGCACGTCCGCGCCGTCGCCGCCCGCTTCGGCTTCGACATCGACCCCGACGCGATCGTGGGCGATCTGCCCGTCGGCGTGCAGCAGCGGGTCGAGATCATCAAGGCGCTCTCGCGCGACGCGAAGGTCCTGGTCTTCGACGAGCCCACCGCCGTGCTCACGCCGCAGGAGACCGACGAGCTGATGGGCATCATGCGTCAGCTCCGCGACGAGGGCACGGCCATCGTCTTCATCACCCACAAGCTCCGCGAGGTGCGCGAGGTCGCCGACACCATCACGATCGTCCGCCTCGGCAAGATCGTCGGCGAGGCGTCGCCGTCCGCGACCAACGCGGAGCTCGCCTCCCTCATGGTCGGACGCGCCGTCGAGCTGACGGTGCACAAGGATCCGCCGCGGCTCGGCGAAGGCGGCCTCGAGGTCTCGGGGCTCCGGGTGCTCACCGCCGCGGGAGCGATCGTCGTCGACGGCGTCGACTTCTCGGTGCGACCCGGCGAGGTGCTCGCCGTCGCCGGCGTGCAGGGCAACGGTCAGACCGAGCTGGTCGAGGCCATCGTCGGCCTCGCGGCGAGGGTCGAGGGATCGATCACCCTCGGCGGCGCGGAACTGGTCGGCAAGAGCGTACGGGGCATCCTCGACGCCGGTGTCGGCTTCGTTCCGGAGGACCGCACGGAGGACGGGCTCGTGGCCGGGTTCTCGGTGGCGGAGAACCTGATCCTCGACCGCACGGGCGACGCCGACTTCAGCCGTGGTGGGACCATCCGCCGTGCCGCGCTCGACGACTTCGCCCGCGCGCGGATCAGCGAGTACGACATCCGGACCCAGGGACCGCACACGCCGGCCGGCACGCTCTCGGGCGGAAACCAGCAGAAGGTCGTGATCGCCCGCGAGATGAGTCGCGAGCTGAAGCTGCTCGTGGCTGCGCAGCCGACCCGCGGAGTCGATGTCGGCTCCATCGAGTTCATCCACAAGCGGATCATCGAGACCAGGGATGCGGGAATCCCCGTGGTCGTCGTCTCGACCGAGCTCGATGAGGTCGCGGCTCTCGCCGACCGCATCGCGGTCATGTACAGAGGCACCATCGTCGGGATCGTTCCCGGCGACACCCCGCGCGAGACGCTGGGACTGATGATGGCGGGCGCCGCCGAGGGAGAGGTGGCCGCATGAGCGGTATCACGCCACAGGGGAGTGGACCGGCGGGCGACGTGTCCGGCGACCAGCTCTCGCTGAACACGACCACGACGCAGCGCGACACGGGTGACGTCCCGCCGCCGCCGCGCGGCAACGTGATCCTCAAGGAGATGCTCCGCGGCAGCGCCGTCACGACGATCCTCGCGATCTTCCTCGCGCTGGTGGTCGGCGGCATCCTGATCGCCTTCACCAACGAAGACGTGATCGAGGCCTCCGGGTACTTCTTCTCGCGTCCGACCGACACGATCGCCGCCGCATGGAACGCCATCTACAACGGCTATGAGGCGCTGTTCCGCGGAGCGATCTTCAACGCACGAGGTGCGGACTTCGCCGCTCAGATCCGTCCGCTGACCAATACTCTCGGATTCGCCGCGCCGCTGATCGCCGCCGGTCTCGGTGTCGCCCTCGCGTTCCGCGTCGGTCTGTTCAACATCGGTGCCCGCGGCCAGATGCTGATCGGCGTCGCCGCGGCAGGACTCCTCACGTTCCAGCTCGACCTGCCGTTCTGGCTGCACATCCCCGTGACGCTGATCGCCGGCATCGCCGGTGGTGCGCTGTGGGGGGCGATCGCCGGTCTGCTGAAGGCACGCACGGGCGCCCACGAGGTCATCCTCACGATCATGCTCAACTATGTGGCGTACTACCTGCTGCTGTGGATGATCCGCACCCCCGGACTGCTCCAGAAGCCCGGAACGAACCAGGCGCTCGGCTATGCCACTCCTGAGAGCGCGCAGTTCCCCTCGCTCCTCGGCCCGCAGTTCCCTCTGCTCGACCTCGGATTCGTGATCGTCATCATCGCGACCCTGTTCGTCTGGTGGCTGATCGAGCGCTCCTCCCTCGGCATGCGGATGCGCGCCGTGGGCGAGAACCCGCACGCCGCGCGTGCGGCCGGCATCAGCGTCCAGCGCGTCTACGTCTACGCCATGCTCCTCGCCGGTGGTCTCGCCGGTCTCGCGGGCATGAACCAGGTGCAGGGCGCCGTCACGACCGGCATCACCGAGACGATCGACGCCGGCATCGGCTTCGACGCCATCACGGTCGCACTGCTCGGCCGCAGTCGCGCCTGGGGCACGTTCGCGGCCGGCATCCTGTTCGGCGCACTGAAGGCAGGCTCGTTCTCGATGCAGGCTCAGGACATCCCGGTCGACATCGTGCTCGTCGTGCAGTCGCTCGTCGTGCTGTTCATCGCCGCGCCGCCGCTGCTGCGCACGGTGTTCTTCCTTCCCAAGACCGACGCGGAGAAGGCGGCCAAGGCGAGAGCCAAAGCCGCGAAGAAGGCGGTGACCGCATGACCTCCCTCGTCCAGAGCGAAGCCGCCGACGGAACCGTGCAGCTCGCCACCGTGCGCGAGCGGCACCTGAAGGCGCCGATCGTCCTCGCCGCAGCCACGGTGCTGCTGGCGCTCCTCTTCCTGCTCGTGCCTCGCAGCGGCACCAGCAGCTTCCGGCTGAACGACCCGTCGTCGCCGTTCGCACTGCCCGATATCGCTCTGCCGACCGGGCCGACCAGCTGGGTCGTGATCGTGATCCTCGCGCTGCTGTCGGTGCTCGCGTTCCTTCGGGCGTGGTCGTATCGCAAGCCGTCGATCTGGCTGGTGATCGCGTTCAGCGTGCTCGCCGTCTTCGGGTTCCTCGTCTGGGCGGGCGCGGGTGGACTCGTGCCCGTCAGCAGCCTGCTCTTCGGAGCCGTCTCGCTCTCCGTCCCGCTCGTGTTCGGCGCGCTCGGCGGCGTCATCGGCGAGCGCGCGGGTGTGGTCAACGTCGCGATCGAGGGTCAGCTCCTGCTCGGAGCGTTCGCGGCCGCTCTGCTCTCGAGCGTCACGGGCAGCCCGTTCGTCGGACTCCTCGGAGCGATGCTGGGCGGCGTGCTCGTCGCCGCGGTGCTGGCCGCATTCGCGATCAAGTACCTCGTCGAGCAGGTCATCGTCGGTGTCGTGCTCAACGTGCTCGTCAGCGGCCTCACCGGATTCCTCTACGGCGCACTGCTCGCGCCGAACGAGGCCGCCCTCAACACGCCGGTGCGCTTCAGCCGCATCGAGATCCCGCTGCTGAGCGACATCCCCATCATCGGCCCGGTGCTCTTCAATCAGACCTTCATCGTGTACCTGATGTTCATCACCGTCGCGATCGTCGCCTGGGGGCTCTACCGCACGAAGTGGGGACTCCGCGTCCGTGCGGTCGGCGAGCACCCGCAGGCCGCGGACACGGTCGGCATCAAGGTCAATGCGACCCGGTTCTGGAATGTGCTGCTCGCGGGCGCGATCGCCGGAATCGGTGGAGCGTACTTCACGCTGGTCTCGGTGCCGCAGTTCGGCAAGGACATGACCGCCGGCCTCGGCTTCATCGCCCTCGCCGCGGTGATCTTCGGCCGGTGGGATCCGATCCGCGCGACGCTCGCGGCGCTGCTGTTCGGCTTCGCCACGAACCTGCAGAACCTGCTGTCGATCCTCAAGACCCCCATCCCCGGCGAGTTCATGCTGATGCTCCCGTATGTCGTGACGCTGCTCGCGGTCGCCGGCTTCGCCGGTCAGATCCGCGGTCCGGCAGCCAGCGGCAAGCCGTACATCAAGTCCTAGGAGAGACATGACAGACATCGACTGGGACGAGCTCCGTCAGGTCGCGACCGACGCCATGACCAAGGCCTATGCGCCGTACTCCCGCTACCGCGTCGGAGCCGCCGCGCTCGTCGGCGACGGCCGCATCGTGGCCGGCTGCAACGTCGAGAACGCCTCGTACGGGGTGACGCTGTGCGCCGAGTGCGCGCTGGTGGGCGACCTGCACATGTCGGGCGGCGGCCAGCTCGTCGCCTTCGTGTGCGTCAACAACGACGGGCAGACCATCATGCCGTGCGGCCGTTGCCGTCAGCTGCTCTACGAACACGCGATGCCCGGAATGCTGCTGGAGACCGTCTCCGGCATCCGGACCATCGACGAAGTACTGCCGGACGCCTTCGGCCCCCGAGACCTGGAGGACGCCCGATGAGCGTTGAGCCCTTCGACGCCGTCGATGTGATCCGTGCCAAGCGCGACGGCGGTGCGGTGCCCGAGAAGGCGCTGCGCTGGATGGTCGACGCCTACACCCGCGGCTACGTCTCGGACGCACAGATGGCGTCGTTCGCGATGGCGATCTTCCAGCGCGGCATGGAGCGCGACGAGATCCGCGTGCTGACCGACGCGATGATCGCGTCGGGGGAGCGGATGAGCTTCGCGACCCTCGGCAAGAAGACGGTCGACAAGCACTCCACGGGCGGCGTCGGCGACAAGATCACTCTTCCGCTCGCTCCGCTCGTCGCGGTCTTCGGGGTGGCGGTCCCGCAGCTCTCCGGTCGCGGTCTCGGCCACACCGGCGGAACGCTCGACAAGCTCGAGTCGATCCCCGGCTGGCGCGCCGCGCTCAGCAACGAGGAGATGTTCGCCCAGATGCAGGGCGATGTGGGCGCCGTGATCTGCGCGGCAGGCTCAGGCCTCGCGCCCGCCGACAAGAAGCTCTACGCGCTGCGCGACGTCACCGGCACCGTCGAGGCGATCCCGCTGATCGCCTCGAGCATCATGTCGAAGAAGATCGCCGAGGGCACCGACGCTCTCGTGCTCGACGTGAAGTTCGGCTCCGGTGCGTTCATGCAGGACATCGACCGGGCACGCGAGCTCGCGCGCACCATGGTCGCACTCGGCACGGACTCCGGCGTCGCCACCACCGCCCTCCTCACGGACATGAACGTGCCGCTCGGTCGCGCGATCGGCAACGCGAACGAGGTTCGCGAGTCCGTCGAGGTGCTCGCCGGAGGAGGACCCGCCGACGTCCGCGAACTGACGATCGCCCTGGCGCGCGAGATGCTCTCGCTCGCAGGACAGCCGGATGTCGACGTGGAGGCCGCTCTCGACGACGGACGCGCGATGGACGGGTGGAAGGCCATGATCCGCGCTCAGGGCGGCGACCCCGACGCGCCGCTGCCCACGGCCCGCGAGACCCATGTGGTCACGGCTCCCCGCGACGGCGTGGTGTCGCAGATGGACGCGCTGCCGTTCGGCATCGCGGCGTGGCGTCTCGGTGCGGGGCGCGCGCGGGCTGAGGACCCGGTGATCTTCGAGGCCGGGATCGACCTGCACGCCAAGCCCGGTGATCGAGTAGCGGCCGGACAGCCCTTGTTCACGCTCTCGGCAGCCGACGAGGCTCGGTTCCCCCGCGCTCTCGAGGCGCTCGAGGGGTCCTGGGCGATCGGCGACGAGGCTCCGGCCGCAGGGCCGATCGTGCGGGAGCGCATCACGGCCTGATCCGCCGACCGCTAGCCTGAACAGAGCGAATCCGCGACCGAGAGGAATCCCCATGTCGATCGACGCGAACGGCGATGTCACCATCCAGGGGGCATCCCTGCGCAGCCTTCCCAAGGTGTCGCTGCACGACCATCTCGACGGCGCGGTGCGACCCTCGACGATCATCGAGCTGGCGGATGTGATCGGGCTCGAGGTTCCCGAATCGAAGCCGGCCGCTCTCGGCAGGTGGATCGCGAAGCAGGGCGACTCGGGGTCGCTGGTGGAGTACCTCAAGACCTTCGATCTGACCACGGCTGTGATGCAGACGCAGGAGGGCCTGACCCGTGTCGCTCGCGAGTTCGTGCAGGATCTCGCGCACGACGGCGTGATCTACGGCGAGGTGCGCTGGGCGCCCGAGCAGCATCTCACGCGTGGGCTCACCCTCGAGCAGACCGTCGAGGCTGTGCAGCAGGGGATCGAGGAGGGTGAGGACGCCGCGGATCGCGACGGCCACAGCATCCGCGTCGGTCAGCTGATCACCGCCATGCGCCACACAGACCGCTCGCGCGAGATCGCCGAGCTCGCCGTCGGCTTCCGCGGACGAGGGGTCGTCGGCTTCGACATCGCCGGTCCCGAGGACGGATTCCCGGCGTCGAACCATCGCGCCGCCTTCGACTACCTCGCGGAGAACTTCTTCCCTGTGACCGTCCACGCGGGGGAGGCTGCCGGGCCGGACTCGATCCGCTCGGCGCTCATCGACGGGCGAGCGCTGCGACTCGGCCACGGCGTGCGCATCGCCGAGGACCTGCAGGTCATCACGCAGGAGGGCGACGAGGTGCAGGTCCAGTTCGGCGACCTCGCCCGCTGGGTGCGAGACCGAGAGATCCCGCTCGAGCTGTCCCCGTCGTCGAATCTGCAGACCGGCGCGATCGCGTCGTGGGGCAACACGCTCGCCGACCATCCCTTCGACCTGCTCTACCAGCTCGGCTTCGCCGTGACGGTCAACGTCGACAACCGCACCATGAGCGCGACCTCGCTCACCCGGGAGCTGTCGCTCCTGGTCGAGGCGTTCGAGTACGATCTCGACGATCTCGAGACCTTCCAGTTCAACGCGGCGGCCGGAGCCTTTCTGCCCGTCGAGGAGCGCGAGGAGCTTGTCGAGATGATCGCCGACGGATTCGACATCTAGATCATGGCTTCCGGGGGGAAGCGACGCCGTATCGGCGTCGCAGTGATCGTCAGCGCCGTCGTCATCGTCGTCGGCGGTGCAATCGCGGCCTTCTCATGGTCGACCCGAGTGCCCGAGGTGCTCGTGCCGCGAGCGGGCGGCGACGCCATCGAGCGTCCGCTGACACCTGCGCAGCAGCTCGTCGCGGATGCCGGCGACCCGCTCGCGTGCGCGGTGAGCTTCATCGGCGACGGTGCGCCGCAGGAACCGATGCTGCAGCGGCAGGACGCACTGTACGTGGCGCTTCCGATACCGGCGCAGGACGGTCGGGTGTTCGCCGGCTGGTACTCGACCGCAGCGGATGCCGCCGGGGGCACGGTCGCCGCGCGGATCAACGGAGCCGACCCCGTCGTGTGCGTCGATCAGCAGATCGAGCTCTTCGCGGCGTGGACGACGCCCGAGGCGAATGCCGCGGCGGACGTGCAGGTCCCGATCCTGATGTACCACCAGTTCACCTCGAACCCCGAGGGCGAGACCGGCTGGCTCCGCGGCAACTACGCGTACATCGGCGACTTCGAGGCGCAGATGAACCACATCGCGACGACGGGCTTCTACCTGCCGACCTGGGATGAGCTCAGCGCGTTCATCGACGGTCGACTGTCGCTGCCTGCTCGTTCGGTGATCATCACCGACGACGACGCCGACCAGAGTTGGTTCGACCTCGCGGTTCCGGTGATCGATGCGCACAGGCTGCTGTCGACCTCGTTCATGATCACCGCCGACCGCCAGGACCCCGCGCCGTCGATGTACGTCCTTCGCAGATCTCACACGCACGACATGCATCAGGCCGGCGACAACGGCAAGGGCCGGATGGTGAACTGGACGGCGGACGAGATCGCCGCCGATCTGAACGCATCCGCCGACGTGCTCGGGGTGCGCGAGGTGATCGCGTATCCGTTCGGTCACTTCGACGACACGTCGAAGCAGGGCGTCGCTCAGGCCGGGTTCGAGATGGCGCGGACCATCGAGCCCGGGTATGTCGAGATCGGCACGGACAAGCTCGCCCTGCCCGTCGTGCGGATCGACTACGGCATGGGGTTGGACTCGCTCATCAAGCGGATCGGCTGAACCGGGGTCTCGGACGGCAGGATGTACTCATGACCGCCACCGTCTTCATAGCCGGACCGGCATCGTGGAACTCGATCGTCGTGCTCGATCGATTGCCTGAGCCGGTGCCGCACATGCAGTTCGCCGAGGAGACCTGGGAGACCGTCGGCGGCACGAGCGCGGGGAAGGCCCTCACACTCGCCTCGCTCGGGCGCTCCGCTCTGCTGTACGCCCTCACCGCGGCGGATGAACCGGGACACCGCGTGCGCGATGCGCTCGCACATGCCGGTGTGCGTGCGCGGTGGGGAACGGGCGACGCCACCGAGCGCCATCTGAACCTCATGACCCGCGAGGGCAAGCGAGTCTCGCTGTATCTCGCGTCCCCCTCGGCGACGGACGGGAGAGATGACTCAGCTCTGCACACCGCGATGAGCGGCGCTGAGGTGATCGTGCTCGACCTCGCGGCCGAGCCGCTACGACTCCTCCCCGCGGCCGTCGCGACCGGGCGCCCGATCTGGGTCGACGTGCACGACTACGACGGCGAATCCGAGTTCCACCGGCCCTTCCTCGCTGCAGCGCAGGCCGTGTTCTGCAACGCCGACCGTCTGGCCGATCCGGTGCGCTTCCTCCGGTCATGCGTCGCTGGCGGCGCCTCGCTCGCCGTGTGCACCCTGGGCGCCGACGGGGCGGTCGCGATCGACGCAGACGGCACCGAACACCGTGTCGCAGCCGTGCCGGTCGATGTCGTCGACACCAATGGCGCGGGCGACGCGTTCCTGGCCGGCGTCCTCGATGCCCGGCTCTCGGGGGCCTGCGTTCCGGACGCCCTCGCTGCGGGCTCACGCGCGGCGGCATCCGTGCTGGGCACACGGCACCTGCATCCGCTGCTCGACCCCGTCATCGGCTGAGCGGAGCAGTCGACGCTGCTCAGCGCGCGGCGACGTCCGCCATGAAGGCATCGAGGATCTCAGAGACCTGTGCGTGCATCTCGTCGCTCGAGATCGTCGGCTCGCCGTCACCGGCCTGGGGCCCGTAGTCGCCGAACGACGCGTGCGACGCTCCCTCGATCTCGACCATCTCGGCGTCGGCCGGCAGCAGGTCACGAGCGTCGGCGATCTTCTCGGGCGTCGACAGTCCGTCCTCGCTGCCCGAGATGCTGAGAACGGCGAGATCGGTGTCCGACACGTCCGTCGTGCAGTAGGAGCCGAACAGCACGAGTGCCTCGGCATCCGCGGCGAGCTGGCACGCGCGCACGCCGCCCAGCGAGTGTCCGCCGACCGCCCAGTCATCGATGTCGGGGGCCGCAGAGGTGAAGGAGTCGAGACCGCGCAGATCGAAGAACGCGAGGTTCAGCCACGGGCGGGTGATCACCACCGTGACGCCCTCTTCGGCGAGGCTCTGCAGGATCGGTGCGTACGCCCACGGATCGACCTTCGCACCGGGCACGAACACCAGGCCGAGGTCTGATTCGCCGTCGGCCGGGGCGAGCACGATCCCCTGCTCGGTGTCCTCGACATGGATGGCGGAGTTGTCCTCGACGCTGGCGAGCGGATCCTTCTCGGCCGACATGACGCCGATCTGGCTCCAGGCGAGTATTCCGACGATGCCGATCACGAGGACGCCGACGACTCCCCAGAGGATCACTTTCAGGACACGACGACCACGCTTCTTCTGCACTCGCCCCACGTTACGGGGTGCGGATGTGAGCGTGCTCGGGGAGGGGCCGCTCGAGCGCTGATCGCTCGCGTCGCACCGCACCCCGATATGCGTCCTTGTTCACGTAGTAGGCCATGCGGTCGAGGCGCAGGTATCGGTAGCCGCCGGTCAGATCGGGCCACGGCTCGGAGGTCACCCGATCGCGGAATCGCACCGCCCGAGGCGGATCGTTCTCCGCCGCGTCCAGGTATGCGGCCAGCAGCTCCGCCTGCTCGTACCGCCCCTGCCAGCCGATGCCGGACGCCTCGATCATGCCCATCACGAAGAGACCGTTGAACGATGCGGGGAAGACGTGGAGGAACAGCCGTGGTGCCGCGCCGCTCCAGTGCAGGTGCTGTGGGTCGACGAACGGGTAGTCGAGCCGGTATCCGGTCGCGAGCAGGAGCAGATCGTAGTCGTCGGACGTCCCGTCCCGGAAGCGCACGGTCGTGCCGTCGAGGCGCTCCACATCGGGGCGGATACGCAGGTCCCCCTGCCCGAGGTGATTGAGGATCATCGTGTTGACGATCGGATGAGCCTCGTAGATGCGGTAGTCGGGCTTCGGGAAACCGAAGCGCGCAGGGTCGCCGGTGAACGCCCGGAGCACCCGGCTGTCGACCGCCTGCTTGACGCGCGCGGGCAGGGGACGGCCCTGATTCAGGGTGTCGCTCGGCCTGCCGAACAGATAGCGCGGGACGAAGTAATAGCCGCGGCGGACGCTCATGTCGACCGAGGAGGCGTGGTGCACGGCATCCACCGCGATGTCGCACCCCGAGTTCCCCGCCCCGATCAGCAGCACACGCCGGCCGGTGAGCTGTGCGGCCGACCTGTACTCGCTCGTGTGCATGATCTCGCCGTTGAACTCTCCGACGAAGGTCGGCACGTTCGGTTCGGCGAGCGTGCCGTTCGCGAGCACGACGCCGGCGTACCACCGGGTCTCTTCGCCGTCGGGCCCCGAGCTCGTGAGATCCCAGCCGTCGTCCCGCGGCTCGAGTCGCGTGACGGTCGTCTCGAACCGGAAGAGCCCGGTGAGACCGAAGTGCTCGGCATAGTCCTCGAAGTACTGTCGCAGCGTCCGATGGTCGGGGTAGTCGACGGTCGAACGCATGGGGTACTCGGCGAACTCGGTCGTCGTGCGCGAGGAGATCAGATGCGCGGACTCGTACATCGTGCTGCGGGGGTTGTCGATGTCCCACAGGCCGCCCACACCGGTCGAGGCCTCGTACCCGTCGATCCCGACGCCGCGCTTCGTCAGCGCCCGAGCGGCGGCGAGGCCCGACGGACCTGCACCGATGACGGCGTATCTGTTCATGCTGCTCCCGCACCTCGCTGTGCTCGCCACTGCGCCCTCCGCCGATCGTATCGGCAGAGGGCGCAGAACACGGCGTGCGACGTCGTCAGGAGGCGTTCAGTGCTGTCTGACGGGAGACGACTGCGTCGCGGACCGCCGGGAACAGCGGATGCTCGGGGTCGAGCCCCGTTGCGGACGAGGTGAACGCCAGCGCATCCTCCGTGCGCAGGAGCTGCTGCAGCTCGACCGCCTGCTCGTCATCGGGATCCTCGAACTCGAGCGCTGCGGTGACCGCGCCGACCAGCGCGATCGTGGAGAGCCCTCTCTCGGCAGCCATCGCCGCCGGTCCGATGAAGCGCTCGTGTCGGGAGATCTTGCGCAACGGCTGACGGCCGACCCGCTGCACGGTGTCGACGAGCGCCGGATTGCGGAACCGCTCGAGGATCGTCGCTCGGTACGCGGCCAGTTCGGCCGGGTCGAGCCCGTGTTCGGCGACCAGCACCGCGGAGGTCTCCTCGAGAGCGGCCGAGACGCGTGCGACGATGTCGGGGTCGGCCAGGGCGTCGGAGATGCGCTCGATGCCGGCCCGTGCGCCGAAGTACGCCGTCGCGGCGTGGCCGGTGTTCACCGTGAAGAGCTTGCGCTCGATGTACGGGGCGAGATCGTCGACGAAATGAGCGCCGGGAATGTTCGGCAGCGCGCCGCCGAAGGCCTGGGATTCGATCGCCCACTCGAAGTACGGCTCGACCGTGACGTCGACGCCGCCGTCTGCGGGCTGACCGGGGACGATGCGGTCGACGGCGGTGTTCGCGAACACCGCACGCGACAGCAGCTCCTCGGCGTCCGCGCCCGCCGCCTTCTCGATCTCCGCCCGGAGGGTGTCCGTCGCCCCGATCGCGTTCTCGCAGGCCATGACCTGCAGGGGAGCGGCTCCGGCAGGGCGCAGGGCGAGGCCCGCGACGATCGTGGGGGCGACGAAGCGCAGCACGGTCGGTCCGACCGCCGTCGTGACCACATCGGCGGTCGCGACCTCGTCGGCCACGGCATCCGGATCGGTCCTGCTGTTGACCGCCCGGAAGCCGGTCACCACGTGGTCGGTGCCGCCGGGTCCGGCCTCGTGCACCGTGTACGAATCGACGGCGTTGATGGCGTCGACGAGAGCGTCGGCGACATCGGAGAACACGACCTCGTATCCACCCTCGTGCAGGAGCAGCCCCACGAATCCGCGGCCGATGTTGCCCGCGCCGAAGTGCACGGCCTTCATCAGTCGTTCACCGCCGAGAGCAGGGCGTACAGCTCGTCGGGCGTCTGCGCCGCGTTGAGCTTCGCGACGTCGTCCTCATCGGAGAACAGGATCGCGATCTGCGAGAGGATCTCGAGGTGCTCGTCGCCACGGCCGGCGATGCCGACGACGAACGTCGCGGCCTCCCCGTCCCAGTCGACTCCGCCGTCGTAGCGGACGACAGACAGCGCGGATCCGAGGATCGCATCCTTGGCGTCGTTCGTGCCGTGCGGAATCGCCAGACCGTTGCCCATGTAGGTCGAGACCGTCTGCTCGCGCTGACGCATCGCGTCGACATAGGCGGGGGTGACGGCGCCTGCCGCGACGAGGATGTCGGTCGCCTCCTGGAGGGCTTCCTCCTGCGTGCTGCTTCCGGAGTGGATGCGGACCTGATCGAGGGTGAGAACGCTCATGGTGATTCCTTCTTTCTGAGTATGTGGAGGCGGGGCGGATGCCGCAGCACCCGCCCCGCCTGGTCTGTCACGCGTCGGTGTCGCGCTGTTCGCGCACCATCTCGACGACCTCTTCGTACTTCGGAGAGTTCATGAAGTTGTCGACGGACACGTGCACCGAGTTCGGCGACTGCGCCTTCGCCCGGTCGGTCAGCTGCTGCTGGGTGATGACCAGGTCGGCGCTGCCGTCGAGGTTCGCGATGGCCTGGTTCGTGACGGTGACGCCCTCGACCCCTGCCTTCTTGAACTTGTTGCGCAGCACGCTCGCGCCCATGGCCGACGATCCCATTCCGGCGTCGCAGGCGAACACGATGTTCTCGATGCGACGGTCCGTGGCGACGCCCGTGCCAGCCGCAGCGGCTGCTCCGGCAGTTCCCGTACCCGACGAGGCGCGAAGGGCGTCCATCGCGGCGGAGGACTTGCCCTTGTTCGCCTCGGTCTGTGCGATCGCGTCGCCGAAGCTGTCGCCCTCGGCCTCGAGGTCGCGCTTGCGGGAGGCCCGCAGGATGACGCCGGTGATGAGGAACGTGACGACCGCGGCGATGATCACCGAGAGGTAGACCACGAGCAGGTTCGGGACGCCGGGGCCGACGGCGGCCGCGGTCACGGCGATGATGCTGCCGGGGGCTGCCGGGAACGCCAGGCCGCCTCCGAGCACCATGTTGGTCGTGACACCGGCCGCGCCACCCGCGATCAGGGCGAGGATGGTGGTCGGCTTGCTCAGCGCGTACGGGAAGTAGATCTCGTGGATGCCGCCGAAGAACTGGATGATCGCCGCTCCGGGCGCAGACGCCTTGGCCGCACCGACGCCGAAGAACGAGAACGCGAGCAGCAGACCGAGGCCCGGACCGGGGTTCGCCTCGATCAGGAAGAGGATCGACTTGCCGGTCTCGGCCGCCTGCTCGATGCCGAGCGGAGTGAACACGCCGTGGTTGATGGCGTTGTTCAGGAACAGCACCTTCGCGGGCTCCACGATGATCGACACGAGGGGCAGCAGGTTCAGCGCGACCAGCCAGTCGACGGCACCGCCGAGAACCGCGCTGATGCCGAGCATCACGGGACCGAAGGCGAAGAATCCCACGATCGCGAGGATCATGCCCAGGATGCCGGCCGAGAAGTTGTTCACCAGCATCTCGAAGCCGGGGCGGATCTTGCCGTCCCACATCCGGTCCATCTGCTTGGTGATCCAGGCCGCGAGCGGCCCCATGATCATCGCGCCGAGGAACATCGGGATGTTGGTGCCGACGATGACACCCATCGTCGCGATCGTCGCGACGACTCCACCGCGCTCGCCGTAGACCATGCGGCCCGCGGTGTTGGCGATGAGGAGCGGCAGCAGGTACGTGACCATCGGTCCGACGAGGCCCACGTACGCGAAGATGTTGCCGTCGGCGCCTTCGGCCACCGCGGTCATGGCGCCCTGCCAGCCGACCACTGCGGAATCGCCGCCGCCGCCGATGGTCTCGGCGACACCGGCCCAGTGCCAGCCGAACGGGCTCTCGGACCCGAAGAATCCGGCCGGGATGAAGAGCATCGTGATGAATCCCCACGCGATGAACGCGGCGATGTTGGGCATGATCATGCCCGAGAGGAACGTGCCGAAGCGCTGCACGCCCGTTCGGAGGCCGCCTGCCTTCGTGGCGGCGGGTGACGTCGTCGTCATGATGTCGTCTCTTTCTGGTGAGGGGGGAGGGGTGCCGCGGCGTCAGCCACGGCGAGGCGAGCACCGGCGGCGTCGTCCGCCGCCAGTGCGAGTCCGGCGAAGTTGCGGGCTTCGTCGAGAGTGTGCTGCGACAGGGTGTGACGCACGTCCGCCAGGGCGGACGGCGCCATGGAGAGGCTCGTTGCGCCGAGCCCGACGAGCACGACGGCGAGCATCGGATCGGCGGCGGCCTCACCGCAGATCCCGACCGGCTTGCCGAGCCGGGCACCTGCCGTGCCGACCTCACGGATGAGACGGAGCACGGCGGGGTGCCACGGATCCTGGAACGCCGCGACGGAGCCGAGCAGACGGTCGGCGGCCATCGTGTACTGCGTGAGGTCGTTCGTGCCGATCGAGGCGAAGTCGGCGTGCGCGAGGATCCGGTCGGCGAGCAGCGCACTGGACGGGATCTCGACCATGACACCGGCGGTCTTCAGGCCGTACTCCCGGGCGAGCGAGGTGAAGTACTGCGTCTCCTCGACGGTCGCCACCATCGGCGCCATGACCCAGAGGTCCGCCTCGGTCGCGGCATCCGCTTCGGCGAGGGCCGTCAGCTGCTCGCGCAGGATGTCCTCGCTCGCCCGCAGAGCACGCAGCCCCCGCAGGCCCAGGGCCGGGTTCTCCTCGTGCGCGTCGTTGAGGAACGCCAGCGGCTTGTCGGCGCCGGCATCCAGCATCCTCACGACGACTTTCTTGCCGGGGAAGGCCGCGAGCAGCTCCCGATAGGACTCTCGCTGCTGCTGCACCGTCGGCGCCTGCGCCGACGAGAGGAACAGGAACTCGGTGCGGAACAGCCCGACGCCCTCGGCCCCGCGTTCGACGGCATCGGATGCGTCTGCAGGCTTCCCCAGGTTCGCCAGCAGCGGGATCGGCGTGCCGTCGGCGAGGGCGCCGGGAGTGAGTGGTGCGGCGTCCGCCGAACGGCGGGCGGCGGCGCGCTGCTCGGCGCGCGCCTTCTCGTCGTCGGTCGGATCGACGGTGACGATTCCGGCTGCGGCGTCGACGATGACCGGGCTGCCGGTCGCGAGCTCCGAGGCTGATGCCGCTCCGACGATCGCGACGATGCCCTTCTCGCGGGCGAGGATCGCGGTGTGCGAGGTGGGTCCGCCGTCGAAGGTGACGAGGGCGAGCACCTGATCGAGGTTCAGCAGCGCGGTGTCGGCTGGTGCGAGGTCGCGAGCGACGAGGACGAACGGATGCCCGGGGTCGGGGACCCCTGGCGCATCCACGCCGCGAAGCCGGGCGAGCACCCGCTGCGCGATGTCGTCGAGATCGGCGGCGCGCTCGCCGAGGTAGCCCCCGACGGCCTCGAGCGTCGCCCGGAAACCGGCGAACGCGTCATGCACGGCCCATTCGGCCGTCGCGCCGTCGTCGATGCGTGCGTCGACCTCGTCCTGCAGCGTCGGGTCCTCGGCGATCATCGCCTGCGCCTCGAGCACCTCCTGGGCCGAGCCGCCGGCGGCCTCGCCGCGGGCCGTCAGCTCCTGTGCGACGGCCGTCACGGCCTCGCGGACACGTGCGCGCTCCGTGTCGGCTCCCTGACCGCTGGGGGTGTTCTCCGGGGCGGGCAGCGCCTCGGTCATCCGGACGACGACGCCCTGGGCGACTCCGAGACCGATGCCGACTCCACGCAGTTCGCTCATACTCCGGCGTCCTGATCATGGTCGGTCGTGAGCAGCTCGGTGAGCGTGTCGAGCACGCCTTCCGCGCTGTCGCCGTCGGCCGTCAGCGTGACGTAGTCGCCGTGCTCGATCGCCAGTGCGATCACGCCGAGGATGCTGGCCGCGTTGACCGCCTTCCCCGAGTCCTTCGCGATGGTCACGGGAATCCCCGAGTCCTTCGCCGCCTGTGCGAACAGCTTCGCCGGACGGGCGTGGAGTCCATGGGATGAGCCGATGCGGACGGTGCGAGAGACGGTCATGATGTTCCTTTCGGGGTGTTCCTGGCGCTGGAGACGATCGACTGTGCGAGTGCCAGCGTGCGGGTGCCGTCCCGATCGGCGAAGACGTCGTCGGGGAGCACGGCCACCTGAGCGGGCGCCGCCTGGCGGATCGCCTCGAGGCGATCGGCGAGATGAGGGCCGATGAGGATGAGGTCGTGGTCGCTGCCGGCGACGGACTGCTCCATGCCGGCTGCGGCGTCCCAGTCGAGGCCGGCTTCGGAAGCCGCCCGGCGGAGTCGTTGCGCGACGAACGTGCTCGACGCGCCAGCGCCGCACACCACGAGGATCTTCATCGATGCTCACCTTTCCTGAGAACAGTCTGGGAACAAGGGGGGTGTGCTCGCCAACAGGTTCCTTTCCGCCCCTGCGGAACCTCGGTTTCGGAGCACCGCCCCCCGCTTGCTGACATCATGGAAGTCACGTCAGGACAGTGCGGTCGGCACGGAGGAGGGAGCATCATGTCGCGACAGCGTCAGGATCAGCTCCTGTCGTCCCTGCTCCGTCAGGGCGAGTGGGTGACGGCCGCCAGTCTCGCCGATCAGCTCGGGGTCACCCCGCGCAGCATCCGCTCGTACGTCGCCGCGCTGAACGCGAGAACCGGTGGAGCGGATGCCGTCGAGTCGGGCCCGGCGGGATACCGCGCCGGGTCGGGGGCTCGCGACGCACTGCGCACGCGTCAGAGCGGCGACTCCGCCCCGCGTGACCGACTGCACGGTCTCGTCCGCACCCTGCTCGATGTGCCGGAAGGTGTCGACGTCTTCGCCACGGCCAGTGCGCTCCATGTGAGCGAAGCCACTCTCGAGGCGGACCTCGCCCGCGTCCGCACACTGCTCGACGGCACCGATCTCGCACTCGAGAGAGACCGCGAGATCGTGCGACTGCGAGGCAACGAGGCGGCACAGCGTCGTCTGCTGTCGCGACTCGCACATGACGAGATGGATGCCGCGTCGTTCCACCCCGAGACGTTCCGCCGAGCGCTCGCCGGAGGAGTCATCGCCGCCGACGCCGTCGGGCCTTTCAAGTCCGAGCTCGTGCGCGAACTCGGAGAACAGGGCTACTACGTCAACGAGCTCGCGATCTCCGATGTCCTTCTGCACATCGCGATCGCCGCCGAGAGGGTTGCGGCCGGCCACGCGCTCGAAGCCGGTCCTGCCGGTGCGCGGGAGGAGATCCCGCGGGTCGGGGCTGTGATCGCCCGGCTCGCCCAGCAGCACTTCTCGGTCGCGCTGGGCGACGGGGACAGCGGGCATCTCGCGTCCCTCGTCCTCACGCGCATCGTGGCTCCGGGGGAGGACGCTGCGGGCGATGTCGCCCGCAGCGGCGTGGACCCGGGTGTCGAGGCGGCCGTGCGGGCGGAGATCGCGAGGGCGGCGGAGGATTTCCAAGTCGACCTGGTCGACGAGACCTTCGTGCTGCGCCTCGCCCTGCACGTGCAGAACCTGATGCGTCGCGCCGAGGAGAGCGCGCTGACCCGCAATCCGCTCACCCGCTCGCTCAAGACCTCGTATCCGATGATCTTCGAGGTGGCGGTCTCGATCGCCAGCGGACTGCACGATCGCCTCGGCACGCCCATCCACGACGACGAGATCGCCTACATCGCGATGCACGTCGGCGGACGACTCGAGCGCAGCCGCAAGGCCGAGTCGATCCTCACCGCGACCATCGTGTGCCCGGGGTATTACGAGCTGCACGAGCTGCTCCGATCGAGCGTCGACCGCTCGCTCGGGTCCGCGATCGAGGTGACCAGCGTCATCACCAAGGTCGACCCGGACTGGGCGTCGTTCGACACCGACCTGGTGCTCAGCACGATCGAGCCGGGCGCTGCCGGCGATCGCTTCGTCCGCATCCAGCCGTTCCTCACGGATGCCGATGTCGACCGGATCCAGCAGGCCGCGGCACGCGTCCGGCGGGGCCGACGCCTCACCAGGCTCCGTGGCGAGCTCGCACGATACTTCGATGCCGACGCCTTCGTCTATCCGCTGCCCGATGCGGGGGAGGAGGCGATCATCCGGCGACTGGGCGGTCTCCTCGTGGATGCGGGGCTGATCGGCGACGACTACGTCGAGAACACCATCCTCCGCGAACGGATGTCGTCGACGGCGTTCACAGACGCGCTCGCGGTGCCGCACGCGCTCCAGATGACCGCCACGCGCACCGCGATCGCGATCGGCGTGACGGACGGGTCGGCAGCGTGGGGTGAGGGCCGCGTGCAGGTGGTCGCTCTCGCCGCCTTCAGCGAGAGCGACCGCGCCGCGTTCCAGACGGTGTTCGAGCAGCTCGTCGAGGTGTTCAGCGAACGGGAGAGCGTGCAGCGAATCCTCCGCCGGGGCACCACCTTCGAGGCGTTCCTCGACGAGCTCGTCGCCGTCATCGACGGGTGACCGCCGGGTCAGCCCCGAGGGTCGAGGACGCCGGCGAGGGTGTCGAGCACGGCGTCGGCGCCGGCCGAGTCCGCCGTCTCGAGCACCACGGCATCGCCGGGCGCGAGTGCGAGGTCCATCAGCGCGAGAACGCTGCTGAGGTCCACGACCGCGCCCGACGACGTCCGCAGGGTCACCGCGTGCGAATGCGCCTGCACGAGCCGCACGAGCTCGGCGACGGGGCGCGCGTGCACCCCGTTGTGCGCGCTGATCACGACATGTCTTCTCGGCATGCGGCCTACGAGCGTTCTTCCAGGAGCAGGCGCACCGCGGCCTCGAGCTCGGCGACGGTCGCGGTGGCGCGCTCTGCGGAGTCCGCGGCCGCGTCGATGTAGACCTTGAGCTTCGGCTCGGTGCCGCTCGGACGGACGATGATGCGCGAGCCGTCCGTGAGTCGATACCGCAGCACGTCGCCCGAGGGCTGCCCTGCGTCGGCGTGCAGCAGATCCTCCACGGAGGCGATCGAGTGGCTGCCGAAGTGCGTCGGCGGCAGCGTGCGCAGCGAGAGCATCACGGTGCCGATGACCGAGAGGTCCTGCACGCGGACCGACACCTGACCGCTGGCGAAGTGACCGTACGTGTCACCGAGCTCGGACAACAGGTCGGCGAGAGAGCGTCCGCGCTCGTGCGCCTCGGCGGCGAGTCCGAGGATCGCCACGGTCGCCGAGATGCCGTCCTTGTCGCGCACGGTCTCGGGATTCACGAGGTAGCCGAGTGCCTCCTCGAAGCCGAAGACGATGCCGGGGGCGCGGGAGATCCATTTGAAGCCCGTGAGCGTCTCGTGGAAGTCGAGCCCGTGATGGGCGGCGACGGCGCCGAGGCCGGGCGATGAGACCAGGGAGCACGCGAGCGATGCACCCGGCGTGCCCTCGGCGGCCCTGGCGGCGCGAGCGCCCAGGAGGAGCCCGACCTCGTTGCCGGTGAGTCGCCGCCATCCGCCCTCCGACGACGCATCCGGGATCGCCACGGCGAGTCGGTCGGCATCCGGATCATTGGCGATGATGAAGTCCGCCTGCACGCGGCGGGCCCGGGCGAAGGACAGGTCCATCGCCCCCGGCTCCTCCGGGTTGGGGAACGACACGGTGCGGAATGTCGCGTCGGGTTCGAGCTGCTCTCCGACGACCATCGGCTGAGGGTATCCGGCGGCCGCGACGATCTTCGACAGCGTCTCCCAGCCGACCCCGTGCATAGCGGTGTAGACCCAGCGCAGATCGGACGCGCCGGCTGGTGCGGGAGCGACCGCCGCTGTCGCGGCGACGTACGCGTCGACCACGGCTTCGCCGGCCGTCTCATAGTCGGTGGAGCGAGGCGACGACGTGACGTCGTCCGCATCGGCGACCCGCTGGATGTGCGCGGCGATCTCGGCATCGGCGGGTGCGACGATCTGCGAGCCCTGATCGGCGCCGCCCAGATAGACCTTGTATCCGTTGTCGTTCGGCGGGTTGTGCGACGCGGTCACCATGACACCGGCATCCGCGCCCAGGTGACGCACCGCGAACGCGAGCACGGGCGTGGGCAGCAGTCTGGGCAGCAGGATCGCGCGCAGCCCTGCTCCGGCGAACAGCTCGGCGGAGTCGGTCGCGAACACGCGGGAGTTGCGGCGTCCGTCATAGCCGATCACCACGGTCGGCGTGCGGCCGTGCGACTTCTCGCGCAGGTACGAGGCGAACCCGGCGGCCGCCTGCGCGACGAGCACGCGGTTCATGCGGTTGCTGCCGGCCCCCAGGGCTCCGCGGAGACCGGCGGTGCCGAACGCGAGTCGGGTGCTGAAGCGATCATCGAGGTCGGCGGCGGCCGACTCGTCGCCATCCGCTGCCCGCGTGATGACCACGGCCAGCTCGTCGCGGGTCTCGTGATCGGGGTCCTGTCTCATCCACGCGCGCGCCTGCGCGAGACGCTCGTCGTTCACAGCGCCTCGACCACTCGGGCCAGCAGCGCCGAGATGACCGGTTCGGCCTCTCGACCGGCCTCGATGACCTCAGCGTGGCTGAGCGGCGTCTTCTGGATGCCGGCGGCGAGGTTGGTGATGAGCGAGAACCCGAGGATCTCCATACCGGCCTCGCGAGCGGCGATCGCCTCGAGCGCTGTCGACATTCCCACGATGTGTCCGCCGATGTGCTTGGCCATCTGCACCTCGGCCGGCGTCTCGTAGTGCGGGCCGCGGAACTGCGTGTACACGCCCTCGTCGAGAGTGGGGTCGACGCTCCGGGCGATGTCGCGCAGACGTGTCGAATAGAGGTCGGTCAGGTCGATGAACGTCGCGCCCTCGAGAGGGGAGTCGGCCGTGAGGTTGATGTGGTCGCTGATCAGCACGGGCTGGCCGGGGGTCCAGGTCTCGCGCACTCCGCCGGCGCCGTTCGTCAGCACCATGATCTTGGCGCCCGTGGCCGCGGCGGTGCGCACCGAGTGCACGACACGGCGCACGCCGTGGCCCTCGTAGTAGTGGGTGCGAGCACCGATGACGAGGACTTTCTTGCCATCGGGAGTGCGGATGCTGCGCAGGGTGCCCACGTGGCCCTCGAGAGCGGGCTTCGAGAAGCCGGTGACCTCGGTGGCGGGGATGGTCGCCGTGGTCTCGCCGATGATGTCGGCGGCCTTGCCCCACCCGCTGCCGAGGGTCAGGGCGATGTCGTGCTTCTCGACTCCGGTCAGGCGCGCGATGTCGGCGGCTGCGTCGGCTGCGACCTCGAACGGGTTCGCATTCGGGTCGTCGAGGGGGTTGCTGTGTGTTTCAGACATGGATCCACTCTAGGAAGGTGCAGGCTCCGGGGCCAGGATTGCGGAAGAATGGAGATCATGTCTTCCACCCCTTTTGAGCGCACACAGCGCGTCGCCGTCCTCGGCGGCGGTCCCGGCGGTTATGAGGCGGCCCTCGCGGCCGCTCAGCTCGGAGCCGAGGTGACCCTGGTCGAGCGTGTGGGCGTGGGCGGAGCGGCAGTGCTCACCGATGTCGTCCCCTCGAAGAGCCTGATCGCCACGGCGGATGCCGCGGTCGCGATCTCGGAGGCCTCCGACCTCGGAGTGCAGTTCTACGCCAAGGGCGAGCACGGCAAGCCGCTCAAGCCCGAGATCGCCATCAACCTCGCCGCGGTGAACAAACGTCTGATCGCGCTCGCGGGCCAGCAGTCCGAGGACATGCGCACGACGCTGCTCGAGGCCGGCGTGCGCATCCTGTCCGGCCACGGCCGTCTGGAGGGACCGACGGCGATCGTGGTCTCGACCGGGCAGAAGGGCACCGACTTCGACCGCGTCGAGGCCGACACGATCATCGTGGCGGTGGGCGCGTCGCCGCGCGAGCTGGATTCGGCCAAGCCCGACGGCAAGCGGATCCTCACGTGGACGCAGCTCTACGACATGAAGGCGCTTCCCGATCACCTGATCGTGGTCGGCTCCGGTGTGACGGGCGCCGAGTTCGCGTCCGCCTACATGAACCTCGGCGCCGAGGTCACGCTGATCTCCAGCCGCGAGCAGGTGCTGCCGGGTGAGGACCAGGATGCCGCGCACGTTCTCGAGAAGGTCTTCAAGCGCGGCGGGATGACGGTGCTCTCCAAGGCCCGCGCCGAGAAGGTCGAGGTCACCGAGGACGGCGTGCGCGCGACGCTCTCCGACGGCCGCACGGTCGAGGGGAGCCACTGCCTCATGGCGGTCGGCTCGATCCCGAACACCGCTGGCATCGGTCTCGAAGACGCGGGAGTCGAGCTCGACGAGACCGGGCACGTGCGGGTCAACCGCGTCGCGCGCACCTCTGTGCCCAACGTCTACGCCGTCGGCGACTGCACGAACTTCTTCCCACTCGCCTCCGTCGCGTCTATGCAGGGCCGCACGGCCGTGTTCCACGCGCTGGGCGACATCGTGATCCCTCTGGAGCTGATCAAGATCACCTCCAACATCTTCACGGCGCCCGAGATCGCCACGGTCGGCTATTCCGAGAAGGACGTCGAAGACGGCGTCGCGGACGGCCTCGTCTACAAGCTGCCCCTCGCCGCGAACCCTCGGGCCAAGATGATGGGCATCAAGGACGGTTTCGTGAAGCTGATCGCACGCAAGGGATCCGGCACCGTGATCGGCGGCGTGATCGTCGCGCCCAAGGCCTCCGAGCTGATCTACCCGATCGCGGTCGCCGTGGAGCGTCGTCTGACGGTCGACCAGGTCTCTCGCGTCTTCGCGGCATACCCGTCGCTGTCGAGCAGCATCACCGACGCGAGCAGGGCGATGCACCTCGTCAACGCGAACATCTCCTAGATCCGCCGCGGATCAGACGAGAAAGGCGCCCCGCAGCAGCGGGGCGCCTTTCTCGTGTGCGAGGGTGGTCAGCTGATCGTGAGCAGCTGGTGTCCGGCCGAGACCGTCGCACCGGCGACGGCGCCGATGTTGCCGATCGTGCCGTCCTTGTGAGCCTGCAGCGGCTGCTCCATCTTCATCGCCTCGAGAACGACGACCAGATCGCCCTTGACGACCTGCTGCCCCTCTTCGACGGCGACCTTGACGACGGTCGCCTGCATCGGCGACTTGACGGCGTCTCCCGATGCGCCGGCGCTGACCGAGGTCGCGTGGCTGCGGCGGGACGGCGGAACCGCGGCCGGTCGTCCTGCCGTGCCGGCCGCCACCGCGACGCGATCGGGAAGGCTGACCTCGAGGCGCTTGCCGCCGACCTCGACCACGACGGTGTGCCGGTTCTCGCCGGCGGAGGGCGACTCGAGCTCGCCGTCCCAGGCGGGGATGTCGTTCTCGAACTCGGTCTCGATCCAGCGGGTGAAGATGCCGAACTCGCCGTTCTCCGCGGTGAACGCGGGGTCGTTCACGACCTTGCGGTGGAACGGGAGCACGGTGGGCAGACCTGCGACCTCGAACTCCTCGAGGGCGCGGCGCGAGCGCTCCAGAGCCTCGGCGCGGTCCTTGCCGGTGACGATGATCTTCGCGAGAAGCGAGTCGAAGGCGCCCGAGACCGAGTCGCCCGCGGTGACGCCGGAGTCGAGGCGGATGCCGGGTCCGCCGAAGGTCTTGAAGACGTGGATCGGACCCGGCTGCGGGAGGAACCCTCGACCGGGGTCCTCGCCGTTGATGCGGAACTCGATCGAGTGTCCGGTCGGCTTCGGGTCGTCGTAGTCGATCGTGCCGCCGGCGGCGATGCGGAACTGCTCGCGCACCAGGTCGATGCCGGTGACCTCCTCGGAGACGGGGTGCTCGACCTGCAGACGGGTGTTGACCTCGAGGAACGAGACGGTGCCGTCGGCGCCGATCAGGAACTCGCAGGTGCCTGCGCCCACGTAGCCGACCTCCTTGAGGATGGCCTTCGACGCGGAATAGAGCAGGTCGTTCTGCTCGTCCGTGAGGAACGGCGCGGGTGCCTCCTCGACGAGCTTCTGGTGGCGGCGCTGCAGCGAGCAGTCGCGCGTCGAGATGACGACGACGTTGCCCTCGGCATCCGCCAGGCACTGGGTCTCGACGTGCCGCGGCTTGTCGAGGTACTTCTCGACGAAGCACTCGCCGCGGCCGAAGGCGGTGACCGCCTCGCGGGTGGCGGATTCGAAGAGCTCCGCGACCTCGTCGAGCTCGCGGGCGACCTTCAGGCCGCGACCGCCGCCGCCGTACGCGGCTTTGATCGCGATCGGCAGACCGAACTCCTTCGCGAAGGCGACGACCTCGTCGGCCCCGGAGACGGGTCCCGGCGTTCCGGGAGCGAGCGGCGCGCCGACCTTCTCGGCGACGTGGCGGGCGGTGACCTTGTCGCCGAGCGCCTCGATGGCGTCGGGGGAAGGCCCGATCCAGGTCATCCCCGCACCGATGACGGCGCGGGCGAATTCGGCGTTCTCGGCGAGGAAGCCGTATCCGGGGTGCACGGCGTCGGCGCCGGCGCGGCGGGCGACCGAGAGGATCTTCTCGATCTGCAGGTAGGTCTCGGCGCTCGTGGCGCCGCCGAGGGCATAGGCCTCGTCGGCGAGGCGGGTGTGCAGAGCGTCGCGGTCCTGGTCGGCGTACACGGCGACGGAGGCGATCCCCGAGTCGCGAGCGGCACGGATGATGCGGACGGCGATCTCGCCGCGGTTGGCGATGAGCACCTTGGCGATATCAGGCATGCTTGCCAGCCTAGCGAGAAGGCTCCCGTTCGCTTTGACGACTCTCCACAAGAAAGAGGCAGAAACGTCGACGAGACTCTACGACCAGAGGTCGGTCCACGTGACGCCGAGATCGGCGGCGAGGCGGCGCACGGTCGACAGCGACATCCCGACCACCGTCGACGGGTCGCCGTCGACGCGGGTGATGAAGGCGCCGCCCAGACTGTCGACCGTGAACGCACCGGCGACGAGCAGGGGCTCACCCGAGGCGACGTAGGCGGCGATCTCGGCATCCGTGACGTCATCGGCGAAGGTCACCGAAGCCTCGGCCGTGGCGGTGGCCTCGACCGGGTCGGTGCCCGGCGAGACACGGAAGACCGAGTGCCCCGAGTGCAGGATGCCGGTGGCCCCGCGCATCTCCTGCCAGCGTCTGGTCGCCTCCTCGGGCGTGTAGGGCTTGCCGTACACGCGCCCGCCGAGTTCGAACATCGAGTCTCCGCCGATCACGATGCCGTCGAACTCGCCGTCCGCAGAGAGGCGCTGCGCGACGTCCGCCGCCTTCGCCCGGGCGAGCAGGAGCACGAGGTCCGCCGGAGTCAGCTCCGCGCCCCGTTCGGCCGTGGCAGCGGCGGCGACCGCATCCTCATCCACTCCCGGCGACTGGGTCAGAGGCTCGATACCCGCCTGACGCAGCAGCATGAGGCGGGCGGGAGAGGTGGAGGCCAGGCAGACGCGCATGTTCACCACCGTATCCTCGAAGGATGACTTCCTCCCCAGTCCTGCTCGATCTGGACATCACCGGCATCGCGCACGGCGGCACGTTCATCGCCCGACACGAAGGCCGGGTCGTCTTCGTCTCCGACGCCATCCCCGGTGAGCGGGTCCGCGCGCGGCTCACCGAGGACTCCACGGGTGAGTCCAAGAGCTTCTGGCGTGCCGAGACTGTCGAGGTCCTGGACGCCTCGCCGCATCGTCGCCCCCACATCTGGGCGGAGGCCGACGTCTCCCGCGCGCCCGAGGACCGGCCGGGGGGCGCCGACCTGGGGCACATCGATCTCGCGCATCAGCGCGTGCTCAAGCGTCAGGTGCTCACCGAGGCGCTCGATCGTTTCGCCGGACCCGGTCTCGAGGCTCCCGAGATCGAGGCCGTGGACTCGACCGACGGAACCGGCTGGCGCTCCCGGGTGACCCTGCACGTCGACGACCAGGGGCGCGTCGGACCCTACGCCGCTCGCAGCCACCGGGTGATCCCGGTCAGCTCCCACCCGCTCGCGCGTCCGGCGGTCGCACAGGCGGCCCTCCGTCTCGCGGGTGGCGAGGCGGGCAGCGTCGACCTGGTCGAACCGGGCGACGGCCAGGTGCGGGTCATCCGACGAGATCGCCTCGACGAGCGACCGGCCAGGGGGCAGCACCGCCGCCCGGCGCCCGAAGTCGTCTACGAGCAGGTGGGCGATCGCCGGTTCCAGGTCGACGCCGGTGGATTCTGGCAGGTGCACCCGCGAGCCGCCTCGGTGCTCGACGGCGCCGTCTACGGCATCCTCGACGGGCACGTCGATCCGGAGACGACGCACTTCGACCTCTACGGAGGAGTCGGGCTCTTCGCCGCATCGCTCGCAGACCTCGGTGGCACCGACATCGTCACCGTCGAGTCCAGCAGGCGGGCGACGACTCACGCGCAGCAGAACCTCGCGCCCCTCGCCGTGAATGCCGTCACAGCACGGGTCGACCGCTATCTCGCCGGTCTCCCCTCCGACACGCGAGCAGGAGCGGTCGTACTCGATCCGCCGCGTGCCGGTGCCGGACGCGCGGTGGTCGATGCACTGAACTCTCTGGCCCCCGAGGCGATCGCCTACGTCGCCTGCGACCCTGTGGCGTTGGCGCGGGACCTCGGAACCTTCCGCGAACACGGGTGGAACGTGGGGACGCTGCGCGGTTTCGACCTGTTCCCGCACTCGCATCACTTCGAGGTCGTCGCGCTGCTCACCCGGTGATCGTGATCTGCGGGGGCTGAGTACTCAGTAGGCTGGGCGGATGAGCAGGGTCGCACTCATCGACGATCACGAATCCGTCCGCCTCGGTCTCGAGGCGGCGTGCGCTCGTGACGGAGAGCAGACCGTCGTCTTCTCCGGCAGCACCGTCGTGTCCTACCTCGAGTGGAGGTCGACGACGTCGTCGCAGCCTGCCGACGTGGTGGTGCTCGACCTCACCCTCGGAGACGGCACCACGGTGACCGAGAACGTCCGGTCGCTCGTCGCCGACGGCGCGAGCGTCGTGATCCACAGCGTCGCCGATCGACCGGCGGCCGTGCGCGAGGCCCTCGCTGCCGGTGCCGCCGGCGTCGTGAGCAAATCCTCTGCGCTGGACGACGTGCTCGACGCCATCCGCACCGTCGCGCAGGGCGAAGCCCTCAACAACGTCGAGTGGGCGAGCGCTGTCGACGGGGATCGCGACTTCGCGGACGCCCAGCTGTCGACACGCGAGCGGGAGGTGCTCCGGCTGTATGCCACCGGCCTGCCGCTGAAGGCCGTGGCCGAGCGCCTCGGAGTCGCGTACTCGACCGCCAAGGAGAACATCACCCGGATCCGGGTCAAGTACGTGGAGGTCGGGCGACCGGCCCCGACGAAGGTCGACCTTCTGCGGCGAGCGATGGAGGATGGGATCGTCGCCGCAGACGGGGCGCCGAGTGGCCGCTGACCCGCTCAGCATCCGGGAGGCATGGAGCAAGATCCCTTCGCCCGGCAGCGTGGAGACCGAGTTCGAGCGCTTCACCGGCAAACGCATGGAGCGCATCCTCGCCACGGTCGTCGCGATCGGATCGGGTGTTCTCGGCGCACAGGCACTGATCGCGGGGGTCACGACGACGGGATCGGATGCCGCGCGCATCACGATGCTGCTCGTGGTCTTCGTGCCGCTGATCGTCATGCTCGTCGCGTGCGTCATCGGACGTGGCGTCAGGACCGCGTCCGGCGCGTTCGCCATCGTGTACACACTCGCGCTCGCCGCCTGGCCGAGTCTGGTCGACCCTGTGGGCAGAGCCGCCGACCAGCCGTGGATCTTCTTCCTCGTCAACGTGGGCGTCGTGGCTGCGATGCTCGCCTTCCCTCTGTGGCTGCAGTTCGTCTGGGCGGTGTGCCTGCCGTTCGTCTACGGCTATGTCCGCCTCGTCGAAGGCGATTTCTCGCGAGACTTCTGGGTGACGACGGCGTTCGACGTGTCGTTCACCCTGATCCTCGGATGCGTCATCATCGCGTTGGGATGGATGTTCCGCTCGGTCGCCGCGGGTGTCGATGAGGCCCGTGCCCGAGCCGTCGCGTCGTACGCGGGCGCAGCGGCAGCCGCCGCAGCCGAGGAGGAGCGTGCGGCGATGTCGGCGCTCATGCACGACAGCGTCCTCGCAGCGCTGATCGCCGCGGAACGGGCCGAAGGCGATCGGGCGCAGGACCTCGCCGTGGGGATGGCCCGGGAGGCTCTCACCCGCCTGGCGAACACCGAGGCCGCGGTGGCCCAGGAGGGCAGCGACGAACCGGTGGGCGCCGCTCAGATCGTCGTCGAGCTCCGTCGTGCCCTGTCCGAGCTCGGGGCGGATGCGATCGTCGAGGAACGGGGAGGGATCGGCCTGATCCCCGGGCGCGCCGCGAGAGCACTCGTGCTCGCCGCCAGACAGGCGCTCGGCAACGCGGTCACCCATGCGGGTGGGCGCGGGCTGCACATCCTCGTCGAGGGCCGCGGTGACGAGGGGATCACGGTGACGATCACGGACACCGGCCCAGGATTCGATATCGGGGCGATCGGCGCCGACCGCCTCGGGATCAGAGCGTCGATCTTCGCACGGATGGCCGGGGTGGCGGGCACCGCCGAGATCGATTCGAGAGAGTGCGGCACCACCGTGACGCTGGGCTGGGAGCGGCCATGAATCGCACGGTGCGCAGTGTCGCGACGTCACTCGCGGTGGGCTTCGCGATGTACTTCGCCGCGAGAGGGGTGTGGTGGATCGAGCAGCCCTCCGCGCCGCTGCTGATGGTCGCGGCGATCGCGCTGTACCTCGTCGTCGTCAACGTCGCGATCCTCTGGGACTCGGCGATCTCGGTGCGGATGCCGCTCTGGGCGGCGCTGCTGACGCTGGTCTCGAGCGTCCTCATTCCGATTCTCGTGACGCTGTCACTCGATCCGCTGACACGCACGGCGCCGTTCGCCACCTGGTACATCGGTGCGCTCGGTCTGATGGGCGTGGTGTGCGTCGTCCGGCGCCGCTTCGTGATCGGCTGGCTGGTGGTGCTCGTCCTCGTCGCCACATCGTCGGTGTATCTGGGTGTCTTCGTGGCGCTGTCCCTCGGCCTGGTGGGCTCGCTCGTGTGGGTCGCGATCGCTCACCTCCTGGTGATCTTCTGGGACAGAGCCGTCCGCGACACCGAGCGCCTCGCCGGCATCCAGCAGGCGGTGTCCGCCTGGCACGCGACCCAGCAGGTGCGCCAGAAGGAACGTCGTCTGCGCACGCAGTTCGCGCTGGCGGTCGCGGGGCCGGTGCTCAGTCGCACCGTCGCATCGCGTGGCGCGCTGAGCGAGGAGGAGCGTCTGCAGGCGCGTCTGGCGGAAGGTCGCCTGCGCGACGAGCTCCGGGGAGCCGATCTGCTCAACGATGCGGTGCGGGATGCGATCGAGGACGCGCGTCGCCGCGGTGCCGTCGTCACCGTCTTCGACGAGGGCGGCTTGGACGACGTCGATGAGGGACGACGCGCGATGATCCGCGACGAGCTCGCCCGGGTGCTGCGCGATGCGGATGCGGAGCGGTGGATCATCCGAGCGGCCAGGGATGCTCACACGGCCGTGACGGTGGTCGGCCGGGCCGGCGCCGGCGGGCAGAGCGACGACGATGCCGTCGACGTGTGGCACGAGATCCCGAGAGACGCTCCACGCCAGTGAGGCCCCTGTCCTCGGCTCTGGCCGGGGGAGGGGGTCAGAGTCGAGGTCAGACAGAGTGGGCGAGGGGCGGCGAATCCGCCAGCCCCTCGCCATGCGGACCAGTTACCCGAAAACCGTCCGCTGGTGGCCGGTCTGCGTCTATCTACCCTGGGACAGAGAGACCAGCCGAACGCGAAGCGTCTTACTCAGTCTCATGGTTAGTCAAGTCGTTGTCTGTAGGTATTTTGGGGGACACGGAATCGACGCCGGTGCGAGATGATGAGGCATGGGAATGCGTCGCGGAACCAATCTCCCCCGCATGGGTGACTTCAACCAGTCCGTCATCCTCGAGGCCATCCGCCGGTCCGGAGAGGGACTCAGCCGGATCGAGCTCGTCGATGCGACCGGCCTCTCGGCGCAGACGATCACGAACATCACCCGTCGCCTTCTCGACGAGGGGCTGATCACCGAAGCAGGGCGGACCATCAACGGGCCCGGCAAGCCGCGAGTCACGCTGCGCCTGGTCGCGGAGAGTCGTTTCTCGGTGGGGGTGCATCTCGACCCGTCGGTGATCACCTTCGTGCTGCTGAACATGTCCGGTGCGGTGATCGCACGACGAGTCGTGCGCACGCACGACCGGGACCCGCACCGCATCGTCGAGACGATGGCGCAGACGATCGATGGCCTCGTCGACGAGGCCGGCATCGATCGCGCACTCGTCGCCGGGGTCGGCGTCGCTGCCCCCGGGCCGCTCGACGCGGCGAAGGGCACGGTGGTGGACCCCCCGAAGCTCGACGGATGGCATCGGGTGCCGCTGCGTTCCGTTCTCGCAGAAGCGACGGGCTTCGAAGTCACGCTGGAGAAGGACACCACTGCCGCCGCAGTGGGGGAGCTGTGGACCGGCTCCGCGACAGCCGAGGACTCGTTCCTGTTCGTCTACCTCGGCACGGGGCTCGGGGCCGCCGCAGCGCGTGAGGGGGTTGTGGTCACAGGCAGCACCCACAACTTCGGCGAGATCGGCCACATCATGGTCGACCCAGACGGGCCGCCCTGCGCGTGCGGCTCGCGAGGATGCGTCGAAGTGGTATGCACCCCGCAGGCGATCGTCGAGCAGGCGGAGGCGGCCGGGGTGTTCCGCGATGAGCCGGACGACGGAGGTGCGCGCGGAGTGGAGGAGCGGTTCGCCCGTCTGTGCGAGCTCGCTTCCGCGGGCGAGATCCGCGCACTGGGCGTTCTGCGTCGCTCTGCCGAACATCTCGCAGTGCTGATCTCGGTGCTCACGAACATCCTCGATGTCGATCGTGTGGTGCTCGGCGGGCCGTTCTGCGCCCCTCTGTCCGAGGTCTATCTGCGCGAGATCCCAGAGCAGCTGAACCGTCGCAGTGCGACGAGGTCGGTTCGGGCCTTGCGCGTCGACAGCGCGGTGGTGGGAGAGGATGTCGGTGCCGTGGGGGCCGCCTGCGTCGTGCTCGACGCGGTGCTCACGCCTCGAGCATCCGACCTCTACCTCGAGGATTGAACGGAGCCATCAATTCGCATACCGGTATATCGGTTGAAGCGCCCTCAGTGATTACTCCAGTCGATGTATTATCGAAGAGATGCGCCGTCTGGGGTTTACAGGTGCCAGGGGCGACGGCCCCGCATCAATCGGAGGGTCGTCTGCGTGGCCCGGTAGCTGGGGGGCTCCGGGTCTCGCAGACTCTCCGATGCGAGGGCGTCAGCGTGCGAAGCGGCCCCACGGGATGTCTCGTCGCAGTGCGCGTCGCAGCGGTCGCTGGGTGCGGGCCCACGCCGATACGCGAGGCTCCTCGGCCACGGCATCCGCCGCCTCCTGCGAGTAGGCGTCGCTCACCACGGCGATGAGAGCGGCGAGCTCCTCCTCGGTCGCAACGCCCCGGGTGATCTCCATCGTCGGGAGCTGGCGCTCGTCCGACGTCGCGGGCTCGGTCACAGCGGGATGTTCCCGTGCTTCTTGGGGGGCAGCTCGGCGCGCTTCCCACGGAGGGCTCGGAGCGCCTTGGCGATCGAGACTCGGGTGTTCGCCGGTTCGATGATGCCGTCGATCTCGCCGCGTTCGGCGGCGAGGAACGGCGAGGTCACGCTGTAGGTGTACTCGTTCGCGAGCCGCGTGCGCACGGCGGCGACGTCCTCGCCGGCCTCTTCGGCACGCTTGATCTCGCCGCGGTAGAGGATGTTGACCGCACCCTGGCCGCCCATCACGGCGATCTCCGCCGTCGGCCAGGCGAGGTTGACATCGGCGCCCAGCTGCTTCGATCCCATCACGATGTAGGCGCCGCCGTAGGCCTTGCGCAGGATGACCGTGACCAGCGGCACGGTCGCTTCCGCGTAGGCGTAGATGAGCTTGGCGCCGCGGCGGATCACGCCGGTCCACTCCTGATCGGTACCGGGGAGATACCCGGGCACGTCGACGAGCGTGACGATAGGGATCGAGAACGCGTCGCAGAACCGCACGAATCGGCTGGCCTTCTCACCCGCCTCGATGTTGAGCGTTCCGGCCATCTGGGACGGCTGGTTGGCGATGATCCCGACCGAGCGCCCTTCGACCCGGCCGAAGCCGATCACGATGTTCGGCGCGAAAAGCGGCTGGACCTCGATGAAGTCTCCCGCGTCGACGACGTGCTCGATGACCGTGTGGATGTCGTACGGCTGATTGGGGGAGTCGGGGATGATCGTGTTCAGAGAGCGATCGGCATCCGTGGTCTCCCACTCGAAGCCGCTCTCGTACGCGGGGATCTCCGCCATGTTGTTGTCGGGGAGGAAGCCGAGGAGCGTGCGGGCGTAGTCGATCGCGTCGTCCTCGTCCTCGGCGAGGTAGTGCGCGACACCCGAGCGAGTGTTGTGCGTGAGGGCTCCTCCGAGCTCCTCCATGCCGACGTCCTCGCCGGTGACCGTCTTGATGACGTCCGGGCCGGTCACGAACATCTGGCTGGTCTTGTCGACCATGATCACGAAGTCCGTCAGAGCGGGGCCGTAGACGGCTCCACCGGCGGCCGGGCCCATGATGATCGAGATCTGCGGGATGACCCCCGACGACCGAGTGTTCAGGCGGAAGATCTCGCCGTACTTGCTGAGGGCGAGCACGCCCTCCTGGATCCGGGCTCCACCGGAGTCGAGGATGCCGATGATCGGCATACCGCCCGACAGCGCGAACTCCATGATCTTGATGATCTTGTCGCCGGAGACCTCGCCGAGAGATCCGCCGAACGTGGTGAAGTCCTGCGAGTACACCGCGACCGTGCGGCCGTGGATCGTGCCCACACCCGTCACGACGGAATCGCCGTAGGGCCGGTTGCGATCCATGCCGAACGCGGTGGTGCGATGGCGCACGTACTCGTCGAACTCGACGAAGCTTCCGGGGTCGACGAGCAGTTCGATGCGCTCGCGGGCGGTCATCTTGCCCTTGGCGTGCTGCTTCTCCTGCGCGACCTTCTCGGCGTCGACAACGGCTTCGTTGTAGCGAGCGCGGAGGTCTGCGATTCTGCCGGCGGTGGTCGAGAGTTCGGGCTTGTCCGTCACGGATTCCACCCTATCGTCGCGGTGGCCCCGTCCGTTGGATGCTCGCTACAACGGGTCGTCAGATCCTTTGGCGGCTCTCGTGAACCCCGCGTGTCCCGAGGGCGGCCGTCACTCGCGGTGTTCGGCACCGAGCGTGCCCGGCAGGTCGTGGGTGCCGGCCTGCTCGATCTCGCCGACGTCCTTGTTGCGGCCACGTCCGACCGACGCGATCTTCCGTCCCGCCCAGCCGACGCCGCGGACCGCCGATCCGGCCGCTCCGGCCACGGCGCCCCCGACGAACTGGGCACCGTGCAGCATTCGCAGCTCCATCTTCTCTGCGCCGGCGACGGGCTCCAGCTCGAGCGGCATGTCCAGAGGTGCCGCTCCGAATGCGTGGTGCGACGTCGTCAGCACGCGGCGTCCGAGAATGTGGTTGCCCGCGCCTCCGACGGCCGCGCCGACGCCGAACGGCAGTGCCTTCCCGATGAACGAGGCACCGCCCTTCGCCGCGAACTGCTTCACGAACATGCTCTTCAGTCGATCCACGAGGGGGCCGACGGCAGCGCGCGGCAACGACTTCGTCACCATCTCGCCCCAGTACGACGACCTCGAGCCGCCGCGGCCGGTGGCCTCGCCTGCCAGCTGTCCGACGAGGGCCACGCCCTCCTTGCCGAGCATGAGGGTCATCACCAGCGCGCGGGCCCGGTCGGGGTTCGACACCGCGATGCCATGGACCTCTGCGACGGACTGCGCGAAGAGCGCCGTCGATTCGACGAAGCCCACCGTCTCGACTCCGGAGAGGGCGAGTGTGATGCCGGTGCCGATCCCCGGCACGACGGCGGTCGCTCCGACCGCCGCGCCGCCCGTGGTCACCGCCGCGAGATAGCGCCGCTCGAGGATGCGGATGATCTGCTCGGGCGAAGCGTGCGGGTTGCGCAGGCGGATGCTGCGGATGTGCGCCAGCACCAGCGGGCGCTGGATCGCGAGAACGCGGTCCAGCCCGCGGACCATCAGCGGATGCTCGGCCGAGCCGACGGGCGGCACCCCCCTGTCCCACGCGGCGTCGTCGGGGAGGGAGTGGATCTTGTGCACCTTGGGGGCCATGGATCGATCCTAGGAAGCCAGGCCGCGAAAAAGCCGAAAGCCCGGCTCCCTTGACGGGGCCGAGCTTTCGTGGAAGGCGATCAGACGAACAGGTTCGCCCGCTCGAGGTCCTCGGCGAAGTCGACCTCGACCGCGTAGAGATCGGAGACGTCCATCGGCTCGAGGAGCAGGCCGTCTTCGGCGATCGCGAGCTCGAGGCCGCGCTCGAAGTAGTCCTGGTCTTCGACGCGCTGCAACTGGCGCATGAACGCCTTCTTGTCTGCGGAGGAGATGTAGTTGATGCCCACAGCCTCACCGAGACCGCCCTTGACGGTCTTCGACAGCTCGTTGATGAAGCCCTCGGCCGTGACCGTGTACTTCACCTCCTCGTCGCTGACTTTGGAGGTGTTCACCGTGACGAAGGACTGGTCGCGCTCGATGTACGCCGCAGCGCGGCCCAGGATCATCGGGTCGAACACCACGTCGCCGTTCATCCAGAGCACGCCCGACTTGCCGGTGGCGCCGAGAGCGCGCAACAGGCTCTTCGACGTGTTGGTCTCGTCGTAGCGCTCGTTGTGCACGTAATTGACGTTCGGGAACGCCTCGATGATGGTCTCTGCGCGGTACCCGACGACGGCGGTGATGCGGGCGTCCGATCCGAAGGCGGCGCGGATGTTGTCGTGCTGCTGGCGCATGATCGTGCGGCCGTCGCTCAACTCCGTGAGCGGCTTCGGCAGCGCGCGGCCGAGGCGTGAGCCCATGCCTGCTGCGAGGATGACGGTCTGAAGAGTCACGAGTGCTCCTAAATGAAGTATGTGTTCATGGTCGGTTCACCGACCGGACACTTCGTCGTGCCGAGAGCCATGCTAGCGATCCCGCCTGAGAACCCGCGGGGGTTGACATCGCTGTGGCCAATTCGTGATCCAGTACACACCCAACACTCAGATTCGTCCAGATCCGGAGTGAAATGTCCAACGGGCTCACCAGGTCGGCGAAATGTTGCGGTGACCCGAAGAAATCCTGCCCCCGTTGATACCGTAGGACGGTGACTGCTTCTTCCCCCGACGATCCCGCTGCTCAGGCGGTCGACGCCACGCCCGCCGCCCCGAAGAAGACTTCCGCTCGCACGACGCCTGCCAAGAAGACGGGTGGAGCGCGCGTTCCCTCCAAAGCTGCGGCGGACAAGGCCGCAGTCACCGTCGAGGTGGTCGCCGAACCGGCGCTGAAGATCGACCGGACCACCGAGAGCGGCGCTCCGCGATCGGCGGCATCGAAGAAGACCGCCGCCGCTCGCACGACTGCCGCCAAGAACGCGACCCGCGACACGACCGCCCGCGCGGCTGGGGCGAAGACGTCATCGGCGCGATCCGCTGCTGCCAAGACCACCGCTGCGAGGACCACAGCCGCGAAGACGGCTGCGGCCAAGACCGCTGCTGCGAAGACCTCAGCCGCGCAGGGATCCACTCCGGCCGCCAGGGCGGCCGCGGCGAAGACGGTCGCCGCCAAGGCTGCGGTGGAGAAGAGCGCGTCGGCGAAGTCCGCAGCACGCACTTCCGCGGCGAAGACCACGGCGGCCAAGGCCGCGGCCGCGAAGGCCGCTGCGGCGAAGACAGCTGCCGCGAAGGCTGCTGCGGCCGAGGCCGAGGCCGAGGCAGAGGCGGACGCTCAGGTCGAGAGCGAAGCGGCGATCGAGATCGAGATGCCGGCTCCTGCCCACGTTCAGGGAGACGAGCCTGAGGCTGCAGCCGAGGGGGCGAAGACAGATCTGCCCGCTCCGGCGGAGGAGACCCCTATGAACGACGCCGCACCGGTTGTCGACGCGACGCCGGTCGACGACGCCACGCCGGTCGACGACGCCACGCCGGTCGACGACGCGACGGCGGACGTCGCCGACGCCACCGCGTCTGCAGAAACGGCATCCGCCGACGAGAGCACGACATCCGAGATCTCCGAGCCGGTGTCCGATGCGGACGCGACCGAGGAGGCTGTCACCGGAGTCGAGGCGGCCTCCGGTGCGGAGGCCATCCGCATTCGGGGCCTCGTCAAGAACTTCGGGGATCACACCGCGGTCAACGGCATCGACCTGACGGTGCCTGCAGGTTCGTTCTACGGCATCGTCGGTCCCAACGGCGCCGGCAAGACGACGACCCTGTCGATCGTCGCCGGGCTGCTGCGCGCCGATGCAGGCGACATCGTGATCTGCGGCATCGATCAGTCGGCGAAGCCTCTTGCCGCGAAACGCATGATGGGTGTACTGCCCGACCGGCTCCGCACGTTCGATCGACTCACCGGGCGGCAGCTGCTCTACTACTACGGGCTCCTGCGGGGGCTCGCCTCGGCGGTCATCGAGAAGCGCGTCGCCGATCTCGCGCGCGCATTCGATCTCGGAGAGGCGCTCAATCGCGTCGTCTCCGACTATTCGGCCGGTATGACCAAGAAGATCATGCTCGCGGGAGCCATGATCCACTCGCCGAGGGTCCTGGTGCTCGATGAGCCGTTCGAGGCCGTCGATCCGGTGTCCTCCGCGGTCATCCTCGACATTCTGCGCGCCTATGTCGCGCACGGCGGAACGGTGGTGCTCTCGAGCCACGGGATGGATCTCGTCGAGCGGGTCTGCTCGCGCGTCGCGATCATCGTCGGGGGAGAAGTGCTCGCCGAGGGCACCATCGACGAGGTCCGCGCAGGCCAGACGCTCGAAGCGCGGTTCGTCGAGCTGTCCGGTGGCATCGGCGAGGTGGAGGGGCTCGAGTGGCTGCACACGTTCTCCGACTGAGAGCCGCGCTCCTGATCGGATCGCTCCGCGGCGAACGTCGGGTACGGACGCTCATCATGCTCGCCGTCGTGGCGATTCTCACGGGTGTGGTCTGCGCGGCGATCCTCAGCCTCGACGACGCACCCGTCGCTGTCGCGCGCACGGTCATCGTCCTCGGCAGCGCGGCACTGCTCCTGGGATTCCTGGTGGGTCCCATCCTCGTGGGTGCCGTGGATCAGCTGGATCCCCGCAGATTCGCCGTGTTCGGGGTCGACGAGCGGCAGATGCCATGGATCCTCGCGCTCGCCTCACTGGTCAGCGTTCCCAGCCTGGCTCTCATCGCTGTGAACATCAGCGTGTGCATCGTGGCGATCAGGCTCGGAGCGCCGTGGTTCATCGCGGTGCTGATGAGCGTCGTCTGCCTGTTCTCGACGGTGCTTGCGGCGCGTATCGGCATGGCGGTGAACGCGCTGCTGCTGCCGGAGCGTCGATCGCGCGAGCTCACCGCCCTCTTCGCGCTGGCCGTGATCGTGATCGCATTCCCCGTGGCGGTGTTCCTCGCCTCGCTCAAGTGGGACGGGCAGGTCCCCGCCGCAGTGGGGGCACTGACGGCGACGATCGGGTTCACCCCTTTCGCCGCATCGTCGAGGTTCCTGTTCTCGTTCGCGACGGATGACGATGCCGGCAACTCGATCAGCGGGATCGTGGCCCTCCTCACCGCGGTGGTGCTCTGGGCGGTGTGGTCGTGGCTGGTTCGCAGACTGCTCACCACGACCGAGCGTCCTGTAGCCTCTCGCGAGCGCTCCGGTCTCGGCTGGTTCGGACTGCTTCCCTCGAACGCCTTCGGTGCGATCGCGTCTCGCAGCCTCGTCTACTGGCTGCGTGACCGCCGCTACATCATGAATCTCATCGTGGTCCCGATCGCCGGCGTGCTGTCCGTCCTGCCACTCCTCGTCGCGGGCGTGCCGCTCGAGATCGCCGCTCTCGTGCCCGTTCCGGTGATGGCCCTGTTCTTCGGCTGGCTGCCGCACAACGATGTCGCCTACGACTCCACCGCACTGTGGACGCACGTGGCGAGCGGCGTGCGCGGCATCCCCGATCGTCTGGGCCGACTCGTCCCGGTGATGCTCGTGGCCGTTCCCGTGCTCGCGATCGCTGTGCCTCTCACGATGCTCTGGATCGATGACTGGCGTCTCCTTCTGCCCCTCACCGGCCTCGGGGCCAGTCTGCTGCTGTCGGCGCTCGGTTTCTCGAGCATCGTCTCTGTGATCGCGCCGTACGCCGTGTCGCGTCCCGGAGACAGCCCGTTCCAGCAGCCTCAGCGGCCGACGTCGCGTGGCGCGTACGGTCCTGCTGCGGCGTTCCTCGGAGCGATCCTCGTGAGCGTGCCGACCATCTGGCTGCTCGTGCTCACGATGCTCGAGGGATCGCAGTTCGCCCCCGCGACGTTCTGGGCCGGACTCGCGACAGGGGCGGCGCTCTTCGCGATCGGTGTCGGCGTCGGCGGGCGGATCTTCGAGCATGAGGGCGAGCGACTGATGGAGTTCGTCGAGACCGCGTGACGACCGCCCAACCGGGTGCGTCCGAGGCTAGACTCTCGGCATGAGTACTCCGCTGGACAGCCCCGATCAGGGCGGCGTGGCAACGCTTGATCGCGAACTGGAAGAACTCCTCCGCGAGGAGAATGTCGAGCCGGGCGACCACGAGCGCTTCTCTCATTACGTCAAGAAGGACAAGATCCTCGAATCGGCGATCACCGGCAAGCCGGTGCGTGCGCTGTGCGGCAAGAAGTGGACGCCGGGCCGTGATCCGGAGAAGTTCCCGATCTGCCCCACGTGCAAGGAGATCTACGAATCGATGGTCGGCTGAACTGAACCGCCTCGGCCGCGTCAGCTCGCGTCGACGTAGACGGTGGGGATCGCCGGGTCGGACTTGCTCAGGGCGAGCGCTCTGACCGGAAGCTCCTCCCGCACCCGCAGATGGTGCGCTCGGGCGGAGGCCGTTCCCTCGGGTCCTTCGAACGAGTCGTCGATCTCGCCGTTCTCGACGAAGGTCGTCTGCAGCGCCCGCCCGTCCGAATGCTCGGCCGGGGTGTCGAGTTCCTCGAATCCGTCGGAGACAACGACGGTCTCTGCCTCCGCCACCCCGTCGACGAGGGTGCGGAACGCTGCTTTGCGCCCGCCGTGGGATGCCTTGTCGGTCGACGCCTTCGCGACGCCGATCCATGCGCCGTCCGAGTCCTGTCGCGCCACGAGCTTGTAGACCATGCTCGCGGTGGGGTATCCCGATCCCGTGACCACCGACGTGCCCACGCCGTAAGCGTCGACGGGCGACGCGGCCAGCGCGGCGATCGCATACTCGTCGAGATCGCTCGTGACCGTGATGCGTGTCCCGGTCGCACCGAGCTCGTCGAGCTGCGCCCGCACCTCGGCGGCGACGATCGGCAGGTCACCCGAGTCGATCCGCACGCCGCCGAGTCCCGTACCTGCGACGCGGATGGCCGTCTCAACTCCGGCGCGGATGTCGTAGGTGTCGACGAGCAGTGTGGTGTCGGTTCCCAGGGAGTCGATCTGCGAGCGGAACGCCTCCTCTTCGGTCTCGTGCAGCAGGGTCCAGGAGTGCGCGGCCGTGCCCATGGTGGGGATACCCCAGCGTCGTCCGGCCTCGAGGTTGCTCGTGGCCCGGAAACCGGCGATGTAGGCCGCGCGCGCGGCTGCGACGGCGGACTGCTCTGCGGCACGCCGAGAGCCCATCTCGGCCAGCGGACGCTCGCCCGCCGCGATGCTCATGCGGGAGGCGGCGGTGGCGACGGCGGAGTCGTGGTTGAGCACGCTGAGAGCCAGGGTCTCGAGCAGGACAGCGTCGGCGAAGCTGCCCTCGACCGTGAGGATGGGGGAGCCGGGGAAGTACAGCTCGCCCTCGCGGTAGCCACGGATGGAGCCGGTGAAGCGGTAGTTCTCGAGGTACGTCAGGGACTCGGCATCCACCACCTGGTTGTCACGCAGGAATCGCAGTTCGTCATCCTCGAAGCGGAACTGTCGCAGCAGCGTGAGGAGCCGACCGGTACCGGCGACGACTCCGAAACGTCGTCCTCCCGACAACCTGCGTGAGAACAGTTCGAACACGCTCGGCCGTGATGCGGTGCCGTCGCGCAGTGCGGCGGCGAGCATGGTCAGTTCGTAACGATCGGTCAGAAGCGCCGTGGACGTCGTCATCCGCTCAGCTTAGTGAGGGGAGCCGTCCGGGTCGCTGAGCGTGACGCGCGCCGCACGCGGGTAGGCTGGGTAGTCATGAACGACGCCCCGATCGGAATCTTCGACTCCGGTGTCGGCGGACTCACGGTGGCCCGGGCCATCCGAGCCCAGCTGCCCCGGGAATCGTTCGTCTACATCGGCGACACGGCTCACTCGCCCTATGGCCCCAAGCCGATCGCGGACGTGCGGCGGTACAGCCTCGAAGTGCTCGATTCCCTGGTCGACCAGGGCGTCAAGATGCTCGTGATCGCCTGCAACACGGCATCGGCGGCCATGCTGCGCGACGCCAGAGAGCGCTACGACATTCCGGTCGTCGAGGTGATCGGCCCGGCAGTCCGACGAGCCGTGTCGACGACTCGCAACGGCCGCGTCGGGGTCATCGGCACCGTGGGGACGATCGGCTCCCGCGCCTACCAGGACATGCTCGAGGTGAACGAACGGCTCGAGGTCTTCACCGCGGCGTGCCCGCGCTTCGTCGAGTTCGTCGAGGGGGGCATCACCGGCACGCCTGAAGTGCTCGCCACCGCCGAGGAGTACCTCGCGCCGCTCCGCGAGGCGGATGTCGACACACTCGTTCTCGGCTGCACCCATTACCCCTTCCTGCGTGGCGCGATCAGCTACGTGATGGGGGAGGGGGTGACCCTCGTCTCGAGTGATGACGAGACCGCCGGGGATGTCTATCGCCAGCTCGTGCGAGGCGATCTTCTCGCGTCTCCCGACGCCACGGCCACGTACGTCTACGAGGCGACGGGGGACTCGACGACCGAGTTCACCGCCCTCGCCAACCGCCTGATGGGCCGGGAGGTGCGCGACGTGCAGCTCGTGCAGACCGGTGTCATCACGCTTCCGGAGCCTGTCCCCGGACAGTAGCCCGACCGCAGCATCCGCTTCATCCGCCTCCACCGAAGGAATCCCATGACCAGCATCGTCCGCGCCGACGGCCGTTCCACCGACCAGCTCCGCGAGATCACGATCGAGCGCGGGTGGAGCAGCCACGCCGAGGGCTCAGCTCTGATCAGCTTCGGCGGAACCAAGGTGCTGTGCACGGCATCATTCACGAATGGCGTTCCTCGCTGGCTGACCGGCAAGGGCAAGGGGTGGGTGACGGCGGAGTACTCGATGCTGCCCCGTGCGACCAACAGCCGCAACGACCGGGAGAGCGTCAAGGGGCGCATCGGCGGGCGCACGCACGAGATCTCGCGGCTGATCGGCCGTGCTCTGCGCGCAGTGGTCGACACCAAGGCGCTGGGTGAGAACACGATCGTGATCGACTGCGACGTGCTGCAGGCCGACGGAGGCACCCGCACCGCCGCGATCACCGGAGCGTACGTCGCCCTCGCAGATGCGATCGAGTGGGGACGCGAGAAGAAGTTCATCGGCAAGAACGCGACGCCGTTGCTCGACTCCGTGGCTGCGATCTCGGTCGGGATCATCGACGGCGAGCCCATGCTGGATCTGGCATATGTCGAGGACGTCCGCGCCGAGACCGACATGAACATCGTGGTCACGGGCCGCGGGCTCTTCGTCGAGGTGCAGGGCACGGCTGAAGGAGCGCCGTTCGACAAGCGCGAGCTCGACGCCCTGCTCGACCTGGGCGTCGCGGGCTGCGCCGACCTGAAGGATCACCAGCTGAAGGCGCTCGCGGGCTGATGAAGGTCGTCCTCGCCACGCACAATCCGCACAAGGTCGCGGAGTTCCAACAGATCGTGGCATCCGCTCGCCCTGATCTCGAGATCATCGCGTATGACGGACCGGAGCCCGTCGAGGACGGCGTCACGTTCGCGGAGAACGCGCTGATCAAGGCTCGCGCCGCGTCGGCGCACACGGGACTCGCGGCGCTCGCCGACGACTCCGGCATCTGCGTCGACGTGCTGGGCGGGTCGCCCGGTGTCTTCTCGGCCTATTGGGCGGGGCAGAAGAAGGATGCCGCGGCGAACCTCGAGCTGCTGCTCGACCAGCTGCGCGACATCGCGGATCCTCACCGCGCTGCTCACTTCAACTCGACGATCGCGCTCGTGACTCCGGACGGAGCCGAGCACGTGGTCGTCGGGAACTGGCCGGGACGTCTCGCGCGCGAAGCATCCGGAGGCGGCGGATTCGGTTACGACCCCATCTTCGTCCCGGACGGACAGCCCGAGGGGGCGGAGCGCACGGTCGGCGATTTCACTGCAGGCGAGAAGCAGGCGCAGTCGCACCGTGCGCGCGCGTTCGCGGAACTGCTGCCGTTGCTCGCCGCTCTCTGAGTCGGCGGTATTCACTACGTTTGACGTACTTCATGCGTAGTGGTTACTCTGACGACATGCGAGAACTCACCTACTACGTCGGCGTCACGCTCGACGGATTCATCGCCGGCCCGGACGACGAGGTCGATTTCTTCCCCGTGACCGCTGCGTTCGCCGACGCTCTCGGCACGGAACTCCCCGACATCCAGCCTGCGCATGTGCGCGCGGCGCGGGGCGGCGCAAGCGCAGCGGTCACCCGCTTCGACACCGTCGTGATGGGGCGTCGGACCTACGAACCCGCACTGCAGGTCGGCATCACAGACCCGTACTCGCAGTTGCGGACCGTCGTGTTCAGTCGCTCGCTGGACGATCCGGGCGAAGCCAACGTCGAGATCGTGCGCACCGATCCTGTCGCGCGGGTCCGCGCGCTCAAGGCGGAACCCGGCCTCGGCATCTACCTCGCGGGTGGGGCCGGGCTCGCCGGGGTGCTCCTCGACGAGATCGATCGCCTCATCGTCAAGAAGTACCCGACGATCGCGGGGTCCGGCATCCCGATGGCGAGCCACCCCTTCGCCCCGACCCATTTCCGTCTCGACCAGGTGCGCTCGTTCGACAACGGGTGCGTCGTGCTCGAATACTCTCGCCAGCGCTGACGGCCCCGCGGTTACTGAGAATCATCACCATTCCCGACTGGGCTGAGTCACGCCGGCGGGTGTGCGAGCCGGTCTAGCCTGGAGACATGCACGATCATGCGCCCGCCGCGGGCGGCATCCGCTCCGCGAACCATCGCCGTCTTCTGGCGATCTCGCTGACACTGACCGCGACGATCATGGTCGTGCAGATCGTGGGTGCACTGCTGACCGGTTCTCTCGCGCTGCTGGCGGATGCGGCTCACATGTTCACAGACGCCTCGGCTCTGGTGATCGCGCTCATCGCGGCGGCCGTCGCCGCCCGACCTGCCGACGACCGCCGCACGTTCGGATACCAGCGCGCCGAGGTGTTCGGGGCGCTCATCAACGCGATCATCCTGATCCTCCTCGCCGGCTGGGTGGGGGTGGAGGCCATCGGTCGTCTGATCAACCCGGGGGAGACCGAGGTGGTCGGCGGGCTGATGCTCATCGTCGCCGTCGTGGGTCTTGTCGCGAACGCCATCTCGATGTGGCTGCTGAGCCGCGCGCAGCGCACCAGCATGAACGTCCGCGGCGCCTACCTCGAGGTGATGGGCGACCTGATCGGGTCGGCGATGGTGATCATCGCAGCGATCGTGATCGTCACGACCGGATGGATGCCCGCCGACGCGCTCGCGTCGATCATGATCGCCGTGCTCATCATCCCGCGAGCCATCGCGCTGCTCCGCGAGGTGTTCTCGGTGCTCTCCGAATCAGCGCCCCAGGGCACTGCGGTCAGCGAGATCCGACAGCACCTCCTCGACTACGACGGAGTCGTCGGCGTGCATGACGTGCACGTCTGGCAGCTCACTCGTGGTGCTCCGGTGTTCAGCGCGCACGTCAGCGTCGACCCGGCCCTCCTCGCCGATGGACGTTCGGCGAAGCTGCTGAGCGACCTCCAGTCGTGTCTGTCGCACCACTTCGACGTCGCTCACTCGACCTTCCAGATCGAGCCCGCGGAGCAGTCCGACTGCCAACCGCACCACGTCTGACGGTCAGGACTCGACGATCACCTCGTCGGGAGTCTTATCCGGCCGGAGGCCCCGCCAACGGGAGTGACGCAGAACGCCGTCCGGGGTCCAGTTCGCGAACTCGACCTCGCCGACGAGCTCAGGTCGGACCCAGAGCGCATCCGACGCATCGAGCGCGGGCACGTCCTCGAGGGGCGCGGAGTCGGTGCGCAGGGGAGCGAGCCGGCTCAGCAGGTCGCGCAGCATCCGGTCGGTGAATCCCGTGCCGACGCGACCGACATAGCGCAGCCGTCCGGACTCGGGGACCGCGAGCAGCAGGGAGCCGAACGTGCCCTCCCGGTCGCCCTTGCCGGGGCGGATACCGACGATCACGACCTCCTGCATGCGGGTGTGCTTGATCTTCAGCCAGGCCGGTGAGCGCTGGCCCGGACGGTACCGCGAGGACGGATCCTTGACGACGACGCCCTCGAGGCCGAACTCGTCGCTCGCCGCGAGAGCGGCGTCGAGATCGTCGAACACGGGCGGGACCTGCACCGGCGCATCGAGGTCGGCGACGACCTCCTCGAGGAGGGTCCGTCGCTCCGACAGCGCCATGGTGCTGAGGTCGTGACCGTTCAGTCGGAGCAGATCGAAAGCCATGTAGACGATGGGCGTGCGCACGACCTCGCGTTCGATCTCGCGGGGCCGGGTCAGGTGCATGCGGTTCTGCAGCATCGAGAAGCTCGGCCTGCCCTGCGCATCGAAGGCGACGATCTCGCCATCGATGATCGCATCGGACACGGGCAGGAACGGCGCGCCGTCGGCAGTCAGCTCGGGGTAGCGGGCCGTGATGTCGGTGCCGCTGCGGGCATGCAGCAGCATCCGTCCGTCCGCCCAGGTTCCGATGGCCCTGATGCCGTCCCACTTCACCTCCACCCACGACGGAGAGCTCAGAGTGCGGGCGATCGCCGGCGTGCCGTTCTCGGCCAGCATGGGGGAGACGGAGGGGGGAGACGACGAGGCCAGCGGTGCCGCACCGGTCGTCCGCGGGCGGTGGCGGCTCGCATGCGAGTTCGCGCCGTGTGCGTCGACGCGGGGGCCCGGCGCAGAGGTGGTGTCCGGGGGGCCCTCCTGGGCGGCGAGAAGCGGAGCGATGGGGTCCTGCCCGGAACCCGCACGCTCGAGCACCGTCGCGAAGTCGAGCTGCGCGAGGTCGGGGTCGTCGAGTTCGTCCCAGGTGCGCGGAGCCGCCACCCAGGGGTGCGCGCGACCACGCATCGAGTACGGCGAGATCGTCGTCTTCTTGCCGTTGTTCTGGCTCCAGTCGAGAAAGACCTTGCCGCCGCGCGCGGCCTTGGCCATCGTGCTCGTGGCGAGATCCGGATGCTCGGTCTCGATCAGACGGGCGATCTCCTTCACGACCGCGGATATCTCTGCGCTCGTCTGCTGCCCGGGGAGGGCGGCGTAGAGGTGGATCCCTTTGCTTCCGCTGGTCACGGGCACCGGATCGAGTCCGATGTCGCTGAGCAGGCTGCGTGCGATCCGTGCGACCTCGGCGCACTGGGCGAGCCCGACCCCCGGGCCCGGGTCGAGATCCAGGACGAGCCGATCCGGCTTTCCCGGCATGCCGTCGGAGGCGAAGCGCCACTGCGGCACGTGCAGCTCGATCGCGGCGACCTGCGCGAGCCAGACCAGCGTGGGAACGTCCTGGACGAGGGGATACTCCTTGGGACCGTCCGAGTGCCGGATCGGCTGTCGGGGGATCCATTCCGGAGCTCCCGGCTCGAGCTGCTTCGTGAAGAACGCGTCGGCGGGAGCATCCGCGGTCCCCACCCCTTCCACCCAGCGCTTGCGGGTCACGGGGCGGCCCGCGAGCAGAGGGAGGAGGTGCGGCGCGATCGCCGTGTAGTAGGCGATGATCTCGCCCTTCGTGGTGCCGGTCTCGGGGTAGACGACCTTGTCGAGGTTGGTGATGCGCAGCCGGCGGCCATCGATCTGCACGTTCTGCGCCTCTGCGACCATGACGCCAGCGTAGTCAAGGTACTGGCCGTGAGCCGCGCGGCTGGTGTTCACTGGGGTCATGAGAACGATCTGGAAAGGTGCGCTCACCTTCGGCCTCGTGAACGTGCCCGTCAAGGTGTATTCCGCCACCGAGGACCATGATGTGCCGCTGCACCAGGTGCACGAGAAGGACGGCGGCCGGATCCGGTACCAGCGCACCTGTGAGGTGTGCGGCGAGACCGTCGCCTACGCCGACATCGATCGCGCCTACGTCGAGGAAGGGCAGACGGTCGTGCTCACGAAGGACGATCTGGCGGCGCTGCCGGCGGAGAAGAGCCGCGAGATCGACGTCGTCGAGTTCGTGCCCTCCGACCAGGTCGATCTGCTGACCCTCGACAAGCCGTACTACCTCGAACCGGACTCCAAGTCACCGAAGGCGTACGTGCTGCTGCGCAAGACGCTCGAACAGACCGACCGCACGGCGATCGTGCGCTTCACGCTGCGACAGAAGACCCGACTGGCCGCACTCCGTGTGCGTGGCAAGGTGCTCGTGCTGCAGACGCTGCTGTGGGCCGACGAGGTGCGTGAGGCGGCGTTCCCGGTGCTCGACGAGGATGTGAGGATTTCGAAGAAGGAGCTCGAGCTCTCGGCATCCCTCGTAGACAGCTATTCGGCTGACTTCGATCCTGAGTCGTTCGTCGACGAGTACCAGAAGGAGTTGCGCACTCTGATCGATGCGAAGATCGAGGCGGGCGACACGTTCGATGTCTCGGACACCTTCGGCGAGGCCGAGGGCGATGCCAAGAGCGGTGAGGTCATCGACCTGATGGAGGCGCTGCGCGCCAGTGTGGCTCGCACCAAGGCCGCTCGGTCGGAGTCGACCGGCGACAAGGCGAGCACGAAGAAGAGCCCGAGCAAGAAGAAGGCGGGCTGAGACAGCGCGCCTTCTTCTGCACCGAGATCAGTGCTTGCCGTCTCCGTCGAAGTCCGGAGCACGGTCGAAGACCTCGGGGTCGAGGGCGAGCCCTTCGGCCTCGGTGGCGTCTGTCTCACCCTCGCCGGCCGCGGCTTCCTTCTTCGCCTTGTGACGCTCGGACAGGTAGTGCCAGAGCGTGATGAGTGCCGTGCCGCCGACGGCAGCGAGCAGGATCAGGTCGATGTAGCTCTCGACGAAGTGCGCGACCGGCGGGATGAAGCCGATGGCGTACCCGAACATCGTCAGACCGAAGCCCCAGAGGATCGCACCGATGAGGTTGTACAGCGTGTAGCGGCGCCATGGCATGTGGCCCACGCCGGCGGCGACCGGGGCGAAGGTGCGAACGATCGGCACGAAGCGGGCGAGGATGACGGTGATGCCGCCGAAACGCTCGAAGAAGGCGTTCGTCCGCTCGACGTTCTTCTTGCTGAACAGGCCCGATTCCTTGCGTTCGAAGACTGCGGGTCCGCCCTTGTGGCCGATGAGGTAGCCGACCTCACCGCCGACGAACGCCGAGAGCCCGATGAGCAGCGCGACGATCCACACGTTGATGCCGAACACCCCGTGCTCCGAGCCCGCGATCGGGTGCGACAGGAGTCCTGAGATCACGAGCAGCGTGTCGCCAGGAAGCAGGAACCCGACCAGAAGGCCCGTCTCCGCGAAGACGATGAAGCACACCACGAGAAGCGCCCAGGGGCCGGCCGAGCCGATGATCGTGGCGGGGTCGAGCCAGGGGATGAGAGCGGCGTGATGCATGGATTTCCCGTCGTCGTGCGCTGTGCGGCGGTCAAGTCGTCGGTCGCAGGGGGTGCGACAGATCGGTGCGGAAGGTGGGACTTGAACCCACACGCCCTAGGGCACAGGAACCTAAATCCTGCGTGTCTGCCAATTTCACCACTCCCGCGCGCTGGGATAAGTCTACTGATCGGGGGATCGTGCGTTGCTGGGGATCCGCCCGCAGGAGCACCGCCGCCGCTGTGGATAACTCCGGCGCGTGTCACCCGATCCTTGCGAGGATGCTCGGGTGATCCAGCCCTCCGTCCTCGTCGCCGAGCGCGTTCGTCAGCGGCTCCGCGCCGAAGGAACGGACCCGACGTTCGACTCCTCGGCAGCGCGCTCGGTCACGCTCGCCGAGGTGCGCAAGTTCAACGATCTGGCGCTGGCGCGGGGCGCGGCGGTGATCGACGACGAAGCTGCATGCGTGAGTGACGTGCTCGCGGCGGTCAGCGGCTTCGGTCCGTTGCAGTCGCTCCTCGACGACCCTGAGATCGAGGAGATCTGGCTCAACGGCCCCGAGAGCATCCACGTCGCACGCGGAGGGGTCGCCGAGCGGATCGAGATGCGTCTCACGGAATCGTCGTTGCGCGATCTCATCGAGCGGATGCTGCAGTCGACAGGGCGCCGTGTCGACATCAGTCAGCCGTTCGTGGATGCGTCTCTTCCTGATGGCGCGCGACTGCATGTCGCGATCGCGGACGTCGTCCGCGGATCGTGGTCCGTCAACATCCGCAAGTTCCTGCCCCGGTATCGAAGCCTCGAGGCGCTCGTCGACCACGGGGCGCTGACTCCGGACCTGGCCGCGATGCTTCGTGACGCGATGCGCGCGGGCAGGAGTGTCGTCGTGTCCGGTGCCACCCACGCAGGCAAGACCACCTTCCTCGGTGCGCTGCTCGACTCGTGCGCCGACCGTCAGCGGATCATCACCGTCGAGGAGACCTTCGAGCTCGCGGTGCAGGGACCGGATGTCGTGTCCTTGCAGGGGCGTCAGGCGAGTCTGGAGGGAACGGGGGAGATCACGCTGCGCAGGCTCGTGAAGGAGGCGCTGAGGATGCGACCCGATCGCCTCGTCGTCGGCGAAGTCAGAGATGCGGAGGCGCTCGACCTCGTCCTCGCACTCAACACGGGGGTGCCGGGTGCTGCGACCGTGCACGCGAACTCCGCGGCCGAGGCGCTCGACAAGCTCACGCTTCTGCCGCTCCTCGCGGGACGGAACATCGATCGATCGTTCATCGTGCCGGCCCTCGCCGGCGCGGTCGATCTCGTGGTGCACTGCGTGCGTGACGACACCGGAGTGCGACGGGTGCACGAGGTCATCGCGCCGACGGGCGCCATGGTCGACGGCCGGATCATCACGCGAACCGTGTACATCCGCGGCGACGAGGCGTCCACTGAACAGACGGCGTGGCGTCGCGGAGGCACTCTGTGACGGTCCTGCTCGGTGCGATGCTCGCGGCCGGTCTGCTGCTGTGCGCATCGCCGTGGCTCTGGCCTCCGCCTCAAGATGGAGGAAGGGTCCGGCACCGCGGCCGTCTGACTCGCCTTCTCGAAGAGGGCGGCATGGCATCTGTCAGCCCGCGCACGCTCCTGCTGGTGATGCTGACGGTCGCGCTCGCCGCGGCTTCCTCTGTCTGGCTCTTCACAGCCATCCCGGTCCTCGCGGGCTTGGCAGGCGCGACCGCGGCCGTCGTGCCGATCGTCTTCGTGCGTTCCCGACGCCTCCGGCTGCGCAGACTTCGTCGCCAGCTCTGGCCCGACGTCTGTGACCTGCTGATCGCATCCATCCGTGTCGGACTGTCACTGCCGGACGCCGTCGCGAGTCTGGCCGAGTCATCGCCGACGATGATGCGGCCGGCCTTCGCCGTGTTCGCCAGAGACCTGCGCGCCACCGGCCGCTTCGAGACGAGCCTCGACCGGCTGAAGGTGGCGTTGGCTGATCCCATCGCCGATCGGATCATCGAGACGCTCCGCATGGCGCGACAGGTCGGCGGCACCGAGCTCACAGGCGTCCTCCGCGCGCTGTCGTCGTCGGTGCGCGCGGACGCCGTGCTGCGCGGCGAGGTCGAAGCCAGACAGTCATGGATCCGAGGCGCTGCCGTGCTCGGTGCCGTCGCGCCGTGGGTGATCCTCGGCCTGCTGGTGCTGCGCCCCGAGGGCGCGGCCGCCTACGGCACCGGTGAAGGGATGCTGGTGATCTGCGCGGGAGCTGCCGTGTCGGTGATCGCCTATCGCTTGATGATCCGTATCGGTCGGCTCCCCGAGCCGGGGCGGTGGTTCGGGTGAACCCGATGTCCGCGATCGCTGTCGCCGTGCTCGGCGGCGGAACACTCGGCATGGGGTTGCTCTGCATACTCGCGTCGCTTCCACGGTGGTCGGCAGCGCCGCTGGCTCTGCGCATCGCGCCCTATGTGCGCGATGCGGTCGCCGATGAAGACCTGCCCGGAAACGCGCTCCCGCGAGTCGGCGTGCTCTCCGCGGGTGACCGCGCATTCTGGCTTCGGTCACGTGTGCTGTTCGAACGCCTTGTGGGCGGCGGCGACGCTCTGCATCGGAGGATCGAGCAGGCGGGGATTCCTCTGGAGCAGGGGGCCTTCCGCGGGCGTCAGCTCGGCTGGGTGCTCGTCGGCATCGTCATCGGCTCGATCGCTGTCATCGTGTTCGCCATCACGGGCCGGATGAGCCCGCCGATCGCCCTGCTGCCCGGGATCCTCGGAGCCGCAGCGGGGTTCGCATACGACATGCGGCTCACGGCTCGCGTCGCTTCGCGTCGCGCCCGGTTGACCGACGAGCTGCCGACCACTCTCGAGTTCCTCGCGCTGTGCCTGTCGGCGGGTGAAGGCTTCCTGGACTCGCTGCGTCGGGTGGCCGCGGTCGGCTCCGGCGAACTGACCGATGAGTTCCGCCGCGTGGTGATCGCTGTCGGCACGGGGTCGCCGCTCGCCGACGCGCTCACGGAGATGGCCGCGCGACTGCAGCTTCCGGGGCTCTCCCGTGCGATCGACCAGGTGACCGCCGCGCTCGAGCATGGCGCGCCGCTCTCGGCCGTCCTGCATGCGCAGGCGGGGGACGCTCGCGAGGACGCCAAGCGGGTCCTCATCGAACAGGCCGGTCGGAAGGAGATCCTGATGCTCCTCCCGCTCGTCTTCCTGATCCTCCCGCTGTCCGTGCTCTTCGCCATCTACCCCGGTCTCTTCATCCTGCGACTCGGCATCGGCTGAGCGACCACGAAAGGACGACATGAACACCTCTCGACCACTGGGCACCACCAGGGTTGCCTCGCTCACCCCCGATCTCATGGACGATCTCGTCGGCGACGAATCGGGGGACGTACCGAATTGTTCTCTAGAAAAATGCGTGTTGCGCGTCGACTGTGTCGCTGTTCGGGCTAGCGTCGATGCTCGTGAGCGAGACATCTGAGTGGCATCTTGGCGCAGCCGGAGGTGCGTTCCCGGCTATCGTCGACGGGATCGCCGCCGCATGGAGTGACATTGAAGAGCGGGAGCGCTCCCTCGGCATACCCGTCGGACAACCGATTCTGATGTCGAGCACGGAGATCGACTATCGCTTGGCAGATTACTTCCGTGAGGGCTTCCCGCGGGATCGTATGAGTTCAGCTATGACGTATGCGAAAGAACTCCGAACATGGTTCCGCTTTCTAGACCGAAGAGGTGTTCACTGGAGCGATGCCGAGCGCGCCGACGTGAGAGCATTTCAAATTTGGAGAACTTACGACGCTCAGAACCCTGCAAGGGTTTCAGCCGCTACGTGGAATAAAGGCTGGGCAGCTCTCACGCACTTCTACCGGTGGGCGATTGAATGCAAATGGGTGGAGCGTAGCCCTTTGGGAAAATATGACCGTCTCCTGGACAACCGGGCCCAGGGCGCACATCGCGAGAAAAATGCTCGACATTCCCGCGACCGATGGATCACACCGAAGGACTTCGCTTGTTGGAGTCTGGTCGGACTAAGTGGCTACGATTCGAGGCCAGATTCCGGTGGCGGTTTAGAGCCAACTATGCCTGATCCTCAGTCTCGCGTTCGATGCATCGATCGAAACGTTGCGTTTGTGGAGCTCCTTCTCGTAACTGGGCTTCGGTTAAGTGAGGGCGGGAAACTCCTTGTGTTCGAACTTCCGACCAGTGTGCACGACGATGTCCCGGTGGTGGGAAAAGGCGGAAAGCTACGGCACTTCCGAGCGATGCACCCGCGAGCCCTGCACGCCGGAAACGCATACGTCAGGACCGGCCGGGACCGGGCTGTGCGTCGTGCAAGACGAGAGGGTCGGTATGATCACGTCCGAGCAGAGAACATGATCGAGGGAATAGCTCAAGAAAAGTCCGGTACCCAGCTACGTATGGGAGACGGAACCAAAGTACATTTGCTCTCTCTCGGGCAAGAACGTCGTCTTCAGCTGTATCGGAGGACAGACGCGGGGCTGGAACCGGCAGCGCTTTGGCTTTCTGAACGCGGAGAGCCGTTACCCAGCCCATCCTGGTCGAAGGTTTTCCAGGCGGCCAATCGTCGTCTATCCGCGGAACGACTGCGTCACTTCGGCAACGATCGGGGCGTTTGGGTGACGCCGCATTCGTTGCGATTCACCTTCGCGCTCTTCTCGCTGTTGGCAGGTGTCCGGGCAATGGACGCCCGGACGGGTCGCGTGCCGTCGGATCCGTTCATCGCAGCGGACTACACACAGATCTTCGACGAGGTGCGCGACCTCTTGGGACACGCAAACACTGAAATCACTCGGAACGTGTATCTAGAACCGGTGAAGGGATTGCGTCGAACGTCGCTGCTTCACGCATCGTCGGCAGCCGATTTCTGGGAGCAAGTCGCAGGTTCCAGCCCCTTGATCGGCTTTGGAAGGGGGCAGGAATGAGCCGCGCAACACTGCCTTCTGGTGACTGGGAACCCGCTGGAGCAGGTGTACCTGACGGCGCGCCAGTCGTCGTTCTCCACCTGGAAGACGATCCAGCGTATGTGTTTGACCTCACCCTTTACGCTGGCTCGATAGCGTTGCGACGCCAACTCTGTGACGCGGTCCTCGCACGAACGACGCAGATGCCTGGCGTGAGGCGGACCACGACAGTTGCCACCGTGCGCCGTGCCTGTTCATCGTTCCTCCGGTGGCTGTGGTGCCAGCAGCAAGCCGGCGCGATCAGTGAAGTACAGTCTGTCGCTGATCTCACCCCTTTTCATCTCGTCCAGTTCCGTCTGTTCCTCGAGAGCACGATGTCCGCGAAATACGACGGAACCTATTCGTCCGAGATCGCGAAGCTGCTTCGACTTCTACCCGTGAATGACGCCGTCCTGTCGTACGCTCGTCGGCGCCCTCGGACGCCGTGGATCGAACCCGAGCGGGTGGAGGGCTACGCCCGGGATGAGTTCGACGCGCTCGCTCGGGCGGCCCGAAACGTCCTCAGGGTCGCGCAAAGACGGATCACGTTGGCCTACGCGGAGGCTCGGCTCGGGACCAATCCAGACGCCACCCCCAGACAACGCGCACTACATGGGCTTCTCTCAACAGGAGTTATTTCGTCTGATCAGTTGACGGCGCTACGCCCTGAGGAGGGGCGCGCGACGCTTCGAGGGGCAAGAAAAGAGCTCTTCATGACGGGAGAAGAGGTTGCGGCCGCCGCTCTACTCGTTGCCTCGAAAAGCGGGTTGAACCTGTCTGTGATTCACACCATGAAGATTCCTACAATGCACTCGGATTCCATCGCTCAAGTAGATGTTGATAAACCCCGGCGAGGCCCCTCTGCGCGATTCTGGTCAGAGATAGGTGACGCCGGTGCGGACAATAGAGGTCTCTATACGATGCTGCAGATGATTCTTGAGGCAACGGAACCGGCCCGCGAGGTCCTCAGATTACGAGGAACGCCAACCGATCGGTTGTTTGTCCGATGGGAGGTTGGGCGCATGCCTCTGACCGGCGCGGTGACGACCGGTTCGCTTCGTTGGAATCCACTGAGCTCGCGACCGCAGTTCAGGAGGATGCGTCGCAGCCTTCCCACCGGCGGCGTTGGACGGGAACCAACGCATCATTCGAGAGACGCCCACCTGCACTATGTGCGCACGAACACAAGTGCGCTCGAGGACCAGCAGTTTGCCGCAGCCCGAGGTGTTCAGGCCGCACTGGACCGCGCCAGGCAGCAGCTGAACATACCTCAAGTTAGAGACGAAGAGGCAGATCAGGATAACGACGCGATGGTCGCAAATTGTGTCGATCCTCGGCACCACCCACAAAATGGACAAGCCTGCACTTCGAGCTATTTCTCGTTCCTTGACTGCCTCGAGTGTGACAACGCGATATCAGCGAACCGATTACTGCCTCGACAGATTGCAGCGCTGGACGTACTTGAGGAGATACGCGATGTGGCGGGAGACTTGTGGTCAATCTCAATGCAAAATCGTGTGCATATTCTTCGTGCGCTCGTTGAGAGGTGTACGCCGGCGGAGATTCAGTGGGCCACGCCGCTGTCGCTGGAGTATCGCCCCTTGATTATGACCGCACTGAAGTCGGAGGTGCCGCGACATGCCGCGGTCTAAAGGAAGCATTCGCCGGGGTGTATTGGAACGTCTGGGATCTCGTCCGTCGATACGAGGCAACCGAATCGAGGATACGACGTCGGAAGTGGCGGATTTCGAGTCTGATCACTGGCCGCTACGTGCTCTCGTGGGGAACCAGAAGTTACCAGCCGGATCGCTTTGGTTCTCGGAAATCCCGATTGGGTTCAAGAGCTTCGCAAAGGAGTTCATGTACGTGCTCATCAACGACGGATATCCGGAGGAGTATCGGGACCAGCCGTATGGGCCCCGAAGTAAATGGCCAAGCCCCGGAAGTCTTATTGGTATTCTGGATCGGGTCTTGAAGGTAACCCGCTTCTTTGTCGAGGAATGGTCAGCGACGCATCCTCAGACACCGGTTTCGTCGCCGCGCGATCTTGACGCCGACCACCTAGAGGACCTGCGAGTGTGGGTAGAACAGTCCGGCTGGACTGCGAAGACCCAGGTGGATCTATTGCGAATGGCAAGGTCTGCGTGGCATCTGGCACCATTTCTCGCAGATGAGAACCGCTGGCCGGAGCCGCGCTGGCTTCGCAAGAAGACCGCACGCCGAGTCGAGGAGAATCAGACCGCCAGAATCCGACAGGAAGTCATGTCCCCGCTCATCACGTGGGCCTGCGCGTTCGTTGAGGATTTCGCCGAGGACATCTTCTCGGCGCGCGAGCATTACCTCCAGAGGACCGAATCGACTAGGCCCTTCGAGCAGACGTCGCTCGAGGACTGCCTGCGAATCCTTGATCAGTACGAAGGGCATTGTCTTCCCGGACGAGATGCGTACAACGCTCCCGGAACCAAACAAGCATCCTGGCACGTATTCGAGTACCATCACGGTGTTTCGCGGTCGAGGATGGCGCAGGCCCTGTCTCGCCATCGAGACCGTCACAAGTTTGGCTTCTCGCGTGAACTTGATCTCGCGAGACTGGACTTTCGGCCGTCAGCAGTCTTCTATGGGGCCCCATGGATGGATGGCTTCCACGTGCTTGACTTGGTTCCCGGTAATGCACGCGGAACTCGGAATCAGTTCAACCCGCTGCTGTCGCATTTATTCACAGCCTGCATCATCGTGGTGACCTACCTGACCGGCGCGCGACCGAGAGAGGTGCTGAGCCTGGAGTTCGGCGCCGGCGTCCCGCCGATCCAGCGCGCGGATGGAGGAAGCCTTCACCTCATCTCCGGCCATACCTCGAAGGGGATAACCCTGGACGATGACGGGAATGCTGTGCCGCCTCGACCGGTGAAGTGGGCCACGGTTCCGTCCGGATGGCGTGCAATCCAGGTTGCGGAGCGCATCCGGCGTCTGTTCGGAGAGTCTGACGGACTCCTCTTCACCACTTCCGGATCACGGCATGGACCCTCACTCATCACCTCATGGATTGACAGCTTCATCGCGTTCGTGAACGAGCGAATTGTCGCGGACCGTGATCACCTTCAGGGTTTTCGGATACCTGCAGATCCAGACGGAGACATCACTCTCCGTCGTTTTCGCCGCACGCTGTCGTGGTTCCTCGCCAACCAACCTGGCGGTGATATCACGCTTGCCATTCAGTACCAACACCTTCGCACAGCGATGGGCAGCGGATACGCAGGCACCCAGCGAGGTCACCTCAATGACCTACTCCTCGAGGACGACTGGGCGCACCGCCGGGAAACCATCGAGCAGTTGGGAACAATGCTGCATACCGGAGAAGGCATCTACGGACTGAGCGCGGATCGTGCGGTGAGGGCCGTCAGCAAGTTGCCACCGGTGACGACGCCCGCCGAAGAGCGACGGCTTCGTCGAGACCCGGAGCTCGTCCTCTACGACAACCCGGGTGCAATAGCCATCTGTGCCTTCAAAGCGGAAACCGCCAAGTGCGTGAACGAGGATCCCAAGCCCGCGCCGCGCCGTCCGAACCTCCCCGGTTGCCAAGAACTGTGTCCAAACCTCGCCCGCACTGGGTCTCATCTCCTCCAGATCACTGACCAGGCAGAGGGGTTCAGGGCGGCTGCGGCAATATCGCCGTTGCCGATCGCGCAATCTCTGAGTGCTCATGCCGAAGAGCTCGAGCTCTTGGTTGAGGAGACCCGAGCCCGCCCGGCACTAACTCTGGAGAATTCTCATGAATGACCTCGTCGCGCCGACCGCCAGGGAAGTACAGGATGAGCCCGATGCGGTCCGTAGTGCCATCCTCGCCGCGATGCGGCGAATCTCCCTCCACCAACCGATTCGGGTGTCGGTTGGAGCAACAACTGTGAGAGACCTGGCGGTGGAGGCAGCAGTCGGCCGCCACCACCTGTACCAAAGTCATCCCGACCTGCGCGACCGATTCAAAGCGCTAATCGAAGGCGAAGCTGGGATCAGCTACGACGAAGCGATGGACCGCCTGACCCGCGTGAAGAAAGAGCTTGCTCAATCGCGGGAGCTGCAACAGAAGACTCGCGATGAAGTGCGCCGCTGGAAAGCGACGACCGAGGTGCTACAGCGCGCCGTGAACGTCTTGCAGGAGGAGCTGCGACAGGAGCAACTAAAGAACGCGCGGTTGACGAGGAGAGTAGATGTCGCTGGTCTGCCTGCGCCCAACCCCATAGTGCTCTTGCGCCCAGAGACACCACCAGCGTGATCTGATTCGGATCGTGGGAACAGTAGGTGAGACCCCTGCGCAGGCGGCGCCTCAACCTTTGTGACGCGCGGACGAAACGATGAGCCGGATCACTGCTGATTTCTGAAGCGACATCATCGATTGCACATATTGCGGACATGCGGACCTGACTATGATCCGTGGCACTTCGCGCGACCGGCAAGACCAGGGAAAGATGGCGGTTGCGACACACCAGGCAAGGCCACCGCTCCGCGCCTCACTGTCGGACGAATCTGCGCAAAAGATCGCGTGTGCGTTCGAGGCACAGAGCAGAAACAGGGTTGGTGTGAACGTTGATCACGCCCACACCAACCCTCGTCTCGTCCTGTCAATCGAATCCAACGCCCGGCGAGAGCGAGTAGTAGACCTCGCCGTTGCTGAGGGTGACGTTACTCGTAGGGACAACGCTGACCGTTCCGGGGCCTATGGCGTTGCTGGGATGAGGAGCGTTGTCTCAGCGTCGGTGCGCGTTTGTTCACGCAGCGAGAACCTCTCATTCGAGGGCGACCAACGCATCGTTCGACCTTGCGCGAACCCGGAGGGCGCGTCATCACCACGAATACTGACATGCACCAACGGATCGATCAGTATCGCTAGGGGGCGACCATACCCGGCACACCAAGAATCGACGGCTCCGAGTCAAGATCCCTCCTGTGCGGAACGACGCGCTCGACCCCGCTGAGTGGCAGCAACTGGATCCCGACCAGTCGAGCATCATCGACGAGATACCGCAGCTGCATGTCGTCCATGTCGAACGAACTCAGGGCGCTCGGAACGCTCATGCGGCTCCTCCCGGAGTACACGTGGTTGTAGTTTCGTCGGCGAGCACGCTCGGGTTCGCGTCCTCAGTCTTGACGAGTTCGGCGGGCGATCACGGAGTTTCCGCGGCTCTGATCATCGCGTCACTGTGACGCGCATCTCCTCGCTGCGCGTCGTGCCCGCGGCGTTCGACAGCTCCGCATAGAAGACGTGCTCTCCGATGCTGATTCCAGTGAGCGAGGTGATCACGTGTTGGGCGGTCGGGGATGCCGCTGACAGGTTTTGAGAGTCAACGAGCTGGCCGTCCTGGAAGAGCTTGTATTGGGTTGCGTTCGTTCCCCAGTGCAAGTCAGTCGAAACGGTGAAGCTTCCACCTCCGTGCCAGTTGTCGTTCGAGATGGCGGGTGCGCCGGGATTCGCGGCGGTGACCTGCACCGTAATCTCGCCCGAGTGGGTGCTCCCAGCTTGGTTCAGAAGGGACGCGCTATACACATACGTTCCGTTGGGTTTCCCCGCGACCATCAACGATGCGCTCTGTGATGCCGGTGTCTTCGATGTCAGTTGCTGGCGTCCGATCTCGACACCATCCTCGTAGAAGACGACGGCGCTTGCATTCGTTCCCCACCACATATTCATCACCAGGTTGAAGTTGCCGTCAGCGAGACCGCTTGCCCATCCGCTCGTCGAGGACAAGGCCGGCTGGCCCGGGGCTGTCGTCGCTCCATCCTGAGGCAGCGACGGCGCTTCAAGAGCCGCGATCTCAGCGATCTGCATGCGGTAACTGTTCCTGTCGAGTGTGTTCTTTCGGAGGGACGTCCCAGTGATCTTGATGAACTTGGCTTGCGTCGGGGGAATGGTAAAGGCAACGGGCCCGGTGGGCTGCGGCGCGGCAGTGACGGTCTCGGCTGTCGTCCATGTGGAGCCGTCGGTTGACAGTTCGATGGTGTAATCGATGGGGAATCCGTACCCAACGTTCCCGCCGTCGTCGACGGGGTAGAGGATGAGCTCGGACAGCAGCGTGGTCGCGTTGAGCTCGAGTTGCACCCACTCGGCGTGGTTCGATGTCAGCGTGTTGTTGCTGGTCCATCCCATGCTGCTGGCGCTCGAGTGCATGTCACCATCGGCGACAGCCCCGAGTGACCATCCGCCGCGATTGTAGGTGGTGCTCGCGGTGACGACTGCGCCGACGGCAATGTCAGCTTTTGCGACAATCGACGGGTCGCTCGTGCCGTTGTGATTCGTGGCGGTGACTTTATAGAAATACGCGGCTTCCGCAGATTCGGGCTGGTAGAGGTAGGCCGGCGCCACGACGCCGGTAGCGATCGGCGTGTACGGCCCGGAGAGGACGGTGCTCCGCAGCACCGTATAGGTAGTGGCGTTGTCGGCGGGTGCCCAGGAAAGGCGAGTGGTGCCGCTCGTCGTGACGACCATCATGTCGGTCGGAGTGGACGGCAGCGCAGTGAAGGCTTCATCGGAACCATAAGCTCCGCGGTTGGGCGCCGTCGCGCTGACCACGTTTCCAAAGAAGTCTTCGGTTGGCGCGTTGGGCACGACCAATCCAGTGCCGATCGCGGGTGACCCCGGCTCAAGGGCGTATCCCCCGACAGTTCCCAGGCCAGTGCCGCCGGTGCCGGGGCCGATCCACTGCGGGTCGGCCGTGATGGCGTTGGGGTCGGACGGCTCTCCACTGGGATGGTTCCCGTAGAAGACATTGTTCGACGCCGAAACGGGCTGGCCCCAGTTGTAGCCGCCAGAGCCCAGGTTGTAGATGATGTTGTTGTCGAAGCGGACCGTTGGCGTTCCTCCGCCTGCATTGGAGTGAAGGTACGTGACGTCCGCCCTGCTGCCAGCGGGGATGTACACGCTGTTGTTGTAGATGTGGTTGTTGGCGCCGCGGGTGTTGCAGCCGAAGGCGAAAGCGCCGTGGGATTTGGTGCCGTCATTCTGGCTGATGTTGTACCGCCACGTGGTTGAGGAGTTGCCGCAGAACAGTACTCCGCCTCCGACGTTGTCGTGGCTGTAGTTGAACTGCCCCAAGATGTTGCTGGTGAAAAGGTCGACGTCAAACCCTTCGCCGTCCCCTCCGCCCTGCCTCGTGCCGTACGCCTCGTTGTATTGCATCACGACGTTTGTGGATCGGGTCGGCCATATCCCGGCGTTGGACCCTTGCACGGTGCCCGTGCATTTGGCGCATCCGGACCAGACGTTGGCCTCGGCGCTGACGTTGTGCTCGATGAGTCCGCCGTTGACGCCGAACATCAGGATGCTGTCACCTTGGGCTCGCGTGACCGTGTTGTGGTCCATTGTCACGTTCGTCAGGTATTGGCTTTCCCAGATCGTGCTCCAAGACACGATCCCGGTGCGCCCAACTTCGGTGACGGTGTTTCGCGAGATGGCCACGTTGTTGTAGCTGTCGGTCTTGGTGGCGCCGGTAGGGGCGACGAGCACGACGATCCCCCCGTACTGGTGGGGGTCAGTTCCAGGAAGGGTGTAGGGGTTGCTCGACACATTGTCGACGACGTTGTCTTGGATGATGATGTTACTGAGTGTGCCGGCGCCGGTATTCAGAACCAGGATTCCCGCGCGATAGGTGTCGTCGACTCCCGCTGCCGCGAGGTTGGTGACGTGCATCTTCTCGACTACCCAGTCGTGCACGTTGGTCAACTGCAACGCGCCGGTCTTATCGGCGGTGCCACCGCCGCTGATGGTGGGGAGGTCACCGTCGCCATAGGCGGTGATGGTTATCGGCGACCCGAAGGAGCCAGAGCCGGTCGGCGCGAGCCTGCCGGCGCAGGTTGTTCCTCGTTTGAGGAGAATCGAGTCACCCGGTTGGAAGTCGCCGTGGTCGTTGACTGATGTCAGGGCGTTCCAGGGGCTGGACTCATCTCCCGATCCGTTCGTGGGCAGGGAGCAGTCGACGTAATAGTGTGTGCTGTCAGCGGATGCTGCCTCGGCACCCACCGTCGCGTCTAAACCGGCAACAAGGGAGACGCCAACCAAGGCGGTCGTTGCCAGAACTGCCAGATGTTTGAATGATCGCTTCATTGCGTCTCCGTACGTCGATGAGTTGGGTACCTGCCCGTGGCGGGCAGACTGCTTTAGGGGGTCGTCGAGTCTTGCTTGGTCCAGTCATCTACAGCCGCGAACTCCGCGGTCACTACGTGGAGGCCTCCACCGACTGTCACCTCGTCCGCTCCCGGTAGCTGAACGATGGCTTCGATGTTGTCGGGGATTTCACACGTGACCACGAGTTGATCGCTCTCGATGCGCCACTCGACGGAAATCCGTCCGTGGCGTGTGGCGAGCGTGGTTTCGGCGTGAGTGATTCCGCCTCCTGGCTGCGGCGCGATGAGCACCTTCTCGTACCCGGCTGCTGCGGGCGCAAGTCCGCCGACCACACGGTGCATCCAATCGGCCACCGCACCGAAGGCGTAGTGGTTGAAGCTGGTCATCTCGCCCGGATTGATGGTGCCGTCAGGCAGCATAGAGTCCCAGCGCTCCCAGACCGTGGTTGCTCCCATTTCCACTGCGTACAACCAGGATGGGCAGTCCCGCTCGGTCAGGAGCCGGTATGCCGTGTCGAGATGGCCCGTTCGGGAGAGCGCCTCAGTGATGAACGGCGTGCCGGCGAAGCCGGTAGAGATCCGATAGCGGGATTGCTCGGCAAGTTCGGCGAGCCGGTTCCCAGCGAGCTGCTCGTCGGCCAGGTCGAGCAATCCGAACGCGATGGCCAGTGCGTAGACGGTCGTGCAGTCGCTGTGTACCCGTCCTTGCTCCACGTAGTGCTGGTTGAAGGCTTGGTGCAGCTGGTCAGCGAGATCACGGAACTCTTTCGCATCATCGCCACGTCCCAGCACCAGCGAGATCTTTGCCATGAGGTCGGCAGACCGGTATGCGCAGGCAGTGGCCACAACTCCGGGGGCGGCTTTCGCTCCGTAGGGGTTCTCGGGCGGCGCATCCGGGTCGAGCCAGTCGCCGAACTGAAACCCCTTGTCCCAGAGTCCGCTCGGAGACAGTCGCGACCGGACACGGCGGACGTGTGTCGCCATGGACTCGTATTGAGTGGTCAGGACCGTGTCATCGCCGTACGCCTCCCACAGCGCCCATGGGACCCAGACGCCAGCGTCGCTCCAGAACGCCGTGGCGTCAACGTCAACGAATCCATCCACAGGCGGAAGGTATTTGAGCACGTCGGGAACGACGAATGGGATCACGCCGCCCTGGTGGGTCTGCTCTGCTGCGACGTCACGGAGCCAATCGCGGAGGAAGGGATCGACGTCGTAAAGAAAGGCGGCCGTGGGTGCGAACGCCGCGATATCGCCGGTCCAGCCAAGGCGCTCGTCGCGTTGCGGGCAATCCGTCGGCACGTCGACGAAGTTGCCCCGCATCCCCCACACCACGTTCTCGTGGAATCGGTTGAGAAGCTCGTCGGAGCAGCTGAACGTTCCGATGCGGTCCATCTCTGACCCGATGACGACCCCGGTGAGAGCGGACGGGTCGAGCACACCCGGCCAACCTTCGATCTCGGCGTACCGGAATCCGTGGAACGTGAACGTGGGTTCGAACTCGTCCTCGCCGCCGCTGAGGATGAAACGATCGGTCGCCTCCGCGCTCCGCAACGGTCGGGTGCCGAGTTCGTTCGCCTCAAGAACCTCGGCGTGACGGATAGTGATCTGGGTGCCGCGCTCTCCTTGTACACGAACGCGAATCCAGCCCACGAAGTTCTGGCCGAAATCCACCAGCGTCTTCCCCGCGGGCGACGTCCACACAGATATCGGCTGCAGCTCCTGTTGTGCGGATATCGGCGGGCCGATGTAGGGCTCGAGGAGATCGAGGTCGAAGTCGACCTCGTGCACGCCGCCCCATTCGGCAACGTCGAACCCGGGCCTCATCCAGGCGTCATCACGTCGACGGGCGTCGATGGTCTCTCCGTTGTAGAGGTCGTTGACCAGAACAGGGCCTTCGGCGGCAGCCCAAGTCTCGTCGGTGACTATGCGTTGTACCGCACCGTCGGCGTATACGATCTCGAGTTCGGCGAACGCGGCCAGTTCCCCGCCGTACACGGCGTGGGAACCTGCCCAGCCGAGAGTGCCGCGGTACCACCCGTTGCCGAGTGCCAGTCCGAGAACGCTCGTCGGCTTGAGGAGCTCGGCGACATCACTAACCGAGTAGCGGACCCGCCATTCGTAACTGCTCCAACCAGGCGTGAGCAGATCACCGGAAACGGGCTTCCCGTTGAGCGTGGCTTCGACGACGCCGAGCGCGGAAAGGCTCAGTGTGGCCGAACGCACCTCTCCGTGTTCGTCATCGAGGGAGAATTCTCGCCGGAGCAGAGGTGCTCCGTTGTGGTCGAGGTCGGCCGCGATCATGCGGGCGTGCCAGGTCATGGTTTCCTTTCGCAGCGGCTGACACCGCCACCGATCGAATCGTTGGCGCACCCAGCCGCCGGCGCAAACCGCCGTGCGGCTGGGTGCGAAATTCACTACTTGTCCTGCGCCGCCTCGAAGGCCGTGTCCATTGCTTCGAGCGTCGACTCAGGCGTTGCCTGACCGCTGAACATGCCCTGGATACCGGAGTACATGTCGTCCTTCAGGGAAGTGCCCGTCGGCCACTGGTTGTCCGGCCAGCCCGAGATCTTCTGCGAGTTGATGTAACTCAGCGCGAGGTCGGACACCTGGGTGTCCTGCTTGAGGTCACCCGGCATGGCCGCGGTGTCACCGTAGGCATTCGCGAACGCGATCTGGGTTTCCGGTTCAGCGAGGAAAGCCACGAACTTCTTGGCGAGCTCCACGTTCTTGGCCTTTGCGGTCACGGCGAGTGCTGGACCGACGTTTGCAGCCAAGTAGGTGTCGTCCGCGTTGTCCGTCGCCGGGAAAGCAGCGTACTGAATCGCCGTTCCTTCAGGAGCGAGCGCCTGAATCGAAGCGGTTTCGGCAGCCACCGTGACGGTCGCAAGGGTCGAACCGCTGGCTACCGCGTTCTGCACTGTGGCGTACGGAGTGCCCGCGGGAGACTCGTTGAAGCATCCCTCGGTGCCCATCTCCTCGTACTTGTCCATTGCGGTCTTCCAACCGGAGTCTGAGAACGTGGCCGTACCGTCATCCTGCTTCTGGATGAAGTCAGGGTCTTCGGCGTATACGAGGGTGGCAACCAGCGCGTACGGGATCAGCTGTGTGGTCCATGCGTCCGAGAGCCCGAGACCGTACGCGACCTTGCCGTTCGCCTTCGCATCGGCGCAGAACTGAAGGACCTCAGGCCAGGTCGTCGGAATCGTCATTCCCACGCTCTCGATGGCCGTCTCGTTGTACACGCCTCCGATTGACGAGAACGTCATCGGCACTGCGACGAGCTCTCCTTCGGAGGTCACCAACACGCGCTTGGCGCTCTCAGGGACGGTGTCAGCCCACGGCTCGTCGGAGAGATCGGTGAGTTGGCCTCTGTCGCCAGCAACCTGTGCACTGATTATGCCACCGGAACCGGGCTGGATCACGATGACGTCGCTGGCGTTGCCACCGGCGAGCTGTGTGCCAATGATCTGGCCGTCGGGGTCAGTAACGTTCTTGAGTTCGACCTTGGTGCCGGGGTTGGCCTCTTCGAAGAGCGCGGCCGCGGCCGGGACACCTTCTCCGCCGTTGAATGCGACGCTGATCGTATTCGAGTCTTGCGGTGTGCTCGCGCATCCGGCCAAGGCCGCTCCCGCGAGGCCGAGCACGGCCAGAGCAGACAATGCGCGAATGCGGCTCGATGTCGTCGATGACATGTGAGTGTTCCTTTCGGTTGGTAATGATGAGGAGTGAAGAGATAAAGAGGCGGGAAGTCTCAACCTTTGAGACCGGACGCGAAGCCGCGGATGATGAACCGCTGCATGAAGAAGTACGCGATCAGGATCGGGATGATCGAGATGATCAGGGCGCAGAAGACCAGCGGCCACTGGGCCGAGTACTGACCGACGAAGCTATAGACGGTGAGGGGTGCGGTCGAATTCTCGCTTCCGGTGAGATAGAGGAGCGGGTTGAAGAAGTCATTCCAAGTGGAGAGTGCACTCAGGATGATGATGGTTCCGGTAATCGGCCGCAGCAGCGGGAACACCACCGTCACGAAGATTCGCCACGGCACCGCCCCGTCGATCCGCGCCGCTTCCTCGTAGTCTTTTGGAAGGTCGCGGAGGAAAGCGGAGTACAAGAAGATCGCGAACGGAAGGAAACTGGATACGTCGATGAGAATCACGGGCACGATCGAGCCGACGACGCCCAGGCTGCTGAATTGCAGGTAGAGCGGGACCACGGCAAGCTGCCCGGGCAGCAAGAAGCCAACGAGGAATGCATAGAAGACGCCTCGCGACCATCGACGGGTGATACGAGTGATCGTGTACGCCGCCGTGGACGAAAGTACGATGACGAGGAATACCGTGATGGTCGTGATCACGACGCTGTTCAGCATCGCAGGTCCCATCCCGGACTCAGTCCAAGCTGTGCTGAAATTGCCGAAGTTCAGTGGCCACGAGAACCCGAACGGGTTCGTCGGCGCCCCAGGCGTCTGCAACGCGACCGCGACGAGCACGAGCAGCGGGATCAGGAAGATCAGTCCCGCGATGATGAGCGCGATCTCCAAGATCAGTGTGCGGAGCGTGTACTTCTTCATGTCAAATCCGCCTTCCGCTGGGTCAGCCGATACTGGGTCACCGCGATCACTCCGACGATGAGCGTCAACAACACTCCCTGGGCCAGCGCTGTCGGAAACAAGTTGTACTGGAACGCCGTCTTGTAGACGATCGTGGCCATGGTCTCCGTCGAGCCGGCAGGCCCACCGTTGGTCATCGCATAGACCGTGTCGAACTGTTTCAGGTTCCCCGTTAGAGCCAGGAGCACGTTGATGACGATTGAGCCGTTGAGCAGCGGGATGACCACGCTGAACGTGCGGCGCCATGCACCGGCACCATCAAGCGAAGCCGCCTCAAGGAGGTCCTCCGGAATCCCCTGCAAGCCGGCGAGGTAGATGACCATGCTGTAACCGGTGCCTTGCCAGATGATCGCGGCGCAAATCGAGAACAGAGCGATGTTCGGGTTGCCCAGCCAATCCTGCGCGAGGGAGTGAAGGCCCATCGAATCGAGCACGGTGTTCACGGTGCCAGTGGGACTCAGCAGGTATTTCCAGAGGAATCCCGCGACGATGGGGGTGAGCACGACAGGCAGGAAGAAGACGAGACGCAGCACGTATCTGGATTTCACGGTCGTGTTGAGCCCGAGCGCGAGAACAAGGCCGAGCAGGTTCTGCATGACGGTAACGATGAGGGTCAGCAAGAGCGTGTTGCCGATCGCTCGCAGCGACGAACTGTCGGTCAAGACATCGATGAAGTTCTGCACGCCCACGAAGTCCCAGACGGCTCCGAAGCCGTCCCAGTTGGTGAACGAGTAAAAGAGACCTTGGATGTTTGGCCAGAGTGTTATCGCCCCATACACCGCCAAGGCCGGGATGACGAACCAGACGGGAATGCGGACACGCGAGGCCCCAGGGCGCTGGCGCCTCTCTACCTTCTGAGACATCAGAACTCCGTGACCAGAGGCCGGCCCTGGAGGTACCCGATCATCGTCAAAACGAGGAAGTTCCAGTTCTGGAATCCCTTCGTGACGATGGGCTCGCCGTTGTCCGGGTTGTAATACTCGTGGAGCACGCCGCTCGTTTCCAAGTCGCGGCCGAACAGGGCAACGGTCTTCTCAGCGAGCAGGCGCGCATCGTCGACGTACCCGTACTTCACGAGTCCGCGGAAGACGAGGTAGTTGCTGATGCCCCATATCGGCCCGAGCCAGTTGGACGGGTTGTTGGTGGCCCGCAGGTCGTACATTTTCTCCAACCGCGACAACGTCCGCACACCGAAGTTGGCGGAGAAGGTACGCTCGTCGCGGAGCCGGGCGACCATCCGTTCGGCCTGCTCCTGGGAGACGAACCCAGCCCACAGGGGCATGAAACTCGACCAGTTGTCGATACGCAGCAGCAACGACGACCAGGCACGCGGCGCGCCGCCATGCAACCAGTCACTCTCGTCGATCGGATTCAGAGCGAGATCAACGCTGTAGTAGGTACCGTCTCGTTCGTCCCAACAGTGGGTGTTGATCGAATCTGCGAGGTCCTGCGCTTTCCGACGCCAGATGTTTGCCTCTTCGAGCTGGTCGAGCTCCTCAAGCAGATGGCCGTATGCGAGGAGCTCGCGGTAGAGCAGGCTGTTGAGGTAGATAGACGCGGTCGACTTGTCCGGCCTGTAGAACACCGACGGGTCGTTGTCCACGCCGATCGCGAAGTCCGTCTGCCAGTAAGCGAGCCCGGTCCCAGCGTGGATGTGGCTGTCCATGTACCGGTTGATGAATGCTCCGAGCTTTCCCATGTGGGGTCGAAGCCACTCAGCATTCCGTTGGCGCTGCGCGAGCATTGCGGCGTGCTGAGCAAGCACCGGCTTGTGCATGTTCTGAGCGAAACCGTTGAGCCGGGAGCCGTCACCATGCGAGAACGGGCCTTCGGGGTTCAAACAGATCGGTATGACGCCGTCAGCGTCGGTCTGGTCGAGGAAGTTGAGGATGCTGCCTTCCTCATAGGGGAAGAAGCGACCCGGACTGTCCGAAACGGATTCGACCTGTGCAAGGACAGCGCTGATGGTCCACGAGTCCCAGTCCCAGAGGGCGGTGGAGTAGTAGGGGGCGTCGGGCGCCGATGGAACCGTATAAGGGTGGGCGAGGATGCCGGCGGGCTCTCGCATCATCAGTTCCGAGTTCTTGATGATGTAACCCTCAAGAAGACTCATCCATCTGTCCAGCATCTTCGACTCCTCGTTGAGATCCGTGCGTGCAGCGCGGCGTGCGGCCGTCTGCATCAAGCTTTTGGCGAGCGTAACTCAAAAAATGGATCGATTCAAGTCCGCAGTGAATTTGAGCATCTACTCGCTCACGTAAAGGCGCTTGCCTCGCCTTGGATCGGTTCAAGTTTGTGAGTACGATGGCAGTATTCAGATGATTGGACGAGTCATGAAGAACTTGCCCCGTAAGTGCGCGATCATGGTGGGATGAGCAGTACATCGAATGACGGTCCGAAGAAAGACGGTCCGACTGGACGCGTCGCGATCAGCGACGTCGCGCAGCACGCGGGAGTTTCCCGTGGCTCAGTGTCGAACTTTCTCAACCGCCCGGATCTGCTCTCCGAAGGCATCCGGAAGCGCATTGCCGATGCAGTCGACGAACTCGGATTCGTTCCCAGTGATGCTGCTCGCCAGCTTCGCTCTGGTCGCAACTCGGTCATAGGGTATGTCGCGTTCGAGGTATCGAACTCGTATTTTGGTGCCGTCGCTGATGCCATTGAGCTGGCCGCTCGGTCGGCGGGCTACACGGTGATGATCGGTAACTCCCTCGGCTCAGAGCAGCGCGAACGCGAGTACTTGAGGCTCTTCGAGCAGCAACGCGTGGGAGGAGTGATCGTGGCACCGCTTGGTGATATCGAGGAAGAACTCGCTCGCATGCGGCAACGGGGCACACCGAGCGTCGTCGGCGGTCGCGAGGCCAGAGCAGCCGATCAACCCTCAGTGTCTGTGGATGATGTGGAAGGGGGGCGTCTCGCCACCCGCCATCTATTGGAGACCGGCAAACGCCGCATTGCTTTCGTAGGCGGCCCCCTGGGCCTCCAACAGATCGCCAGTCGGTTCGAAGGCGCGATCGAAGCAGTCCGCGAGGTACCAGACGCAACACTCGAGATGATCGCCGCAGAGCATCGGACCGTCGTTGAAGGCCGCAGGATCGGAGAGATGCTGCTTCGTCGCGGCCCAGGTCAACAACCGGACGGCATCTTCGCCGCCAATGACCTGCTTGCGATGGGTGTCATGCAGGCTTTGGGTATCGACGGTGGGCTCACGATTCCTGCCGACGTTGCGATCATCGGCTACGACGACTCCGATTTCGATCAAACCGCATTCGTGCCGCTATCGTCGATTCGGACACCCCACAGCGCCCTCGGTGACGCGACGGTACAACTGCTGCTCAACCCCAACACGACGACAACTGGGGGAGACGGCCTCCACATGGTCTTCAAGCCCGAACTGGTAGTGCGGTCGTCCACCAGTTTCGATCCGCGCCCAAGTAAATAGCCGCGTCGTCACGAGTTGCCGATCTTACGACGGAAAGCCGCGAGGCTTATCATGCGTGGTCGTCTTTCACGCTACTGGAGCCACACCGGTTGACTTGATACCCCGACCAGGTCGGAACGTCAGCCGAGCTCGTCCGCGACGGAGGCGGCGACCGCGTCGGCGTCGCCGGTGATCATGACCACCTGCACGCCCTGCTCATGGAGCGCCTCGACGGCGCGGCGCGACTCCGAGCGGATCTCATCCGCCGGATGCACCGGCGACCTGACCATCGACGAGCACGTGGAGGATGATCGCCCCCTCATCGCGCCACTCATCGGTCACCGGCAGCTCGGAAGCGTGCTCCTGCTCGAGCATGTACGGGCCACCCACCTGCATCACGCGGCCGTCGACACGTGCCCGGACCCAGACCGCCGGGACGACTCAAAATCGGACGAAGACGGGACAGCGAGAGCCTTCCCCTTCGCCGCGTTCACGATCGCGCGAGCGAGAGGATGCTCGGAGTCGGCTTCCGCAGCGGCAGCCCAGGCGAGCAGCTGGCCTGCGCGATCTAGCAGGTCGGGCTCGATGCTGTCCATCATGTGGCGGCCGATGCTGCGAACCGTGCCGATGAGCAGCACCGTGATGGCGACGGAGATGATGAGTCCCAACGGAGCGGCCCAGTTGCGCATAACCGCGTCCGCGGCGAGCGTAGAGTTGTCACTTCACAACCGAGGATGCTGTCATGCCCATGCTGCCCGCCGCCGAGCTCGCCCGTCGACTGACCGACGCCCTTGGCCCAACACTCGTAGCGACCCTCGCCGGTTCGAAGGACACGCAAGGCCCGATCGAGTGGAGCCGGAGCGACGGTGCTCGCCCGGACCGCGAAGTGATCCGACGACTTGACTGCGCGGAGCTGGTCTGGCGGATGGTGAGCGATGCCGAGGGCGCCGATGTGGCACGGTTGTGGTTCGTCGGTGCGAATCCGTTCTTGCGCGGTGAGGACACTGTGATATCGGCTATCCGAGAAGGCCGGTTTCAGGAAGTGAAGACGGCCGCGCAGGCGCTGGTGGACGATTCCTTCAGCGGTTAGCTTTGCGTGCTCGTTCGCGAGCGACGATCACCTGAAGCTCGGCCACCATCTCGGCCCGCGCATCCTGCGGGCTGAGTTCGCCGACGAGAATGCGCCGGGCGCGATCGAGAGACTCAACGCTCGGTTGCTGTCCTTCGAGTTGATGCCCTATTTCGATCGCGGCAAGGTTTCGGTCTACCCCGGGTGAAGTCAGCGGCAAATCCTTCATCGTTCTCCTCTCGTCGGTCGAGCTGCAGTGCGCGGATCTTCCTGTCTTGGCCTTTCGATCCTCTACGGGCGTCGGGGGCCTATGAGGAAGGTAATTCTCTCTGAAGGAAGACCCAATCGGAGCCACTGCGAAGGGGACAACAGCCGATCGTCGAACTCGAGATCGGGATGCGGGGCCGTCATGAACCGGTAGAGGTGCTCAGGGCGCCACCCTCTCGGGGCAGATCGGGCTATATCGCTCGGTCGGGGCAGTACGCCGCAGGGATCATTGAACTGCCAGATCGGAAAGCGACGTTTCCTGGCGATCTCGAAGTAGTAGAGTTCCCCGCGCTGAGCACGACGACGAATCTGTCGCAACCCTACCCGGAGGTGCCACGCCGTTTCGTCGTCACTCCAAGAGTCGATGACTGCCTCGATGCGGTCGCGGTATGGCTGATTCAACCGCTGCTTCTGACTCGCACTAGCACCCTCGGAGTCTCTCGACCCGTCGCGCCGAGGTAGCGCGTCCTGGGGCTGTTCCGTTGGCTGAAAGAGGTCGACAGGGTGCTTACTGAGTAGTTCAACGGTCACCTCAAGTAGCGCCGCGACGAGCTTCCAGTCTCGATGTGTGGCCACTGCCGCTTCAACGAGCAAGTTGAAGGGTTCGATCAGGTGATCTACCGCCTCCGCTCTGGACAGCACATCGCTGGCTGAAAGCGATTCGTTCGATTCAGGCTGCATGTTGGTCGTCACTAGAGCGCCTTACAGAGAGTTCAGGATCTCAACGATTCGGGTGGGATCGTCCCCGCGCATGAGCCACTGCGCGGGGGAGAGGGTCTCGCCGGCGATACGCAGTGCGGCGTGAGGGGTGAGCATGAAGTCATCGACCTTCGCCGCAGTCCACTCTTCCGGGACAACGGGTGAGACGTATGCGATTCCGGGCATCACTGGCAGCTCAGGTCGGCACGCGAACTGCCAGGCTGGGAACTCTTCGAAGCTATCTCCGGCCACGGCCTGGAGGTAACCGCCCTTCCGTAACCTCTCGAGGTAGGCCGGCGTGATGTTGAGAAGTGAGATCACCGCTTGGCGGTCGAGCGGTGCGTTCGAACGACGCTGTTGGTTCGACGGCCGAGCGGAGCCTGCCCTGGGAGACGATGTTTCATCGACAGCTCGCTGCGAGAAGGCTTTTCGCTGATGCAGCGACCGTGATCGTTCGCGGAATCGTGGTCCGACCCGGAGGCTGCGGGTGACTTCTCTGTCGAAGCCGATGTATCCGCGGCGCCGCCATTCGATCGCGACATGTCCGCGAAAGCTGCCCATTGCACGTCGTCGTTCCATGACATCCCAGTCGCGGGGCAATGGTGCGGGCACGCCGCGTGTCTCGGGGAGGAGATGCTGGAAGAGTTCTCGGAAGGTGGGGCCCTGCCCGTGTCGGCGTCGGTACTGAGCGATGAAGACAGCCGCTGCCAGAGCCCATTCCTCCGCAGTGTCATCTCCCGTGAAGTCCTCGAAAGCGTACTTCCAGGCTGCGGGCGGGGGGAGCGTCGCTCCACGCCACCACGTGGCCCAAGGTCGGTTCGCCATTTCGCCGTCACAATCGCAGTCGCATGCGTCGGGCCTGCCCTGCGGTGCGACCGCTGTGTGTCCGTAGGGCGGGCAGCACACGTGCAGAGTGGAGGTGATCCGGCAGAAGTCGATTGTTTCGTATGGCCAACGAAATTATGGCATACGCGTAAGCCCATACCGGTAAGCGATACTCGAAACGCTAGAGATGTGACTGGGCGAGGGCAAACGAGCGATGCGGATTGGGGCTCTTTCGCTCAGAACCTTGGCGTGCGGTTGCGCCAGCTCCGACAGGAGGCTGGCTTGAGTCAGGAAGAGGTGGCCTCGCGCGCTAACCTCAGTCGCTTCATCTACCGCCAGTACGAGAGCGGCGAGTCGAGGCGGGGTGAGCCGATGAATCCGGCGTTGCGTTCGATCATCGCCATCTCGCAGGTTTTTGAGGTGTCAATAGACGCGCTACTTCCGCACCCTTTCCCGGATCTTCGCAACCGCTGAGACGCCCCATCGTGGACGAGGTTAGGGCGGGCCTGCGTTATCAATCGGGTAGCGTGATCGGGTTCAGTTCGCCTGGCCGCAGACGGAACTTCGGTGCGTAACTCGCAGGGACCCCATCGCCGCCACGGTCCCACTCGTAAACCACCACGTCGAGAGTGTTCAGCAGGGTGCCAACGAGGACGGCGATGGGCAAAGGTGCGTACAGGAGCAGGTGAACCTGGGCGTTTCTGTTGCGTGCACTCGCGGAGCGGACTTCGGCGGCGATCTCATGGGCGAGTTGGTCCCCTTGTGAGCTGGGAATGTGTGACTCCCGATCGTGTCGTTCGACGTGCACACGTTCGCTCCAGCCACCGCTGCGAGCCAAGGCATCATAGGCGCCACGGCTCGCCGGCTTTAGCAGATCCACGTAGACGAGAACGGGGCCTGTCGACGCGCGAGCTGAGCTTGACACCTCGACGAGTGTCGGCTGCATCGACATGCGGTGGCGGCTGACGCTCCACAGCCCGTCATCGTTGGCGAATTCGATGGCGGGTCCGAGAGCTAGGGATGCGCCGATCGCGAGCCCGAAGCTCAGGTGGGCCTGCCCTCGGAAGCGTATGGTGCCAGCGGTGTGCTGCCGGAGTGCGCCAGCTGCGACGTGAAAGGTGCGTTGGAAGATTTGTTGAGCCGTTGCGCTGACTTCCCGTGCCTCTGCTCTGTCCCAGCAAAACGTCAGATCGGCCGCTTCCGCATACTCGGCGGTCGGCTCCGCTCGCGTTGTCAGGCTCACCTCTATGTGGCCTCTTGTGCGGATCGACGGCGCCAGATGGTGCAGGCGTTGGCGCAGCATGTCAGCTGCAAGCTGGTCCGTTTGGTCGCCCTTGGAACTAGAGCGGTATTGCTTCAGACCGCTTAAGTGGTGGCGGAAACGTCTGAGAATACGGTCGGAGAGACGGCGAAGTAGGCGGTCAGGTTCGGCATACACGCTGCCCTTCGCATGACGAATAGCGTTGAGCACGCCGAGCGTGAAGTTTCCATCGTTGCTGAGCTGCCGGATCCTCGGCCATTCGATGTTCTTCACGACCGGGCTCTTGACGATGTCGTCTGTAACGACGAGCACAGCACCGGAAAGGCCACTCGCGAGAGCCTGACTGATGACCCTGACCGTGTCGCCCGGTGGCAAGTCAGTCTGGTCGTGCCATACAGGGAGCCCTGTTGCTCGCAACGCCCAAGCGAGGCGGGCAGCGGCGGGGCTGCCGTCCGATTGTCGATAGGAAATGAAGATAGCTGCGCGCGGCCGAGGAGTAACGAGCGGTGGCCTGGCTGTCATGATTCCTCCATCACAATCTGTATACCGTGGCCGTCGGCGCACCACCATGCCGTCATGAGCCACCCAGGTCCGCTGGGCGACACGATCAACGAAAGGACTCCGCTACTCAGCCCAGCGTTGGGGTCTTGTTGAATCCGTTGGTAGGTCGATAGGTCCTTCGGGCTGGGGTGTGCGGGTCCCGTGGGATGGGTATGCCACTCGCCCACCCATTTAGCGCCTGACCGAGCGGCCTCTTGGGCTGCAAGGTTCTGCGAGTACTGGAGATCGCGCAGGAAGAATGATTTCGTGCGTACGGCTCCTGGTCCTGGCCCTCCGGCAACCGTTAGGCGGAGGGGATCCGAGTCTCCGAGCAGAATCCCGCCGGTCTCGTACCCGACTGGGGCCGCAGCGGACTCCCGTCGGATTGCGTCGAGCACGTTCGATGAGAACATCACCTTCAGGTGATTGAGCATGTTGGACATCCTTCGAGTGGAGGGTCGGCAGGAAGCCACCGGATGTCGCCGGCTCGACTGATGTCGTAGGGAGATGGGGCTGCGCCTGTGGGGCGGAGCCCGACGATCGCGGATTCTCCGGGCAGCCGCTGATCGCTGAAACCTTCGGCTTCCAGAAGGGTTGAGATGGATGCCTTGGCCAAGAGCCGCGCGACGATCTCGAGATCGGTTCCGATGGCGGTCATCGGAAGATGGGCGCTTCCGGTGCCGTAGGGGTTTTCCATGGACGCGTCCAATGCGAACAGCCCGGCCGTTGCGCGCCTACGGCATTCTAGGCAACCGTGCGATTGAACTGGACGGAATCGCATGATCTCCCCAAGTGCTCCATCAAGCAGAACGCAACCGAGCATCGCAGGGATCCCGAGGCGTCGAGCAATGTGGACGATCGTTCGTCGGGGAACCACACCGTCGGTCGCCCCGATGATGACATCCGCATCAGAGAAGGCATCGCGAATCTCGTCCGTGTTCCAGAGGACGTTCTTTGCCATCCCTTGGACGGATAGGTCGGGAAACGACTTCTCAAGTTTCTCGGCAAGAGCGACCGCTTTGTGTCGCCCCACATCCGAGCGAGGCAACTGGTGCCTCACGAGGTTGTGGAACTCGAGCCGATCTGGATCCACGAGTGTGAGGCGCCCTACGCCGTGATTCGCGATGGCCTGAGCAGTCGCGGAACCGATGCTTCCGATGCCGACGATGGCGACGTGTTTTGTCTTCATCCGATCGTTCGGCCAATGATCGCCAAGGGTCGCCAGTCCCTCGTCATCGCGCTCGACATCCACTCCTACCGGAGTCGCTTGTTCCTCACTCACTGCCCAGGCGGTCCATTCCGGGGCTTCCGGAGGGCGGGGCGTCACTATCAGGACGAAGTATGCAACTCCACTTCCAACGTGCCAAAGGTCCCCGGGTAGGCGCTGGCGCAGCTCCTCTACATCTATCGCACAGCCCCTGCCAGCCGCCTCACGCCAGATGGTGCTGTGCTCGTCAGTGCCGTGATGCCAGCTACCTTGCGGTCCGAAGTCCGCATACTGCAGGAAATGGCCCGTGGCCGGGAACGGTGTCATCGAGGACGTCCGACCGCCTGAGGCGACCACAATCCCGCATCGATCCGGCGCGGACCATCGCAGTGTGAAGACGCCGTCAGATCCCGGCTCCGACTCTATTGCCCGCCGGACATCGCTCGGGATCAGAAGTCTCGCGAGCGTCATCGCGTGGGCTTCCCGTAGAACTCGCCGATCTGCCGGTCTCGCTCAGTACTTGAGACGATTCCGTTTTCCGTCATTTCCGCGACGATATCGGCTTGGACCAAGCCGTACTCGAGGCGCCAGCCGGCGGCCTTAACAAGCAGGTCGACGACCGATTCCCGTCCGGTCCATGTCCGTTGCTCCTGAATCACGCACAACGAGCCATCGCCGTTCACATGCCAGCGATGCTGCGTCCTCTCCACCAGCTCCGGCATCGGGTTCATCGGGTACAGGTCGGGGATCGTCATCGGGTACGACTGCGGAAAAAGCAGAAGGACCTCCAGACCAGGCACGTCACTATTGAACTCGACTGGGGCCGGCCGCTCGAACGGCCAGAGAGGGAGCACGCCTCTCCAGCCGATACCAGCGTTTCCATCGACCGGATTGAGCGAGGGAAAAGCCTGGCTTATGGCTCTGATGTCATCGTCGAGACGACGGCTATCGAACTGCCACCAGCCGTGACTACCGGGCACCTTGAGGGGCGTCCTTAATCGAAGGCGGAGGCACACTCGACGAACTATCGCCGCCGATCGGGGCGGGAAAGTCCTCGCCGAAAACCTTTTGCCAGTGTCGCTGCGCAGAAGCGTCGTCGTTGCGACCAGCGGCCTCTATCGCGAGCGTTGCCTCATCACTTGCGGCGCTCAGTGCCTCGTGAAGGGCTTGAACGTCGAGATCCGGCTGGATAGGGCCGCAAAGACCGGCCGGGTCATGAACCCCCTCCAACACGTTGTAGGCGGCGGCGACGAAGAATTGGCGCAGAGCATTGGGGCGGTTGGTTTCGAGCGGAAGATAGTCAAGCGCGAGCGTCTCCATAACGAGAGACTTCACCTCCGTTCCGCAGTCCCGTCGCCAGTATTTGAGTACTCGAACCATGGCTCTGAACTGGTTCCAGGTGTTCTGGCGGCTCTGGACCTCGTCGATGAGATACTCGGGATTCGCGGTATCCCACCGTGCGTTTCGCTTCGATGGGATCAGGAGGGTGCCATCTTCGTTGCGCAGAGCGGGCATGACATCGACGGTGAACGGATGGTCCGCATCCTGCTCGTCGACGAAGCACTTGACGGCACGGTTTTTCGGCACGGCGAGACGGACCAACTCGTCGTGGCTACCACCGGGGTTCGCGAGCGTGTCGCGAACTAGATCGTGCACAACCGTAAGCGCCTCCTCCGCAGATGCCCCGGCTTGTCCCCATGTCGGGTAAGTCGCCTTGTCGAAGACTGCGATCAGATCCACGTCGTGGATGGGATCGAGTTGTGTACTTCGCGCCAGCGATCCGGACTTGACGGTCTCGACAACGGCATCCGCTGAGTCGATCGCATCGATGAACACCCTTTGCCGTTCGCGAGCCGCGCGAACATGCTCGGCATCCGCGTCGACAGTGCGTTGAAAGTCGTCAAATGCGGCAAAAACTCCCATGGTGGCCCCCAGACCCGTTGTGTAGTCGCATTCTACGATCAACCACCGACATTGCCGCAGAGCGGGGCCGTGCATGTGAATCCGTGCCCAGATCCAGGGGCTGCTGGCTGGACAACCGGCGGTGAGCCCTTGGCAGGATGTCGAGGTTGCTCGGAGAGCTGTGTCCCTCCCGATGGCGTTCTCGTGGACGCTTGGGCGTGAATGCGTTGAGTTAGCTTTTAGGCGATGTCGATCCCAATCCAATCCGGCGGGGATGCGGCGCTTCACCCTAGTATCGCGGTAGCTCGATCAGTTGAGTGCACGGACCTCAGCGCAGTCTGGTGCTCCGCGCTGGACGATTCTCGAGCCTACGAATCACCGCATTCGAGCGGTCCTCAGGAGGGATATCCGTGGCGCTTGCCGAACTAGTAGAAGCAGCCGGAGCCGACCCCGTTTCGAGCGAGATAGTCGCCGGTCTAGTTGTCGATGCGTGCTCAATGGTGGCGCAGCGAGTGGCGGTGTCGACGGCTGGCATCATCCGTCGCGCAGGCTCGAAACCAAGCGCGGTCGATGTGCTGCAGTGGGACGCGGGGGCGTTCATGCCAACTCTGGCGGCGCTGGCATCAATCCCTCGTAGCGGCACTAGCGCGGCAGAGGCGAAAGCGTTTCTTGCGCAGTCGAGGGTGAGTACGATCGTCCGCCAGGTGCTCGCCAGCGAGCTGCTCGGAGAGTATGAGACGCGGAAGCCAATGCTCGTTCGGTTGATGGCCGCCGCGGCAGCAGAAGCTCAATTGGGGGTCGCTGAGACCTACGCGTCGGATTTGGTCGATGCACTGCACAGGATCTCGGAGGAGGCGGTTTCTCAGATCCGATCGACCTCTAAAGCGGACATAATTGCGGAGCAGGTCGCGCGTACCATTCTGGTGCAAGCGACCCTCGACTCGATTGACGCGGACGTTGCGAGGATCGTGGGCCGCGACACGCGCGATCTCGCGAGGGACCAGGAGTGGCTCACCAAGTATCGGGCGCAGTGCGTTCAGTACTTTGGCACTATCACGCCGCCGGATACGAACCGAAGGATCTCGGTACCGCTCCAAGACCTCTACGTTCCTGGGCGACTCACCAGTGCAGGTCATGATGCAGCTGAGACCACCGTCTACCAACTGATCCCACGTCTTGACCGACACGTGATTCTCGGAGATCCGGGTGGTGGCAAGTCAACTGCCACGAGGGCGATCTCGCATCACGTGGCTCGAAACGACCGGCAGCGCGTCCCCCTTCGTGTGACACTCCGCACCTATGCGGGAGTAATGGCAGAGCAGTCGGTAGTCGAACACATCGAACGCACCCTCGGTGCCGAGTATCAGATAGCCTCCCCTCCTCCGGAGCTCATCGAGAACCTGCTCCGCGAGGGCGCCGCAGTCGTGTTGTTCGATGGGCTGGACGAACTACTCGATCCTGCTCGCCGCAGCTCGATGGCCGAGAAAGTTGAACTGTTCTCGCGGTCCTACCCGTCCGTGCCGATCGTCGTAACGTCTCGGCGGGTGGGGTATGAAGAGGCTCGGCTCGATCCAGGGATCTTCCACGCCTTCGTGCTGGGAGAACTCACTGACGAAGACGTCCGGTCGTACGTTGATAAGTGGTTCACCGTTCATGCCACAGGGCTGCAAATCAATCCTGGCGAAACGGTGAAGGATGTGGCAAATGCATTCGTGCGTGAAAGTAGGGCCATCGCAGATCTGCGAAGCAATCCGCTACTCCTCGCACTCCTTTGTGCGATCTACAAGGGTCAGAACTACCTGCCGCAGAATCGCATCGGTATTTATCAGAGGTGTACCGATCTTCTGTTTGACAGCTGGGATAAGAGTCGCGGGCTCGTGTTCAACTTCACGTTCGACGCACATCTGAAAGACGCCCTTAAACACCTCGCCTTTTGGATTTTTACTTTGGAGGACTCGCCGGATGGGGTGACCGAGCAAAAGCTCGTCGGACAGATCACCGAGTTCTTCACCGAACGGGCCTATGAGAGCGAGGTCAAGGCCCGAACCGCGGCTCAAGAGTTCATAGAATTTTGCAAAGGTCGCGCATGGGTTCTCACGGAGACGGGCCACTCCCCGAATAACCAGCCGCTGTTTAGCTTTGTGCACCGAACGTTCCTGGAATACTACGCAGCTGTGCAACTGACTCGTAAATATCCGGACCCCGATAAACTCGCGCTCCAACTGATCAAGCATGTGTCCCGCAATCAATGGGACACGGTCGCACTCTTGGCTATTCAACAGATCGACCTGTCGGTGGACCGCGGGGCCGAACTGACGATCACCAAGATGGTTCGCTCGGCTCAAGGAGCCAACCGATCGGTCGAATACAGGATCAACACGCTTTCGTTCATCGTGCGGTGCCTTCGTGACCTGCCCAGCACCCCACGTCTGCAACGAACCGTGTTTGACTTCGCGCTAAAGCTGGTCGATGCTACGCCTCGCACTTTGAGCCGCGCTCGGGGGGCCGAGTTCCATCTCGCTCGTCAATACATCCAGCTTTACCTGGGTGAGCTGTACACGCGGGCCTGGGCCCACGATCTCGGCATCTTGGATGCTCTTGTCGCCTACGTTCAGGGAAAGGCCGCCGAGCCGGGCGGACTTCTCGACGCCATGTTCGCGGCGAGCTCCGCTTTGAGAGAGTCCTCCAAACCGGAAGAGCACGATTTCTTCAAGTCAACCTTTCTGGATGGCGTCGATCGAGACCAGCTATTGCGGACCGATGCTCTCCGCGTCGGGTATTTCAGCGGAAGTCTCAGCGTTCGAGAGGTCGCACAAAGAGCCTCAAACGCAGGGTTGAGGATAATGGATCCGTGGCTGGTTCACATGGAAATGGAGATTCCTTTCATCCAAGACGAGCACTACTGCCTCGCCTATAGCATGCTGCGCCTCGATCGGAATTGGACCGACAAGCAGGTGAACGGACTCGATCGGTCGGGAGACCGTTGGATCGGCACGCTTGTCGCTGAACTGGGGCAATATCTGACAGAGGGGCACGAACCCCCCTACGCTTCGGCTGAGCTGGTGGACCAAGCACCGGTCGCTGGTTTCTTCGTGCACGTGCAATCCACTCGCCAGAAAGTCGACCCCAGCCGTACTGCGACGATCCTCGCGCTTGCTTGTCTGTTTGCCGAGCGCTCGGCCGAACGAGACGTCCTTCGCCACGCGACGCAAGTGCGGGAAGACGTGATCGACGAAGCGGCCCGGGCGCGACGGAGCGGACGATGGCCGGGTGGGGGGTACTTCGCGAGTCTCCCGCCCTCATTGTTCAAGGAGAACCTCAAAGTTTGGGCGAGGGGCGAGATTAGTTTCATCGACGACCGTGCCGGCTCCGCAGCCGGATGAGTCATTGGAGAGCGTCCTCAGCTGAAAGCCTGTCCTCAGTTGGTGGGGCCGCGGTGCGGTGGAAGGACCGTGTCAGGTTCCACCCGGGAGTGCGAAGATACGTTGGCGCAACACGGCTGAACACTCCAAAGAACGGATGGGTGCTCGTCACACTGATGACCGCCGGTCTCGTGGTGCTCATCTGGGCGGTCGCCGGCCCGGCGCTCAGCGCACTGTTCGAGCAGGCCATCCAACGCGTCTCCGGTCTCTGACAGGTCTCCCTGATGACTGTCGATCCACCGCGGCGCCTTCTCGGCGATGAACGCGGATCGAGTCCCGTGGAGTTCGTGCTCGTGGGCACGCTCCTCACCCTTCTCACTCTCGCTGTCATGCAGCTCGCGCTCGCCGTCTACGTGCGCAATGTCGTGCACGACGCGGCGGTCGAAGGGGCCTACTACGCGGCCCTGGCAGACACGCCCATGGAACAGGGCGTGGAGCGCGCCCGCGCGGCGATCACCCTCGCGGTCGGGGCCGAGTACGCCCACGATGTGACGGCCGTTCGATCGACGGCACTGGATCGCGCGACGATCGAGGTGCGCGTCCGAACGACGCTCCCCGTGATCGGGCTGCTCGGGGTGCCCTTCGCGTTGGAGGTGCAGGCGCATGCGCCGGAAGAGTCCTTCGATGATCGATGACGAGGGTTCGGCGGCACTCGAATTCATCACGGTGGGCGTCATCCTGCTTGTGCCGTTGGTCTACCTGATCATCGCGCTGGGCGCGATTCAGGAGCAGACACTGGGAGTCGGGGCGGCCGCGCGCCACGTCGCGCGCACGATCGTGCTCGCACCGGATGCCGCCACTGCAGCAGTGCGGAGTGAGCTCGTGCTCGCCGACGTCACCGATCAGTACGGCATCGATGAGGAATCGACCGAGGTGTCTGTGGCGTGCGTGCCCGTCGGGACGGAGTGTCCGTCGGCCGGCGCGGTCGTGACCGTCACGGTCACGGCGTCGGTGTCCCTGCCACTGATGCCGGCGGTCTTCGGATCGGACTCGGCGGCCGCGATCCGAGTCGAGGGGTCGGCGGTCCAGAAGGTCTCTCGCCTGTGGGGCACGGGATGAGAGGGGCGGGTGACGACGGAAGCGTGCTGCTGCTGACGCTCGGCTATGCCCTGCTGGCGCTCGCACTCATCTTCGTGAGCGTCTGCGCGACCGACCTCTACATCTCGCAGAAGCGGCTGGATGCGATCGCTGACGCCGCAGCGCTCGCCGGAGCGGACGGCTTCACCCTGGCTGTGGACGGAACGACGGCACGGGCGGACCTCACCGATCAGGGGGTCAGAGAGCAGGTCGACGCACTGCTCGCCGCGCTGCCGTCACCCGTGGACCTCGATTCAGCGTCGAGCCCCGACGGGCACTCAGCACGCGTGACCGTCTCGACCCTGTGGCATCCGCCGCTCGTGTCACTGTTCGTGACGGACGGGGTGCGCCTCGAGGCGACGGGGATGAGTCGCACCGCTCTGGGGTGATCGTTCGCTCGGGTCGACCTGCACGAGGGCGACCTCCGCCGGATGCGACGTCAGCTCACCAGACGATCGCGCAGTCGTCGCACCCGCCCGGCGAAGCCCTGCGGCACCTGCGACGGCAGCGCGTCGATCGCCCACCAGCGCACGTCCTCCGACTCGTCGCTCACGATCAGGTCGGCATCGTCGCTGATGACGACGCCGATCCCGATGTCGAGATGGGATGCGCACCGACCGAACGCCGAGGACAGCGCGTGATGATCGAGGTCGTACACGAGCGGTTCCGCGCTGGCGGAGACGTCCACACCGGTCTCCTCCCGCAGCTCGCGCAGAGCGGCATCCGCCACAGAGGTGTCGTCGGGTTCGAGATGTCCGCCTGGCTGCACCCAGAACTGCCCCTTGGCGTGGAAGACGAGCAGCGTGCGAGTGAGTGAGCGGTCGAACACGAGCGCCGAAGCGGTCGCGTGATCGGGACCGTCGTCGCGGGAGACCGGCCCATGATCGTCGGCGAAGAACGTCGCGAAGTAGGCCGCGGCATCGCGATCGTGATCCGTCGACGACGGAGCCGCGACGACCAGGCGGCGCACGTCTGCGCGGAGGGCAGCGGTCATGACTCCTCCTGTGTGCTGCGCGGAACGAAACGCGGGATCCAGCGGATGAATCCACCCGCGCCGATCAGGCCGATCGCACCCATCGCCGCTGCGGCGATCGGCAGTGACGCGATCGCGACGATCGCCGACACCAGCAGCGGAGCGGCCGCTCCGCCGGCATCCGTCAGCGTGCGCCACGAGCCGAGGAACGCGGCGGGCTCCTCCTTCGGCGCGACGTCGGCGCCGAGTGTGAGCAGAATGCCGCTCGAGAGCCCGTTGCCCACCCCGAGCACGGCGGCGAACATGCCGAACCACAGGACCGCGGCTTCCAGGTCGTGCGTGAAGGACAGGGCGAGGAACCCCGCGCCCATCAGCACCATCGCCGGCATAGCCGCCCACAGACGCCCGAACCTGTCCATCACCTGGCCGCTGGCGTAGAACAGGGCGAAGTCGATCGCTCCCGAGATTCCGACGACGAGGGCGATGGTCGAGGCGTCGAGTCCGAGTGAGAGTCCCCACAGGGGAAGCACGACCTGACGTGCCGATCGCACCGCGGACAGCGACGCGGCGGCGAGTCCCAGTCGTCCGAGCACGCTGCGCTGTTGCCACATCGTGCGGAAGATGCCCGCGCGCGCGGTCGTCGGAATCGAGCCCGTGACCGGTTCGCCGGAATCATCCGCGAGTGCGGCGGTGCGCACAGGGGTCGTCGGGGCGATCGTCTTCTCGGGATCGGGGCCCAGCAGCACGAGCAGCACCATCACGACGAGACAGCCCAGGAAGAACCAGATCGCGGCTGATTCCGAACCGAACAGCTGCAGGAGCCCAGCGGCGACGAACGGCCCGATGAAGATTCCGAGGCGGAAGCTGCCACCGAGCAGCGAGAGCGCGCGAGCACGGAACGCGAGGGGAACCCTCGTCGTCATGAACGCATGACGCGCCAGGCCGAAGGCGGCCGCGCAGAACCCCAGGAGGAACACGGAGGCGGCCAGCACGCCCAGCGAGGGGGCGAACACCATTCCGACGCCGGCGAGGATCGCTATCGCACCCGCGATCACCATCGTGAAGCGCTCGCCGATGCGCGCGACGGCCCAGCCCGCAGGAAGGTTGCCGCACAGCTGACCCACGACGAGGGCGGATGCCACCAGGGCGGCGAAGGCGACGTCGGCGCCCATCCGCGCAGCGATCACCGGGATCAGAGGGATCACCGCGCCTTCACCGAGCGAGAACAGCACGGTCGGGAGGTACACCATCGGTCCGAATCGCCTGAGGACCGTGGATGCGCTGCTCACCCGATTCACGCTACTCCCGTTCGAACGCCGTCCCCGCCCGCAGGGGCGGCACGTTAGGCTGGACGCGACATGCTCGAACTCGATCTCTCCGCCGACATCCAGGCCCTGCGACTCACCTACGGTGACATCCGCGAGGTCATCGATGTCGAGACCCTCCGCTCCGACATCGCGCGCCTCAGCGAGGAAGCCGGCGTGCCGGACCTCTGGGACGACCCCGAACGCGCCCAGAAGGTGACCAGTGCTCTGAGCCACCGCCAGTCGGCGCTCGCCAGAGTCGAGGGCATCGGTCGTCGGCTCGACGATCTCGAGGTTCTCGTCGACCTGGCGAACGAGATGGGCGATGAGGACTCCGCCGTCGAAGCGCGCGCCGAGCTCAACGCGCTCACCGAGATCATCAATCAGCTCGAGGTGCAGACGCTGATGGACGGCGAGTACGACGAGCGCTCCGCCATCATCACCATCCGCTCGGGTGCAGGCGGCGACGACGCCACCGACTTCGCCGAGATGCTCATGCGCATGTACCTGCGCTGGGCCGAGCGCCACAAGTATCCCGTCAAGGTTCTCGACACCTCGTACGCCGAGGGTGCCGGCATCAAGTCGGCGACGTTCGAGATCGACGCTCCCTACGCATTCGGAACGGTGTCGGTCGAGGCAGGGACGCATCGCCTCGCCCGCATCAGCCCGTTCGGCTCGGCGGACAAGCGGCAGACGTCCTTCGCCGCTGTCGAGGTCATCCCTCTCATGGAGGAGGCGACCGAGGTCGACATCCCCGAGAACGACATCCGAGTCGACGTCTTCCGCTCGTCGGGTCCCGGCGGGCAGTCCGTCAACACCACCGACTCCGCCGTGCGCCTGACTCACCTCCCGACCGGCATCGTCGTCTCGATGCAGAACGAGAAGTCGCAGATCCAGAACCGTGCTGCCGCGATGCGCGTGCTTCAGACCCGACTCCTGCTGCTGCAGAAGGAGGAGGAAGCCGCGAAGAAGAAGGAGCTCGCCGGAAACATCACGGCGAGCTGGGGCGACCAGATGCGCTCGTACTTCCTCTACGGTCAGCAGCTCGTGAAGGACCTCCGCACCGGACACGAGTCGGGCAACCCGGCTGCCGTGTTCGACGGCGATCTCGACGGGTTCATCTCGGCCGGCATCCGCTGGCGCAAGCGCAAAGACGAGGACTGAGCGACGCTCGTCTCAGCGGTCGGCGCCTTCGAGGGTGCCCGTGATCTCGTCGTAGCTGATCACGATGCACTGGACTGCGCGGTCGTTCATCCGCTTCCATGACGACTCAGTCGGTACGAACCAATAGTTGTCGAGCTCCGAATCGGCATAGGGGATGCCGACGAACTCCTCGAAAGCGACGTCGCACTTCTCGGCGGCGATGGTCTGCAGTTCGTCGTCCCCGGGGAATTCGCCCTCTGGCACATCGAAGATGAAATAGACCTCGTCGGTGTGCGGCGCGTCACACGGAACGATCGGAAGCTCGTACACCTCTTCCTCCCATTCGATGAGCGGAATGCAGTGACCGACCTCGAGTTCGTTGACCGTCACGGTCTCGGTTCCCGCGCTGCCGGGAGAGCCTTCGGCGGTGTCGTCGGGTTCTGTGCTCTGGGTCGCCTGAGGGGTCGAGGTGGACGTCGGCACGATCGACGACAGCCCCGAGGCGCCCAGGGTCAGCAGCATCATGGCGATCGCGACGACACCACCCAGCACGGCCACCGCGATGCCCACCGCTCCCGGCCACTTCGCACCCCGGAGGAACAGGGAGATCAGCGAGAGCACGAATCCGATCCCGAGCAGAACCCCACCAGCCATCGAGATCGGCGGGATGCACGAGAGGACCACGCCGAGCGCGGCCATGCCGAGACCGATGATGCCGAGCACAGAGACCTTCGTGTTCGCCTTCGGGGGCACAGGGCCGTACGACCCGAACCCTGCCGTCGCATCGTGGGAGGCGACGACGCCTGCCGAGGTCGCGGGCATCGACGCGCGCCCGTACTGCGGCACTTCTGCGGAGGCCCCGGGGGAGGGATTCGACGACTGCCAGGCATAGGGCGGTTCGAAGATCGGGTCCGCCGATGCGGCGACCGTGGGCTCCTCCGTGGCATGCTGGCCGTGCCCCTGTGGCGTGTTCGCCACGGACGACGTCTCGGTGGTCACGGTGTGCTCAGTCCAGACTGCGCCGTCCCACCAGCGCTGTCGGCCCGCTCCGTCGTCGTACCACCCTGCCGGGACCGTCATGATCGCCGTTCCGCTCGGGTCTCAGCCGGCCGACGGAGCGACGTCGATGCGCGCGATGTCGCGTCCGGCCTCGTCAGTGACGACGAAGACGTAGGACTCGCTCTGGGCGATGTCGAAGGTGATCGGGCCGCTGACCGTCTGCCCCGGGTCGAGGAGCTCGTTCGGTGCGCCCGTCACGAAGAAGTCGACCTGACCCTCGACTCCCTCTGCCGTCTCCAGAGAGGTGAACAGCGGGTTCGCGGCCGTCGTGCCCTCGACACCGGTCCACGTCGTCTCGAGGGTCACGTAACCGCCGTTGGTCGAGGGGACGCTCGAGCCGTCGCTGGTCGCCCAGCGCGCCTCGGTGACAGTGATCTCGCCGCTCCCGCCCAGGAAGGTGAGTGCGACGGTGTCGCCGATCGTGCCCTCTTCGACCTGCGCGGACCCCGTGCCGTCGTCGGTCGTGCCGTCGTCGATTCCGGTGTCGGAATCGCTCGACGGCGGCGCGGACGGCAGATCGCGCACGGCCTCGGACACCGTCGCGAAGACGATGACGAAGAACATGACGACCGCGATGATCGCGCCGATGATCGAGAGGATGAGTCCGGAGATGCCGGGCCACTTCCTGCCCTTGAGGAAGAGCGAGATGAGCGAGACGATGAAGCCCACGCCGAGCAGTAGCCATCCGAGCCAGAAGATCACCGGGATGCACGACAGGATCGTTCCGAGCGCCGCGAGTCCGAGCCCGACGAGCCCGAGGACCGACGGGCGGGCCGGAGCCACCGGGGTCGTGGCGCCGTATGCGGGCGGGTATCCGGCGGGCGCACCATACTGCTGTCCGGCGGGAGCGTACGCGGCGGCGCCGGGGTACGAGGGTGAGGGTGCCGCCGAACCCGGGTATGCGGGCGCGACCGGGTACTCCTGGGGATACGACGGGGCTGCGGTGCCCGGGTAGGAGGGTGCACCACCTTCGGAGGGACCCGCGGTGTTCGCATACGGGGGCACGATGTCGTCGGTCGGCGTCGGGGACTCCGGAGAGGTGGAACCCTGCTCATGCGTGGTGCCGGCCTCGTCGACAAGGGCATCGGTCACGGGCGCGCCGTATGAGGGCGCGGCGCCCGCGTCCTGGTGGGCGGACGGCTCGGCCGGAGTCTCCGCGTCGGCGCGGGAGTCGGAGGGTGCGGGCGTGTTCCACGACTGGCTCTCGACCGCGGCGACCGACTCGATCGCAGCGGCCGTCTCCGCGGCTGCTGCCGAATCGGGAATCGCGTCGGACGAGGAGTGGCCCGATACGTCAGCCGACTCGGAACCCCGGTCCGTGGTCGCTTCGCCGGTCAGACCGCCGGCCGACTCGCCTGCTGCAGACGGGGCGGATTCCACGATGGGGGCGAAGTGCTCGGTCCACTGGGTGCCGTCCCACCACCGCTGACGCCCGGATCCGTCGTCATACCAGCCTGCAGGCGTCGTCATGGTTCCCCCTCGGAGTATCGTCCATGCTGACGGCACGGATCGGCACCTCCATGTATAGCAGTGGAGTGCGACACGCAGGGGGGTCGAGCGGGGTGTCGCTCGCAGGCAGACGAGGGTGCGCGCTTAGGCTCGAACCGCCATGATTCGGTTCGAGAACGTCACGAAACGCTATCGCGGGACCTCGCGGCCCGCTCTGTCCGATGTCGACTTCGAAGTGCAGCGCGGGGAGTTCGTCTTCCTCGTCGGCGCGTCGGGGTCGGGCAAGTCGTCCTGTCTGCGACTCATCCTCCGCGAGGACGTGCCGACGACGGGTCGAGTCGCCGTGCTCGGCCGCGATCTGCGTTCGCTTGCGAACCGGAAGGTGCCGTACTTCCGCCGCCACATCGGATCCGTGTTCCAGGACTTCCGACTGCTGCCGTCGAAGACCGTCTACCAGAACGTCGCCTTCACTCTGCAGGTGACGGGCTCGTCGCGCGGCTTCATCCAGCAGGCCGTGCCCGAGGCGCTCGCGCTGGTCGGACTCGACGGGAAGCAGAAGCGGATGCCGCACGAGCTCTCCGGCGGCGAGCAGCAGCGCGTCGCGATCGCACGGGCGCTCGTGAATCGCCCCCAGGTCCTGCTCGCGGACGAGCCGACCGGAAACCTCGACCCGGCGACGTCGGTCGACATCATGCAGCTCCTCGCCAGGATCAATGCCGGAGGCACCACCGTGCTGATGGCGACACACGAGGCGGGCTTCGTCGACCAGATGCAGCGTCGGGTCATCGAACTTCGCGATGGCGAGATGGTGCGAGACGAGGTGCACGGCGGCTACGGAGACACGTCGAACATCCCGCGTCTGGTTCCCGAGGAGGTGCGCGGTGCCGCCGCGGCCGCTGCACTCACTGCTGTGCAGGAGGTGCAGCGCCAGACCGCCGACCTCTCGCTGGTCCGCGCCGCGCTCGCTGAGGAGCTCAGCGCGCAGCGCAAGGCGGAATCGGCGTCCGCAGACGCCGTCCCGACCGCATCCGAGACTCCCGAGGCTCAGGCGGCGCCGATCGAGCCGCCGGTGATAGACGAGCAGCCGGCGGTCGCCCTCGCGGCGCGGACGCATCCCATCGTGCTGCCGCAGGTCGACGTCGCCGAGCTCGGGGTGGCCGATCGACTCGGTCTGTCCGACGACGGCACGGAAGAAGTGGGGCCGACGTCGTGAGAATCGGACTCATCCTCGCGGAGGCCCTCGGAGGGCTTCGTCGCAACATCTCGATGGTCATCTCCGTCGTGCTCGTGACATTCGTCTCGCTGACCTTCGTCGGCGCCGCGATCCTGATGCAGGCGCAGATCGGCACGATGCGCGGCTATTGGACCGAGCGGGCGCAGGTCGCCGTCTACATGTGCTCCGACATCTCGGAGCAGGACACCTGCGTCGACGGCGGCGCCTCGGAGGAGCAGGTCGACGCCGTGCGAGCACAGCTCGACGGCGAGGCGCTCGCTCCTCTCATCAGCGAGGTCAGCTTCGATTCCAAGGAAGACACGTACGCCAAGCTCGTCGATCAGCTCGGCGAGGACCAGGCGAGCGTGATCTCGCCCGAGCAGGCGTTCGAGGTCTTCTTCGTCACCATGAAGGATCCCGGCCAGTCGCAGGTCATCTCCGAGGCGTTCAACGGTGTCGCGGGGGTGGAGCAGGTCCAGGATCAGCTCCAGTACCTCGAACCCCTGTTCTCCGCCTTGACGGTCGCGACCTACATCGCGGTCGGTATCGCAGCGCTCATGCTGATCGCCGCCATCCTCTTGATCGGCACGACCATCAGGCTCTCCGCGTACGCCAGACGCAAGGAGATCGGGATCATGCGCCTGGTGGGGGCGTCCAACCGCTTCATCCAGACGCCGTTCGTCCTGGAGGGCGTCTTCGCTGCCTTCCTCGGCTCGGCCCTCGCAAGCGCGGCCGTCGTCGCCGGCGTCCACTTCGGCGTCGACGGCTACCTCCGAGGACGCGTGCCGTTCATCACGACCTGGGTGTCGATGCAGGACGCTGCCGTCGTCGTCCCGGTGCTGATCGGCATCGGCGTCGTGCTCGCCGCGCTGTCGGCGGGTTTCGCGATCCGTCGCTGGCTTCGCACCTGACCCGCGCGGCGGTATAGACTGACAGGCTGTCGTGCGCCCGTGACGGGCACCGGAACCATTGCGCGACGCGGATCAGGAGAGAATCATGCCCAGGGAACGCGGGGAGAAGGTCGTCGCGACCAATCGTCGCGCACGTCACGACTACAACATCGAGAAGTCGTACGAGGCGGGGATGGTGCTCACCGGCACCGAGGTGAAGTCACTGCGCCAGGGGCGCGCGAACCTGAGCGACGGATATGCGTTCGTCAAGGGGAACGAGGTCTTTCTCGACTCGGTGCACATCCCGGAGTACTCGCAGGGCCACTGGACCAACCATTCGGCGAAGCGCGTCCGCAAGCTGCTGCTGCACCGTGAGGAGATCGCGAAGCTGCAGCACGCGGTCTCCGCCGGCGGCTACACGCTGATCCCGCTGAAGCTGTACTTCTCCGACGGTCGCGCCAAGGTCGAGATCGCTCTCGCCAAGGGAAAGCGCGAGTTCGACAAGCGCCAGACCCTCCGCGAGCGTCAGGACACCCGCGAAGCCGAGCGCGCGATGCGCCTGCGCAACCGCGTGGGGGAGTGATCAGCGCGCGGGCGTGAATCCGAACACGCGTCCGAGGAAAGCGAGCTCCCTCTCGAGGGCGTCGATGATCGTCTCGCTCGACCGGAAGCCATGGCCCTCACCCGGGTACAGCACGTACTCGTGCTCCACACCACTCGTCGCCAGCGCATCGCGGATCGCCTCGGACTGTGCCGGTGGCACGACACGGTCGTCCGCACCCTGCATCAGCAGCACCGGCACGTCGATCCGGTCGGCGTGTGTCAGGGGCGAACGCGCGACGTAGAGTGCCTCCGCCTCGGGCAGCGGACCCACCAGCCCCTCGATGTAGTGCGCCTCGAAGTCGTGGGAGTGCGCGCTCAGCATCTGCAGGTCGACCACTCCGTATCGGCTGATCCCCGCGGCGAACGTCCCTCCCCGCACCAGCGACGAGAGCACTGTCCAACCGCCCGCCGAGCCGCCTCTGATCGCGATGCGGGCGGGATCCGCGAGCCCGGCATCGGCGAGGCCGCGGGCCGCTGCGATCACGTCGTCGACGTCGACCACGCCCCATCCGCCGTCCAGCCGTTCGCGGTACGCACGGCCGTAGCCCGTCGATCCGCCGTAATTGACGTCGAGCACGCCGATGCCGCGGCTCGTCCAGAACGCGACGGCGGCGGACGCCGCGCCGGTCACATGCGCGGTCGGGCCGCCGTGGACGAGCACGATGTAGGGCGGGAGCTCGTCATCCGCGGCCGGAGCGTGGGCCGAGGGATTCGTCGGCGGGTACGCGAAGGCATGGACGGGCCCGTGCGAGCCGTCGACCAGGACCTCGGATGCGGGCGGCATCCACGCAGGATCGGTCGGCGCAGCTCCCGCGACGGCCTCGACGCGACCCGTGTCGACGTCGACGCACCAGACCCCGGGTTCTGTCGTCGAGCTGTTTCCGGAGAGCAGCGCGCGGGAGCCCGCGACATCGTCGACACTCACGTGGCCGTCTGCGGGGAGGGGAATGCGGTGGGCGCTGCCGTCGGGGTCGATGACGACGACCCGGTCGCGACCGTTCGTGCGCACAGCCACGACGCGACCGTCGGCGAGCGGGCGGTACCAGCGATTGCCGAGCACCCAGAGGCCGTATCCCGTGTCGGCGTCGTCGTCGGTGATCTGCTCCGCCGTGCCGACCGCCTGGGCTCCGCTGACACGCTGTCGGTGCAGAGCCCAGCGGCCCGAGGGATCGTCGGAGTACACGATCTCGTCGTCAGCCGTCCACTCGGGCTGCAGCGCGGCGCGAGTGGACAGCTCTGTGCGCGCGGTGCCGTCCGAGATCACCAACGACGCTCGCTGCCACGGCATCCGATCGCCGGACCACTCGACCCACGCGGCACGAGAACCGTCGGGAGACAGTGCCGGATGAGCGTAGAACGACTCGCCTTCGACGAGGGTCTTCAGCAGCGCAGGCCGGTCGGATGCCGACCCGTCGGTCGGGATCTCGACGATGGCGCGTCGGTGAGGGGAGACGGACAGATCCTCCCGCACGGCGAACAGGCGGCCGCTCTGCAGACGCAGACCGCCGTGCGCCGGGCCCGGGGGTGTCAGAGGAACGGGGACACCGCCGCGGGGCATGCGGTGCACGCGCTGATCCTTGGCATCGACGAAGTACAGCGTGCCGTCGGCATCCGCGGTCCACGCCCCGCCGCCGTACTCGTGCACGCGAGACCGAGCACTCCATGGCGCGGGAAGGATCTCGGCACCCGTCGAACTTCGCACGGTCAGGCGACCGCCCTCGGCAGGGATCGACTCACCCCACCAGATCTCGTCAGCCACGAAGGCGCTGCCATCGATCCGCGGAGACGACGCGGCGATCCGGTCGGGGGTGAACGGAGAGGTCCAGGTACCGAACGGCGACGACATGGTTCGAGCCTATGGTGCGTCGACGCCCGCCGTCACCGGCAGGGTGGGAGGGGAGTCAGACCGCGCGCAGCACGGCGACGATCTTGCCGAGGATGACGGACTCGTCGCCGAGGATCGGCTCGAATGCGGAGTTGCGAGGCAGCAGCCAGGTGTGGCCGTCGCGTCGACGGAGAACCTTCACCGTCGCCTCGCCGTCGAGCATGGCGGCGACGATCTCGCCGTTCTCGGCGCTGCTCTGCGACCGCACCACGACCCAGTCGCCGTCGCAGATCGCCGCATCGATCATCGATTCGCCGGACACCTTGAGCATGAACAGGTCGCCCTTGCCGACGAGCTGCCGGGGGAGCGGGAAGATCTCCTCGACCTGCTGGTCGGCGGTGATCGGGACACCTGCGGCGATGCGGCCGACGAGCGGCACGAGCGCCGCATCGCCCACGGGGGTCGCCACATCGGCGGGATTCTCTCCGCTGGTGCCGGGGAGGTCGATGAGCACTTCCATGGCACGGGTCTTGCCGGGGTCGCGTCGCAGATATCCGCTCAGCTCGAGCTGGCCGAGCTGGTGGGTCACGCTGGACAGCGACTTGAGGCCCACGGCGTCGCCGATCTCTCTCATGCTCGGCGGGTACCCGTGACGGCTGATCGACGTCTGGATGACCTCGAGGATCGCCATCTGCTTGGGACTCAGGCTCTTGCGGCGACGGGTGCGCGGGACGTCGGCGTCGGGGGCGGAGATGTCGCTCATGGTGCTCCTCAGGTGTGCGATTCCGGCGTCTCAGTTCGAATGTCGGAGGCCCGTGGTGGGGTGTTGACATCGAAACCGTATCCGAGAATCGCGCCGAAGTGGAAGATCTGTTCGAGCGTGTCGGCCGATTCCCGGACTTCTGTTTCGAAGAACGCTTGACAGATGTTCGAATTCGAAGATAACTTCGGAACGTAGCTTCGCATTCACGGCTCCCGGCCGAGGCGCGAATGCGAACGCTACGCCAACTTCACCGCCCACGCGGTAGATGCAGAGGAGCACGACATGAGCACCATCACCTTCAGCAGTGCAGCAGTCCTTCCGGCTCGTCCGGCGACGCGGCTCAAGCTGACGGCGCGCGGTCGACGTGTCGTTCTCGCTGTCGCGGCCGTGCCGCTCGCAGCCGGGATCGCATTCGCCGCACTCAGCGGCGGCAGTGCGATGGCCTCAGGCGAACAGACCGCCACGGCATCGTTCGCGACGGTGACGGTGATGCCCGGCGACACGCTGTGGTCGATCGCCGAGAGCGTGGCCCCCGGCGCGGATCCGCGCGACGTGATCGGCGACATCACGCGTCTGAACCTGCTGCGCGGCGGCGAGCTGCAGATCGGCCAGGAGCTGGCGATTCCGGCGCAGTATTCGGAATGAACCCGTGAGGGCCGTTCGATCGAGCGGTGCGGCGCGGATGCGCGTTCACACTCCGTCACCACGGGCGTCTGTGTAGCGAAGGCGGCCTACCATGGGAAGGGTGACTGCATCACTCGCCGACCTCCCTCTTCGCGACGACCTCCGAGGGCTCACGCCCTATGGAGCGCCGCAAGCGCCTCTTCCGATCGCACTCAACGTCAACGAGAACACGCATCCGGTTCCCGACGCGGTCGCCAGTGACATCCTGGACGACATCGCGGTCGCGCTCCGCGATGTCAACCGCTACCCGGATCGCGAGTTCACCACGCTCCGGGAAGGGTTCGCGGAGTACCTCGGTCATGGTCTCGAACCGGCTCAGATCTGGGCGGGCAACGGGTCGAACGAGGTCCTTCAGCACATTCTGCAGGCGTTCGGCGGGCCGGGCCGCACGGCGTTCAGCTTCGCCCCGACCTACTCGATGTATCCGCTGATCTCGAAGGGCACCGGAGCGCGCTGGGTCGCCGGCACCAGGCAGCCCGACTACACGATCACCCCCGAAGAGGCGGCATCGCAGGTGCGAGATGTCGATCCTGACGTCATCCTGCTGTGCTCTCCGAACAATCCGACAGGCACGCCGCTGGGCCTCGACGTCGTCGAAGCCGTGTACGAGGCGTCGAACGGAATCGTCGTCGTCGACGAGGCGTACCAGGAGTTCGCGCCGCACGACGCGGCATCGGCTCTGACCCTTCTCGAGGGACGACCGCGGCTCGCCGTCTCCCGCACGATGAGCAAGGCCTTCGCCTTCGCGGGTGCCCGCGTGGGGTACCTCGCCGCGGATCCTGCCTTCATCGACGCTCTGCGGCTCGTGCGCCTGCCGTACCACCTCAGCGCTCTCACGCAGGCCGCAGCCGTCGCCGCTCTGCGCAACTCCGACGTGATGCTCGGCATGGTCGAGGAGATCGTCGAGCAGCGGGATCGCATCTCCGCGACGCTCGAGGCGCTGGGGTACACCCCGCATGAGTCCTGGTCGAACTTCGTCCTGTTCGGGGGTGTCGCAGAGCCCCAGAAGGTCTGGCAGCAGCTCTACGAGCAGGGTGTTCTCATCCGCGACGTCGGGATACCCGGGCACCTCCGCGTCACCGCGGGCACCGAGGCGGAGACCACGGCATTCCTCGATGCCCTCGCCTCGATAGGATCGGCTTCATGAGCAGCCCCGCCCAGACCCCGCGCACCGCCACGCGTGTGCGCAGCACGTCGGAGTCCACCGTCGAGCTCGAGCTGAACCTCGACGGCACCGGTGCGAGCCGTATCGACACGTCGGTGCCGTTCTTCGATCACATGCTGACGGCTTTCGCGAAGCACTCGCTCACGGACCTCACGGTGCGCGCCTCGGGGGACACGCAGATCGACGCACACCACACCGTGGAGGACATCTCGATCGTTCTCGGTCAGGCCATCCGCGAGGCGCTGGGCGACAAGTCCGGCATCTCGCGATACGGCGACGCTCTCGTGCCGCTCGACGAAGCGCTCGCGCAGGCTGTCGTGGACATCTCGGGGCGTCCCTATCTCGTTCACACGGGGGAGCCTGCCGGTTTCGAGCACCACCTCATCGGCGGCCACTTCACCGGTTCGCTCGTGCGCCACACGTTCGAGGCCATCACCTTCAACGCGGGACTCACGGTGCACGTACGCGTTCTCGGGGGCCGCGACCCCCACCACATCGCCGAAGCCGAGTACAAGGCATTCGCTCGGGCGTTCCGCCAGGCCAAGGCCCTCGACCCCCTGGTCGACGGCATCCCGTCGACGAAGGGCGCACTGTGAGCAGGGCTCCCCGGGTCGCCGTCTTCGACTACGAATCCGGCAACGTCCACTCGGCTGTCAAGGCGCTCATCGCCGCCGGTGCTGATGCGGTGCTGACGCGCGACCGCACGGAGGCGCTCGAGGCCGACGGTCTCGTGGTGCCCGGAGTCGGCGCGTTCCAGGCCGTCCGCGATGCGCTCTACGCGCACGGCGGTGACGAGATCATCGATCGCCGGCTCGCAGGCGGGCGCCCGGTGCTCGGCATCTGCGTCGGCATGCAGGTTCTGTTCGCGCACGGTGTCGAGCGCGGGCACGATTCCGAGGGTCTCGGCGAATGGCCGGGAGCGGTCACGGAGCTCAACGCGCCGGTGCTGCCGCACATGGGGTGGAACACGGTCGAGCCGGGCGCCGAATCGGTGCTGTTCAAGGGCATCGAGAACGAACGCTTCTACTTCGTGCACTCCTATGCCGCGCAGTCGTGGGAGCTCGATGTCATCCCGCCGTTCCCTCAGCCGGTGCTCACGTGGTCGACGTACGGCGATCCGTTCCTCGCCGCGGTCGAGAACGGGCCGCTCTCCGCGACGCAGTTCCATCCCGAGAAGTCCGGAGAGGCCGGAATCCAGCTGCTCCGCAACTGGGTCGACAGCCTTCGGTCCTGACGCGTCGGCAGCCCGCTGAGCCGCCGTCGATCCGAACCTCGGACGACCGGTCCGTCGGGTCCTCTGCCGAACGGCTCAGAAGCCTCGGGCGACGGCGGCCGCGGCAGAGAGCCACGACCGCTGCGTCGGCGCCGCAAGTGCACGAAGACGGAGGTGACCGTCGACCATCTCCCGATCGAAGGGGATGCCGACGACTTCGCGCGCGAGCGGCTGATATCCGGCGATGACGTCTGCGACTTCGGCGGGGGATGCCTTCGGGTCCGCCTGACTGACGACGACCACTGACTCCCGAGCCAACCGTGCGGATCGCTCGTCGCGGTCTTCGAGTGCCTCGAGCAGCAGAGCCCCGGCCTCGGCATGGTCGTCACGTGTCGTCGTCGCCACGACGATCTGGTCGGCGAGGTCGATCATCCGCAGCCACATCGGATCGGACTCGTCGTTGCCGGAGTCGATGATGATCAGACGGTAGAACTTGGCCGCGATCGCGTGGATGGAGTCGACGTCACTGGGCCGGAGCCGATTCTCGTGGGCCAGTCGGACGGGCTTCGACCGCAGGACGTCGTACTTCTCCTGCGGCTGGTGATGCACGAAGTGCGCGAGGTCGGCTGACTGTCCCTGGGCTCCCAGCAGGCGCTGGGTCTGCGGAAGCAGTTCGAGCAGTGTGCGATCGTGCGCCCCCGTCTCGGTGCGCCAGCCGAGGGTGCCGCGGGTCTGGTTGTTGTCCCACGCGAGAACCCCGGCGCCGCCGTACTGCGCGAAGACCGCCGACAGCAGCACGGTGGCCGGTGTCTTTCCCGCCCCGCCCTTCCCGTTGACGACAGCGACGGTGCGGGGGCCCGGCCAATGGCGGCTCACCGCGTGCTCGTCGTCGCGGACGGCGCGTTCGCGAGCGCTCGGGCCGAGGGTGAACCCGACGCGGTTGAGCAGCCCGCGTCCGCCCTGACGCGCTGGCTCCTCACGGCGCTCCTCCTGAAGGAACGAGCGACGCCCCACGCCCTGCTCGCGCTGCTGACGACGCGAGGATGCCGAGGACGCCGACTCTGCAGCGGCGGCGTTGGGCGCGGACGGGGCCGAGGCGGGCACGGGCAGCGGCGGAGCAGGCGGTACGTCGGAAGACTGGGGGCGCGGCGCCGTGGCCGCCGGAACGGCGGGCCGCGCGGTGCTGTCCTGAGTCGAAGAGCTCTGCTGTTCCGACCACGCGGTCGAAAGCGATCCGGTCGCAGCGGGCGCACCGGAAGGTGCCGGCGTCGTCGGTACCGCAGGGGCTGCGGGTGATGCGGCTGAGGGCGCGGGCGGTACTGCAGGGGCGGCGGGTGGCGCAGCGGGGACCGAAGGCGGTGCGGAGATC